>NC_014759.1:3215000-3815000 GCF_000183425.1 Marivirga tractuosa DSM 4126
GATCATGTCATTTTCTTGAATTTCGTCTGCGGAAACCGTGACAAATAATCGATAGGAGTGACCATGAATATGTTTACATGAGGCTGGATGATTGCTAATGCGATGAGCCGTTTCAAAACTGAATTCTTTGGTGATGCTAATCATAAAATCTGAATATATCTTCAAAGTTATCAATATGATTTAATAAAAGATATATTTATCCGAAATATTTAGCTTTTGATTTTCATAAGGAGGACATAAATAGTTAGAAAAATTGCTAAACCATTTTTTGACAGTGTGGATAACTGTTTTGCTTCAATCTTTTGCTTGCTTATTTTCATTAATGAAGCAGGTGAAGCAAGCGTTTGTAAATAGCTGATTAATAGAGATAAAAGAGTCTTTTATTCTCAAAACTGCTTGCTTTATAAGCTATTTTGTGGATAAATAAAGACCTTTGCATCCTTTGAATTCAGGTGCAAATACTTCTATATTCGGATATCGGACTCCTGTATTAATGACGCAAGAAAAAACTAAATCAATATGGAAAATTATGTAATCAAAAGAAACGGGGAGTACCAGCCTCTCAAGCATTATAAAATTGAAGATGCTATCAAAAAGGCATTCAAAAGTGTAGGGGTTGAATATGATGTTATTATCTTAAAAAGTGTATTAGAAAAGCTGGAAGAAAAAACCACTTGGGCAGTTGAAGAAATACAAGACATCATAGAATTGCAGCTTTATCATTATCACTATTTTAAAGTGATGCGTTCTTTTATGCTGTATAGGCACACGCGTAAACTTCAACGAAACCAAAAGAAAGGCATAAAGCATGATACCACCTGGGTAGATAGCACCCAAACCATCAATGAATATATTGGAAAGGATGATTGGCGCATTAATGCTAATGCCAATACTTCTTATTCCAATGCTGGATTAGTTAATAATGTGGCAGGAAAAGTAATTGCGAACTATTGGCTTGATAAAGTATATAATAAAGAAGAAGGATATGCCCATAGAAATGGCGACATCCATATTCATGATTTAGATTGCTTAACAGGCTATTGTGCCGGTTGGAGTTTGCGCGTATTACTAAATGAAGGCTTTAATGGCGTGCGAGCAAGGGTAGAAAGCAAACCACCCAGTCATTTTCGTGAGGCGCTCGGTCAAATGGCTAATTTCTTAGGTATCCTTCAAAGTGAGTGGGCTGGAGCTCAAGCTTTCAGTTCATTTGATACTTATCTAGCCCCTTATGTTTTCAAAGATCAGTTAAGCTATGAAGAGGTATTAAAGGGCATCCGTAGTTTTGTTTATAATTTGAATGTTCCCGCACGTTGGGGGCAGTCTCCTTTTACCAATATTACACTTGATTGGGTAGTACCGGAAGATTTGAGAGAACAAATTCCAACTAAAAAGGACCAACATCTTTTCTCAAATGTTCAGGATGAAATCTTGAAACAAAAAGCCCAAGCCAGAGGAGCAAAATCAATGGAGGAATTGACTTATCAACATTTCAAAGAAGAAATGGACATGATCAATAAGGCTTATTATACTGTAATGACTGAAGGTGATGCAAACGGACAGCCTTTCACCTTCCCTATCCCAACGGTAAACATTACAGAGGATTTTGACTGGCATGGTAAGAATACAGATATCCTTTTTGAGAATACAGCTAAAATCGGCTCCTCCTATTTCCAGAATTTTATAGGTAGTCAATATACTTATGATGAAGAGGGCAATAAAATTGAAAACCCATTAGCCTACAAGCCTAATGCAGTAAGAAGCATGTGCTGTCGATTGCAATTAGATTTGCGAGAGCTGTTAAAAAGGGGAAATGGACTGTTCGGAAGTGCAGAAATGACGGGAAGCATTGGGGTGGTCACCATTAATATGGCGAGACTTGGGTATTTGTATAAAGGAAATGAAGAAGCTTTCTATGAAAGACTAGATTTTTTATTGGGTATAGCGAAATCCACTTTGGAGAAGAAAAGGAAATTCATTCAAGAAATGTATGATAGAGGGCTTTATCCATATACAAAGCGTTATCTGACGCATTTTAGGAATCATTTCTCCACCATTGGAGTGAATGGAATGAATGAGATGATTAGGAATTTTACTGATGAAGAATTTGACATTACTTCTCATGAAGGAATGAAATTATCTTCTCAAATTCTAGAATACATCCGAACGAGAATGAAGCAGTATCAGGAAGAAACTGGCAATTTATATAATTTGGAAGCCACACCGGCTGAAGGCACAACTTACCGATTTGCCAAAGAAGATAAAAAGCGTTTTCCTGAAATACTGCAAGCCGGAATGGAGGAGAATATTTATTATACCAATAGCTCTCAAATTCCTGCTAGTCATACGGATGATCCATTTGAAGCCTTAATGCTTCAGGATGATTTGCAGTGTATGTACACGGGCGGAACTGTTTTGCACTTATACATGCGTGAAAAAATCAGCTCTGCCGAAGCTTGCCGAAATTTAGTCAAGAAAGTGATGACTAATTTCAAATTGCCTTATATCACTGTTACACCAGTTTTCAGTATTTGTCCGACACATGGTTATTTAACAGGCGAACATGAATATTGCCCTAAATGTGATGACAATCTGAAAGAGCAATTAGAAGTAGAAGAATCTGAATTTTGAATAGAATCTAATAATTGATATCACAAAAACATGCGGTTTGGTACTCAACATCAGTATGTTATAATCTTTGTTCATGTAAAAGGCTCATAGCCTCTATGTAATTTAAACTTTAAAACAGAAATAAAATGGAAGCACAAGTAAAGACAGCGACAAAATTAGAGAAAAGCAATGAATTAAGGACTAAATGCCTGGTTTACACAAGGGTAATGGGCTATCATAGACCAGTAGAGAGCTTTAACATTGGTAAAAAAGGCGAACATAAGGAACGTAAACATTTCAATGAGTAAGGGAACACCCATATATGATATTACGCCTTTTACCTTATTGGACTATCCTGATAAAACGGCCTGCATCATTTGGTATGCAGGCTGTAATATGCGATGTGGCTATTGCTATAATCCTGATATTGTATTAGGAAAAGGTAAGATTTCAATAGAAGAAGTACTACGGTTTTTAAAAAGCCGAAAAGGACTTTTGGATGGAATAGTGATGAGCGGAGGAGAATGCACTATGCATCCTTCTTTAATTACTTTTGCTCAAGAGGTAAAAAAATTGGGAATGTTAATAAAAGTGGATACCAATGGAAGCAGGCCAGGAGTATTAAAAAAGCTTTATGAAAATGGAACATTAGATTATGTTGCACTTGATTTTAAGGCCACACCTCAGAAATTCCAATCTATAACTAAATCAAATTTATTCACACCATTTGAGAAAAGTTTGTCATTTCTGATACAGCACCAAATTCCATTTGAGGTACGGACTACTGTTCACTCGAAGCAATTATCATCTGATGATATTTGCAAAATGAGAGATTATCTCTCCGAAAAAGGCTATAGAGGCACTTATTACCTCCAACATTATGTAAATGATACCAAAACAATTGAATCTTTAAAACCTTCTGACAAGAATATGTTAGATCAAAATTTTTCTAAGCAAAACTTGAAAGTGGAAATACGCTCTTCTTTGTAAATTTACTTTATCCTGTTAGTTTTTTCAATGATATGCTGCATATCATCATTAATAGTGCAGAAAATGCCATTTCAAAAATCTTTTAAGGGAAATTAACCCCGACAATTTATAAAAACTTAAGAGGTCAAGTTTGGGTGTTTTATAATTTCTGTTTAGGATGAATTTTATCATATAACTAACTTATAATTTGTTTCTTATAAATTGTCGGTTCTTTGGACGGAAAATTCATATGAATTTTTCGGGTTAAGATACTTGAAATATATAAAAAGGTATCGCTTTGTTACAAAAAATAATAAAAATTACCCATTCTTTGTTACAATATTTGATTAATATTACCCTATCTTTATAACAACTATAAAAAAATGGCATATTATCGTAAGCAAATAGAAACACTATTAAGCTGGAAAGAAGAAAATAATCGAAAACCTTTGGTACTGCGTGGGGCAAGGCAAGTAGGTAAAACCACTTTGATAAATATCTTCTCACAAAACTATAAGCAATTTATCTCCCTTAATTTAGAAAAAAAGAAGGATGCCAATTATTTTAAAACGTACAAAGAGGCAAACGTTCTGCTAGAGGCTTTACTCTTGATAAATCGCTTACAAGACGTTGAAAAAAAGGAGACGCTCTTGTTTATAGATGAGATACAAGAATGCCCGGAAGCCATTGCACTTTTACGTTATTTTTATGAAGAACTTCCGCATTTACATGTAATAGCAGCTGGATCGCTACTGGAGCACTCCTTATCACAAGTAAAATCTTTTCCTGTTGGGCGTGTAAAGTATTTGTATATATTTCCTATGAATTTTCAGGAGTTTTTATTGGCTCATAAAATGGATGCTCTCCTAGAACAATTAGGAAAAATACCAATAAATCAGGCAGCGCACCAAGTCGCAATGGATTGGTTTCATAGCTATGCGCTCGTAGGTGGTATGCCCGAGGTGGTAGCGAATAATACCAATCAAGAAGGCATTAGTCAATTATCCCCTATTTATGAAAGTATATGGGCAAGCTACCAAGACGATGTACCAAAATATGCCAAAAATGCCACCGAAGAAAAAGTGATACGACATCTGATGCGAACTGCTCCTTTGTATCTGGATGCACGGGTTACTTTTCAAGGCTTTGGTAATAGCAATTATCGCTCGCGTGAGGTGGGCGAAAGTTTTAGGGCTTTAGATGATACTAAAATTATTCAACTGATTTATCCCGGTACTTCAGTTGATTATCCATTGGTTACAGACTACCGGAAAAGTCCTAGACTTCAATTTTTGGACACTGGTTTGTTAAATCATGCTCTCGGCATACAGGCTGATTTGCTCGCAGTAGAGGATTTGAGTACTAGTTATAAAGGAGCTTTATTGCCTCACCTAATTACTCAAGAATTGATTTCCATGCAAGAGCAGTCATATCAAAAACCTAATTTTTGGGTACGTCAAAAGAAAGATGCACAGGCCGAAGTAGATTTGGTATATTCTTATCGTGGCCATATTATCCCCATAGAAATAAAATCGGGTAAAGTAGGTAAACTGCGTTCACTGCATCAATTTATTGATGCCGCTCCCCATCCTTTTGCTGTTCGTATGTATGCAGGAAAATTTAGTATAGAAAGCCATAAAACACCTAAAGGCACTCCTTATCATTTGATGAATTTACCCTATTATTTAACGCTATATTTAGAAAAGTACTTGACTTATTTTATAGAGAATACTTCGGTATGAAAATAAGCAAACGTAAAGCTAAACCTAAATTGAAAGGCTCCTAATCCTTCCATCTATTCATCATTAATCCTACATTTAAACCTCTGATGGTTGTCAAACCTATATAAACTTGATAATGATAGAATAAAAACTAGTGTAAATGATAATGTCTTAAAATTTGATTGTTTGTATATAAACAGTTAATTTAATGACTTATGTCATAAATGCATTTGGATGTATTTTTTACTTTTGTTTTAGAGAGCAAATAAACATGGACATTTTACAACCAATAAAAAAGCTTCTTATTAAAATTGGCCTGGAACCTGGCCGGAAATGGAAAAAAGTAGCTATTGTCTCTTTTGCTGCTTTTGTGGGCTTAGGATTTTATATATTAAAGGTTAGCCATGCAGTTTCCTATCTTTCTGATGATCCTCAAGCTTGTGTAAACTGCCACATTATGATGCCGCAATATGTAACTTGGAATCATAGTTCTCACAGGGAAGTAGCCACATGTAACGGATGTCATGTTCCTCACGATAATATTTTTAATCAATATTTTTTTAAGGCTAAAGATGGTTTATACCATGCCTCAGTTTTTACTATGCGTGCAGAACCACAAGTAATTCAGGCATTGGAAGCCTCACAGGCAGTAATTCAAAGTAATTGTATCAGGTGCCACGAAGACCAGGTAACAGATGCTAAAATGGGTTCGTTCGTGGAAGACCATCATTCCAAAAGAACGGATAGAACTTGCTGGGAATGCCACAGAGATGTGCCTCACGGTAGAGTTAAAAGTCTTTCATCAGTAGGTAGTCAAATTGAACCTATTAAAGTTCATGTGCCAGAAGACAGAGAGATTATACCGAAATGGCTTAAAGAATCCATGAAAGAAGAAAATTCGCAGAAACCTAAAACTATATCACCATGAAGAACTGGATACTATTTGGTATAACTGCTATAGCAGTATTTTTACTTGCCATGTTAGCTTATACCATCATCGATAGAAAGGCAGAAGCTAGATTTGCCTATCAGCCTAAAGTTGAAATCCAAAGTATTGAACCTAGAGATTCTGTTTGGGGCTTAAATTATCCAAGGCAATATCAATCCTACATGAAAACAGCAGATACCACTTTCAAAAGCATGTACAATACCAGTGGTTTTGCAGATATTCTGGATGAACAATCTGAATTGGTAGTTTTATGGGCAGGATATGGTTTTGGTAAAGATTATAACCAACCTCGAGGTCATGTTTATGCAGTAGCAGATATATTGAAAACACTAAGAACTGGTGCTCCAATGAAACAAGGGGATGGGCCAATGCCAAGCACTTGCTGGACTTGTAAAAGTCCTGATGTTCCTCGCCTAATGAAGGAAATGGGTGCTACTGAGTTTTATAGTAAGCAATTTTCGGATTTAGGCAGTGAAGTGATAAATCCAATTGGTTGTGCTGATTGCCACGATCCTAACACAATGAATTTAACCGTCACTCGACCAGCTTTAATAGAAGCTTATGAAGCAATGGGAAAAAATATTAATGATGCCTCACATCAAGAAATGCGCTCACTGGTTTGTGCTCAATGCCATGTGGAGTATTATTTCGATAAAGATAAGCCGGGTAAAGAAGGTGCTAATTATCTTACCTTTCCATGGAAGGATGGAATGGATGTGGAATCAGCAGAAGCCTATTATGATAAAACAGATTTTGCCGATTGGGTGCATCCAATTAGTAAAACCCGCATGCTAAAAGCGCAACATCCGGATTATGAATTATTTCAACAAGGCGTTCATGCCAAACGCGGTGTGAGTTGTGCCGATTGCCATATGCCTTACAAATCAGAAGGAGGGCAAAAATTCACGGATCACCATATTGGGTCTCCTTTAGAAAATGTGGAAAATTCATGCTTTGTTTGTCATAGAGAAAAAGTTTCTGATTTGGTAAGTGATGTTTATGAACGTCAAAGAAAAATAAAAGAAGGAACTTCAAAATTGCAGACTTTAATAGCTAAAGCGCATATAGAAGCCGGAAAAGCATGGGAATTAGGAGCTACAGAGGAGCAAATGAAAGAAATTCAAAAAGGTATCCGACATGCACAATGGAGATGGGACTATTCTGTAGCCTCACATGGTGCTGCTTTTCATGCTCCCTTGGAAACGAGTAGAATAGTTACCTCGGCTACCAGAATTATAATGGAATCTAGATTAAAATTAATGCAATTACTCAATTCTTTGGGCCATTCGGGAGATGTGGAAATGCCTAACTTAAATAGTAAAGAAGCCCTTCAAGAATATACCGGAATAGATATAAAGAAGGAACGCTATAATAAAGAAAAATTTCTGGAGGAAATTGTACCTAAGTGGATGAAAGAAGGGAAAGAAAGAGAAGCAAAAATGAATGTAAAAGAAGTGGGATCTAAATAGCCGATCCAAAAAACTCATTAATTATGAAAACCATAGCAAAATTTGGATTGAGCCTATTATTGGCTTTTTCCGCACAACTTTCTTATGCCCAATTTTCAGTTGAGGGACAAATAGTTCAGCGAGCTGAAGTACGGAATGGTGCAGGTCGCTTGATTGGTGTTGATCAAACACCTGCATCATTTATTGCTCATAGGGTTCGACTACAAACCAAATATGAGATGGAGGGCTTCACTTTCTATGCTAGCATTCAAGATGTGCGTACTTGGGGAAATGCTCCTCAAGTTAAAGCTTCGGATGGATTTTTGTCTTTGCATGAAGCATGGGCAGAAACTTCTTTGGGTGACTATTGGAAGATAAAGCTGGGAAGGCAAGAATTGAATTACGATAATTTCCGATTTATTGGAAACCTGGATTGGGCTTTACAAGGAAGAGCCCATGATTTTGCATTGGTAAAATATGAAAAAGAGACCATGAAATTCCATTTTGGTGGAGGCTATAATCAGGATGCGCAAGGCTTAACTGGTAATCTTTTTCAAACGCCCAATCAGTACAAAGTGGCTCAAATGATGCGATATGAAAATAAATGGGGAGATTTTCAGCTTTCTGCACTTTTATGGAATGATGGAAGGCAATTTATAAGCAGAGATTCTTTGGGTGCAGTGGTGGATAGTGATTTATACTACCGACAGACTATTGGTTTACCAACCATAAAATACAAATTTGGGAATACTTTAATATCAGGCTTTTATTATCATCAGTTAGGGAAAGATCCTGTGGGCAGAAATGTAAATGCTTATGATGTGAGTGCTCAACTCACTCAAACTTTAACTTCAAATGCAGATAAGGGGAGTAGTTTTAAAGCAACTTTAGGCTTTGAAATTCTAAGTGGAACCCCGTCAAATTCCGCTGCGGAAAATACTTCTTTCAGCCCCCTTTATGGAACTAACCATATTCATAATGGATATATGGACTTTTTTTATGTGGGGGGAAGATTTGGAGACAATGTTGGCCTACAAGACTATTATCTAAAAGGAAGATATCAGTTTAATTCAAATTTTTTCACACAACTTGATACACACGTTTTTTATGCAGATGCAGATGTAACAGGCTTTGGAGTAGGAGGCCCATCTATTACTCCTGCACCAATTAATTTTGATTCTTATCTTGGGACAGAATTAGATTTTTCTATTGCTTATATCCTAAATAGAGCTGTTTCTATTCAGGGTGGCTATAGCCAAATTTTTGCTTCAGAAACATTTGAATTTTTGCAGGGACAAACTGAATATAAGAGCACTCAAAATTGGGCTTATGTGATGTTCATTTTTAGACCTACAATGAAAAACAGATTTATAGGAATACTACTCTAATGACTAAATTTTTTAAAATAATACTTTCGACTAAGGTCACACTGGTTTTGCTTCTTGCTTTTGCAGGTGCTATGGCTGTGGCTACTTTTATTGAGAATGATTATGGAACAGAAACCGCTAGGGCAATGGTGTATGAGGCATGGTGGTTTGAACTCATCATTGCATGGATGGCCGTTAACTTTCTTGCACACATCAATAAATACAAACTTTTCAGCAAAGGAAAATGGCCGGTTGGCTTGTTTCATGTAGCCTTTGTAATTATCGTTTTGGGAGCAGGTATCACGCGCTATTTCGGTAAAGAAGGCATGATCCATATTCGTGAAAAGCAGGAAGAAAGTACTTTCTATACGAATGAACGCTATTTACAATTGGAAGCATTAGATCATGAAAAACCGCATCATTTTAATAAGAAATTAACTTTTACTCCTAAAACATTCAGCCATTTTGAAACAGATGTAGAACTGGCCGGCAAGGATTTAAAAGTGAAAGTTGCTGATTACATTGCTGCTGGTAAGGAAAGTTTTATTGAAGGGGATCAAACCTATGTTTCACTTGCTGTAACTATGGGAGAAGGCAGAGAAGACTTTCTACTCAAAGAAGGTCAGCAAGTCAAACTGGAAAATATAGCAATTGCAACGAAAAAGGATACTCAAGCTGAAGTAAAGATATTCAAGGAAGAAGGTGAATGGCTGATTGAATCGGATAAACATTTAAGCATAATGGAAATGTCCACGCAAAAAATGGGCACTTTGCATAAAAGTGAGAAAAAACCACTTCAATACATGAGCTTATATCAATGGGACGGAGGAGCATTTTTGGTAAAATCCATAAATGAAAATTCGGCCTTGAGTTATAAAACAGAAGAGGACGAAAAGAAAGCTGAGAATATGACAGATGTGGCTCATTTAGTGGTGGAAGACACAAAAGGCAATAAGCTGACCGATGCATTTGTTCATGTTGTGAGCATTGAACCAGACTGGACAAAATTTGAGTATGAAGGTCAGGAATATGGCATTACTTATGGTCCTAAAGCCATGAAACTTCCGTTTAGCTTATACCTTTCAGATTTTCAATTGGAACGTTATCCTGGAAGTCGAAGCCCTGCCAGTTATGCCAGCGAAGTAGAAGTGAGAGACGGGGAAAATAGTTTTCCTTTTCGGATTTTTATGAATAATGTGCTGGATCATGCAGGCTATCGCTTTTATCAGGCATCTTATGATACTGACGAAAAAGGAACGGTACTTTCCATCAATCAGGACAGACCAGGAACCTACATTACCTATTTGGGCTATACATTATTAACCTTAGGTATGCTCTTGACCCTTTTTGCAAAAGGTAGTCGTTTTTCCTTGCTCAATAAAAAGCTTAGCAGAATGCACAACCATAATACGTCTAAAATAAGCCAGAAATCTACGCTGATTTTAGCCTTACTTTGCTTTAGCTTTTTAGGATTACAAGCACAAGATAAATCAGCCATTGAGCATTCTGTGGTGCCCAAAGAAAAGGCCGATGAATATGGAAAACTGATTGTTCAGGATATGGATGGGCGAATGAAACCGCTCAATACCCTGGCACATGAAATCGTGCGCAAGCTTAGCGGCAAAACATATATGCCAATCCCATTAGAGAATGAGACTGTAAAGTTAAGTCCGGAACAATTTATACTCGCTGTACAGCTTGACCCTATCACCTATGGCAATTTGCCTTTGATAAAGATTGATAAGGAGAAATCACTGGAAGCTTTCAAAGCTTTGGGAATAGAGCCGACAGGTCGATTAAGTTTTAGGCAGTTTCTCGCAGATGATGGAGCTTATAAATTAAACCATTTAGTGGAAACAGCTAATAAGCTAAAACCTTCAGAGCGAAATGAAGGCCACAAGGAGTTGTTGAAAACCGATGAGCGTTTCAACATATTTTACGCCTTGCTTTCAGGGGATTTCTTACGACTTTTTCCATTAGAGGGTGAAGAAAATAATACATGGTTCACTAAAAATCAGTTCGATCAGGGCTTTGGTGAAGAAGACGGACGATTTGTGAAAGATATCATTCCTCTTTATCTGCAAAATCTGGATAAAGGGATTAAAGAAGGAGATTGGACTGGAGCTGATGAAGCTTTGGGCTATTTAAGTCTTTATCAGGAAAAAATAGGTGAGGAGGTTTATCCTTCCGAAATGGAAATTAAAGGTGAGCTACTTTATACTGAATTGAATTTGGGAAGCCGATTATTTGGTCCTTTTTGGCTCATTGGTATAATTATGCTGGTTTTTGCTATTCTTTACCTCTTTTATGATAATAAATTCCTTAGAATTGGATGGAAAGTAGGCACTGTTTTAAGTTGGTTAGGATTATTGGTTTTCACTTTTCATTTAGGGTTAAGATGGTATATAGCCAAGCACCCGCCATGGAGCGATGGCTTTGAAATGCTAGTTTTTGTAGCCTGGGGTGTTTTGTTCTTTGGCTTATTGTTCTCTAGAAAATCGCGCTTTACCTTGCCTTTGGGATTACTTTTTTCAGGCACACTCTTATTTGTTGGCTTTCTGGACTGGCTAAATCCTGAAATCACCAATCTGATGCCAGTACTAAATTCATATTGGCTGAAAATTCATGTGGCTATTATTGTCAGTGGGTATGCACCTTTAGCATTGGCAGCCATAATTGCACTTTTAAGTTTAATACTCTTGATATTCAAACCAAAAAATCCTACTAATCAATGGTGGAAGAGCATGGAAGAATTAACCATTGTAAATGAAATGTCAATTACAATTGGCTTATTTTTATTAGCGGTTGGGACATTCTTGGGAGGTGTTTGGGCTAATGAAAGTTGGGGCAGATACTGGGCTTGGGACCCAAAAGAAACTTGGGCACTGATTTCTGTGATTGTTTATGCCATTGTGCTGCATATTAGGTTAATTCCGAATTTAAGAGATTACTTGATTTTTAACTTAGCTAGTTTGTGGGCTTTTTCTTCCATCATCATGACATCCTTTGGAGTAAATTACTATTTATCAGGATTGCATTCCTATGCAAAAGGAGACCCTGTTCCAATTCCAGGCTGGGTATATTGGGTTGTCGGAACATTACTAGTTATCTCCGTTGGAGCTATTATAAGAAATAAGCAAATGAGATCTCAGGAGAAGTTGAATGTGACTACTTAGATGTTGACCCGATGTATATGGCAGTATATTGCACATTTGATTGAGCAATTTTAATAATAATTGTTAAATGTGTTGTGCATTTAGTATGTATTGGCTTTCCATTGTAAATTCACTTTTGGTCCGACCTAAATGACATTAAGGATATTATTGTACTTCAGGATACTCTTGATAAATACCTCGAAATCTCTAAACCAAACATAATTTGCCTTATCCTCGTTTTTCTAAATGTTTTTATTTTACAAGAGAACCCTCCCTTAGGCATTTAATTTTTACAAATGCCTGACATAGTAGTTTAATAGTTCATTACCAAAAATAAATAGAATCCGCCCGAGTCGGTAGTAGTTTCCACTAGCGAGACGCTAGCGGAAGGAAATTATTTTTCAATGGCGGTTTCCATTCATTATTGAACTCTCTAATGCTCGTGTAAAAGTATTAATCTAGGGTAGTATTTTTGAAATCAATGATTTTCGGTACGATCTGAGAAGCTCGTACCACTTAGTCAAATCTAAATCTGAACCCCTCCAAAAACCCCTACAATTAAGGCTGTTACTACGGCTAGTAGGATAACACTGAATTTCCAAATGCCATGCGCTCTGCGCAATTCCATATATTCCATTACCACCAAAATAAATTTGAATACTGCAAGAGTCATTACAATTCCTGCCGGAATCCATGCCTGAGCCATTTCAATACCCGAAACATAAGCACTCACAACGGTTAATATTATCAAAATGAGGTAAATCAAAATCAATCTTTTCATTTATTAAAAATTTGAAGTTTCAATCATTAAAAAACTAAGTAAATTACATTTCCACGTTTGGGTGTTCTCACCCAAACTTTTACATTAAAGCCCATTGATATCTCACAGAAACTTGAAGGTGATAACACCTTCAAGGGGGAGTGTTTAATAGAATAATCAATTGTTTCACATTAATTTTTTATTATTTCAATTATTAAAAAACCAGATATAGAGCTGGGAAAATCAGCAGCCATATTAAATCACACATATGCCAAAAAGCACCTCCTGATTCAATATCCTCTATTTTAAAGGCTTTCTTATTATTAGTTATTTTCACGAGAATTAAGCTGAGAATTACTAAACCTACTATCACATGAATGAAATGGAAGCCTGTTAACAACCAGTAAAAGGTGAAGAACATATTTTCCTCCACCCCAAGGCCCACATTAAGTTTTTCTTCATATTCAAACCACTTAATGAACAAAAAGGCAGAGCCGATCAAAATAGTAGCAAGCATGGAATAGATGCCGTTTTTGATATTCTCTTTTTTAAAGAAATGAACTGCTGCCGCCATGAAAAATCCACTTGTTAATAATACAATGGTGTTAATACCTCCCAGCGTTTTGTTTAATACGGCAGTTGATTGTGCAAATAACTCAGGCTCTTGAAATCTGTAATATATAAGACCTGCTAGCGCTAGTCCAAAAGTAAAAAGTTCTAGTAAAATCAAAATCCAAAGCAAGATTCCTCCTGGAGGTGATGATATTGCTTTATAGTTCACTTTATTCTGCTGAATTCTTGTTGTTAGCTCCATTCCAATAATCTTTTTTCTCCTTCAATATCTTTTATGTCTGTAATGTCTTGTGACATTTCTACTACACCTTTGTAATTCTTCTGATCGTCCAGAACAGCGAAGTATCTGATGTAGATTAAGCGTCCTTTGAAATTAATCCAGAAAGAAGCCTCACTCTTACTACCAGCTCTGAAAGCCTCCAAAATTTGTAGGACTTTCCCTACACTTTTCGGGGGATGGCAAAATTTAACTTCTCTGCCGATAATGCCCGCACTTCTAGGAAATACTCGCTCTTCACCTCTGTTATAGAAAATCACCTTGTCATTTTCATCCACATAGGTGATGTCAACGGGAATGGTTCTGAAAAGCAAATTAACTTGCTCCACCGTCATGTAGCCCTCGTCATAATGGGCACTTTTTTCATCTAGAAAAGTGAGATCTTTGGCTTGTTCATCCTTGGATGGGTGCACATATTCTGGTGTTTCTTTAGGGGAAGGTTCACATTCGGGCATCCAGCCAATTTCCACCTCTCCTTTTTCCATTTGTCTCCAATCTTGTTCTTCCAATATTTGGAGCGCATTAGGAAATAAAACAGTTTGCTCTACTGCCATCAAATTATTGATGCCATCTAACAGATAGTGAATATTTTGATCAATTTTTTCGAATTCTCTTTCCTCAAAGGATTTTCTCAATAGTCTAATTTGATCTCTTAAATTATCATGAAAGGACCACATGTTTTGAGACGGGCCGTTCCATCCTCTTTTTTCCAGATAAGGAAAAAGTTGGTTTTCTTTACGCTCAAACCTTTTGTCTATAGTGGTCAATTTGTTGAAGAGATTGAAAAACACTTGCGGCTCCTCTGAAGCCTTTACTGTTCTTAATTCCCAGATGATATTTTGTATTAAGTCAATCTCTTTTATATAATGATTAAGCGGATGCCATTCGGGCAATTTTGCTATTTCTTCAGGTATTTGCATAACTATTGATTTTTAATTTTTGTATATAATTTCACTAAAGAGTGAATCAAATCATCTGGCTTGGAAAGAATCTGATAATGGTTTTGTCCAAACATCTGAGGTAAATAATATTTGGCTTGCGATTCTATGGCTATTGCATAGGAGTTAATATTATTTTGGTTGAATTCTTTCAGGGCTTGCTTCACATCCTGCACACCATATTTTCCCTCATATCTGTCATAATCATTTGGCTTACCGTCACTGAGTAGAATCACCCATTTATTCTGGCTTTCCCTGCTTTGCAGTCTGGTGCCAGCATGCCGAAGCGCAGTTCCAATTCGAGTGTAGCCGCTTGGTGCAATTGCTCCCACTTTATAGCGGGCATTTGACCATTTTTCATCAAAATCTTTAATTGTAAGGTAGCTAGAATGATTTCTGGTTTTGGAATAGAAGCCATCAATGCAGAAATCAATGTTAAACTCATTCAATATTTCTCCAAAAAGAATAGAGACCTCCTTTTCAACATCCAATACTTTTCTATTATTGACATAGCTATCGCTTGAAAGGCTTAAATCCAACAATAATGTTAAGGAAAGGTCTTTTTCTTTTTTCCTGTTGTCAACATAGATATTCTCATCAGGCGATTTTTTGGCTTGAATATCAGTATAGAAATCCACCAAAGCATCAAGGTCAAAATTGCCTCCTGAAGTAAGCCTCTTTTGTTGTCGGGCTTTGTTGTTAATGGATGCGACCATCTTTCTTAAAGAATTCAATACACTTTTATTCTTCTGGATGGTATTTTGATAATAATGAATATCTGTTTCCTTCAAAAAATCAGGAAATAGTTTACAAAAATCCCTTTTATAGCTATTGGTTTTAAAATTCCATTCATCATAAGGAATATAAAAGGAATCACTCTCTTTTTCCGCACTTTCAGCTATGGTAGTTTGCTCTACGAAATCTGCCTGATAGACAGAATGAACGGCTTCATCAACCCGTACCGTTTGTCGCATTTTAAGTTCTTCCAATGCGTCTTGATGCTTTTCTAACTCATCTGATCCATCAAAATCTCGCCATACGCCATCATGCTCCTCTGCAGTTTCTACTTTTTCAAAATTGTGTAGAAGCACATAATCTTCCTGTTGCTTTTTGTCTATGGTGAGACTTTTAATCTCTTCTACTGCCTTGGTTTTTATGATGGTATCTGCCTTATCTTGGGCTTGGTGCAATTTGTTGTCAAAGTTCTCTAGTTTGTCAGGATCTTGCTCGTTTTTATGTGGCTTCATCCATTTGCCATAAAGCATGTGAAAGACTAGCGGTTGATTAGCTTCAGACTTGTCCTTAAAAAACTGGTAAAAATTAGCGTGTAATTCTTCTGCTATTGGAAATTCTGCAAAAAGCTCCGGCAAAATCTCTTCTGCACTTTGAGCGGCCATTTTCCTTGAAAGTAGAAGGTCATCTTCAGGATATTCCCAATTGATATTTTTTTCCTTTTGAACACATAAATAGATGAGTCTGAAAAAATAGAAAGAGAGATTTTCTTCTTTAGTCGATAATTCTGAAAAACTGATAGGTAGAAAGAAATTATTGCCCTTCCAGCCTCCCTCAGCTTCGGCAGGGTAGATTTCTATAGCACTTCCGGTGATAGCACGTGCTAGTAAAGTAAGCCTAGGTTTAATTTCATCCAGACTTACTTTTTGAGGAAGCTGCTCATTCTCTTTTGCTTTCTTATTTTTGAAGTATTTGGCTACCTTACCAAATATCCATTCATCCGGCTCAAATCCCATGTCTTAAAATTTTAGAATGATCTATTTTGAATTACTCCATCAGTAGTTCAGTAAAGAATTTTGGGTGATTAAATCATTAAATCACATAGGTCTCTTAGTGATGTTGTAGTATGTTCATCATCAGAAAGTGGCTCTACTACCGCCACATGCATACTTTGTCTTTTCGCCAAACCACTCTTAATCAGAATAGAGGCGTCAACCAATAGTCTCGTTGAAACTGTTTCTGCCAAGCCTAATTCAGTCAGATTTCTGATTTTATTGCCGATGTTTACTATTTTCTTGGCATTGCTGTGGTCAATTCCACTTTCATTTTCCAAAATCATCATTTCAATATCCGCTTTAGGATAATCAAATGAGAGAGCAATAAATCGTTGTCTAGTGGAAGGCTTTAGTTCTTTATAACCTTTTTGATAACCTGGGTTATAAGAGGCTACCAGCATAAAATTTGGATCTGCTTTAATCGTTTCTCCCAATTTATCAATAAAAAGTTCACGTCTGTGGTCGGTCAAGGAGTGGATAGCCACAATTACATCTGGTCGGGCTTCTGCTACTTCATCCAGATATAGAATAGCACCTTCTTTCACTGCTTTCGAAAGTGGACCATCTATCCAAACGGTTTCAGCTCCTTTGATAATATACCTACCAATTAAATCTGTTGCTGATGTTTCCTCATGACAGCAAACTGTAATCAACTTTTGCTGAAGTTGTTCTGCCATGTATTCCACAAATCTCGATTTGCCACTTCCAGTAGGTCCTTTTAGCAAGAGCGGGATTTTGTTTTTAAAGCTATGTTCAAAAACTTCCTTTTCATTATTTATTTCCTGATAAAAAATTGAATTTTCCATCTTTTAAGTGTTTAAAGTGTTGAAGCAAAGAATTAATTTGTCTTATCAAGCGAAAATGAAAGGGCGGAGACTTTTTTGAGATTTTACATCACAAAAATGACAAGCAAACTCCGCGCCTTACAACCATCACTAACCACAATCTATGATACTAACTCTGCTTGATTTTTTTGATTACTCATCTTATCATTATCCTCATCAAAAGGATTTTCGCTTTCCAGAGCCTCATCCGTTGGCTTTCCATATTTGATGAATTCATATATGTAAAAACCTATTCCTACAGTGAAAAGTGTTGCGCATAGAAGCATTACCACAAAGTGGATTTTAACTTCTTCCTGCACTATCATAAATTCCATTTTTAATTTTCTTTCCAGATAAACTTGAACTACGCCAGCTACTCCCATGGCGGTCACCATCCCGAGCATTCCAATATTTGAAAGCCAAAATGCTAAATGCCCATTTGTGTTGTTGTATCTTTTTCTGCCTGTCATATTCGGCATACTGTAACTAATAATCGCCAATACGATCATAGCATACGCACCCCAGAAAGCATAGTGACCATGCATAGCGGTTACTAAAGTTCCATGGGTATAAATATTAGTTTGAGGTAAAGTATGAGCAAATCCTAAAAGACCAGCTCCAATAAAGGAAACTATGGAAGCTCCAATCGTCCAAAATAATGCGATTTTATTAGGGTGATTCTTTTCGCCTTTCCGATACATATAGACTGCAAAAAGTGCCATTGCCAAGAAAGCAAGTGGTTCCAGTGCAGAGAAAATACCTCCTACAATAATCCAGATTTTATTTACTCCTATATAGTAATAGTGGTGTCCTGTTCCTAAAATACCAGAAAGGAAAGTAAGCCCAACGATTACATATAGCCATTTTTCAATTACTTCTCTGTCTACACCGGTAAGTTTGATCAAGAGGAATGCTAAAATACCACCCATGATCAATTCCCATACACCTTCTACCCAAAGGTGTACTACCCACCAACGGAAAAATGAGTCCGTTACCTGACTGTCAAACCATATCATGCCCGGCAGATATAAAAGTGCTGCAAAAAATAATCCCATAACTAGTACTATCGAAGTGGTAGTTTTGCGTTTTCCTTTATATAATGTGGCTATGATAATGCCTAAGAAAAGTAGAACATTTACTACTACCAGATAATCTAACTCTCTTGGGATTTCAAGAAATTTTCTTCCTTCCCAAATGTTAAAGTGATAGCCAGTTATGGCGACCACACCTACCACAGCTAGGGAAATTAATTGCACATACGCCCACTTGACGCTTACCAATTCTCTTTGTGCTTCTTCGGGTATTATATAATATGCTGCCCCCATAAATCCACTTAGTAACCAAACAACCAATAAATTAGTGTGTACAGCCCTAGCAGTATTAAAAGGGACAAAATCGTGTAGAACATCAAAACCTATTCGAGCAAATCCCATGACAAACCCGTAAACAATCTGCAAAGTGAAGAGTAGCATACACAGTGCAAAAAACCAATACGCAACTTTTTGTGATTTATATTTCATCTTTTTAAAATTTTAATTGCTTTTTTATTTTCCTTTAGCTTTATCTTTTGCCAAAGGCGATACCATATGGTCAAATCCATTGAGGTCGATTTCTCCAATCCATTTAAAATATTCTATCATAGCTTCGGCATCTTCTTCACTCATGTTATAAGCCACCATTTTCCTGCCGTTTGGCTGCCACGGAACCGGTGACATCAGAATAGCTTTGATGATAGGCTCACCTTTTCTGTCCACTACCTTTGTTAATTCAGGGGCATAGTAACCTCCCTCTCCAAGAATTGAATGGCAGCCCATACAATTATTCTCTTCCCATAGATGCTTTCCGCGCTTCACTTCCTCAGTGATATTTTCATGATTCGATTGATCATTGCTGGGCATCATGGAATAAACTGTTAACCCAATAAAAATCAGAAAGGTGACCAGCGTCCCTCCCAGAAAAAAAGCTTGTGCTTGCGATTTTGATAACATGACTGTTTGCTTTTGGTGTATAATTAATAAAAAGGGATATATATGTCCTTTATTATTCAAAGGTATATCTAGATTTTATAATTTTCAATAGGTCATTAAAAAAATGAGAGAGAGGTAGTATTGAATATTTTATAAAAAAGGTTTTTAAATCGTTTAAATAGACTTTCTAGGTAATTTTAAAATCTTTTAAATGCCAAAAAACAGCTTAAGATTTGATTTATATCATAGTTTTTGAATGCTGTAAAAGTGGGTTTTAATCATCTTTTGATCAAAGTTGAGCTTAATCATAAGGGGTAGTTTGATTTCGATTTATAATTATTTTCAAAAAGCTTGACCCTTCTCATTTTATTGGCTGACTTAAAGCATGTTTAGTATTAAAACAAGCTCATACCTTTGATATTTTCAAATAAGTTTAATGGATTCACAAAAAATATTTGTGTCCGGATAATTTTAAAGTTACTCTATGGCATTTTCAACTCACCAGCATTCTTTTCATATTCCTGTAATGGGATTAGCCTATACTATTGATACACCAATCAGAATTGCACATTTAGGCATTAACTCGGTAGTTTCATTAGGGGATGATGTTTTAATAGAAAGAGTGAGAAAATTCTATTCTCAAAAATTCGATTTCGAGTTTATCCCTATTTTATCTTCAGAATTAGATGCAAGAGCTAAGAGGATTACTTCTTATCTTAATCTAATGCATAAGATTGTGGTTCAGAAGTTTGAAGAGCATAAGGTGAAACTTGCTACAGACGATAATTATCTTAATAATTTTCTTGAGCTCTTACCTGATTACTCAACTGCTAAAAGGAAGCTTATTGAGTTTGGTAAAAAGCTTAGTCAAACCGAATTTTTAGATACTTTACATAAAACGCTGAATCCTGGGAAGATTGATGTGAATATCATGACTAAATTGGATAAAACCAATTACCATGAAAATGAAGCGCTTCCCATTAAATATAATGATGGGCATTCATCATTTAGGGCATTTGCAGACAGTAATTTGTCTTCATCGGTAGTGCTGTCAGCAGGAATGAATCCTAAATTATTTAGTTATATGGCTGAATTTAATGATTTTCTTCCGGATGCTTCGGGCAACTTTAAAAAGGAAGTGATTATTAAAGTAAGCGACTACCGGTCTGCATTTATTCAAGGGAAGTTACTTGCCAATAAAGGAATCTGGGTTTCGGAATATAGAGTGGAATCTGGTTTGAATTGCGGTGGACATGCATTTGCAACCCAAGGGAAACTTATGGGGCCAATTCTTGAAGAATTTAAAAATAACCATGAAAATTTAGTCAATACTTTATTCCCCATTTATCAAAAAGCTTTATCGGAAAAAGGAATTGTTCAAGAAAAAATGCCTGCAATAAAAATTACAGCACAAGGTGGAGTGGGCAATGCTGAAGAACATGATTTCCTTTTAAGTCATTATAAATTAAATTCAGTAGGTTGGGGAAGTCCGTTTTTATTGGTTCCGGAAGCAGTATCAATAGATGAAGCTACTCGCCAACAATTATCTGTGGCAGAGGAAAAGGATTTTTATTTAAGTAATGCTTCTCCATTGGGAGTGCCATTCAATAATTTAAGAAAATCCTCTAGGCAAAAAGAAATGTCCAAAAAATTACAGAATGGAAAAAGTGGAAGTCCATGCACCAAAAAATTTCTGATGTTAAACACAGAATTTACGGATAAACCAATTTGTACAGCTTCTACTAAATACCACAAGCTTAAATTAAAGCAGCTCCAATCTGAGAATTTAAGCAAGGAAAAATACCAAGAGGAATATTCAAAACTAATGGAAAAGGAATGCTTATGTGGAGGGCTATCCACTGCTTTTTTCTATGAGAATAATATGGATACTAATTTGGAGGGATCTGGCGTGACAATTTGCCCTGGACCAAATCTTGCCTATTTCAGTGGTAAAATTAGTCTCAGGAGTATGATCAGGCATATATATGGGAAAAAGGATGTGTTAAATCAAACTAGGCGTCCTCATATGTTTATTAAGGAATTGGAACTTTATCTACAATATCTCTTGAAAGAACTGGATAAATTTCAAGAAGCACCTAGTAATAAAGCGGCAAAATATTTAAATGATTTTCAAGCTAATCTCCTTGATGGCATCGATTATTATAAATTCTTATTTCAAAGAGAAGCAGCCTTTTCAACTAAAGTAATTCAGGATGCTCTGGAAAAACTAAACCATATTGAAGATCAACTTAAATCAATTACAGTTTCACAAAATTCTTCAGTTTTGACCTGATTTATTATGGAATTTAACTGCTTGTGTAACAAATATTACAATTTAGAAGTATATTAAAAGATAAATTTGTCCTAAATTAAAATATAAAGAAAATGGAAGTCAAACACACTTATAATTTAGACCTTGAATGGCAAGAAGGAAGAATTGGTTTAATGAGCTCACCTGAGCTTCATAAAAAAATAACCGTAGCAACACCACCTGAATTTCCTGGTGGGGTAGAGGGAATCTGGTCACCAGAGCATCTTTTTACAAGCGCAGTATTGTCTTGCTTTATGACCACCTTTTTAGCAATGGCTGACTATTCTAAATTAGAATTTTCAAAATTTGATTGCAAAGCAGAAGGTGTTCTGGAAAAAGTAGATGGCAAATTCAAGATGTCAGAAATTATCTTAAAACCTTCTATAGTATTGCATGACGAGTCCAAAACGGATAAAGCAATTCGGCTTATGGAAAAAGCGGAGGCTGCCTGCCTAATTAGCAATTCAATTACATCATCAGTAAAGTTGGACTTTTCAGCAATTCAAGTTTCTGAGCCTGTTTAATAAATAGTTCTATATTTCAAGGAGGCCAGATAAAACGGGCCTCTTTTTTTTGTGCAGGAATAATTCTATTTTGAATTAGAATATAAAATACTATTACATTTAATAAAAACCAAAATGCTCCAAAATTCAGTCTTAAATCCAGAACAGATCGCGATAATAGGTGCATCTGAAAATCAATCAAAGCCTGGAGGCAAAGTGATTTATAATTTAATTTCTGGAGGTTTTAAAGGGAAAATATATGGAGTAAACCCTAAAACAATTTCAATTAAAGGAGTAAAACATATTGCCAAAGTAGACCTTCTCCCAAAGGTAGATTTAGCCATCCTAAGTATTCCAGCTTTTTTATGCGTTGAAACAGTGGAAACTTTGGCTCAGGCTGGAACTAAAGGATTTATTATTTATTCAGCAGGATTTGCAGAAGCTGGTGAGCAAGGTGTTGATCTGGAAAATCAACTTATCTCCATAGCCGAAAAATATAATGCACAAATTATTGGTCCGAATTGCATTGGGATTATAAATGGTCATTATAAAGGAGTATTCACCACACCGGTTCCTCATTATTATGAAGAGGGATGTGAATTGATATCGAGCTCAGGAGCTACAGCAGTTTTCATTATGGAAGCTGCACATGCTGTCGGGTTAAAGTTTTCTAATATTTATTCCATAGGAAATGCAGGTCAAACTGGGGTGGAAGAAATATTAGAACATATGGACGCTACTTTTGATCCTGAAAGAAGCCCGAAGGTAAAGTTACTCTACTTAGAAAATATTAAGAATCCATTCAAATTCTTAAAGCATGCTTCTTCTTTGGTTCGTAAAGGATGTCACATCGCAGCCATTAAATCAGGATATTCGGAAGCAGGAAGTAGAGCGGCTTCCTCTCATACAGGAGCAATTGCTACTTCAGACACTTTAATTCGTGCACTTTTTAAAAAGGCCGCGATTGTTTATTGCCACAGTAGGGAAGAATTAATAAATGTTGCTGCAGTATGGCAAGAAAATAAAGCCATCGGAAAAAATATTGCCATCATCACCCATGCAGGTGGCTCAGCCGTAATGCTTACGGATGTTCTAAGTAGCAATGGATTGAACATTCCTCCAATAGATGAACAAAAAGCCAAAAACCTGCTAAAGAAGCTTCATCCTGGGTCTTCCGTTTCAAACCCTATTGATTTTTTAGCGACCGGAACGGCAGATCAACTAGCTGAGATTATTGATTTTTGTGAAAATCTGAACGAGATAGATGCCATGGTGGTAGTATTTGGTAGTCCTGGACTTTTCAATGTGGGTGACGTATATCAAGTTTTGCATGAAAAATTAAAAAGCTGCAAAAAGGCTATTTTTCCAGTACTGCCGTCCTTGGTCAATGCTGGTAAGGAAATTCAAGAATTTTTAGATAAAGGTCATGTGAATTTTCCTGATGAGGTGGTTCTGGGAAAAGCCTTGGCAAGTGCGGCCAATATTGATGGTCCTGCTTATGGTAAATATGATTTGGCTGAAATGGATTATAGCCGCATTCGGGATATCATTGCTGAATCCAAATCCGGATATCTAGACACCCAAATTGTTCGAGAATTGCTATTAGCTTCAGGAATTGAGATGGTAAAAGAGCAGGAATTCTATGATGAGAAAAGTCTTGGGAATATTCATAAATCCATGGAATTCCCATTGGTAATGAAAGTATTGGGCCCTATCCATAAAACAGATGTGGGCGGAGTAAGCTTAAATATTAATTCTCAAGAATTTCTGAAAAAGGAATTTAACAGAATGAGGAAAATATCTGGTGCCAAAGGAGTGCTCATTCAGGAAATGAAAAAAGGAGAGGAGTTTTTTGCAGGTGCAGTTAAGAAAGGAAATTTTGGGCATCTGGTACTTTGTGGAATGGGTGGGATCTTTGTGGAAATCATTAAAGATGTAGCGAACGGACTAGCCCCACTTAGCAAGAGAGAGGCAGAAAAAATGATTCAGTCTTTAAAGACCTATCCTATTATTCAAGGATATAGAGGTAGAGCAGGAATAAATGAAGTAGCCTTTGCAGATGTTATCGTCCGACTGGCTTCTTTGGTGCATTTGGCTCCTGAAATAGAAGAAATTGATATGAATCCGTTAATCGGAAACGAAAAAGAATTAGTAGTGGTGGATGCGAGGATAAGGCTGTCCTAACTATTAAAATAAAAGCCCTTCTTGAATATCACCCAAAGTTGAACTTATATTTTTTAATAGCATTTTAAATCCCCAAATCAACCCTATCACTCCAAATTTCATAAATAGGATCACCTTTGCTGCTTTTTCCGCTATGGTGCCATTTTCCGTCTTTTAATTCATAATCAAAAGTAAGTTCTGCACCTACTCGGCTTCTGTCTCTTGAGAAAAATTTGATGATTTCGGTATATTTTCCATTCTTGGTGGTATAATCTCCTCCGCCAGTCCCCATGAAATCACCTGTTTCACTATTGTAAGCAATCCACTGAAAATAGGTTCCAGATAAAATTTTCATAGTTTTTCTAGCACCTGGCGTCATAGTGTTCATTTCTCCGTTACGCTCCCTTCCAGTAATTACCCATGCGCCCGCCAATTCTCCTGGTTTGTTATCGTCTCTTCTTTTCCATGTTAAATCTTTAATTTCTAGTTTCTTCCCATCTAAAGTGTAATCCATCTCTTCTGTTTGACCTACTTTCTCTTTGTCATCGGTATGAAATCCGTAAGTAATTTGGATTCGATTATTATTGGTGAGCTTCCAACTTCCACCATAGGTGTATTTGAATTCATTTCCTTTATAGAAAGTAACAGCAAAATGCTTTTCGGCCATGATCCACTGTCCAATCAATCCTTCATCAGTTTTAGTCTCCCAACCTCCGCTTAAATTATTCGATTTTTGATAGCTAAAGGCGGTTAATAAAAAAACGCTTATTCCTAAAATTAAAGTTTTCATAATTGTATAGTTTTTTAATAGTCATTATTTACTTCCACCCAATAGCCATTAGGGTCTTGAAAGTAAATTTGTTTAACACCATCCACTCTATTAGTAATTTTTCCACTTTCACCAGGCCAATTCTCAAAAGGGACATTTTCAGCCTTCAAATTTTCAATAAAACTTCCCATGTCTTCTATGCTGAAGCATAAATGGTTATTTTTATTAATAGTGGGTTCTTCCCATTCTCCTTCTATCAGGTGCAATTGCGAATTGCCTAATTTGTACCATACATGTAATCCATCTTTAAAAGGTTCTTCTATTTCTTTCAAACCGATAATATTGGAGTAAAAGGATTTACTCTCTGTTAAATCTTCCACATAAACGGCTATATGATTTAATTTAACCTGTGCTTGAGAGAAATGAAAGGTGAATATCAGAATTGCGCTAAGAAATAGATTTTTCATGGTTTTGCTGTAAAGTATATGCTCAATTTAGAAAGTTTTCCAGCTATCCACAAGAATTTGTATATTGATGGAAATTTTTTGATATGCAACGACTACTTTATTTTTTACCTATTCTGTTTCTAGCAGCTTGTGACTTTGAATCTGAGGTGGCAGATAGAAGCAATGCCAGTTGGCAAAACATCGAAAAAGATTTGCAAACGGCTTTAATTATGGCAAGTGATGGCGATACAATCAATATACCAGAAGGCTACTTCAAGTTTACCAAAAGCTTATTGCTAGATGAGAAATCTAATATTGTATTCAAAGGCGCTGGAATCGATAGGACTGTTTTATCCTTCAAAAATCAACAAGAGGGAGCCGAAGGTCTGAAAATAGCAGATTGTAAGAATATTTTATTGGAAGGGTTCACCATTGAAGATGCTGCTGGGGATAATATTAAGGTAACGGACACGGACGGCATCACTTTCAGAAAAGTGAAGGCTCAATGGACTGGTAAAGTAAGTGAGAAGAATGGAGCTTACGCACTTTATCCGGTGCTATGTAAAAATGTCCTGATCGAGAATTGCATTGCCATTGGTTCTTCGGATGCAGGTATTTATGTCGGGCAATCTGATTCCGTGATTATCCGAAATAATGAAGCCTATCAGAATGTAGCGGGTATTGAAAGTGAAAATTCCAATTTTGTGGAGATATATGAAAATATCGCCATCAATAATACAGGTGGAATATTAGTTTTTGATCTACCAGGTTTAACTCAATATGGAGAAAACATTAAGGTTTATAACAATGTAGTGAAAGAAAATAACCATAGAAATTTCGCTCCTGAAGGAAACATTGTGGGCGTTGTTCCCCCAGGTACAGGTATTATGCTTTTGGCCACAAGGAATGTAGAAGTGTACAAAAACGAGATCAGGGATAATCGTTCAGCAGGGATTGCTATTATTAGTTATGAACTAGTCGCTGCAATCAGTGAGGAAGAAACTGAGGAGGCCAATGAAGAGCAGGCAGGTTCTGCTCAGAGAGTAAACAGTAATTATGATTTAGATAAAAACTATAATCCTTTTCCATGGGAAATCAGCATTCATAGCAATGTGATTAAAAACGATAAATGGTTTGCCACTTTTCAACATGATTTTGGATTGCTATTCAACTATACTTATCCGTTCAATCCACCAGATATTATCTTTGATGGATTCATAGCGGAAGGCAAAAGTCCAAAAGATATTCTATGTATAGATCAGAAGGATGTGCATTTTGTCAACTTAGATGCACCCAACGAATTAGAGAATATGAATGAAAACTTGGATGAATTTGTTTGCGATTAAAATGAAAAACTCTTTACTCATCATATTAGGTGTTGTCTTTTTACTTTCTTGCGCTAGTAAAAAAAATCAAAAGCAAGAAATCCAGGAAAGTACTCCATCCTCATTTAGCTTCACTTCCAATAAAGCACTAGGAAAAGAAAAGCTTTCAGATTACGGCTTTTTCAAAGGTGAATTGTCAGATTTAGCTCCCAATGAAAATGTACATCCCTACAAATTAAATTCAGCGCTCTTTTCGGATTATGCTCATAAAGCTCGTTTTGTGCAAATCCCAACTGGAAAAACCGCTGAATATCATCCAACAGAAGTAATGGAATTCCCAGTGGGCAGTATTTTAATTAAGAACTTCTATTATCCCAATGATTTTTCAAAGCCTGATGGCGAAAGAAGAATTTTAGAAACCAGATTACTCATTCATGAAGAAGAAGGCTGGAAAGCTTTGCCCTATGTTTGGAATGATGAACAAACGGAAGCTTTTTTGGAAGTAGCCGGAGCTACAAAAAGCGTAAGTTGGCGAGATACCGATGGCAACGTACAGAAAATCAACTACAGCATTCCTAATATGAACCAATGCCGAAGTTGTCATTTAAAAGATGGTAAAATAATGCCTATAGGTCCATCAGCCAGGCAGCTCAACGGAGATTTTGATTATGCAGACAACGGAGAAATGAATCAATTGAAATATTGGCAAGCTCATGGATTATTATCGAATTTGCCGACAGAAAATTTACCCAATTTAGTGAACTATGAAAACGATTCTGAGCCTTTAGCTGATAGAGCTAGAGCATATCTCGAAATTAATTGTGGTCATTGCCACCGTCCTGAAGGTCCCGCCAAAAACTCTGCCTTGAACTTAATGGCTTCAGTCGATAATCCTGCAGCATGGGGAGTGGGGAAAACCCCAATAGCTGCTGGCAAAGGCTCAGGCGGATTGAAATATGATATCGTAAAGGGAAATGCAGATGAATCCATCTTAGCCTATCGTATGGAATCAACAGATCCTGGGATCATGATGCCTGAATTGGGACGGAAAATGGTTCATCAAGAAGGATTGGCTTTGGTTAAGCAGTGGATTAATGAAATGGAGTAAAAGTTGACAAGTTTTCAAGTTAAGGGGTTGTCATGTTTTCAAGTTGAGCATATTGCTTAAAAAAGAAAAGACATCAAAGTGGCAATGCACCCTGATGTCTAATTACGTATAACTTAAAGCCTATAACTAATCAAAGTCCTTCATTTTTAGCAATTAACTCTGCTAAATCAAAGACCTTTACATTATGCTCTCTTTCTTTGTTTTTCACACCATCCGTCATCATGGTCATGCAGAATGGACAACCAGCTGCAATCACTTCAGCTCCTGTATCTAAGGCTTCTTCGGTTCTTTCGATATTGATTTCTTTATTGCCTTTTTCAGCATCTTTGAACATCTGCGCTCCACCAGCACCACAGCATAAACCTTTGGTTTTGCATCTTTTCATTTCTACTAATTCTGCATCTAAAGCCTTGATGACATCTCTAGGAGCTTCATACACGCCATTTGCACGACCCAAATAGCAAGAGTCGTGGAAAGTGATCTTCCTTCCTTTAAATTCGCCACCATCTTTTAAAGTGACTTTTCCTTCATTGATTAATCCTTGCAAGAATTGCGAATGGTGCACTACATCATAATTCCCTCCCAACTCAGGATATTCATTTTTAATGGTATTGAAGCAATGCGGACAGGCCGTTACAATTTTCTTGATGTTATAGCCATCCAAAACTTGAATATTACTCATGGCTTGCATTTGAAATAAGAACTCGTTTCCAGCTCTTCTGGCAGGATCTCCGGTGCAACTTTCTTCCGGTCCTAAAACTGCAAAATTAATTCCTACTTTATTTAGGATTTTGGTAAATGCAATAGTTACAGCTTTGTAGCGGTCATCAAATGAACCGGCACAGCCCACCCAAAAAAGCACCTCTGGAGCTTCTCCTTTGGCACTCATTTCTTGCATGGTTGGGACTTTATATGTTGAATCGCTCATAATATCTTGATTTTAAATTATCGTTTCCTAAAATTTATTTTTCTTCTTCTTTTAATTTATCAGCCCATTTGAATCGGTCGGTTGGAGGGAATTTCCAAGGAGCAAAGCTGGTTTCCACATTTTGGAACATTGCATTCCATGACTGCGGTGAACTGCTTTCTTCCATGGCCATATACCGTCTTCCTTGTAAAATAATATCCAAAGGATTGATATTGATAGGGCAAGCTTCCACGCAGGCATTGCAACTCGTACAAGCATTTAATTCTTCTGCTGATATATAGTCATCACTAAATAATGGACTTCCTTCCTCTGCTTCTTTTCCGGCTTTGATATTGTCACCAATTTCGGTAATTCTGTCTCGCGTATCCATCATGATTTTCCTTGGAGAAAGTTTTTTGCCGGTAATATTGGCAGGACATTCAGCCGTACACCTACCGCATTCTGTGCAAGCATATGCGTTCATCAAATTCACCCAAGTTAAGTCTGTAGCATCCTTGGCTCCTAATCTTGCTACTTCAGCAGGAGGATCTCCTGCATCCATACCCAACATGCTTTTCACTTCAGTAGTCACCTCATCCATATTGTTCATTTTGCCTTGAGGGGTAATCCTAGCAAAATAAGTGTTAGGAAATGCCATGAAGATGTGCAAGTGCTTAGAATAAGTTACATAAACAGCAAATGCTAAAATGCCTATGATATGGAACCACCATGCGAAACGCTCAGTAAATACTAAAGCTTCTACGCTCATTCCTTCAAAAATTGGCATTAAAAAGCTGCTAAAGAAGAAACTTCCTGTTTGAACATAATGATCGTCTTTTCCTTGCAATAGTTGATCAGTTGCGTTCATAGTCAAGATGGCAAACATCAAGATGATTTCAATTACCAAAATTAAATTACCATCTAATTTAGGCCAGCCTTTCAATGATCGTAATCGTGGTACACTTAAAACATTTCTTCTCAGAAGGAAAGCCACACAAGAAACTAATACCAATACAGCCAAAAATTCAAATATGTTGATTGCTATAGTATAGGCATCACCTAAAAAGGGTGCAAAGATTCGGTGCGTTCCAGCAACTCCGTCAATAATAAATTCCAAGACTTCTAGGTTTATTACAAGGAATCCTACATAAATCATAAGGTGTAAGATAGCTGGGATTAATTTTTTGAACATTTTCTTTTGCCCAAAGGCAATAAGTAAAGTGTTTTTCCATCTTTGTCCTTTATTATCACTTCTATCAACCTCTTTTCCGAGATTGATATTTTTTTTAATGCTTCCTATTCTTTGTGCAAGAAAGTAACCAGCGATCGCAAGTACCAGTAAGAAAGCGATTTGCGAGATGTATTCCATAGTTATTATTTAGTCGTTTAAAATTTTTTATTACATTTTTTTTAAAATCCTTTTGCAGGATAAAATTTTCACCTACTTTTGCACCACTCTATCACGGTGCTGTAGCTCAGTTGGTAGAGCATCGGACTGAAAATCCGTGAGTCGGTGGTTCGAATCCACTCAGCACCACAAGCCTTGCTTTCAGAAGCAAGGCTTTTTTTATGTCTTTTATGTGAATACTATTTGCTGTCATTATTTTTCTAAATTCTAATAAAGCTTACACTTGAAATTTAAAAATAATAGTTGAGTTTAAAAATAGTATGCATACATACTATTTTTGTGGTAATTTAAAATCAATACAGATAAGCATTTACTTACTAAATATGATTTAAAATATTACTTTAGTATTTATAAAACAACTATACATTGATTAATCAATCTATTTTCGATCAATATTTTGAAAGCATACTCATAAGCTATTCAGGTCAAGCAATTTGGAGTATTGGGTTAGCGCTTATTTTATGGTATTTTTTTAATTTATATGAACGAAAGCATTTGAAGCTCTGGTCTTTTAGCTGGCTTGCATTTGCTGCTTATGTTTTATTTTCATTGCTAACACTTTATTGTGCTAAGAATCAAGATATCGGGCCGTTCTGGCAGAATGTCTTTACGTTCTTGTTTCAAATCGCAGGTTTAATGCAGGTAGTTTGGCTTTTGCAAGGTACCTTTCATCTCATCCACAGAAAAACCTTAAGCTTAAAGCAGGAATATCTTCAATATACTTTGGTGGTTCTTTTAGCGCTCCTCGGTTCACTATTATTCTTATTTGAGCAAGAGGGAGGATATGTTTATTCCCTTTTAGTTCCTTTCTCTATCAAATCATTAATTGTAGGAACGGCATTTGTTTTTGCAGGAATTCAAATTATGAGAATCGGAAGGAGAGACGCAGCTGTTGGTAAAAAGCTTTTATGGATTGCTTTTCTTTTATATGGTTTTGAAAATTTGAATTATGCTCTAGGAGGGATTCGTATGATTTTGGACGATAATTACATTGTTGATTTTGATAACACCCTGGGAGTCATTGATTTCTTGTTGCTTTCTTTTATAGGAATTGGAATGATTATATGGCTGCTGGAAGAGGAACGTTCAGCATTGGAAAAAACCAACAGAGAATTAGATAGTTTTCTATACAGCACTTCTCATGATTTACGAGCTCCCGTAGCATCATTATTAGGCTTAATCAATATTGCTAAACATGATATTAAAGATGAATCAGGTCAACAATATGTCAAAATGATGGAGGAGCGAGTGAAGAAGCTCGATCATATTTTCGGTGATATTTTGAACTACTCTCGCAACATCAAAACAGAAATAAACCTCAAAACTTTTAGGTTGGGAGAAATGGTCGAAGATGTGATCACAGATGTTAAATTCAATCAAGGGGCAGATAGCATAAGGCTAGATTATGATGAGCAGATTCACCATATCCTGAAAACTGATTATTATCAACTTAAAGTTGTGTTAGGGAATCTAATCTCCAATGCGGTTAAATATCATGATGCTAAAAAACCTGATCAATATATTGCTGTTAGATTTGAGAGGCTGAGCAGAGACGTACATATTTCAGTAGAGGATAATGGAATTGGTATCGCCCCTGAAAGTCAGCATAAAGTATTCGATATGTTTTACCGAGCAACGAGCGAAGCTGAAGGCTCTGGTTTAGGCTTGTTCATTGTTCAGCAAGCATTGGAAAAAATAAATGCTAGAATTACCTTGGTGTCAGAATTAGGCAAAGGTAGTATTTTTAAAGTGATCATTGAAAATGCAGGGGTGAAGTTGGATGATTAAGGCCAGCCCACAGCCCCCTAAATCCCTCAAAAGGGGACTTTTCGCACAGAATTTCTCTTGCTTTTCAAATCTTTAATTTTTCTACGATACAAACACAAACGGACACTTGCGCTATTGCATTATTATTTATACATGCTTATAGTTCAAGGGCCCGCTTCGACTAAAATATCTCACTCTCACCTCAAATGCTTCAAATTAATTACTTCTTTTTCCTTTAAAAATCTCCATTTCCCTCTTGCTAAATCTTTTTTGGTGAGACCTGCAAAGGTGGTTCGATCTAATTTTACAACATCATAGCCCAAATGTTCGAAAGTTCTTCTGACAATTCGGTTGCGTCCCATTCTGATTTCCATACCTATGCTTTTAGCATCAGGAGTAAGGATGGCTAAATTATCCACTTTTACTTCCCCATCTTCCAAGGTAATGCCTTCTTGAATTTTCAGGAAATCTTCTTCAGTAATGGGCTTGTCCAGTTCAACTTGGTAGATTTTTTTGATCTTATGTTTAGGGTGGGTTAATTTTTTTGCAAGTTCTCCGTCATTGGTAAACAATAAAAGCCCAGTTGTATTTCGGTCTAACCTACCTACTGGATAAATGCGTTCATCACCAGCAGTAGCAATTAAATCCATTACGGTTTTTCTGCCTTTTGGGTCGTCCATGGTGGTAATAAAGCCTTTTGGTTTGTTGAGCAATACATAAACCAGTTTCTCTCTCTTTATTGGTTTGCCTTCGAAAGCTACATCATCCATAGGCTTTACTTTAAAGCCTAATTCTGTAACCACTTTATTATTCACCTTCACTTTGCCATCAGCTATGTGCTTGTCAGCTTCTCTTCTTGAGCAAATGCCCGCATTTGAAATGAATTTATTCAAACGAATGCCTTCCTTAAGTTCCTTTTCTTTTACTTCGGCAGATTTAAGTTTTGAAACATCATATTCAGGTGTTTCTGCTTTTCGCTGGCCGGATTTTTTTTGAGCCTGATGAGATTTCTGAGGTTTTTGTGGCTTATGACCTTTAGGAGACTTCTTATTATGCATAGCAATGAAATTTATTAGCTGACCAACATTTGTCCGTCATTATTTCAATTACAAAACTACGCTTCTATTCTGACTAATCCTCGTTTTCTTTCCCTATTTGGTTTTCATCTTGGGAAAAGTCTTTTGGAGTAGGCAAATCTTTCAAATCATTGATGCCGAAATATTCCATGAAATTTTGGCTAGTCCCATAGAGGATAGGTCTTCCGATTGCATCGGCTTTGCCTTTTATTTCAACCAATTCTTTTTCCAAGAGCTTTTGTACGGTATAATCGCAATTTACTCCTCTTATTTGCTCCATTTCCCCTTTGGTGATAGGCTGTTTGTATGCAATAATGGAAAGCGTTTCCAAAGCAGAAGTAGATAATCTTTTCTTGGATTGCTGCTTAAGCATGATGCCGATACTAGCTTGATAGGCAGGTTTCGTCATAAACTGGTATCCACCTCCAACATGCTCCACCTGAAAAGAATATTCGTCTGATTCGTATTTTTTGAGGATTTTTTCTAGCGCCCCCTCAATATCTTCTTTTGGGACATCTGCTTCAAACATTTCAGACAAGCACTTCTGAATTTCTTGCAACTTCAAAGGTGAAGTTGCACAGAAAATCAGTGCCTCAATATGGTTAAGCAGAAAATCCATTAATTATCTTGCGCTAACTTTGCTTCAATAGATTGAGTAGTGTGCGGAACAGCTCTTAATCTTTCTTTAGAAATTAATTTTCCTGTCACAGAACACACTCCATAAGTACCATTTTTAATTCTGACTAAAGCATTTTCCAAATTAATGATGAATTTCTGTTGACGTGCTGCCAACTGATTCATGCTTTCTTTTTCCATGGTGTCAGCACCATCTTCCAAAACTTTTACATTTCCTGAAGTACCATCTGTTCCTGAATCTCCAGAACGGGTAATGGTAGATTTGATATACTTTAATTCTTCTTTGGCTTTATCTAATTTATTAGTGATTAGCTCTTCAAATTCTTTAAGCTCATCAGCACTATATCGGGTTTTCTCCTTATCACTCATAACTATAATAGGTTAGTTTAATTGCGGCAAAAATAAATGCTTTCCTTGAAAACAAAAACTATTTAACGAATAATTAAAGTGTTTTCTAAATGTTAACCAAAATTAAATCAATGGAATATTTTATTAATATTAGAATCGTCCAAATATTATTTTTTAGGACGATTAGCAAAAGCCACTCCCAGTATAATAAGTACAATTCCAATATAATGTCCAAATACTAAAATTTCTCCATCAAATAATCCCCATGCGATTGCAACTATTGGGATTAAGTAAGTTACAAAACTGGTGAAAACAGGTGAAGTTAGCTTGACTAGTCGGTTAAATAGTATTAAAGCGAAAGCTGTTCCTATTACACCTAAAATGCATATATAAAGCAAAGCCAACCACGCGCCTTCGTCATGCTGCATTTTATTTACAAAATCACTGGAGCCAAATAAATATCCGCCAGCTAAGGGGGCAATGAGGACTAAGGATATACTTGTTATCATTCTTGGGGTAAGAATGCTAAACTGCGTTTTAATGATATTAAGATTTATTCCGTAACATAGCGTGGCTAAAATCACAAAAATGGCATAAAAGTTAAAATTGCCGAGTTCTCCTCCAGAGCCTGCTACTATCAACACAATAGTTCCACCAAAACCTAGAGCAATTCCCAAGCTATCTCTTAATTTAAGTTTTCCTTTAAAAAAAAGTACGCCCACTAAAAGTGCAAAAATGGGTGTCAGGGCATTTAAAACACCCGTAATACCACTTTCTAGCTGTGTTTGAGCATAAGCAAATAGGAACGCTGGCCCAAAACTACCTACCATTCCTGAGATAAACAGCCATTTCCATTGGCGCTTATTTAAAGATTTAAGTTTTGGTAGGGACAAAGGAGTTAAAACTAAGGCAGCAGAGAATATCCGAATTGCACCGACTTCTCCTGCTGAAAATATAAGTAGGCCTTTCTTAATTAGAATAAAGGAACTTCCCCAAATTAGGGCCAATAAAATTAATAATCCATAAACTAATATAGGGCTTACTGATTCTTTTTCGCTCATAAATTCTCCATTATTTGAGCGGAAAACACTTCCTGAACTTCGTCCAAGGTGTCTAGAACTGCCTGATAATTTTCTCCTTCTACCAATCTTGTTCGATATGGTTTAAAATGAGGAATCCCTTTGAAATAATTGGTGTAATGTCTTCTCATCTCAAAAATTCCTAATTTTTCGCCTTTCCATTCTACTGAAAATTTAAGATGCTTTTTAGCCGTTTCAATCCGGTCTTCCAAATTTGGAGGAGGTAGCACTTCACCTGTTTCGAAATAGTGTTTTATTTCATTGAAAATCCATGGATAGCCGATTGCAGCTCTGCCGATCATCAGTCCGTCAACTCCGTATCTGTTTCTGTATTCTAAAGCTTTTTGAGGAGAATCAATATCTCCATTTCCGAAAATCGGAATATTGATTCTTGGGTTATTTTTCACCTTTGCAATAAGAGACCAATCCGCCTCGCCCTTATACATCTGTTGGCGAGTTCTGCCGTGAATAGACAATGCCTTAATTCCTACGTCTTGCAATCTTTCGGCTACTTCTTCAATGTTTTTGGAGCTCTCATCCCATCCCAATCGAGTTTTTACTGTAACGGGCAAGTCTGTAGATTTCACAACAGCCTCAGTGAGCCTGACCATTAAATCCACATCTTTCAATACTCCAGCACCAGCGCCTTTGGTCACTACTTTTTTTACTGGGCAGCCAAAGTTAATGTCAACCAAATCAGGTTGGGTAACATTTACGATGCTGGTTGCCATGGACATAGCTTCCTCATCGCCCCCAAATATTTGAATGCCGATGGGTTTTTCGTAATCGAATATGTCCAGTTTTTGCCTGCTTTTAATAGCGTCCCGAATCAATCCTTCAGATGAAATAAATTCTGTGTACATCAGATCAGCGCCATTTTCTTTGCATACTGCTCTGAAAGGCGGATCGCTTACATCTTCCATGGGTGCTAAAAGCAATGGAAATTCGCCTAATGATATGTTTCCTATCTTTACCAATTTGATAATCTTAATTTTGGTGTAAATTTACGCACTATATGAATTCTTTAAAGCATAACAACCCACAAATTCTCCATAAAAATCCCTGGACTTCAATTTTTTACCTTGTATTGCTGTTTCTGGCTTGGAATCTTTTTAGTCAATTAATCGGCACAGGTATAGCTGTAGTGGTCACAGGGGTTGGTTTTATGGAAACCCAGCAACTTTTGGAACCGCCTTTTGGACCTGAAAGTAAAATCTTTATGTACGTGGCTCAAGGAATAAGTCATTTCTTAGGATTTACTATTTTTGCCCTCTTTTTCATTAAGGCGATTGATAAAATGAGTTTGAAAGCTTATTTTAACAAGAAAAATATCGGCTTTCAACCTTCCATTTTAATTGCCCTTACTACTTTTTCTTTTATGATCTTCAATTCCATCATCATTGAATGGAATATGAATATTGAATTTCCTGAATTTATGAAAGGCTTTGGGGAGTGGGCAAGAAATATGGAGGATCGTCTGATGCAATTGACGGAGTTGCTGAGTTCTTATGATAGTTTTGGTGAAATGTTAATAGCGTTGGTCATTATTGGTGTTTTTCCCGCAATTGGTGAAGAGTTGGTATTCAGAGGATTATTACAAAATAAACTACATGCTGCCACCAGAAATGCTCATTTAGCCGTTTGGATCAGTGCTATTATTTTCGGGGTATTCCACATGCAGTTTTTTGGAGTGGTGCCGAGAATTATGTTGGGAGCACTTTTTGGTTATATTTACCTCTACTCAGGCAATATTTGGTATCCAATCCTGGCTCATTTTGTAAACAATGGCTTGGCGGTTATAATTATGTACGTGGGGCCAAAATATATAGATGATTTTGATGCAACTGAGGTCGATACTGCTGTTCCTTTCTATGTATCTATAATTGGATTATTCGCTTGTATCATATTTTTCCGTTACTTTATGAATTTAATAAAAGAGGCGAAACAGGAATGAAAAATTGGAAGACTGTTTACAAAACGGATAAGCTCTACCAAGTGCAAATCGTTAAAGATTATTTGCAGGATAAAGAATTGCATGCGATTATTGTAGATAAGAAAGATTCTGCCTATCAGCTAGGTTATTATGAAATCGTGGTGGCTGTGGATGAGGTAATGCGTGCGATTAAACTAATTGAAGATGATATCAAATTTGAATAAATATAATAATTTAACTCAAAGGATTATTGCTGCACTATTAGGTGTTGCTATTATCCTTTCAGCAATTGTATATAGTGAATGGACCTATTTTGCGGTCTTTTTTATTCTTTGTGCCATGACCCAACTGGAATTCTATAAATTGGTTGGTCTAGATGGCATGTTGCCTCTTAAATTCTGGGGTACAATCACAGGCTTATCTATTTACAGTATCACCTTTTTAGTGCATGCCGAACACTTAGACCCTCGAATATATTTTGCTATTGCCCCCATAGCCTCTACGGTTTACTTTGTTAAGCTTTATAAAAAGAATGATAAAAAGCCTTTCACTAATATCGCCTATACTTTTTTAGGAATTATATATGTGGCAGTCCCTTTTGCACTTTTACATATAGCAGTCTTTTATAATGATAGTTATAGTTTTCAGATTATTATAGGGGCACTATTTATTCAATGGGCAAGTGACACCGGGGCTTATTTTGCAGGAGTGAAGTTTGGAAAGAGGAAGCTTTTTGAAAGGATTTCACCCAAGAAGACCTGGGAAGGTGCGCTAGGCGGAACGATCTTGGCATTTGTTTTTGCGATAATCATGGCGGCAAATTTTGATGAAATTGCCGATTGGCAATGGCTGTGCATTGCAGGAATAATAGTAATTGCGGGTACCTATGGTGATTTGGTAGAATCTCTATTCAAAAGAAGTATTGAAGTTAAAGATTCAGGCTCTATAATTCCTGGTCATGGCGGCTTTTTGGATAGATTTGATGGACTTTTGCTATCCGCACCATTTATTTCTGCTTTTTTGATGCTTTTTGAATGATTTTTACAACATTAGTACCTGAAAAAGTAAAAATCACTTAACAAATACTTAATTTTACCGCAAAGTTTTTAAAAAAAACAATTACTACTATGGGTTATATCGAACCGGCTCCAATTAAAGACTTAGAAAATCCTTTTGAGTCTATGATGTCGCGATTTCATATCGCTGCTCAACACTTAGGTTTAGACGATGAAATTTACAATGTATTGAAATCTCCTGCTCGTCAGGTGATAGTCAACCTTCCCATCACGATGGATGATGGTTCTATTCAAGTTTTTGAAGGCTATCGTGTGATTCATTCTACTATTTTGGGTCCATCAAAAGGTGGTGTGCGCTATGATATGGGAGTGAATATTGATGAGGTGAAAGCACTGGCTGCCTGGATGACTTGGAAATGTGCTGTTGTGGATATTCCTTATGGCGGTGCCAAAGGAGGTATCAAGTGTAATCCAAGAGCAATGTCAGCTGGAGAAATTGAAAGATTGACTCGTTCTTACACGGAGTCAATGGTGGATGTATTTGGTGAAGATAGAGATATTCCTGCTCCTGATATGGGTACTGGACCTAGAGAAATGGCTTGGATGATGGATGCCTATTCAAGGTCAAAAGGTATGACGGTAAATGCTGTTGTAACTGGTAAACCTTTGGTTTTAGGTGGATCATTAGGAAGAACAGAAGCAACAGGCCGTGGGGTTATGGTTTCTGCTTTGGCGGCTATGGAGAAATTAAAGATCAATCCTTATAAAGCTACTATGGCCGTTCAGGGATTTGGTAATGTGGGTTCTTTTGCTGCTTTATTATTAGAAGAAAGAGGTGCGACTATCAAATCTATATCTGATATTTCTGGTGCTTATTTTAATGATAAAGGAATTGATATTAAGAAGGCAATTGAATACAGAAATAATAATAACGGAACATTAGAAGGTTTTGATGGCGCTGAAAAAATTGAAGGCGATGATTTATTAACTTTAGAAGTAGATGTTTTGATTCCTGCCGCTAAAGAAGATGTAATTACGCATGAAAATGCCAGCAAAATTCAAGCTAAGTTAATTGTAGAAGGAGCAAATGGTCCTACTTCAGCAAAAGCCGATAATATTATAAATGAGAAAGGAATTATGGTAGCACCAGATATTTTAGCAAATGCTGGTGGTGTGACCGTTTCTTATTTTGAGTGGGTGCAAAACCGATTAGGTTACAAATGGACTCGTGAGCGTGTAAACAGACGTTCGGACAGAATTATGAAAGATGCGTTTGAAGCTGTTTATAAAACTTCCCAAGAATATGATGTGCCGATGAGAATTGCAGCGTATATAGTAGCAATTGATAAAGTAGCACAGACTTATAAATATCGAGGTGGATATTAATTTATTGTTTTAAGAAATATTCGATATAGTTAAAAGCGCAGGAGACTGCGCTTTTTTTGTGAATTGTGAATTTCCTACTTCATTTGTTCCGTGCGTTACCCCTTTGAAGAAAGGGGGCTTTTCATATTGAAACGAAGTTTCAATTATTCTGCCCACCTAAAATCACTACTCTTCCATAGCTGGTTGGACACCTGGTATCTACGGAAGCGGCAATTGATATTTTAACTGCAGGTTAAAATGGAAAGATACCCGTCTCCATGGGTAATGACGTTCTAATCTAATTGGGTAGTAAAAATTCAGATAATTTACTTTGTTCAAGCTTATTTTAAAACGAATTTTCACACATAATTAACAATTACCTCATGAAATCAATTCATTAGTAATTATATTTGATTGTTTTTTAAATTAGAATTATGACTTTACATAAAGAAGGAAGGAAAATTTTATTTTTCTCATTGATTATATTCGTTGGAGTATTCTTTTTATTTGAATATGCACTGGATACTCCCACATGGGTGAATAATGCGGTATTAGTTGCTTTAATAGTGCTTTACTTGGTGATTCTGCAATTTTTTCGAAGTCCGAAATTCATTATTAATAAGGATGAGAAACACGTATTAGCGCCAGCCGATGGAAAAGTGGTGGTAATTGAAGACACCGAAGAGCAAGAATATTTTAAGGGGAAAAGAAAACAGATTTCCATTTTCATGTCTCCTGTTAATGTGCATGTAAACCGCAGCCCAATTTCAGGTGTAGTTAAATTTTGTAAATACCATGCAGGAAAATATTTAGTAGCTTGGCATCCAAAATCAAGTACTGAAAATGAAAGAACTACCATTGTGGTAGAAACTGCCAATGGTGTTGAAGTACTTTTCAGACAAATTGCCGGAGCTATGGCAAGAAGAATTAAATGGTATGTAAATGAGGGTGATATGGTGGAGCAAGGAGGAGAGTTCGGCTTTATCAAATTCGGTTCTAGAGTAGATATATATTTACCTTTAGATTCGGAAGTAAAAGTTAACATTGGAGATAAAACCAAAGGAGGTAGAACTGTAATTGCAGAATTGAAATCCTAAATTTGAAGACCAAAAAGACCATAGGCAGAATTGACAAACTCGATTTACCAGAGCTAGGGTTAGAAAAAGTTCAGGCTAAAATTGATACGGGGGCTTATACATCTGCAATCCACTGCTCTAAAATTCATATAGAAAAAGCTAAAGATGGCACCGATTTATTGGTTTATACAATAAGTGGAAAGCGTTTAGGTCAAGGAATGAAAGCTAAAAAATTCAAAACAGCTGATTTCAAATTGAAGCGTATTAAAAGTTCTAATGGACAAGTACAGGAGCGCTATGTGGTGAAAACAAAAATTAAGATTTTCAATAAAATATATAATACAGAATTTTCCCTATCAGACCGTAGTCACATGAAAAACCCGATTTTATTGGGTAGGAAATTATTGAGTGGTAGATTTGTGGTGGACGTAACAGAAGAAAATCTTTCGTATCAGTATCATCAAAACGGTCGTTGACTGACTTTTTACTGAGGTCAAACTGAGCATTGATTTATTTTTGAACCAAAGCACGAAATTTTTACAATTAATAAAATGAATATTAGAATTGGCACCCGAGGCAGTAAGCTTGCATTATGGCAAGCCGAATATGTAAAGACTCGAATTGAGAAAGCTGGACATACTGCTGAGATTAAAATCATTCAAACGAAAGGGGACAAAATTTTGGATGTAGCCATTTCCAAAATAGGGAGCAAGGGAGTTTTCACTGAAGAAATTGAAGCCCAGCTAGAAGATGGAAATATTGATATTGCGGTGCATAGTGCCAAAGATATGCAATCTGAACTCCCTCAAGGCTTTGATTTAATTGCTTTTACGGAAAGAGAAAAAGTCAATGATGTCTTGGTTTCCCATAAAGATTCTATAGATATTAATGATAAAGATAACCCTATTGTCATTGGAACATCTTCTACAAGAAGAATTGCCACTCTGAAGCATTTTTATCCTCATATCAAAACAGTGGATATCCGAGGAAATCTACAAACCAGAATCCGAAAAATGGAGGAAGGTTTGTGCGATGCTATTTTGCTTGCATATGCAGGAGTTCATAGAATGGAATATGATGATAAAATCAAATTAGAGCTGTCTACCCAAGAATTTATTCCTGCTGTTGGACAAGGTTCTGTTGCTATTGAGGTACATGAAAGTATAGAAGATGATAAAAAGCAGATGTTGAGATTTGCTCTAAACCATAGAAATACAGAATACTGCCTGCGGGCAGAAAGAGCCTATTTACGTCATTTACAAGGAGGATGTAGCATTCCTGTTTTCGGATTAGCAACCTTAAATTCTAATTCAATTGAAATGGAAGCAGGAATAATCAGTTTAGATGGGCAAGAAAGAATTTCGATGAAGTTAACGGATGAAACTTCCCGAGCAGAAGAATTAGGGACATTAATAGCTCGTCAAATTTTGAAAAAAGGTGGCGACAAAGTTTTAAAAGAAATTAGAGAACAACTTTCAGAAGATTAAAAAAATGAAAAACAGAAACAGTTTAGTAGTAGCATTTTCCTTACTAATAGTGATGGCTTCTTGCCAAACTTCAAAAGATTCAGTAGTTGTATTTCATACAAAATATGGTGATATGACAGCTATTCTTTACGAAGAAACCCCAAGACACAAAGAAAATTTTCTTGAGCTAGTAGAATCAGGTAAATATGATAGCACTATTTTTCATAGAGTAATTGAAAACTTTATGGTACAAGGCGGAGATGTGAACAAAAAAGAAGGAGTTGAAGATGAAGATAAAGTAAGTTATACTATTGATGAAGAGATTCATCCAGACTTTTGGCATGTGAAAGGAGCCTTAGCTGCAGCTCGTCAAGGAGATAATGTTAATCCTGAGAAAAAGTCTAGCGGCTCACAATTTTACATAGTTCATGGGCAAAAATTTACAGAACAAGATTTACTTCAACTGCCAGAAGGAAGACTATATCAGCAAAAGCAAATGAAATTACGAGAGCTTTTGGGTATGAAAAAATATGCAAGTGTCAGAAATGAAGTGATTGAAATGCAAAAAGCCAAGGATATGGAAGGTTTGCAAAACTTCATGGAAACCATGGCAGATTCACTGGTGGAAAAGGAATTTGGTAAATTAGAACTGTACGAATATTCTGATGCTCAAATTGAAGATTATAAAACAATAGGAGGTGCGCCACACCTGGATGGAGAATATACTGTATTCGGAAAAATAGTAGAAGGCTTGAATGTGGTGGATTCTATAGCCGCTGTAAGAACTGCTGCTGCTAATAAGCCAGTGAAGGATATCTTCATGACTGCAGAAATTGAAAAAATGTCAAAAAAGAAAATTACCGAACAGTACGGTTACGAATATCCTAAAGAAGAAAAATGAAAATATTAATTACAGGTTCTAACGGGTTATTGGGTCAAAAATTAGTCAAACTAATCATTGCTAACGGAGGGCATGAATTAATCGCCACTGCCAGAGGTAAAAATCGACTGCCAAAAGAATCTGGTTATATTTTTGAAAGCCTAGACATTACCAGTGAACAGGAAGTTCGATCTGTGATAATGAATCATCGACCAGATGTCATCATTAATACAGCAGCCATGACTAATGTAGATCAATGTGAGACCGAACAAGAGGATTGCTGGAAATTAAATGTAACGGCAGTAAAACACTTACTTAAGGCTTCGGAAGCTTGTAATGCTTTCTTTCTACAACTGTCCACAGATTTCATTTTTGATGGAGAAGATGGTCCTTATACTGAAGAGGCAATAGCTAATCCTGTAAGCTATTATGGCGAAAGTAAATTAGCAGCTGAGCAATTGATCTTAGAAAGTAAAATCGATTGGGCAATTGCAAGAACTGTATTGGTTTATGGAATTGCTCATGACATGAGCCGCTCTAATATCATTCTTTGGGTTAAGAAATCTCTGGAAGAAGGTAAAGATATTCAAGTTGTGGATGACCAATGGAGAACCCCAACTCTTGCAGAAGATTTGGCCAAAGGATGCTTGCTGATTGCTGAAAAGAAAGCGAAAGGAATTTATAATATTTCAGGGGATGATTTACTAACTCCCTATGAAATGGCAGTTAAAACAGCTGAATTTTTTAATTTGCCTCAAACTAGCATGACCAAATCGGACAGCACTAAGTTTAAACAGACTGCTAAACGCCCTCCTAAAACAGGTTTTATTTTAGATAAAGCTAAAAGAGATTTAGGCTTTAAACCTCATTCTTTTGAGGAGGGGATTCAGGTATTAGCCGAGCAGATTAAGTAGATAATCTTCTGTTAATTGGAGATCAGTTAAATGCAGTTGAAATTGATCTTGCAAGAATCAAAACTAAAATTCTCTAAGTATTTGTTTGTCGAAACAAAATAAGGCTTAGTGGAAAATAAGCTATATTTATCTAATTGGGTTAAACATTAAGCTTGAACAAAGCATCTATCAGTTGAAAAAAATAGTAAGATGCTTATGCCAACTTTTAGTATTGTTTATAAAGATGACACCACTCAAGACTTTGAAGCAGATAGCAAGGAATCTTTGATCCGAGATTTTAGCATTAATGATGCTACTGCTTTCCAAAATGATGTGAAAGAAATCCACTGGAAAGACCATCAACATCAGTTTGTTGAAGAGATTTCCAGTGGAAAAGTGATAAAAAGGCCTATAGTTATTGAGAAATAAAATCTATGAATGGTTTACTTTACATAAACTAATTTTATCCCTTCATATTTATTTTCCAATACTAATTGATTTGCTGTGACTTTTGATATGGCAAATTTCTCAATGGTTTTACTTCCTCCAGAATGATACTGAACTAAAACAAAATCTATTTCCTTTTCTTTTGGATTTCGACTTTGCTCATCAAAATACTTCCATTCTGCGTAATTGATATTATGCATTTTTCGATAACCGCCTTGATAAAATAGACTGCCATCAGACATCAACGTAATTTTAATAGGTTTTCCTTCTAATTTACCTTTTTCGTAATTACTTGTTTGGTCAATTCCATCCTTGAAATACTCTGAAAAAACCCATGTGTCAACAACAGCTGAAAACTCACTTGGAATATTGGCAGGAGCCTCTTCGTTGGCGGCAGGTTCCGTTGCAGCGCTAAGGTTTTTCTGTACCCTGTCTACTTCTTCGAATATATATTTTATCTTGTTAGGAAAATTTTCTTCGTACCAAAGGTTATACTCCCTGATAATGGCATCTAGGTCTCTAGCCCTATACCCGTCTTCTTTATCCAGAATTTTTTGAGCCATTTCCTTATTTTCCTTTACCAATTGGCTCATTTTAGTCTTGAAATTAAGGCTAAGTGAAATGGTGCTTTCAGGGCTTAATCCCGTCTTTTGAATTAAATCGGTGGTGAGGTAATTTCCTGTTTTATCTCTGGCTACCCTGCCAAGTTTATTTATCGCTCCTTCTACTAATAGTATATCCCAAAACTCACCTGTAAATACAAATAATTGACCACCAACATAAAAGGCTTCCGCTGCATTGGGTTTGTTTAGTGTGGTCTTGGATCTATCAATATCTACTTTTAGTGGTATATTATTATTCTGAAGCAGTTCTGGTGCCTCATACAGAATTTTTAGATTTTGCTTGATGTAATTTTTATCAACAATGTAACCATCAAGATACTGTCCAATCAAATCCATATTATAAAATACGGTATGGGCTTGAGTACCTTTCATGATAAATTTCTGTCCTTGGTAAGCAAATTCATTTACTCCTTGCTGGGCTTCATTTTGTTTTTGATCCAATTCAGTAATTTTTCCAAGTAATCCGCCTGATGGTTTTTCTTTCCTTGCATTATTTTTATCCATCATTTCTTGAACGCCCTCTCCAGACAGTTCTATGGCATCACCAAGCACCCATGTTCGATTGGTTTGTATGCAATTTTTCAGAGTCAGGTCTATTTTATCCCCCTTAAATTCACAATGCAATATGATATCAGCCACTTTTATAGGCTTTTCTTTTATTATTTTCAGCTCCGTTTCATCAAGTTTTCTATAGATGCCATTTTCATTAAGAAAATCTACATCTGCCTTTAAATGCTTGTTGTTAGCTTCAACTTGCGCTTTAAGTGCCTCAATATCCTGGCCGGTCTTTTCGTGAATATATTGAATGGCTTCTTCATCAGGACTGCCTTTTGTGACATCATTCAGCATGTATTTAATCACTTTCTTGGCAAAACGTTCATGATCATGGGTCTTTTCCGGTTTTTGAGCATTAACACTCATCGAACTCATAAAAATGAAAAGAAATAGGGACGGAATTAAAGCTTTGTACCTCATAATAGTTTGGTTTTAAATTCTAGTAATAAGGTAGAACTTTTACCCGTGATAGCTTTTAAATACTTTGTAAACAACAGAATTTCTTTGTAAACAACAATTTTGTAAATAATGTGGATTCACTTTATCAAAGTTTTATTTGAGATAAAGCTGTCACTTGCAAAAAATATCTGTCGTTAGTAAAGAAAAGTTAATTGATATCATTATGAATTGCTAGCTTAAGAACTGTATCCAATCAAATACCAATATGAAAACTAGACACATTTTTAATTTTAATTCATTTTTAAAATTTAGTTTCATCATTTTCTCTCTTTTAGTTTTATCCAATTATTTATATGCGCAACAAAAGAGTCTTTTGATAGAAGGAAACAATATTTGGGTTCGTGATAGGCCCGGTACCGGAGAAGTAGTAATGAAACTCAATGACGGGGATAGTTGTGGATTTGATTTCCCTAGGCAGTTTGAAATTATTAGAGGTACGCCTCATTATTGGTACCCAATTCAATACAAAGGCCAGTATGGTTATGTGTTTGGGTCTCAAACCAATCAAGAGTTTACAGACTTACCATTAAAATCGGCAAATCCTGAGGAACTTTGGGAGCGATTTAAAAACCACTACTTGACCCAAGCTAAAAAGCAAAAAGAAGAATGGGATGACTTTGATTACGAATTTGAGGATAGGGGGAGTTCATTTCAATACAATTTTGTCGAAGACGGACCAAGTGATCTTCTTTTTTCTTTAGACACTATTGTAAATAGAGAGATTATCATTATTAAGCAGGAGGGAAAGATTGCAGGGGCGGCTGGTTTTGCAAATAGCTTTAAAAGTTTTGTTGGTTTGTACAGAAACGGAAATTATGAACTTTATCCAGATTTTAAGCAGTCATTTCAGGGAGTGCTTAAACATCTGATTCCCATAAATGAGAATGAATATTTAATGGCATCCTTTTATGATTCTGGAGATGGAATAGCGATGTTCAGAACCAGTTATTTTGAGGTATACTATATCAATACAAAAGACCATACAATACGATTGATAGCTAATGAATTAGGAAAAGCTATTGATGGTGTTTATGTGGAAGATGTGAAAGTAGAAAATCTCTTCAACACAAAAGTGGATATGAAGTACAAAAATGGAGATAAACATTTCACACTTATTGAACATAGGGCTAAAAAAACAGATGAATATTTAGGATTTGAACCCCATGATATCTTAAAGACAAAATATAAATGGAATGTTCGTCAATTTACCTTAGAAAAGCTCAGTGATTAAAAGTCATCAAGTGGTTTTTTAAAAAAAATAAACGCAAAGTTGGAACCATTTGAGTTAAAAGATATACCCATTGATCTTTCAAGTAGTATTATTATATATGAAAATTTTGCAGCCGCTAGCTTCCTTTTTTGGTCAACAGATTTTACTTTTCCAAGATTTGTCCTGATTCGGCTATTGAATAATTGTAAACTGTCGAGTCTTTTAAACTGCCCTTCTCATAAATACCTTCTTCACTTTCCACCAATTTATATTCATAATCAATCAAGTCAAAAGTAGAATCTGAAAGCCATTTGATAGTCATAGGGTCAACACCTTCTGTTTCTTTTCCGGTTTCAATGGTTGATAGTAATTCTCCGTTTTCCTTTGAGAAGCTTTTAATAAAGTGCTTTCTAACAAAAGTTCCATTGTCCGTTGTCTTTACAATAACAAAATCATTGGTTTCTTTAATTGTCATTAGATCAACGGATGGATCGTTTTTGACGACTTCAGCTTTGTCCATATCAAAATAAATAGCCTCATAAGGCTTACTTGCTGATTCCTCTGTAATTTCTTCCTGTTCTACTTTTTCTATTTGCTCGTCAGCAGAGTTTTCAGCTGTTTTTGTGTCTTGGCCACATGACCATGACACCAAAACTGCAATTGGGATCAATATTATCTTTTTCATAATTGAGAGTTTACATCAATCACCACTTTTCAAGTGTATTTAATTGAGTACAAAAATTTTTCATTTTTGATTACTATGCCTATTCAAATTAGCTAAATTTATGTTAGCAACTAAATTATATTTGTAAACAACTGATTTACTTTATAAACTACACCAAAAATTACTTTTTTCAAAAAATGAATGTCCCACAACCCATAATTCGCTCTAAACTCAGAAGAAAACTTGGAAAAGAGTTTTACATTTTGAAGCGTAAATGGGATTGGATGAAAAAATCTCAGTCATTTGCCAAAACCCAAATTCCGGAGCTCCTTCCAGAAGTAGTTTTTAGCCATAAATCCTTTTTGTTGCGGCCTTTAAAGGATGTGGATATGCAATTGCAAATCAATAAAATCACCAATTTGGAATTGGCGAATGAGCGAATTAGTAAAATCGTTATTCCTCCGGGGAAGACTTTTTCATTTTGGTATTTGGTAGGAAAACCCAGCTCGACTAAAGGCTACTTGCCAGGATTAATATTAAACCAAGGAAGAATTGAATCAGGTGTTGGTGGAGGGCTCTGCCAATTGGGCAATCTTTTGTTTTGGATGATTATGCATTCCCCATTGGAAGTAACAGAGCGCTATCGGCACGGCTTTGATGTTTTTCCCGATGTGAATAGGAAAATACCCTTCGGTGCAGGAGCTACTTTAGCCTATAATTACATCGATTTTCAATTTAGAAATACCACTGATATTAACTTTCAGTTGGAATTATATCTTACTAAAGAATACCTTAATGGCAACTTAAGGGCAGATAAGCCACTTCAATACAATTATGAATTATATGAGGCGGACCATCTTATCCAACACCAAAGTTGGGGCGGTTATACACGGCACAATCGGTTGGTGAAAAAAGTGACAGATAAAGAAAGCAAAGAATTAATTGAAGAAAACCTAAAGGTAGAAAATAATGCCATTATGATGTATGAGCCCTTTTTGGAAGCTTAATTTTTCAATAAATAGGCAGGCCTAATTTCATGTGGATTTTTCCAATTTTGGTGTAACTCATACATTGCTGCATTTTCATGCTTTTTTAGATTCGTTAGAAATAGTTGCCAATCGGATTCTTTTATGTAATAATAATTTACTGCCAATTGGTAAGGTTTTTCATGAAGATAGTATTCATAAAGCCGGTCAAAAGGCAAGTAAGCTATGCGATAAAGTTTGTCATCTTCTACTTCATATTCCACCTGCCATGGAAGGACATCCACCTGCGTATGATAAGTTATTATTTCGGCCATTGATTTATGGCCAATTATGAGTTCAGGTATGCTATTTTTCATCCAGTAGGATTCCAGTTTTCCCATCATTTTTGAATAGGTCTTGTAATCCGGATCATGCTTTTCTGGCGTATAAGTTTTCCAGCTAAAAAAAGAAGAAATAATGATGATGAATGTCAAGCTTTTAACCAGCCATGAATTAAGATTCAGGTTTTTAAAAGATACCAAGAACAACAATGGTAGCAGTAGCAGCCCAGCATGAAAAAGTCTGTAAGGAATATTGTCGGAGGTCATTTGATAAAAAGGGAACCAAAGGATAATGAAGATAATAATTATCACAAATTGGAAAGGAGGTATGCTTTGTTTTTTTATCAGCTGCCTGATGAGCTTTCCGATCACAAAGCTGAAAAATAAAATGCTCAAAATCATTTCCATTCTCCACCAAATAGAGGTTTTTTCGGTTTCGAACAGGTGAAAAAATGATAAATGAGGCAATTGCAATTGAGTACTTAATAAGGAATTGAAGCGCTCAAAATCATAAAATGAAATTAGGCCAGGCACAAAATGAAAAATACCCAGACTCAATAAGCCTAAAGTCACTATTCCAATCTTGAGCCTTAGATTTATTTTTTTGTTGAAAATCCATAATGCCACGGTGATTAAACCCAAAACGGCTGCCATCCTATGGGCAAAAAAACTCACTATCAATAAGGCAATAATGAAATACCAAGACCTCTTAACTAGGGCCGTTAAAAGCAAAACATAAACTATAATTCCCAATAGATTTTTAGGCCATTGAGAGGCAAAATAGGTAAGTTCGGGGCTGAAAAGCAGTAAAGCTAATAGTAGAAGGATATACTCAAAACGAATCTTTAGCTGAATGGCCAATAGATAAAAGGCATACATCAATAGAACCGTCAAACTTGCGGACAGGAATTTAACGGCAGTCACGGAATCCGTGAAGAACCAATCAGCAACGATAAGGAAGGGATAAAACAGATTCCATTCAGGTGAATGCATTTCTCCCGTGTTCTGAAAAGATGCTAATTGAATTAAATAATAGTAAGTGTCCCAGCCATTTGCAAATTCGCTCTGTTGGAGAGCTAACCATCTGAGCACAAATCCTGTAACTAGTAGACCAATCACTAAAAGCTTTTGGACCAGCGGTTTATTCATTACAAAGTGCTTGATTTGAAATAGGATAAACTTCACCTATAAAGCTAAAATGCCACCATTCCGTTCTAATTCCTTGGAAACCATTAGCCTCCATTACCGAGCGTAGCAATTTCCTATTTTCTTGGACTTGTGCAGGAAGCTGGTCATAATCATAATGTGCTTCTTTTCCAAAGTAATCAAAGTCAGTGCCCATGTCCAATGCCTTATTGGTTTTGATATTCACTAATGTGATGTCGACCGCATCGCCTCTATTGTGGATAGATCCACTCTTCGGATTGGCTACATATCTGGCATCGGGCATTACTTCCCACATTTTGTACTGCACTGCCCTTGGTCTGAAGCAATCGTAAAATTGGATCTTATAACCTTTTTTGACAAATTCCTTATTAGCTTGAATCAAAGCCTTCACCGTTCGTGCTCTAAGCCAGCAATTAGCGCAGTCATATACTTTTTGCCCTAAGAAATTATTGTCTGTAGCATAGCGCATATCATATTGAAATGAATCACTCACCTTGCGTAAATTAACAAATGCCGAGTCAGCCAATTCTTCGATGGCTATAAGATTTTGAACTTTATCTTTAACAGTGCTTTCTTCCTTTTGACTGGAGATATTCTGATTATTAGTATCTCCTTCTTTTTTCTTTTCTTGCTGACAGCTCAGCAAGAATAAAGCAGAAGTAAATAGTATGGTAATGATTTTATTCATTTGATTCTCGTACAATTTCATGGTTTTGAATGAACTTTTCTCCCTCAATCTTATCATTTGTAAAAGTTACAAAATCCTGAAATATTTGTATGTAGGAATCCTCTGATGACCCGGCATAATAATCTATGGTTCTGGAAATATTCATTAATTTTCCAAACACTCTGATTACCGCTTTATCGGGTCCTAATTCCTTTATCTCCCAATTCCCATCTGAGATCGTTTCTTTTAAAACTTCATCTCCTTCTCTTTCCTTATAGTAGGAAACAAATGTATAGTCGGATCTGAGAATGAAAGTACTACTGTAGCCATCCATTTCCCCATACCAAAAATCAACGGCATTGTCTAAGTAGTTTTGAAGCACTGTGTTTTTAGATTTTTTAATTAGTTCCCTTTTCAAATTTTCTTGCGCTTGATTCGAAACCACCATTAAATTGTCCCCTTGTAAAAATTTTAGCTCGCTTATCACTAAGTCTTCATAAGCAGTACCCTTGAAGCCACTATTAATGGTCATTGTGATATTTTTCCCATTTAGAGGTTGTTGGAAGTTAATGTACTGCTCGTCCATTTTATCTTCCAGCTTGAGGATGTTCGTATTGCCTTTTTCATCTTCTATTTTCAATTCCTTCACTCTTGCGTTTGCCTTAAAGTGGCTCTCAGAACGCTGGAAGCCATTATTGACTAATATCCCCGTGATTTCAGTTTCTGAGTCAAGGTTTACATTTATAGTTTCTCCAATTCCTAAACCTGGAGCACCTTCTACCCAGGCAAATTCTTTATGGGAATCCATTAGGTTTTGTACGCCATAAGCCTCATTTGGTGAAAGTGTAGAACTGGCAGTGAAACTACCAGGCAGTATTTGAGGAGCTTTTAAATTTAATCGATTTCCACCATGCATCATTTGAATTTCTGTTATGCCAATGGATTTATTTTTATCGAAAAATGAAGACCTCATGTATTCTCCATCGAATTTATCGGTTCTGCTAATATCCGATAGCCGCTCAAATTTAATATACAAGGAAAGTATGTTTTCAGCTTCCAACTCGATGAATTCATTATTTAGACTATGGATTCCTTCTTTACTTCCATTTGTGTAGATTTCTACTGCCTCCAACTTCGCAAAATTACCACCACTTTTTTGATTGATTTTCAAAAAATTAATTGCTGTTGGCTCTTTAAAGTAAAGCATAATGCCTTCATAAGGTCCTGCGCCCTTCATACTCTCCCAAAATGTGGTTGGTTTTCCATCAAATAAGTTCGCATATGAATACTGGTTGTGTGGCATTTTAGTGGAAGTCACATAGACACCTTTTAAATTCACATCAATACTTTTGTTTTTTGTTGGATCATCGAAAGGAGAAGACACTTCGGCTTCCATTTCTTCAGGAGCTTCCCCCATCGGTTCTTCGGTGGCTTCCATCACTTCTTCAGTTTCGCTGGCACTTTCATTTTGAGCGTCTGATTTGCTTGAAGAATTACAGGAATACAAATAAATACTAATGACTACAAGTGAAAATGTAAAATATAATTGATTGCATTTCATGAGCTTGATGTTTAAACGGAATAAAATATTTCAGAAAGAAAAATTACAGAATATCTATTGAAGAAGCGTTTATTTTCTTGTAAACGACTATTATTTTTTATAAACAGCATTATTATGATAATTTATTAATGATTTCCCGAACTGAGCTTTTATAATTTCTTCCAATTGGTATGGCACATCCATCAATGTATAAATTTTGTGTATCTACACTTGCTATTTTTCTGCTGTTGACTAAATAGGAGCGATGAACTCTTATGAAATGTTCAAACTGTAGTTCTTGCGCACAATTTGTCAAATTTTTGGATATCAGATATTCTTTATCAGAAGTAATAATCCTACAATAACTTCCCTCCGCTTTGATAAAAAGGATATCAACCTCCATTACTTTGGCATATTCACTGTTGGTTTTAATAAAGAATGCTTTGTTATTAATGTCCTTCGATTTCAGTTTAGTAAAATTATAGAAAGCCAATTCTAATGAATTGATCAGGTCTCCCTCACGAAAAGGCTTTGTTAAAAATACAGAAGGATTAGTACTATAAGCTCTTTTTTTAGTTTGGAAATCAGAGTTTGCAGTTAGAAATACTACTGGAAAAATATCGTATTCTTGCTGTAAAGATTCTACGAGATCAATACCATCTTTGTCTCCATTCAAATTGATATCAACCAGTAAAACATCTGGATTTGTATTTTGATAAGCTGAAAGTCCTTCTTCAAATGATTTTGCAGCTTGAGATACATGAAATCCATTAGAAATTAAAATCTCTTTTAAATCTAAAGAAGTAATGGGGTCGTCTTCTATGATCAGTACCTTGATTGTCAAAATTGGCTAAATTTCTAGTTACTAAATATAGCAATATTTATATAAAAAGCTTTTTTAGTGCCTAGAGAATTTTTCAGTAAGTGTGATTGAAGCACCAATAGACAGCTTAAATGATAGATAAACTGCATCTTTAGATGTTATTTAAACTTTCAGTTTAGGTTCTTAATTTTCTGTTTGATAAAGAAAGGTAAATAAAAAATTAAGAAATACGGAATTAAAATAATATCCATCCAAATAATGTAATAGGGCCATCCACCCAGTAAATCAAGAAAAGATGCATTATGCGGTTTGGTATTCAAAAATAAGTAATTGGAGTCTAGAAATACATTAAGAAGAAAAGAAAAAAGAACATGAGCTTGCACGAATAGAAAGGCCCAAAAAACTCCTTTAAAGCTTGGTCTTCTTTTAAATATGGTAATTTCGTAAAGGATGAAAATAATCAAGCCAGCATGGACTGACCAAAATTTAATATATTCATAATGGGGGAAGCTCATTTTTAGTCCAGGCGTTATAATAGCTTGGATTGCCCCACCAATAATGATGTAGTAAATAATATTAAATAGAAGAGAGTTTCGCTTAAATATGAATACGTAAAGCGGCAACAATAGTGCGATGAAATTGCAAAACACTAAAGGTAAGTCTTTATCTATTTCAAATCTCCCTAAATTGATTTCAAAAACACCCCATATAATTACAGTGCTTGAAATGTAAATGGATAAAAGTTTGAGACAGTTTTTCTGGAAGTCGATCTTCTGTTTCTTTGCAAAGAAAATCAAAATAACACCTATTAAAATGGCGAAAATAACACTTACCAAATGTTCCGTTCCAAACATTTTGAAGGACTCTTCTGCATGGTATATTGATTTTAAAAATTCCATAACATATAAGTTTTCAGAATAGCGATTTTCTACATTTTCATCTCAATCTGAACAGCAAAACCATTTTCATCTTGATCAAAACTAAATTGACCTTCATTTTTCTCTACAATTGCTTGGATAATACTAAAACCTAGACCAGTCTTATCGACATTAGATGGCGTATTTTTTCCATTGTCTCGAATGTTCATTTTTATAGATGAATCTTTTTCTGAAATATCAATTTTCAATTCAGGGTTATTATGATTTTCAAAGCCGTATTTAATGCAATTGGTAGTCAGTTCGTTTAATATCAGACCGATATAAATGGCTTTTTCAAAATGAATTTTGATTTTCGGTATTTCAAGAAACAATTGAATTTCTTTTCCATTATGAATATTGATAATAAGCATTTGAATTAAATTCTTAATATATTCATCTAATTGGATATCCATAAAATCTTCGTGATGATATAAATGTTCATGAATGAGAGCAATGGATTTAACCTTATTTTTAGTGGAAGCAAGCATTTGTTGCATTTGAACGGACTTCATCCTTCTCTCCTGCATGTTCATAAGGCTGATAATAACCTGCAGATTGTTTTTAACTCGGTGATGAACTTCCTTTAAAAGCATTTCATTTTCCTCTGTCCTTTTCAGTAAACTTTTGGTTCTTTCATTTACTTGCTTCTCCAACTTGGATGTATATTCTTTTTGGAGGCTCTCATTCAATTTTAGTTGTTTGATTAATTCTTTACTTGATGCGCTATGGTTTTTTTGAATTTGGTCTACCCTTACTCCTAAACCAAGGGAAAGAATAAATACTTCCAATATAAGTCCTGCCTGTATTACATAATTAATATTGTCCATTGATTGGGAAGTGGAATACAACTGACCTCCTAAAGATGCAATTAGCAGGATAAATACCCCTACCAAATAATAGTTTTTAATTTTGTTTTTAATTTTTGTAATCCTAAAAAGCGCAGCACCTATTAATATAAATTCTATGGTGATTGTAGGGATTTTATAGAAATAGGAATGTTGAACATCAAATCTAAAAACATAAAGCAGAGTGGACAGAGCAAATAGAAAAAACATATAGTAGATTCCCCATTTAATAACTTTATAAGCTTTGAATTCAACAGATTTCAGGTTGAAATATTCAATAGTAAAAAGCGCATAGAATAAAGTGATTGTGAAAGGGAATAACCAAAACCACATTGGGGAAATTTTATTGAAAATGGGTATAGCACTTCCTAATAAGCCATATTGATAGGCAAAGAACCACATTATAGAAAATAAGTAGAGACCGTAGTAAATATATACTTTGTCACGGCTTTGGAAGTAAAAGAAGATTGAAATAAGAATTAGAAATATTAATATGGATTGAAAGCAAGCTTGCACAATGTCCTTTTTGGTTTTCGTTTCCATAAATTCAAATAAATCAAATTTAGTTATTTGAGATATTCCAGCAGATTTCTCATCGGTAAAGGGGTAGTAAATGTAAAAGGTGCTAATAGTGTCTTTGGAATCTACTATTATGTGGTTTCCTTTTTTCAGATATTCACCCTCATGATTGTAGAAAATCAGGTTTCTCATATACCATTTTCCACCTTGAATAACAAAGGGCTTTTCTTCTGCTGATGAGATTTCAATTTTCACCCAATAGGATTCACCAATTTCAGGATTGAAATCATTTGGTAATGGTAAGAAATTCTCTGGAATAGAATCTTTATTCCCCGCAGCATATTGCAGTTGAAGTGTATTTTCAAATTGCAATGTGAGGAACGATATGAGTAAAATGCAATTCATTTTTAATCAATATTGAGTCAATTAGAAAGACTCAATTGATTATTATGATTGAAATGAGGTTGTTTTATATTCTGATTCACTCAATCATCGATTTAATTATATACAAACGAATATAACTAAAGTCTTATTAAAATAAAGGGTTTTAGGAAATAAAATGGCTCACATATTATTTCGATTTAGTTGGTAATTACTCTCCAAAAATAAGGTGAATGTAATTATTGCCCATCCACATATCCTTGCAAATAGCTGTATCTTTCAGTCAGCTTGCCATTTTCAGCAATAGTAGCATTTTTTATCACATCCTCTTTATCCTCACCTAATAAGTGTGGTAAAACATTGTCAATCATTTCTTGTCCAAAGCTTTCGGAAGCATCTCTTGGAAGTTCACAAGGTAAATTGTCTACAGCCATAACTGTAATGTTACTTTCTTCACTAAATTCAGGCTCAATAGTGTCAGTAGTAGGATTATAGTCATAAACAGGATCATCAACTGTCGCAGGCTTTTTTGTGCTTGGAATAGATCCTTCAATGTCACAAGTAACGTCCCCAATGATTCTTGTTTTAAATTCAGGACTGACAGCGTCTTCTTTGGTAAATAGAACAGGAGCACGAGGATCCCAAAAAGCACCGGCAATTAACATATCAGCTACTTTAGCATATTTTAGGAAATCCCCTTCGTAAAGCCCTGGATTTTCATAAAATTCATCTCTATTAAAAGCACCACCATCTTTTTTCTTGTGATAAGTATGACTGCTTAACTGTGCAAAGACGGGTCTGTCAAATCGTTCATTCAAGAATTCATGAGGGGAAACTTGCAAAATATTCATGCCATACATTACTTCCATGGCTCCCTTTGCAACTCTGCCACCACCAGTAATAGCAATTTTTATAGCGGGTAATTCTACCTTTTCAAATTCAGTTTTCATATCAGCTAAATCATAGCATTCATGAGCTCTTCTGATATTAAATAGATTATAACGCTGACCAAATGTCCATATCGTATTGTAAGCCCCTACGATTCCTGCAAATCGCCCAAAAGCAACAATCCTTTGATTCGTTTTGGAGTCGAGCAAGCATTCATAATCCACAAGCTTGATTTTTTTCTTCAGAATAGTTTGCAAAAGCTCACGGTTATATTCTTGCTCTTTTATGGTATGAGAAAAAAAGAAGTAGGTTTTTTCTGCTATTAATTTTTCCATCGGAACCTCCTTTACCCCTAATAGAATATCACTATTACTGATGTCATCGACCATTTCAATTCCGTGTTGTGAATATTCTTCAGGTAGGAAAACCCTAACATCACTTTTTTGAACTTTTACATCTACACCAAATTGATTAGCCACCATTTGGCATTGAGCTGGGGTTAGAGGCGAACGCTTGTCAACGGGTATTTTATCCTCTCTAATGATTCCTACTTTTAACATAAAAATGTAATAATTACTTATGGATTAATCCTTAAAGGTATTAAAAATAGTGGAGGTAACATGATAAAAAAAGCTTATTGACTAGAAAAAAGTCCATGAACTTCTGTGTCAATTTTACTTACGATTAAAGCAAAATCTTCCACATTGTTTAAATAGTCTAATTGGTTAACATCTATAATAATGAGTTTGCCAATATCGTATTGTTTCACCCAGGCTTCATAATGCTTATTCAGATTTTTTAGATAGTCAATCCTAATGGTTTCTTCATAATCCCGGCCCCTTTTTTCAATTTGTCCAACTAATTTTGGGATGTCTGCACGTAAATAAATAAGTAAATCGGGTGGTGTTATGACAGCTGCCATAGAATCAAACAATTCCAAGTAATTGTGGTAATCCCGATCGGACATATTGCCAGATTCATGAAGGTTTTTAGCGAATACATAACAGTCTTCATAGATGGATCGATCTTGCACAACGGTATGTTCGCTTTCCCTAATCCGTTTAACTTGCTGAAGGCGACTATTTAAAAAATATACTTGCAGATGGAAAGCCCATTGTTTCATGTCTTTATAAAAGTCCACTAAATAGGGATTATCTTCAACAGCTTCAAATTCAGTTTTCCAGCCGTAGTGATGAGATAATTTATTTGCTAAAGTGGTTTTGCCGGCACCAATATTCCCAGCTATGGCTATATGTTTTAATTGATCCATTCTGTTTTCCATCTGAGCACAAAAGTAAAAAATATAAGCTTTTCAACAGTTATATTTTGTGATATAATCTTCATTTAGTTTTTATTTGGACAAAGGCCTGGTTGCCAAATAATTGTTTAACTTTTTAGTAAGTGGCGGAACAAATGTTAAACAAAAGTAAAAGAAAATTAAACATATGTGGAAATAAAAACCTTTTAAAGCTTTTTGTGTTTAGCGTTTATAACTAATAATTAAACACTATGGAAACACTATTTCTAGCTGATGTTATAGACATCAAATCGGATGACCCAGTAGCTTTTACATTTTTTACTGGCTACATGGCAATGTTTGCAGCTTCTGTCTTTTTCTTCTTTGAAAGACAACAGGTTGATGGTAAGTGGAAAACTTCACTTTTGGTATCAGGGTTAATCACCATGATTGCGGCAGTTCATTATTACTACATGCGTGATTATTATGCAGCTACAGGTATGAATCCAACGGTATTACGATATATTGATTGGACTTTAACAGTTCCTTTAATGTGTGTTGAATTCTACTTATTGTTAAGACCAGCAGGTGCTAAGCAAAGCTTTTTGTGGAAATTAATTGCAGCTTCAGTATTAATGCTTGTTGCAGGTTATATAGGAGAAGCTTTCACAGACGGTTCAATGTTCCACTCAGTGTTCTGGGGTGTTGTTTCAACCGTAGGATACGTTTATATCTTATACTCTGCATGGGCTGGTGAAGCTGCACAATTAGCAAAATCTAGTGATAGTGCTGCAGTACAAAAAGGTATCAGAGCATTGGCTTGGTTCGTGTTAGTTGGATGGGCAATTTACCCTATTGGCTACATGGCAATGCCAGGTGGATGGTTAGGTGCAGATGGTCTAGGTTTATTACGACCAAACGACTTAGATTTAATCTATAATATTGGTGATGCCATCAATAAAATCGGATTTGGTTTAGTAGTATATAATATTGCAATGACAGAAACTAAAAAAGCTAAAGCATCAGCATAATTCATTTTTTAGTTAAAATTAGTTTGAAAGAGGAGCCGGAAAAGGCTCCTTTTTTTATTCTAGATGTTCTAGTGCTAAGCGAAAAAACTTATTGACAGGGAAAGCTTTTTCAAACCTATCTGCACAAAAATTAACTAATTTATCGTCCGTTATTTTATTTGCCGGATAGCGTTTCATAAAATAAAACTGCTTTTGAAATAAGATAGGAATCTCTTTGCCAAACTCCTTAAATGGGGGTTTTAGTATTTTATTTTTTTGTCCTTGTAGTTTGCCAAATTCCTCCTTAAACCCGTTTGAATCAAGTGCTTCTTCCAGCTGCTTCTCATTATAAAGTATTTCCTGTCTCACTTTATAAATATTTTCTGTTGAAAGATCGTATAAACCACCCCCTAGCCAAATCCCTTCAGCATCTAAATGCACATAATAACCAGGGAACTGTTCTTTCTTTGAAATCCTGGAGATATATGCTGCTACATTGTTTTTGTAGGGTTGCTTGTTTTTAGAAAACCGAATGTCTCTATTGATTCGGAAAATGGCATCCGTTGGTTTGATCATGATTTCAGGGTCAAACTTCTGAATAGCTAGAATTAAATCACCAACAAAAGCTTTAAAAGGGTTTTTAATTTCCTTTTCATATCTTTTTCTATTCTCATCAAACCACTCTTTATGGTTGTTTTTCTCCAATTCTTCGAAAAACTTTACAAAATCATTACTGAAATAAGCCATTGTTTCTATTTTTATTGGAACTAAAATAGCAATAAATAATTGTTATGTTTGTTTAAGAATAGTTCTATTATTTTCTCCCACATGGAAAATTATTACCAAATATTAGGTTTGAGTGAAATGGCAACATTATCAGAGATAAAAGTTGCCTATAAAAAGCTTGCAAAAGCATACCATCCTGATATTAATCCTACTTCTGCAGCGGAAGAGAAATTTAAAAGTATTTCTACTGCTTATACCATTCTCAGCAATAATGATTTAAGAAGGCAATATGATGTGAAATTGGCTCAAATGCGGCTAAATGCTAAGAGAGCTAGCATTCGTGCACAAGAAACGAGGCAAAAAGCATATAGAAATCCTTACCGAAATTATACCTATAGACCACCTGTATATAAGCCGGCAAATAATGCTAGTACAGAACGAAAGGCGACCTATTATGCACTGGGTATTGTGGCCTCGGTGGCACTTCTGCTTTATGTTGGAGTTACTATTTATGACTTTTATCAAGAAAGAAAGCTTCAACATATGATTAGTCAGTTCGATGAACAAGTGAAATATGCAGACAGTCTCTATTATTCTGGTAAAGTGCAAGCTGCACTGAATTTTATTGATGACATGAAATCTTCCAATAGTGACTACACACCTATCAAAAGGTATGAGATTGATTATTTGAATTTTAGAAGAGAACAAGCTGATATAGATTACAAAAATCAGTCTTACCAAGATGCACTTTGGGGCTATTTATTCTTTATGGAGTACAGTAAAAGTCAAAACCCTGATTTGCAGTACAGGCTAGCAGTTTGCTATAAGAACCTGAATGAGCCCAATAAAGCGGTGTTTATCTTAAATAGATTAATGAATAGTAATTACAAGCGAATGCGGATGATTTCACTCATTGCTGAGATCTACAAGGAAGAATTGAATGATTATGAAGTAGCCATGCAATATTACCAAATGGGTTTAAAGAGTATTTTGGCAGAATTTAAAAGTGTTTATGGCAATGCTTACCGCTTATTAGTTTCAGCAGAGAGAACCCCTGAAAGTTATAAGTCGATTTATTTTAATGCCTCTGAGATTCTTTATGACCAAGAGAATTATATTGAAGCATCAAAATTATTAGAGTGGGTTATATTTTTTAAACCAGAGAAGAAGCTTGGTTACCAGTATTTAATCGAGTGTTATCACCAGTTGGGAAATAAAAAGGAAGCATGTAATATTTTAAAAAAGGCAGAAAAAATGGATATTCGCCCCAGTATTAACTCTGAACTAAGCTGTAATTGATGCGACACCTCTTTATTCTATTCTTTTTCTTTAATATTACTTGTGGGATCAGTCAAAGTGATGAAGCCCGTAAACATATAAATATTTTAACTGCTGATTCTTTAGCTGGCCGTGGTTTTACAGAGAATGGACAAGAAAAGGCAGCAGATTTTATTGTTGAAAAATTACAGCAATTTGGAGTTAAAGCGGGAAGTGAGAATGGCTTTAAGCAGAAATTAACTTATTCAGTCAATACTTTCCCTGGTAGGGTTCAATTTTCTGTGGATAATGAGAAAACAGTAAAGATTTATTCAGCAGGCAAAGATTTTCTTTTTCATTCAGCATCTGGCCCAATTGAGATTACTGGAAGAATTAATGAAATAAGTGCTGGCTTTAAACTTCCGAAGAAAGCTAAGAATGAAGTTTTCTACATTGAAAAAATGGCTGATAACACCCAACCTATTCAGGAAATGACACAATCCTTTTTGTTTGAAGCAAAGGCCAAAGGCAATTTATTAATTATACAAGATAGTACTAAATGGAGTTGGTTTCCTTCTTCAAAGCAATCTGAGAACACTATTTTATATGTAAAGGATAAACTGGAAAATCGAGCGAAGATTAGCACTTTGAATGAAGCCAAATTTTTATCAGGTTTCCAATCATCAAACGTAATTGGAAAAATTAAAGGGAAAAGAAGTGATTCTGTGATCATGTTTTCTGCGCATTACGATCATTTGGGTCAAATGGGAAATGCTATTTTCAGAGGTGCTAATGATAATGCATCAGGCGTTGCTATGCTCTTAGCTTTGGCTCAATATTATGGCGCAAATCCACCAAAATTTGACACTTATTTTTTATTTACCACTGCCGAAGAAATAGGGTTGTTGGGTAGTTATCATTTTATTGAAAACCCTCCCTTTGATTTGCGCAAAATTAAAATGCTGGTCAATCTAGATATTGTAGGAACTGGTGACGATGGGATTACCATGGTGAATGCCAAAAAACATAATCGATATTTTGACTTGTTTCAAGAACTAAACAATGATAGGTTAGCCGAAATTAAAGCTAGGGGGGAAGCATGCAATAGTGATCATTGCTTATTTGATAGGATTGGAGTTCCAGCAGTCTTTATTTATACCTTAGGTGGAAAACAAGCTTATCATGATGTGTTAGATAATGGAGAAGACTTAAGTCTAGAAGCTTTTGATGAATTACATGACCTTATTATTGAGAGCTTAAAAGTTTATTGATTAAGCACTCAAACTAAAAATGGATCTTATTTCAGCTTCATGCTGATAATTTTTACCCTCTACTGCCTGTACAAAGTGATGGCTTAATTCTCTTCTGCTGAAGAACTGTTCTGCTGTACTTCTGGAAGCTTGTTGGTATTTATTTAGTAACTCAGACGAATCAATAAAAGGTTTTATCTTCTCTCCAAACTCAGCAGGAAAATCTGAATCAGCAAAAAAACCGATATGGCGTTTTTCAACCAATCCTCTAATCCATCCTTGAATATTAGTGATGATCAATTTACCTGAGGCAATAGCATCGAAAAATTTATTTGGTGAATTGGTTCTTAAAACTGGCTTGTGTAGAAATGATACATAGCAAGCATCCGTTACATTCATCACATCCCGAACATCCTCTTTAGTGCCATAAGGAATAAAAAAAATGTTTTTTAGTTGATTTTTGGCCACATAATCCTTGATTTCTGGCAAGCTGGAACCTTCGCCCATAATCAGAAATCGCATGGGCAAATGCATGCTTAATTCAGCACACTTAATTAAACTCATCAAATCATTCACTGGGCCAACTGCACCAAAATAACTTACTACAAATTTATTTTTAACTCCATATTGAAGAACCAAATCTTCGTCTTTCTTTTCAACTCTCTCAAAAAAGTCACAATCGGCAACATTTGGGATTAACTCAACCTTGACCTTAGGAGCGATTTTTTCTATATGATTTCGCATTCCAGGAGAAAGTGCAATGACTCTTTCAGCACTTTTATAAAATCTTAATTCTTGCTTCTTTAGCCAGAATTTCAGAAATGGATTTTTAATAACACCCATTTGAATAGGAGCCTCGGGCCATAAATCTCGCACTTCAAAAATAAAGGGTATATCAAACCTTTTTTGAGCCCATACAGCTATAAAGCCTACAGTGAGTGGTGTGCTAGTTGCAATTATTTTATCAAATTCATTGTGCTTATTAATGAAGTTTTTGCAAAGTATGATGAAATGTAGGAAAGCTTTAATTCGTCTTAAAAACCCAAATTGGTTTTCATACCGAACTGGTAAATAATGCACTTTTAGTCTGTCTATATCCTTGGAAACAGCCTTTTTCTCATTGTGAGCAGTCAGGATTTCTACTTCATGCCCTTTTGCTTTTAAAGCCTGCGCCATAAAATAAGAGCGATTGGCACCGCCTTCATCAGGGGTTTTGAAATATTGATGGATGTAAAGGATTTTCATTCGAACACTAAAGTAATTGCTTTAGGTTTATAACAAATAACAATTCAATTTAATTTTTTGCAATTCTCAATTTACTAATGTCCGCTTACTTTTTATATGCTCCATAATCATATCAGCATGAATCCTACTATTTTCAATAAACCATTTGTTGGTTTCCATTCCACCACAAATCACGCCTGCCAAATAAATGCCTTCTACATTGGTTTCCATGCTTTCAGCATCGTAAACTGGGGCATAGGGAGGTTCGGCTATTTTTTTAACACCCATTTTGCTTAAGAAATCATAATTGGGTTCATAACCGGTCATGGCTAAAAGAAAATCATTTTCAATGGTGATATTTCCTTTAGGAGTTTTGATATCAATTTCATCTTCTCTGATAGCAGTTATTTCACTTTGGAAAAATGCTTTAATGCTTCCTTCTTTAATTCTGTTTTCGATATCAGGCTTCACCCAATATTTCACCGTTTTACGAATTTCTTCTTCCCGAATTACCATGGTGACTTCCTTGGCACCTTTTCTGAAGCATTCCAAAGCGGCATCTACTGCAGAATTAGCAGCGCCCACAATAGCCAATTTCATATCATAATAAGGATGGGCTTCTTTATAGTAATGCGCTACTTTTGGTAAATCTTCTCCTGGAATTCCCAATTTATGAGGCAAATCGTAAAAACCAGTCGCCACTATTATATTCTCTGCCTGCAGGTCGAATTTATCTGTTTTTACCTTAAACCCACTATCATTTTTCTCAACTTTCTTCACTGCGTTGTATAGTGAAGTTTTAAGATTATGAGAGCTGGCAACTCTTCTATAATATTCCAATGCTTCCATTCTGGTTGGCTTTGGATTATGAGAGATAAAAGGTACTCCACCAATTTCCAACTTATCAGAAGTGCTGAAAAAGGTCATTCCATAAGGATAATGATAAAGCGAGTTAACCAAAGTGCCTTTATCAACGATTAGATAAGATAACCCTTCAGATTCTGCTTTTATTCCACAAGCCAAACCAATTGGGCCAGCACCAATTATTAAAACATCTATATTTTGCATCTAATTAATATCTTGATTTGCTATCAATATCTTAATTAATACGATAAGTGTACTGAAAGTTTTGGGAAATGCGCTTTTTATGAAGATTCTTATGTTTTAAGAAGAAAGACAGCCATAGAAACCTATCAGGTTTCAAGATTAAAATGGTTGGTGTGCCACCAACCATGGAGGTAGCTTACCCTGATCGGTGGCACACCGACCAGTATATAAGATATCATAAATTTGATAAACCTGACAGGTTTTGTGAGATAATATTTAATCAATCCACTCAAAACCAGTATAAGATTGCAGCACTTTAGGTACTCTAATTCCTTTTTCTGTCTGATTATTTTCCAAAATTGCGGCTAAAATTCTAGGGAATGCTAGAGCACTACCATTTAAAGTATGCAATAAGTGTTTTTTCTTATCCGCATCTTTGTAACGCAGTTTCAATCGATTAGACTGATAAGTTTCAAAATTAGAAACGGAGCTCACCTCTAACCATTTTTCTTGTGCCGCAGACCAAACCTCCATATCATAAGTCAAGGCAGAAGTAAAACCTAGATCTCCACCGCATAATCTCAGAACTCGATAAGGCAATTCTAATTTAGTTAGTAAGCTTTGAATATAACTGCTCATTTCCTCCAATGCCTGATAAGATTTATCAGGATGTAGAACTTGCACAATTTCCACCTTATCAAATTGATGTAATCTGTTCAATCCTCTAACATGTGCACCCCAAGAGCCCGCTTCTTTTCGGAAACAAGGCGTATAGGCAGTTAATTTTATAGGTAGATCTTCTTCGTTGATGATTTCATCTCTCAAAAGATTAGTAATAGGTACTTCTGCTGTAGGGATCAAATACAAGTCTGTATCTTCAATATGATACATTTGACCCTCTTTATCCGGTAATTGGCCTGTTCCGATTCCAGAGGCTTCATTAACTAAAACGGGTGGTTGAATTTCTTTGAAGCCTTGTTTTTCGGCTTCATCCAAAAAGAAATTTAATAGAGCTCTTTGCATTCTTGCACCCTTGCCTTTGTAAACAGGGAATCCTGCACCAGTTATTTTAATTCCTAAATCGAAGTCTATAATGTCATAATCTTTTATCAAATCCCAGTGAGGTTTTTTCCCTGAGTATAATTCAGGTTTTTTGCCATGCTCTGAAAGGATTTCGTTGTCATCTTCGCCTTTCCCTTTTTTTACATCTTCATGCGGCACATTAGGGATTTGATAGAGACTGTCCATTAATTCTTTTTCAATCTCCTGAGATTCTTCCTGCAAGATTTTGCTGCGTTGCTTGAGTTCAGCGGTTTTGGTTTTTACTTTCTCGGCTTCTTCCTTCTTACCTTCCTTCATCAAAACGCCAATGCTTTTTGAAATTTGATTTGATTCGGCCAATACTGAATCCAATTCAGTTTGAAGAGCTTTCCTCTTATCATCTAAGGCAATTATTCCATCGATTAGAGATTCAGCATTTTCAATATTTCTTTTCAATAAGCCTTTGACTGCATTGGCTTTATCCTCACGCAAATTTGCAACTTGTAACATTTCTCGAAATTTTTGGCAAAATAAGCTATTTTTAGTGGTATTATAAACAGAAACCTATCTTTAATGCCAATTTCTATTTTATATTTCTTAAATTGCTTGACAATTAAAAATGCTTGGCATATCATTGTATTATCTAAAAAGAATTCGGGACAAAGTTCAATGGTCTCGTTCAAAAAAATCCAAAAACATAATATCAAATTTATCATACCAACAAATCAGGATTTCAAGTCCTGAACAAGTAAAAGTCCCTTTATGTATAACATTGAAGAATTAAACTTAAAGCTACTTTCTGAACTTAAAGAAATAGCAGAAAAACTGGGAGTATCCCAGTACAAGAAATTGCCGAAGAAAGAATTGATTTACAAGATTTTGGACCAACAAGCACTTTTGCCTGAAAGTGATTTACCAAAAAAGGGTGAGGAAAAATCTACTCCTAAATCAGCACCGGCATCCAAGAAGGAATCAGCTCCAAGAGCTAAAGCTCCTAAAAAGGAGGAAAAAGCTGAGACTAAACCTGATAAAAAAGCTGAAGAAGCTCCATCTAAACCCCAAGCAGAGGGAGACGATAAGCAAGAACGCAAGCCTCGTCCAGCACCAAAAGATAAAAGGCCTAGACCAGAAAGAGCTGAGCGTTCGAATGATAAAGGCGATAGACCTCCTAGACCAGAAAGGAGCGATAGAAATGATAACCGCTCTAAAAAAGCTGACATTAAAGATTTTGACGGTATCATAGAAAATGAAGGTGTATTGGAAATGATGCAAGACGGATACGGTTTCTTGCGTTCTTCTGATTACAACTATTTAGCAAGTCCTGACGATATTTATGTTTCTCCATCTCAAATCAAATTATTTGGTTTAAAAACAGGAGATACTGTGAAAGGTCAAATCAGACCACCTAAAGAAGGAGAAAAATATTTCGCCTTATTAAGGGTTTCTTCCGTAAATGGAAAAACAACCGAGGAAATCAGAGACAGGGTTCCTTTTGAATACTTAACTCCTCTTTTCCCAGAAGAAAAATTCAACCTAAGCACCAAGCCCAATAAATATTCCACTCGTATTCTAGATCTTTTTGCACCTATAGGAAAAGGACAAAGAGGTATGATTGTAGCTCAGCCCAAAACAGGTAAAACTGAATTATTAAAAGAGGTTGCGAATGCAATGGCGGAAAATCACCCAGAAGCTTATTTATTGATTTTATTAATTGATGAGCGACCTGAGGAGGTAACAGATATGGCGCGTTCTGTAAAAGCAGAAGTAGTAAGTTCTACTTTTGATGAACAGGCAGACCGTCATGTGAAAGTTGCCAGTATGGTATTGGAAAAAGCCAAAAGGATGGTGGAATGTGGGCATGATGTAGTGATCTTATTGGATTCCATCACACGTTTAGCTAGAGCATATAATACAGTGGTTCCTTCATCAGGGAAAATATTATCAGGTGGTGTGGATGCTAATGCATTGCATAAGCCAAAAAGATTCTTTGGTGCTGCCAGAAATTTAGAAAATGGTGGTTCTTTAACAATTTTGGCTACGGCTTTAATTGAAACTGGTTCTAAAATGGACGAAGTGATCTTTGAAGAATTCAAAGGAACTGGTAATATGGAATTAGTATTGGATAGAAAATTAGCTAATAAGCGTATTTATCCTGCAATTGATGTTCCTGCTTCTGGTACAAGAAGAGAAGACTTGTTGATGAGCAAAGAAGAATTGCAAAGAGTATGGATATTACGTAAATTCATGGCAGACATGAACTCAGGAGAAGCAATGGAACTTTTATTAACTAAAATGAAAGGCACTGTGGACAATGATGAGTTTTTGATTTCCATGAATGGATAAACTGACAAAGAAAATAATTGATTTACCTAAGCGGCTTCTTGTGGAGGAGCCGCTTAATTTATATTCTGGCATTCGTGGAATGTTTCGGGAAAGCTCCAAAATTGCCGGTCTTCCTCCAGGAAGTGCTGTTTATACCGGTTTCCGAAAAGACACCCCATTCAATATTGACCTTTTTTCCTACAGCGAAAACACGCTTGAGGAGAAAAATAATATCTCAATAGAAGAGATTATTAATTTACCTAAGGACGGAAATTTCAATTGGATAAATATTGAGGGCATCCATCATGCTGAAAAGGTCAAAGAAATTTGTGAGGCGTTTGGAATCCACCCGCTTACGATGGAAGATATTTTATCCGTTGGTCAGCGTCCGCAGATTGATGATACTGAAAACTATCTTTTTGTAGCTTTAAAAATGCTGCAATTTGATTCCAAAAAAAATAAAACCCTTAATGAGCAAGTTAGTTTTGTGTTAACCAAGGATTTGCTGATTACCTTCCAAGAAAGGAAAGGCGATACTTTTGAAGCCGTTAGGAACAGATTAAGAGCTGGCAAAGGAAGGATTAGAAAAGAAGGACTTGACTATTTGCTTTATGCCTTGGTCGATACCGTGGTTGACCACTATTTTATCGTGCTGGAAAAATTTGGAGATATTTTAGAGGAGATTGAGGAACGCATCATGTTTCAAGGTCAGAAAAGAGATTTTGACTTACTTTATACGCTTAAGCGAGAATTAATTCATATTCGCAGGTCTGTTTGGCCCTTACGAGAAGTGATTAGCAAATTAGAGCGCGATGAAATAAAATTGATTCGAAAGCATACTCGTCTATATATCAGAGACGTTTACGATCATACCATTCAGGCTATTGATTCAGTAGAAACCTATAGAGATTTTATTTCCAGTTTAGGAGATTTATATCAGTCAGTCATTAGTAATAAGCTGAATCAGGTCATGAAGACGTTAACCATCTTTTCTGTTATTTTTATTCCTTTAACCTTCATTGCAGGGGTTTACGGAATCAATTTTGAAAATGTACCTGAATTCCAATGGGAATATGGATATGCTTACTTTTGGTCTTTATTGATTGGAATGGCGGTAATTACATTAGGGATTTTCAAGTATAAAAAATGGATGTAGAGCATAATTATTAATTTATGCCAGTCTTAATAAGATTTTAAATTGATGAAAAAAGGAGTTCTTTATCTAATCCCAACAATTATTGCTCCCAATACTGAATCCAAAGCATTGCCTGCTGATTTGGTTGATGTATGTAGCCAATTGGATTATTATTTGGTCGAAAATTTGCGCACTGCCAGAAGATGTTTAAGTGCGATGAACATCAACAAGCCTATTCCTGAAATCACTTTTCATGAGCTAAGTAAAAATACAGAAGATACCGCTATTCCTAATTTAATGCAACCGCTTTTTGAAGGTAAATCAATTGGAATAATGTCGGAAGCAGGATGTCCAGGCATTGCTGATCCAGGAGCACGTGCAGTAGCGTTTGCGCATGAAAATGATATAAGAGTGGAACCTTGGGTAGGGCCTTCTTCTATATTTTTAGCCTTAATGGCTTCGGGCTTTAGTGGTCAATCTTTCGCTTTTTCTGGCTATTTACCTATTGATAAGAAGGAGAGGTTGCAAGCTATTCGAAATTTGGAGCAGACTTTTTTTAAAACAGGTCAAACCCAGATTTTCATGGAGACACCCTATCGAAATAATCAGTTGTTGGAAGATATTCTGAGAATGTGTGCCCCTCAATTGAAATTATGTATAGCAAAAAACATCAATTCAGAAGAAGAAATGATTAAAACTGATACCATTCAGAATTGGAAAAAAAATATTCCTAAGCTGCATAAAGTGCCGTGTATATTCCTGTTCGGAATGAATTGATAAATGGCTGACATTTATCACTAATAAATTAAAATTATTATAAATAGTCTGTTAAATTTGCCCCTTGAAAAATTAAAACGTTATGCCATATTTATTTACCTCAGAGTCGGTTTCAGAAGGACATCCTGACAAAGTAGCCGATCAGATATCAGACGCATTATTAGATAATTTCTTAGCTTTTGATCCTCAATCAAAGGTGGCTTGCGAAACGCTGGTTACTACTGGTTTGACTGTTTTGAGCGGTGAAGTACGCAGTAATTCGTATGTAGATGTGCAGCAAGTAGCCAGAGATGTTATCAACAGAATTGGTTATACAAAGGGCGAATATATGTTTGATGGAAATTCCTGTGGTGTAATTTCTACTATTCATGAGCAATCCCAAGATATCAATCAAGGTGTTGACAGAGGTAATCCTGAAGAGCAAGGAGCTGGTGATCAGGGAATGATGTTTGGCTATGCTACCAAGGAAACTGAAAATTACATGCCATTGGCATTAGATCTTTCCCATAAGATTTTGATGGAACTGGCTAAATTAAGAAGAGAAAATAATGATATTCAATATCTGAGACCAGATTCAAAATCTCAGGTGACTATTGAATATTCTGATGATAATGTTCCGCAGAGGATTGAAGCTATAGTGGTTTCTACTCAACATGATGGATTTGATAATGATGATGAAAAAATGTTGACTAAAATCAAAAATGACATCATCAATATTTTAATTCCTAGAGTAAAAGCTCAATTAAAACCTGAATTGCAAAAGCTTTTTAATGACGATATCAAGTATCATATTAACCCAACAGGAAAATTTGTAATCGGAGGTCCTCATGGTGATGCTGGTTTAACTGGAAGAAAAATCATAGTGGATACTTATGGAGGAAAAGGAGCTCACGGTGGGGGTGCTTTTTCTGGAAAAGATCCTTCAAAAGTGGATAGATCTGCAGCTTATGCAACGCGTCATATTGCCAAAAACTTAGTGGCGGCTGGTGTGGCTGATGAAATATTAGTACAAGTATCTTATGCCATTGGTGTAGTTGAGCCAATGGGTATTTATGTAAGTACTTACGGAAGTGCCAATGTAGGTATGACGGATGGTGAAATCGCTAAAAAAGTTTCTGAAATATTCGATATGCGTCCTTATGCAATCGAAACCAGATTGAAATTAAGAAACCCAATGTATAGCGAATCTGCTGCTTATGGGCACATGGGAAGAGAACCAAGAACTGAAAAGAAAACTTTCCATGCTAGTAATGGAGATGTTTTCTCTCAAGAAGTAGAGCTTTTTACATGGGAGAAATTAGACTATGTGGATAAGGTGAAGGCAGCGTTTGGGTTGTAAAATTCAATTCATTTTTGATCATCAACAAATATTAGCACACGTTTTTGTAGCGTGTGCTTTTTTATTTTCAAGTAGGAAAATTAGTTATTTGACCATCACTTGTACAAACTTCTATTAATTTCTTTAATTTCGATATACAGTTTTAATAATCACTTATGAAAAAGACATTATATGTAATTGCATCGCTTTTCATTATTTCATTGATAGTTTATGCATTTTTAGGAGGTTTTAAAGAAGTAGGCAAGTCTATGGAAGAGGATGTTTTAGTTCATATAGCTGGAACAGAATACAAAGGAAAAGTGGGGTCGGACAGTTTGGGCATGTTATTTATGCAAGCAAAAGATTTGGTTGAATCTGAAGCTACGGCTAATGCTATTGCAATTGTATATTACGGTGAAGCGGATACTAAAACTGGTGCTGTTCATAATTTTATTGGAGTGGCTATTGGTGATGAAATGATATACAAAATGCCTGAAGGCTGGGAAATTAAGACTTTCGAGCGTTCAACTTCTGTGAAAGGTTGTATAGAAGCAAATGTTTTGGCCATGCCAACCCCAGATGATATGCTACAAGAATTAAAAATGTATGCCATAGATAGAAATGTAGCTGTTGATTCAATGTTTATTGAGCTTTATCCTGGTCCTAATCAATTGTGTGTGCAGTTGTTGGGGGCTGAATAAATTAAAGCACGAGCTGGGAAGCTCGCGCTAACTTTTAAGGTTTAAATCTTCCGCAATGCTAATTTGAGCTCATGTTTTACTCATAAGTTATCGTATATCCTCTAATACCATGTTCGTGGCTGTCTAAACCTTGCTCTTCATGTTCTTTAGAAACTCGCAATCCGATAGTTTTCTTCAATAAGTAAAACAAAATGATGGCACATCCAAATGCAGCAGCACCACAAATTGCTGTTCCAATCAATTGATTCAAAAATTGATCCCAGCTAGCTTTTGCTCCAAATATACCAACGGCCAAGGTTCCAAATATTCCGCAAGTTAGGTGAACAGAAACTGCACCAACCGCATCATCCAATTTCAACTTATCTAATCCAATTGCAGAAAGTACTACTAGGTTACCTGCTATAAATCCAATAAGAAGAGATAAGCCTGGTGTCATTAAATCAGCGCCAGCAGTAATTCCGACCAATCCAGCTAAAGTTCCATTTAGTACCATGCCCAAGTCAAGTCTTTTGAAAGTGAGATATCCCATGACAAAACCTCCTAATGCACCAGCAGCAGCTGCTAGGGAAGTATTCATGATAACCAAAGAAGTTGCTTTTGGCTCTGCTGATAGTACAGAACCTCCATTGAAGCCGAACCAGCCAAACCACAATAAAAACACTCCAATGGTTGCCAGTGGTACACTGGATCCTTCTTTATCAATTACCTTTCCATTTACATATTTCCCTATTCTTGGCCCTAAAACTATAATGCCAGCCAAAGCACCCCAACCGCCAACGGAATGAACTAATGTAGAACCTGCGAAATCATAAAAACCCATTGCATCTAAAGCTCCACCGCCCCATTTCCAGCTGCCAATTGCAGGATAAACAAAGCCTACGAATATGATGGTAAAAATAAAATAGGCTGAAATTTTAATCCTTTCTGCTACTGCACCAGAGACAATGGTAGCGGCTGTAGCAGCAAACATGGCTTGGAATAGGAAGTCTGTCCAATAAGTATAGTTTTGATTATAATCTAAACCTGCAAAATCATCCAAAAAGAATCCATTGAAATCAAACCAGCCAGGGCCGTCTGCAAATTCAGGATACATCAGGTTAAAACCAATAATAGTGTAGGAAACTAGTCCGATTGCTGGAGTTAAAGTATTCTTAAAAAGAATGTTGACAGTGTTTTTTGATTGGGTGAATCCTGCCTCAACACAGGCAAAGCCCAAGTGCATGATGAATACTAATGCAATGCAGAGCATCATCCATAGATTATTTACTGTTAAAATTTCTAAGTTGATTTCAGAAGCTGCTTTAGTTGTATTTTCAATATTAGCTGCCAATAAGGGTGAAAATAAGCCCTGAATTGATGATAGAAATGATAAATCCATATAAATTGGTTTGATTTAATCCCAAATTTATAAAAAAATACAAGCATGAAAATATTTTAGGGTAGAATTTTAACTGATTTGGACTTTAAGTGTGAAATAATTCTATTGAAAGGTATTAATTATGACTTAAAAAATTGAATACTTTAATAAGTGACTTAAGTTTGGTTTACTTTTAGACCTCTACAAATATGAGCTGTTGTAAATATCCTCAAATACTCAAAAGTTTTGCCAAAGTTCCATCGGAACGACCCTAATATTAGGCGGGTAATTATCTTTAGGTTTTAGTGAATATATAAGTGCTATAGGGCAATTTTTATTAGTAAAGTTCTTATTTCTGAGCGTAAAGCCAAATTAAGCACGAGCTAGGAAGCTCGCGCTAACTTTTTTGGTTTAATAACAGACCATTTATAGTTTCTTAGCCTTTTCCCAATAAACATCCATTTCCTCTAAGCTCATTTCCGAAATTTGTTTTCCGTCCTTCTTGCTCTCGGCCTCCAAATAGTTGAATCGTTTGATGAATTTTTTGTTGGTTTTTTCTAGGGCTTCTTCTGGATTTATGCCAGCAAAACGTGCATAATTAATCAAGCTGAATATCAAATCACCAAATTCTTCAGTGGCTTTTTCTTGATTGCCCGATTCCTCTTCGGTTTTAAACTCTTGCATTTCCTCCTCCACTTTTCCCCAAACTTGTGATTTTTCATCCCAGTCAAATCCTACCCCTCTTGCTTTTTCCTGAATACGAATTGATTTGATTAGAGCAGGTAGGGATTTAGGTACACCACCCAAAACAGATTTATTTCCTTTCTCTTTCAGTTTGATTTTTTCCCAGTTTTCTTTTACCGCCTGTTCATCATTGGCTTCCACGTCAGCGTAAATGTGAGGGTGACGATTGATGAGTTTTTCAGAAATCCCGTTGAGTACATCAGCCATATCAAAAGCTTTTTGCTCATCTGCCATACGGGCGTAAAAAACAATGTGAAGCATTAAATCACCTAATTCTTTTCTAATTTCTTCCAAATCATTATCTAATATTGCATCCGATAATTCGAATGTCTCCTCTATGGTTAAATGGCGAATACTTTCTATAGTTTGTTTCTTATCCCAAGGACATAGATTCCTGAGTTGATCCATTATTGTCAATAATCTATCGAAGGCTTGTAGTTTCTCTTCTCTTCTGGAATCTGGGTATTTTTGGACTTCTTTCATATTGTTCATATAACGGTATTGAGAAAAGCGCAAGTTAAGAAACTTTGCTTTCTTAGTAGGCGTTATGAAAATAGAATGTTAAATTTGTGAATTGATGATCAGGGCTGCTTTACAGCTCTTAAAATTAAAAATATGACTACTTTTTTATTAGCAATCGGATTAATAGGTGCGTTTTTTATTTTAATGTCGGTTAGATTATTATTTATAAAAAACGGAGAGTTCAAAGGAACTTGTGCATCACAGAGCCCTTTTTTAAATAAAGATGGGGAAGCTTGTAGTTTCTGTGGAAAGCAACCAGGAGAACAATGTGCTAATCCAGACTCTGAAGTAAATAAGGTATTGAATAAATTCTAATTAAGTAATAAATATATTTACAAAGGCGCAGTAAAATCAATTTGCTGTGCTTTTTTTATGTCTAATATTTTTGGTGATCCAAGGTGGGGCAAAATAATTTATACTTAATGCAACCAATTAAATTTATTCGCATCTTTACTGAGAAACTAACTTATAAAGACATGAAAAATTTAATACTAGTATTTGTTCTTGCCCTTTTTGCATGCCAGGCGCAATCTCAAGAATCTGAAACACGCTCAGTATCTGACTTTACATCGGTATCATCTTCTCAAAGCATTAGAGTTACTTTGAAGAAAGGAAGTGAACCAAAAGTTGATGTGAGCACCACAGGTGAATTGGAAAATGTAGTTACTGAGGTGAAAAATGGCAATCTTAAGATAGAAATGGAATCCAACATGACTTTCAGAAATGTAGATGTTGAGGTGACTGTTTATTTTCAGGAATTAGAAAGTTTGAAAGCGAGTAGTTCATCTAGAATGATGTCCGAAGATTTAATTGAAGCTAACAATATGGAAATTAAAGGATCAAGCTCGGCACGAATGGATCTGAATATCAAAGCTTCTAATATTGAAGTTTCGGGTTCTAGTTCTGCACGTATTGTTTTATCAGCAGAGGCAGTAAATGTGGAGGCGCAAGTAAACAGCTCATGTAGATTTACTTTGGATGGCAACGCAGAAAACTTTGAAGCTCAAGTGAGCAGCTCAGGAAGAATTGATGCATCCGAATTTACTTGTGATAATGCTGATTTGGCAGCAAGCTCTTCAGGTAGAATAGAATTGAATGTACAAGAAAAGTTAATCGCAAAAGCCTCGTCCTCAGGAAAAATAACTTACGGTGGCAAACCTACAATTGTGGATGCCAACACTGGTTCAGGAGGAAAAGTATCCAAAATGTAAATGCCAAAACTCTAGAACCCTCTGAATCCTTAATCATGCTATGACTTTTTTATTTAGCGTTAGTCGCTGATTCTACAAATATTAGTCATGGCATGATTAAAACCCTAATTTACAATAATTAGTAAAGTTGCTTGCTGATATTATAGGGTTTTGATTAACTAGAATTTGAATAAAGAACTATGAACCATAAAATATTTCTAATACTAGGAGTATTTCTAACTACCCTGATTTCTTGTGGATATAACGATGATTTTGTACAAATCAGCCATCAAGATTTCCTCAAAACCCACGATTTCAACATTGGACAAACGACTGTAAATTTGAAGGACAATGAAAGAAATCGACCAATTAAAGTGGAAATATGGTATCCTACAAGAGACACAACTAAAGCAAATATAACAAATCAATATCCCTTTAAGCTTCCCCCAACATCAAGAGATGCAGATTTAATATCTGACAAATTTCCTTTGGTTTTACTTTCACACGGCACAGGTGGGAATAGGATAAGTCAAATGTGGTTAGCTAGCGAATTAGTAGGGAATGGCTATATAGTTGTAGCAGTTGATCACTATGGGAATACATTGGACAATAAAATTCCAGAAAATTTTGTTAAAGGCTGGGACAGGCCATTAGATATCAGTTTTGCACTTGATGCAATTTTAAGTAGTCCGAATTTCAATTCTATCATCGACACAACAAAAGTAGGAATGGCAGGTTTTTCATTTGGTGGATATACATCAATTGCTTTAGCAGGTGGAGAAATAGATTACAATCTACTTAAGGCATTCTCGAATACTGAAGAAGGAAAAAACGAGTTTGATTTACCAGAATTGGGAGATATTTCAAAATTAATAACCCCCGAATTAATTGAAAAAGGAAATACTGATTACAAAGATCTTAAAGATGATAGAATAAAAGCATTTATCGCTATGGCGCCCGCAATTGGACAAGGTTTCAAGGAAAAAGAGCAATTTTCTAATATTCAAAACCCTGTACTAATAATTGGAGCAAATAATGACAATAGGACACCTGTACTCACGAATGCAAAACATTATGCTAATTTGATAGAGGGCTCAGAATATGTTGAACTAGAAGGAGAAGTTGGACATTATATTTTTATGAATCAGGCAAAAAACGGATTAAAAAGAAATGCTCCTTTGATTTTTGTGGACGATATATCCATCGACAGAAAAGAAATACATAAGAAAGTCGCTAAATACGTGCTTGACTTTTTTAATTCTGAATTGTGATTTAATATTTCATTAAATCACTATAAAAGAAAAGGCTATCTAATTTCTATTTAGACAGCCTTTTTTGCAGAGGAGTTTTAATCTCCTATTTTCTGAAAGTTTTGTCATAAAGCTCAATACTTTCATTAATAACATTCATAGCTTCCTTTTTATCAAAGAAATCTTCCACTACCACCTTTTTGTTTTCTAATTGCTTATAATCTTCAAAGAATCTTTGCATTTCTTTAGAAGTGTGTGGAGGTAAGTCATTAATATCATTCATATGGTTTACTGACATATCATTCGCTGCAACTGCAATGATTTTATCATCAGCCTCTCCCTGGTCCATCATTTTCATTACACCTAATACTTTTGCTTTCACCATACACAACGGAGGAAGCTCTATTGAAGTAATCACCATAATATCTAATGGATCTTTATCATCGCAATAAGTTTGTGGAATAAAACCATAGTTTGCAGGATAGTGAACAGAACTAAAAAGTACTCTATCCAACATCAAGTAACCAGTTTCCTTGTCCAACTCAAATTTTCCCTTGCTGCCTTTAGAAATTTCAATCACGGCATTCACGTACTCAGGCACCTCATCTCCGTAGTGGATATCGTGCCAAGGGTTTCTTTTCTTATCTATCATCTTTAATTTGTAAAATATTTTTACAAAAATAAGGGATGAAGCTGAGAGCACCTACTTATAGTGTTATTAGATTGTTATAACTTTGTCATATGAATAGAAAATCCATTACCCCTACCATTAATCTAGAGCGAAAAAAAAGAATCTGGTTTTTAGTAAAAGCAGTCATTTTTATTGGCGCTCTTTTTGGTATTGATAATTTTAAAAATCAACTCATTGATTTTGGAGTAGAAGAACACTACTTGAAAGCTTTAAGGTTTTACCTTTATGCAGACCTTTGGATTTCTTTCATTAGGTTGGGCGTTGTTTTTTATTATCAGCGAAAGCACAAATTATCGAAAGGAGTCAAAAGTAATTTCATATTGGGGATCAATCATATTGCCAATATCATTCACACATTTGTATTAATTGGTGCAATTCTGCTTTTGTTCAAAATTGATCCTATCAACTTAATTACATCTTTAAGTATAGTGGCAGCAGCAATAGCAATTTTATCTAAAGATTACATTGCCAATATGATCAATGGCATGTTAATTATCTTCTCTGAAGAAGTAATGATCGGTGATGAAATTAAAATAGGAGAAGTAAAAGGAAAAGTATCGGATATTACCTTAGTGAATATGCATATTGTGAATGATGATGAAGATTTGATATACATTCCCAATTCAATGGTTTTTACCTCTCAGATTTTCAATTATACAAAAAGAGCCATCCGCAAAGTAAGTTTTGATTTTGATTTGAAAAATGAACTGGCAACTGATGTCGCAGCAGTTGAAAGACATATAATTGATGTCCTGAGTGAATACCATAAATATATTAAAGATGATAGTTATGTATTAAGAATTATCAAAATCAATGAAAATTTCACTTCTTTGAAATTTCAGTTTGTTTTGCACAGACATTCAGAGGTACGTGAAAAGGATATTCGAAAAGCAGCTTTAAGGCATGTGCTAAAATACATAGGAAATGCTAAGCAAAAGTAATAATCCAAACCCCATACCCATTATCCATCCTCTTTTAGGTGTTTTCACCTAAAACCTATGGAATGCCGCAGATAGTTGAATTCAATATTTTTGTAAAAACACCAAAATCTGGGTTGGGATATTAAATCTACACTTAAGTCCAGTGTGGACGACCATATGGTAAATCTACCAATTGTATAAAATCAAAGCCCTCTCTGTTTCAAAATCCCTCTTGATCCAAGCTACAGGAATTAATACCAATTCTAGCCTCAATGTAGATTTTATAGCTCCATGAATGGAACGTTTTTCTTAAGTAGAGTAAGCACAAGCGGACGCTTGCGCTATTGGAGGGTATATTAAGTCCAATAAGGACGACCTTATGGTAATGTTATCACAATCAAATAGCTACAGCCCCATAGGGGCGACCTGATTCTGAAAGCATCTTTTCCAAAATACTGAAACACTTGCGATTGCAATCAGTTTTGTATCTTTATAACAAACCAACACAAAAAACTATGAAAAATACAGTATTCGTGCTGGGTTTGGCATTGCTAATATTTGCATGCCAACCCGCTAAAAAAGAAAGTCAAGAAGAAGAAACACAAGAAAAAGAAGTAGTAGAACAGTCAGCCGACCCAAAATTGGTAAAATTATGGGAAACTGATACCGTGATGACTACATGTGAGTCCGTATTATTCGATGGAGAAGGAAGCAGATTGTTCGTTTCCAATATCAACGGGAAGCCATTGGATAAAAATGGAGAAGGATTTATTTCTATCTTAAACCTTGATGGGAGCGTTCAAGAGTTGAATTGGGCAACGGGATTAAATGCGCCAAAAGGAATGGGTATTTTTGATGGTCATCTTTATGTAACTGATATCGATCGAGTAGTTGCTATTGACTTAGAAACAGGAGAAGTAGTTAAAGAATTTACTCCAGAGAAAGCCGAATTTTTAAATGATATCACCACTTCTGCAAGTGCAGTTTACATCTCGGATATGGGCTTAGGCTTGATTCATAAAATTGAAAATGGTGAATTATCTACTGTAGCTGAAGGAGTTGAAAGCATTAATGGTTTGCTTAGCAAAGGTGATCACTTAATGACTTTAGATGCTAAAGGTTTAAGAGCTTATGATTTGGCTGAAAATAAATTCGAGATGGTAAACGATTCTGTTACTGGTGGCGATGGTTTAACCATGCTAAATGATGAAACTTATATCGCCAGCAGATGGCAAGGTGAAATTTATCATGTGGCAGGTAATAAAGCAACTTTATTATTAGACACAAAAGCAGAAGAATCACAAACTGCTGATATTGGATTAGATCCTGATAAAATGATAGTCTATGTACCTACTTTTTTCAAGAATAAGGTAGTAGCTTATCAGTTAGAGAAATAATTGAAGAGCGCATAAAAAAAAGTGAAACCTGCAAGATTCTGACTCTTGCAGGTTTTTTGCCTAGAGATGAAAAAGACTTTCAAGTTTCCCTGAAAGCCTTATCAATATTAATAAATCAACCGAAACTTTATTATCTTAATTTATAGGTAAATCCAACGTTAAAAGCTCTACCTGGATTATATCTGGTAAACACTTGCTCTTGCGCTTGATAACCTTGAAAGAATTCCTCTCTCAAATCACCTAAGATATTACTTACACCAATGCTTAACTTCATTTTGTCATCCGCACCGAATGACTTATTCATATTGAAATTTAAGTTATGGAATGGTTCAGAATAAATATCTGATCTGTTTCCAATACCTACAAAAATTAATGTTGGTCCTTGAACATTATAGAATAAACCACCATCAATACCTGTTTCGAAATCAGTATATGACATTCCAAAGTTTAAGATATAGGGAGATTGTCCAGCCATTTCTCTTGTGTTTTCAATTTCCTGTCCATCTCTAGCATTATTGCTTCTAGAAGCAAACTCATTTGGTGCCATTTCAATTTTAGATTGCGTAATTGTTACATTTCCATTTAAAGATAGGTTTTCTAGAGCTGGTGTAATAAAGCTTAGGTTTTTTCTAAACTCAGCCTCAGCTCCTACAACTTCACCACTCCCAACGTTCCTTGGCTGGAAGAAACCAGCAATTTGTACATATTGAACCATCTCAATAGGGTCTGTAAATTTCTTGTAGAACCCGCTTAAAGAGAAAGTTTGTCCTCTTTCTTGGTATAGCTCCCATCTTAAATCAAAATTATCAATATATGTAGGTCTTAAATTACCATCCCAAACTATTTCTCCAGAAGCGTTTTCATCTGGGAAGAAACCACCAATGAACGAACGACCTGAAACTGGATCCAAAATTTCTGCAAAAGATGCTTCTTTAAATGAAGGTCTTGCGGTAGTTCTTGAATAACCAACTCGTAAATTTTGTTTTTCTGCTATAGAATAGATCAAATTAGCAGCAGGAAATAAATCAAGAGTTTCTAAAACTTGCTCATTATCTAATAATGTGCCCTGCTGGTTTAAACCAGTGTAATTTTGAGTATAGTATTCAGCTCTAACACCAATAATTGTTTTTAAATTTTCAATCGGATTAAATTCATTTGAAGCATAAGCTGCTGATGAATTAATAGAAGCATCATATTGATTTGTATTATTTGGAACAAACTGTGGCTCAAAGCGAGTACCACTGAACCCATTTTCATCAGCAGGCCATAAATTTTCTTCCTCAAACATATCGTTTGCATTTAAAGTAACTTCTACTCCATTCGGGATGATTTGATAGTTTTCAATTTTATAATCTCTTCTTTTAAAAGTATTTCCACCACCAAATTTAAATTTAGCATCTTCACCATTAAATTTATAAGTCCTAGTTAGGTCTGCTTTTGAGGCCAAATTGTCCTCATTCAAATATCTCCAAATTCTTTCAGGGTATCCTGATTCTGAACCAATGGTTAAGTTTTCACCGTTAAATCCCTCATCTCTGATTCTTGTAAATCGAATATCAGGATCGGTAATGCTTGAACGAGTAGGTGAAACTTTCCATTCTAATCTCCAGTCTCTTCCATCGATGTAATGCTCACCAGCTAAAAGAATATTCGTTAATCCCTTCTGAGTATATTCAAGGTTTTCTTGACGGGCATCAAAGTTAGCACCTTGATCTGTATTTCTGTATTCAAACTCACCTGCTTTTGATTCGCCATTCTGTAAGTGCAATAAGTTTAATTTGTACTTTGAATTAGCTGTTTTTAGTGCCAGTCCACCCATAGCACTAATTAAAACCTCATTCGTTCCGTAATCACCAATTTGAGTTTCTCTTGCCTCTAATTCATTTACAGATCTGTCATTTGCTAATCCGAATCTTCCAAATTCAGCATCTTGATAAAATTTTGTATTGTTTTTATAATTCAAGGAAAAGCTGTGCCCTAAAGTCATTCCGCTAAGTGCTTTTTGGTTGCCGAAAGTCAGACCTGCACTGTAATCCATGAAACTATTTTGTCTCATAGCATCAAGAGTTGGATTAAAATCTCTTAGAATTGAACTAAATTTTTGTCCTTCTTCACTATCGGGATTACCGATTACATTTCCATAAAGTGGGATTTCATTTGATGAATATTTATCAGCAGGGTTTCCTCTAGTTCCATCATCAAATCCCAAGAAATCAGTATTACCTCCTTTATAAGTCAAGTAATTTGAATTAAAATGCATGGCAGGATTGAAGCTGCCTCCAATTGAGATATCAAAAGTTGGTTCTTCAGGAAATTCCTTTGTATCAATATTTATCATTCCTCCTGTAAAATCAGCTGGTAAATCAGCAGTGAAAGATTTGGTAACCATTATATTATCAATGATTCCAGTAGGAAATAAATCCATTTGAAGGGAATTTCTGTCAGGGTCTAATCCTGGGATATCCACTCCGTTTAATATTGATTTGGTATATCTATCACCTAAGCCTCGGATATAAACGTATTTACCACCTTCCACAGAAATACCAGGAACTCTTTTTACTGCTGAAGCAGCATCACTGTCACCTATTTTTCTGAAATTAGCAGATGATATTCCATCTAGTACATTAGGAGATTTTCTTTTAACTGCTAATAATGCTGCTTCTGTTGATCTAATAGCTTTTGCAGTCACTACAACTTCTCCTAATTGCTCTACATCTTCGGCAAGTGAGATGTTATCAATTATTTTTACTTCCCCAGCATCAACCGCGACCCCCTCAATGGTAACAGTTCTATAGGTTACAAATGATGCTTGTATGTTATAGGTTCCTGGATCAGCGTTGATTTGGAATTTACCATCAAAATCAGTAACAGCGCCAATGCTCGTGCCTTCGATGACTACATTCACACCAAAAAGTGCTTCGCCATTAGAGGCATCAGTAACGGTACCTCTAATTATGCCTTTTTGTGCAAAGCTTAATGCAGGTAATAATAATACTAGTAAAACTGAAATCAGAAATTTGTTATTCATCTCTTTATTTTATTTGATGTTACAAAAGTCCGATTAAAAATGGAGAAAAGGTTTAATAGTAAATTATTGAAATGTTAAATGATTGTTATTATCGTAATATTGCAATAAAGAACAAAAAAAATCCCGGCCAATTGACCGGGATTAAACAATTAAATTATGAAGAAGTTCTTCTTAGAAATCAGCTAATTCGCCATTAGCATCAGCCCAAGTCCATCCTGTGAAAGCAGATTTGTCTGCACCTACTGTTGGCGTTGTAACAATTGAGGCTTCACCTTCTGTGATATTATCAAAAGCACCGCTTTCAGTAGTATCATTGAAAATATCAGCGATTGTCATATTTCCCTCGTCTAAGTGACTTACGTTAAACTGCAAGTTGCTTAATACTGTTGCTCCTGAAGTGTAATTTGCAGCAGAACCAGCATCATCTAATTCTACATCAGCTTCGCTTCTAAAGTTGAAGAAATAAACATTTTCAATTCTAGTTGCAGCTGCATCTCTTAAGTCAATGTAATCGCTTCCATTATCTGGTAATCCCTTGATGGAACCATTGATTAAAGTGTACCCACCATTATCTTGAGGACCTTCAGGACCATCTAATTCCATTCCGTGATCTGAATCTTCTCCTAATATACCAATGAAGTTGTTGATAGTACCAGTGTAATCTTGATCACAATCGAAACTGTCATCACCTGCATTCCAAACTAATACGTTAGAAACGTCTACAGTACCACCAAATGGCTCAATTCCATCATCTTGATTAGCAATAATTTCAATGTTCTCGATAGTTGTACCTGATCCTACGCCACCTAAAGTTAATCCATTGATTTCGTTACCTTCACCGATGTTAGCACCACCATGACGGATAGAGATATATTTTAAAACACCAGAATTGTCAGCAGGATCAGCAGCATCACCACCACCATACAAACCGTTTGTATCAGAAGGTGGAATACCTTCGATTTGAGCAACCCCATCAGGAGTAGAGATAGGAGCATATCCTAAAACAATTAATCCACCCCATAATCCATCAATATCTGGATCTAGGTTTGGAGAAGCAATCATGCCTGGCTCAATTTCATCTGCAACTGAAGTGAAAATGATTGGTGCATCAGCAGTACCTTCTGCCATTAATGTACCACCTCTTGCAACAACCAATGCAGTTGCATTTGTACCTGTTCCAGCTTCACCTTTAATTATAGTACCTGGTTCAATAGTTAATGTAGCACCTTCCAAAACGAAAATTCTACCACCTAATTGGTAAACCGTTTCGTTATCCCAAGTTACATCCTCAGAGATATTTTCAGTTACAATAATAGTACCTTCTGTTTCTTCATCATCGTTAACCACTGGATCAACAGGATCATCATCACATGCTGTGAACCCGAATGCTAATGCTAAAAAAAGCAACGCTAATAAATTAATTTTCTTCATCGTGAGTAATTTTTAAATAAGTTTAAATTTCTTTGCGACAAAGGTGGTTTTTAATTGTTAACTGAATTTGTCAGTCTCTTTAGCAAATTGTTATCAATTTCACACACTATTAATTTTGTGTTAAAAAGAGCCTATTAAGCCTTTAACTGAGAAACTGATTTAGATTTTTGATATTTAAATATCATTTGAGAGGATATCATTTGATTTGTAATATGATATATAACAAAAAAAGCGTTCCAGTTGGGACGCTTTTCATAGTGTTTTCAAATTAATGCTAATTAACCAATAGGCACTTGTTTTAATATTTTCTCGATGATGTCTTTAGTAGTAACACCATCTGCCTCTGCTTCATAATTGAGCAAAATTCTATGGTTCATCACATCATAAGCTATTTCCTTGATATCTTCTGGCAATACATAATCCCTGCCTTCCATATAGGCAACAGCTTTTGCACTGAGATTTAAATTAATACTGGCTCGAGGAGATACTCCGTATTGGATATATTCTGCTTCTTGCTTCAATCCATAATCTAAAGGAGACCTTGTGGCATATACCAATTCGATAATATAGCGTTCCAATGATTCAGAAATCTCTACCTGATTGACTTGGTCTCTAATGCTGAATATTTCTTCTTTAGTTAGAATGGTATTAACATCTTTATTAAATGTCATATTTGACATTCTTCTCATTACTTCCAGTTCCTGAGATTTTGTTGGATAACTCACAGTTACTTTCAACATGAAACGGTCAACCTGCGCTTCTGGTAGTGGATAAGTTCCTTCTTGATCCACTGGGTTTTGTGTCGCTAACACTAAAAATGGTCGATCTAAAGGAAATGTAGTTTCTCCAATGGTTACTTGCTTTTCCTGCATCGCTTCTAACAAAGCAGACTGAACTTTTGCTGGAGAACGGTTTACCTCATCTGCCAAAACCAAGTTTGAGAAAATAGGTCCTTTCTTTACTTCAAAGTTTCCCTGCTTCTGATTGTAAATCATGGTTCCGATTAAATCAGAAGGCATTAAATCTGGCGTAAACTGAATGCGTTGAAAATCCAAATGCAAAACATTTGCTAAAGTATTAACTGTTAAAGTTTTGGCAAGTCCAGGAACACCTTCCAATAAAACGTGCCCATTGGTGAATAAACCGATCAATAAACGATTGACCATATATTCTTGTCCAACTACTACTTTAGCTACTTCAGACATTACGTCCTTTACTTTCTGTTGCAATGCGCTTTTATTCTCTATCTGTGCTTCTTCCATGATTGCTTTATAAATCTCTTTTTGTTATCTAAATATTAATAATTAACTACACAAAATTTTTGCATTTGGCATTAAATATCAATGTATCTCATTTAGTGCCTAATAGGCTCTATTTGAATTTCAAATATATTAATAAGTAACGATACTATAAACCGCTTCATTTTCTTTGGCTAGCTTTTTTTTGCCTTCCAAAAACCCTAACTCAATCAGAAAAGTAAAGTTGCCTACTTTTCCACCTAATTCATTCACTAATTTGGCTGCTGCCAGGGCTGTACCTCCTGTAGCTAGCAAATCATCATGAATCATTACTTTTTGTCCTTTTTTGATAGCATCCTTATGAATTTCCATAGTGGCACTTCCATATTCCAAATCGTAAGAATATTTGATGGTTTCATAAGGTAATTTTCCTTCTTTCCTTACGGGTACAAAAGGAACTCCTAATTTCTCTGCTATCATCATTCCAAATAGAAAACCTCTGGATTCTACTCCTACTATAACATCGATCCCGTCAGTTTTAGCTTTCTCTACAAACCAGTCAACAATTTCTGTCACTAATTTTGGATGAGAAAGAACAGGCGTTATGTCTTTAAATATGATACCGGGTTTTGGAAAATCAGTAATATCTCGAATTTGGTCATTGATTTTTTCTGCTAATGTCATAATGAAGGGTAAATGGGGTTTTAAATAGCTTTTAATTTTTTGATTAAATCCTCAAGCATATCATCATCAAAATCGAGATGTGTTACAAATCTAACGTCAAGCTTTCCAAAAGGAACAGCCAAAATTCCCTTTTGCTTTAATTTATTTACAAAATCAACTGATAATGCATTATTTGCGAGTTTGAAAATGACGATATTGGTTTCAACGGGCATTACTGAGTCTACAAATTTTAATCCGTCCAGTGCTTCCGCTATTGCTTTTGCTCTTATATGATCATCTTCTAGTCGCTTAATGTTGTGGTCCAAAGCATAAATGCCTGCAGCGGCTAAAAAGCCGGCCTGTCGCATTCCACCACCCAAGACTTTCCTTACTCTTCTGGCTTTTTTGATATCCTCTTGAGTTCCTAATAATAAAGAACCAACCGGACAGCCCAAGCCTTTGGAGAGGCATATTGAAATAGTATCAAAATGCTTACCATATTTTTTGGGGTCATCATCTGTGGCAACTAGTGCATTGAATAATCGTGCTCCATCCAAATGGAGTTTCAAGTTTTTATCTTTACACAGTGAGCTAATCTTTTCAATTTCTTTGAAATCATAAACACAGCCACCGCCTTTGTTCATGGTGTTTTCTAGTGAAACTAAGGTTGAAATGGGAGCGTGCACATCATCAGGATTGTTGATGTTATCTTGTATCATATCAGCAGTTATCCTACCTCTATCCCCATGTAATAATCTAACGGAAGCAAATGAATTATAAGCAATTCCACCTCCCTCGTATAAATAAATATGAGACTTTTCATCACAAATGACTTCAGTATGCGGTGCAGTATGCACTCTGATGGCAATTTGGTTGGTCATGGTACCGCTGGGACAGAAAATAGCAGATTCCATTCCGAAAAAATCAGCAGCTTTTTGTTCTAAAGCATTTATGGTGGGATCTTCTCCAAAAACATCATCCCCAACTGGGGCAGCCATCATGGCTTCCTTCATTCCAGTTGTTGGTTGGGTTATAGTGTCACTTCTTAAATCTATCATTTTAATTCAATATTCAATCTGTCCATACTTTAAATCCATCAGTTATGAATTTAGCTAAGATTCCGGTCGGTGTGCCACCGACCGGGGTAGCCGCTATGGTTGGTGGCACACCAACCATTCTAACTTTAAATCACTCTAAGAAACTTTCTCAAACCAATGCGGTAGTTTCACCTGATCTGTATAGAATTTTTTCCTGCTGTGGTTACTATCGAATGGGACAATTTTTTCTATTCGATCAGTTTTAGGATGATAGAAGGCTTCCACGTAAAAGTCATTCAATAAAAAGAGATTGACCTTATAGCGATAGTATCGAATAGAGGTTACAAATTCTCCATCGACATATAAAGTCTTTATTTTCTTGAATAAACTTAAATTTACAAATTCTTCTACCTTCACCGACTTACTTCTTTTTAATGGTGTACAAATCTTTTCTTCTATCCTTCAAATTACGCACGCTTCCGTAAGTATGCAATTCTTTTAGCAAATTAACATCTACATCTGCAATTACAGTCATTTCTGTATTGGGTGTGGCTTCTGTTTTCACGCCATTAGTTGGGAATGCGAAATCAGATGGCGTAAAAACCCCAGATTGAGCAAACTGAATATCCATATTATTTACTTTAGGCAAGTTGCCTACACTACCCGCAATCGCAACATAACATTCGTTTTCAATAGCTCTTGCTTGAGAGCATAATCTAACTCTCATATATCCATTTTGTGTATCGGTTAAAAATGGTACGAAAAGTATTTTAACTCCTTCGTCAGCTAAAAGTCTTCCCATCTCAGGAAATTCTACATCGTAGCATATATTGATTCCTATTTTACCACAGTCGGTATCAAATGCTTGTATTTTCTTTCCACCTGTCATACCCCAAGCACTCACTTCTGCCGGTGTCATATGGATTTTCTCATAAGTCTCACTTGTACCGTCTCTTCTGCATAAAAATCCTTTGTTGTATAATTTCCCTCTATTCATTACCGGCATACTCCCTGTAATGATGTTGACATTATAATTGATGGCGTATTCCTGAAATATCTCCTTTAGTGGCTCAGTATATTTAGCTAACTCCCTAATAGCGGTTGCTTCATCCAAATGATTGAACTCTGCCATCAATGGTGCATTGAATAATTCTGGAAATAATATAAAATCGCATTGATAACCACTTACCACATCAATAAAGAACTCAATTTGCTCTTGCATTGCCTTTAAAGAAGGAGTAGGACGCATTTGCCATTGAACTAAACCCAATCGAATAACTGTCTTTGGAATATGAACATATTCCTCAGAAGGTTCATAGTAAATGTTATTCCATTCTATGAGGGCTGCAAATTCAGCCGATTGTTTGTCTCCTGGTAAATAACCTTTTAAAACCTTCTTAACATGGAAATCATTAGATAATTGGAAGGATAAAGTTTTGTCATAAACCTCTTTCGCAATTACTTTTTGGATGTATTGCTTTGGGGTAAATTTCTCAGCGTACTTAGAATATCCCGGAAGCCTACCTCCGGCTATAATTGACTTAAGGTTTAATTGTTCGACTAAATCTTTTCGGGCATCGTACATTCTACGACCTACCCTCATCCCTCTAAAGTCAGGATGTACAAATACATCTATACCATAAAATACGTCCCCGTCAGGATCATGCGTATCAAAGGTTTCGTTTCCAGTAATTTCTTTATAAGTATGATTATCTCCAAATTTTGAGTAATCTACCACAATGGATAATGCACAGCCCGCTACTTGTCCATTAACTAAAACGCATAATTGCCCTTCAGGAAATTTATCAATCAGTGTTTTGATGTGTTCCACTTCCCATAAATCATCCCATCCCGCATAAGCCTTTTTCATAGACTTAAGTAAACTTCGGTAATCCTTTAATTTGAGATTCTCTAGGGTAACAATAAAATTGTCTTGCATAATAATGATTAATTGGCTTTTGAATTGAAGCCTATAAAAATACGTTTAAAAAGAAAAAACCACAGCAATATAAGCGAATTTCACTTGAGCTGTGGTTTCAAAATATTTTTGGTTCTCTTAAATTGGAACGTTTACGTGTCTTTCAGCATGGTAAGAAGAACGAACTAATGGACCTGACTCCACATATTTCAAACCTCTTTTCAAACCTTCTTCTCTGTACATATCAAAAACTTCAGGATGCACATATTCAATCACATCATGATGTCTTTTGGTGGGCTGTAAATACTGGCCAACAGTTAAAATATCACAACCATGGGCAACTAAATCATCCATGGTAGCAAACATTTCATCTTGTGTTTCACCTAAACCCACCATGATTCCGGTCTTAGTTCTTTTACCGTATTCCTTAGTAAGCTTAATTTGGTCTAAACTTCTTTGGTATTTAGCCTGAGGTCTCACCCTTCTATAGAGACTAGGAACAGTTTCAATATTGTGAGAGACTACTTCCTGTCCTGCTTCAATCATTCTATAAAGAGCATCCCATTTTCCTTTTACATCTGGGATTAAAGTCTCTATTGTCGTTTCGGGAGATAATTCTTTGGTTTTAACAACAGTCTGATACCAAATTTCAGCACCTCTGTCTTTTAACTCATCTCTATTTACTGATGTTAAAACGGCATGTTTTACACCCATTTTTTTGATAGCTTCTGCTACCCTCTGCGGCTCTTGCTCATCATATTCAGGTGGACGACCAGTTGCCACTGCACAGAATGAACAACTTCTAGTACATACATTTCCCAGAATCATGAAAGTGGCAGTTCCTGCACCCCAGCATTCTCCCATATTTGGGCAATTTCCGCTTTCGCAGATGGTGTGCAATTTATTTTCATCCACAATCTTGCGAACATTTGCATACTCTTTACCCACAGGTAATTTCACCCTTAACCAATCCGGTTTTTTATTCTTCTTTTTTTCTTCTTGGCTTACTACCGGTAAATCTATCATATCAAACTATTAATCGATTCTTAATCTATTTTCTTGACCCAAACAGTATACTTACAAATGCAGCTGGGTAAAAGTTATAATTTTTTGTACTTGTTGGGACTATTTCTATTTCTCTACCAAAAATTTCAGCTAAAAACCCCACCTCAAATCCAGTTACTTTGCTTTTAAATGATCCAAATTCAAATAGCAATGAGGCTCTTAAATGTGCACCCAATGCAACTTCCATTTGGTCTAAACTTGAAAAATAGCCAGCTGATCCTAAAATGGCAGTAGAACCAGCTCCGTTTATAAATTGAGAATAGGTTACTAAACCACCTCCTTCACTTCTTAATAAATAAGGGGAAACCAATCCTAATGTAGGACCTCCAGCTACAACACCGTTAATTTGCACTCCTTTTTGCTCTGCTTTTTTAAATAATAACAGATCATAACCATACATTAAGCGTGTACTTACAAGGTATTTTTCTTTGCCTTCATAAAAGGATGTGCCGAAAATTGACGGAGCTTGTCTTCTTCTTTCCTGCGGGTGTCTGATATTGGCAATCTCTATACCAAATGTATGAAAAATACGGTCTGATTTTTTATAGCTATATCTGAAAAAACCGCCAGAGACAAATCCACCATTAGTAGCTTTACTGACTCCGAAAAGGAATTCTTGACCATAGTCAAATGGATCATCCTTTTGACTTTTTGCTTCCGCCAAAAGGAAAAGTAGTAAGGAAGAAAATATGATCAGTTTTTTCATTTCTGTTAAATAATTCCACAAATTTAAGCTTTTAAATCAAACGATAAAAAACTCTCATAGTTTATGATAACTTCATCAATAAAATACATACACCCCTTAAAAACAAATGCCACCCATAATCGTTCCGGCAATTCTTTAATTACTGATGCTCCCATCGATAATAATGGGGAAGGAGCTTATTTTTCCCCAACAGACCTAGCTGCTACTTCTCTTGCTAGCTGCATGTTAACTGTAATGGGTATTTATGCTGATCAAAACAATTTAGAATTAGGTGAGATTAAATGCGATTTACAAAAGGAAATGGCAGCTAACCCACGAAGGATAAAAGTTATCACAATCAATATTGACTGGAAAACCAATTTGCCTGAAAATGAAATTCAGAAATTAAAAAATGTTGCCTTGAATTGTCCAGTTTCAAAAAGTTTGCATCCTGAAATTGAGCAAAACATATCCTTTAAGATGCTGTGATTTTTTCTCACTTTTAGAAACTACTAGTGGTCTTGATTAAGCAGCAATACCTGACTTCAAGTTTTGATAACTGATTCCCATATGTGAATCATCATAAACACATGCACCATTTTTTATTAGCAAAATTTGTGGAGACTGATGCATTACACCAAATTTTTCAGCAACTGCATTCGAAATATCACGATAGGAAATCAAATCTAAATAGTAAGCTTTCACTTCGCTCATTTCACTTTCATTCCAACTTCTTTCTAATCTGTTCAATGCCATAGCACTGATAGAACAACTTGTACTATGCTTAAATATTACTACAGGGTTTTCTTTAGAATCTTCTATGATTTTGTCTAGCGTATCTATGTTGTCTAACCTATTCCAATTCATGTTTTTAAATCTTTAATTATGTTGTTCTCCTGATTCAGCCTCTTGCTTTTTCCATTCATTTGGGTGAACGGAATTATCCCAAATTTGGCCTTCATTTTTATCTCGTTTTTCCTTACGCTTTTTCCTTGTCACATAATTTGGTTGGGTATTATCCGTCCAGATACTGCTGAAAAACAAGGAAACAGTCTGAAAAGTTTTAGCTAAAAACGGAACCTTAGTATTTTCTGCTGCTAATAATTTTGTACCAGGATGTGATTCACTAGTTACATAAAAGTGTCTTTGGTAATCGCCTTCCAATTTTGAAATTTCCTTGCTAGTTTCTTTCATTTCATCAGTAGGCTTTTTTCGCTCCAATACGGTCAGTAATCTGTCATCATGCAAATCCTGCTTTTTAGGTTTATTGACTGTGGCCGTCATCAATTTATCATTATCAAACTTCTTACGATCAGGATTGGCAGGAGTTGCTGTCATGAGCTTGTCATCATCAAAAGGCTTTCTATCTCGGTCTCCATGCTGCGCTGTCATTAATTTACTGTCATCAAAAGGTTTTCGTTCCCTATTGGCTGGTTCGGAGATCATTAGTTTTTTATCATCAAATTTGTTCCTTTTCCCATCTTTCACTTCAACGGTCATTAATTTATCTCCATCTGGCTTATTTGATTTATAATCTGCGTGTTCAGATACCATCAACTTATCATTATCCATTTTAGCATAATCCTCTTTCTTTTTTCTGAACATGATTTTATCATCATCCATTTTAGGATCTAAATCAGGCACGGAAGCAGTTTCCAATTTATCGTTATCAAATGCTTTTCTATCCTTATCTTTACCCTTGCTATATAGCTTTTTACCATCTGCTTTGCTTCTTTTGTCCTTTTTTGGAGCTTTAGATAAGGTTTCCGATGGGTCATTTAGGTTAATAAGTTTAGGAGAATCTTGTGGCCCTCCATTTTGGAGGTTAACATTTTTTGGTTTTCTCTTTTTTTGTAAAACTGGGCCTTCATCTGCAATTCTACTATCGTAGGGGATCAAGGGTTTTTCTAGTTTTGAAGGGTTAGTGATAGCCTTTCTATCTGCAGATTTATAATTTGGTTTATTGTCGTATGTTTGTCTTTTAGGTCTTTTGTCTGGATTATAATCTTTGGTTTCGTAATCACTTTTTCTTGCTTTAAACCACATTACCTTATCCCAATCCCATTTAAATGGATTTATGACAATTACTTTATTGCTTCCTCTATTGGGATTGCCTTTTGCTTTCCGCCTTTTAGAAGTCCTGATTTTCTTATTGTCCATTTTTTCAGGGCTGCTCTTTTCTGAAACCTCAAGTTTTTTTCCACTAGTATCCTGTCCGAAAGATTGAGACGGGAAAAAGAGGAGACTTGCCATGAAGAAGGTAAGACCAAATCCTAATGAATAGTAATATGTTAAATGTTTTATCAAAATTTTCTTCTAAACCATCAATTTACTGCCAATTTCTCGGAATATGAATTTTTTATTATGTCAGATATTACATTTTAGTATTCTGCCAACTTTTTAAGCTTTGCTTTAATTCTTTCTTTTGGCAAAAAGTTTAGCTCCAAATCAGCATTAAAAGGAACTGGCGTATCTAGGCTTCCTTCCCTCATTACCGGCGCATCTAATGCTTCGAAGCAATTTTCACTGATCCAAGCTGCTATTTCTCCGCTAATGCTTCCTGTTAAACAATCTTCATTACAGATTAATACTTTCCCTGTTTTTAAAACACTCTTTTCAACCGTTTCGCTATCCCAAGGCAGCAACGTTCTTAAATCAATCAACTCAACAGATAAATCAGACAAATCATTCATTGCTTCCTTTGCCCAATGCACTCCCATGCCGTAAGTAATAATGGTGATGTCTGTTCCTTCATTGATAATATTGGCTTTACCGATTTCTACGGTATAATAATCATCCGGAATTTCATCAGTTAAAGAACGGTACAGTGCTTTATGCTCAAAATACATCACTGGATTTGGATCTTCTATGGCTGCAGTCAACAAGCCTTTTGCTTCATAAGGATTGGAAGGGAAAACGATTTTCAATCCGGGAGTGTGAAAAAACCAGGCCTCATTTGATTGAGAATGAAATGGGCCTGCTGCTACTCCTGCTCCAGTTGGCATTCTTACCACTACATCAGCATTTTGCCCCCAACGATAATGTGATTTGGCGAGATTGTTTACAATTTGGTTAAACCCGCAAGTTACAAAATCAGCAAATTGCATTTCAATTACTGATTTTTGCTTTTTAATGCTCATACCCAAGCCAATTCCAATAATAGCAGATTCACAAAGGGGTGTATTGCGGATTCTATCTCTACCAAATTGATCAATAAATCCTTCAGTGATTTTGAAAACTCCTCCGTAATCAGCAACATCCTGTCCCATTATCACTAATTCAGGATGTTTTTCAAATGATTGCTTTAATCCATCCGAAATAGCATCTACATATCTTTTAGAGCTTTTCTTTTCTGATTTTGGAGGGATAGGTTTTGTGTCATTAGGCAAAAACAAATCAGCCAATTGTTGTTCCGTGTTTACTTCAGGATAAATATCCTCACCAGCAAGTTTTAATCCTTTATTTATATTGGCTTTAATCTCAGCTCTTAAATCATCTATCTCTTCTTGAGAAATGACTTTTTCTTTTAATAGAAATCTCTCGTAATTATCGACAGGGTCTTTTTTAGCCCATTTGTCAAATAACTCCTGTGGGACATATTTTGTGCCCGAAGCTTCTTCGTGACCTCTCATTCTGAAAGTCATAGCTTCTATTAAAATGGGCTTAGGATTTTTTCGAATTTTTTTAGCGGCTGTATCCACTGCATGAAAAACATCCAAGATATTGTTTCCATCAACTTTAATAGCTTCCATGCCATAGCCAGGACCTTTATCTACGAAGTTTTTGAATTTGAATTGTTCACTGCTCGGAGTAGAAAGGCCATATCCATTATTTTCTATCATGAATATAACAGGCAGATCCCAAACAGCGGCAACATTTAATGCTTCGTGGAAATCACCTTCGGAACTTCCTCCGTCTCCGCTAAAAACAAGAGTTGCTTTATTTTCATTGCTCAATTTATTGGCTAGTGCAATTCCATCTGCAACACCTAATTGCGGGCCTAAATGTGAAATCATTCCAACAATATGAAATTCATTTGTTCCAAAATGAAAGGAACGGTCTCTCCCTTTGGTGAAACCTTGCATTTTCCCTTGAAATTGGGAGAACAATCTGTTAAGGGGGATTTCCCTAGTTGTAAATACACCAAGATTTCGGTGCATAGGTAGAATGTATTCGTCATTTTCAAGAGCAGCAGCGGAGCCTACTGAAATTGCTTCTTGCCCGATTCCTGAAAACCACTTGCTAATTTTGTTTTGCCGAAGTAAAATCAACATTTTCTCTTCTATCATTCGGGGCAACAAAATCTGCTTATAAAGGTTAATCAGTTGTTTGTCGGATAATTTTTTTCTATTGAATTGCATGAAAAAATACCTTAAGTAAAGGCTTTAGAGGTTTAAGTTTAGTTTTTAAATTACTGTTTCTATCTTTGGGTTTCCTAAAAAAATCGGAAATTATTATCCAACAAATTTAAAGTAATGGTCTTATCTGCAAAAGCCATTATATTTTTTATTTTTGATTCACACATTAGCTTATGATAAAATATAATTCTTTTACACTTGATAATGGTTTGCATGTATTCGTACATGAGGACAAAAATACACCATTAGCGGTTGTTAACCTACTTTATGATGTAGGATCAAGAGATGAGAAGCCAGATAAAACAGGTTTTGCTCATTTGTTTGAACACTTGATGTTTGGTGGATCAAAAAATATTCCTAATTATGATGAGCCGCTTCAAAGAGTTGGTGGAGAAAACAATGCATTTACAAGTCCTGATGTTACGAATTACTATATAACCCTGCCTGCTCAGAATATTGAAACTGCTTTTTGGCTGGAATCTGACCGTATGCTATCTCTTTCATTTGACCCAAAAGTGTTAGAAAATGAAAAAAGCGTGGTGATTGAGGAGTTCAAGCAGCGTTATTTGAACCAGCCTTATGGCGACTTATGGTTGAAGATGCGACCCTTAGCTTATGACAAGCATCCTTATCAATGGGCTACAATCGGAAAGGAGATTTCACATATCGAAAATGCTACTATGGATGATGTAAAGGATTTTTTCTTTACACATTACAGACCCAATAATGCTTACTTAGTAGTAGCTGGAAATGTTGAAACAGAACAAATTAAAGAATTGGCAATAAAGTGGTTTGGAGATATTCCATCAGGAGAAAAACGAGAGCGAAAATTACCAGTTGAGCCAAAGCAGGAAAATGCTAAGTTTTTGGAAATTGAAGCGGACGTTCCTGTTGATGCTTTATATAAAGCTTATCACATGCCAGCCAAGACGGACGAAAAGTATTATGCTACGGATTTGATGAGTGATGTTTTGGGAAGAGGGAAGTCCAGCAGGTTGTATAAGAAATTAGTCAAAGAAGCTGGTGTTTTTTCAGGTCTGGCAGCCTATGTGACGGGTTCAGTGGATCCTGGACTATTGGTGATAAGTGGTCAGGTTTCATCTGGCATTAGTTTGGAAAATGCTGATAAAGCTGTCCAACAGATTATTAAAGAATTACAGGAAGAAGAAATAGCCAATAAGGAATTGGAAAAAGTTAAGAATCAGGCTATTTCCACCACCGTTTATGGCGAAGTTGATATTTTGAATCGAGCAATGTCTATAGCTTTTGGAGCAGCTATGGGGAATCCTAATTTGGTTAATGAAGAAATAGATTTAATCAAATCAGTAAGTACGAAAGACATTCATATAGCCTCAGAAGAAATATTGAGAGACGAAAATTGTTCTACTATTTATTATAAAGCAAAGAAATGAACTTCAGGATAGGATATGGTTATGATGTGCACCAATTAGCAGAAGGTGAAGAATTTTGGTTGGGTGGAATAAAGCTGGATTACCATAAAGGTGGAGTAGGACATTCCGATGCCGATGTGTTAATCCATGTGATTTGTGATGCCTTATTAGGTGCTGCAAATCTTCGTGATATTGGATTTCATTTTTCTGATCAGGATGCTCAGTACAAAGGCATAGATAGCAAAATTTTGTTGGAAAGAACCGTTGCTTTACTGAGAGAAAAAGGATACGAAATAGGGAATTTAGATGTCACAGTTGGTTTACAAAAGCCTAAAATCAATCCTTTAATTCCTGAGATGAAAACCGTTTTGGCAAAAGTAATGAAGATAAGTGAAGAAGATTTATCCTTAAAAGCGACCACCACAGAGAAGTTAGGGTTTGTTGGTAGGGAAGAAGGGGTGGATGCACATGCAGTGGTATTGATTTATAAAGTAGAGCATCAAGGCGATTTAGATCAATAATTATGGATAAAATCAAAATTATTACTACTGAAGATGGTTCTCATTCCCTTTACCATGAAGGTTTAAAAGAAACCTATCATTCTTTCCATGGTGCCTTACAGGAATCTGTTCATGTTTTTATTGAAAAAGGATTGCGTTTTTGGCGAACAAAATCCGGTTTACCTAAAGAAGTAAACATATTCGAAGTGGGTTTTGGAACTGGTTTAAATGCTTTGCTTGCAGCTCAGTTTGCAATAGAAAATGAAGTAAAAATCGATTTCACTACTATTGAGCCTTATCCATTGGATATGGAGATTATAAATCAGTTAAACTATGTGTCGTCAATTGGTGAAGATAATTTAAAAATCGTTTTTGAAGAATTACATAAATGTGAATGGGGAAAGAAGGTGGAAATTAATCCGTATTTTGCCATTAATAAAATCAAAACGAAGCTTGAAGATGTTGAATCAGAGGAAAGATTTGATGTGCTCTTTTTTGATGCTTTTGCCCCAAGCAAACAAGCAGAATTATGGACAGCTGAATTAATGCAAAAATGTTTTAATTTACTGAAAGATGGTGGTGTATTTACTACCTACAGCGCCAAAGGGCAATTAAAAAGAGATTTGAAATCCGTAGGTTTTGAAGTGGAAACTTTACCTGGCCCTCCAGGGAAGAAAGAAATGGTGAGAGGAATTGTGAATTAGAGTCATTTCATAAAAGTTTTTAAATTTAGAGTATGAAAATGATTAGAAAGCCAACATTTGCAGGTAAAATACAGGAGAAAGATGAGAGAGATATTCGTTTTTGGGCGTATGAAAAAACAGCTGAGGAACGAATTCAAGAGGCTTGGAGATTACATTGTGCAAACCATAATATAGATCCTGTAAATGTGAAATTGGACAGAACCAAAATGAGAGCTTGGAAACACGATGCTTAATATATTTAATGCTGATTTTAAAGAATATATTCAAACTTTAAATAAATATAAAGTTAGTTATTTATTGGTTGGAGGATTAGCAGTTAACGTATATGGTTATCGTAGATCAACTGGAGATATGGATGTTTTTGTGAAGGCTGATTCTGAAAATCATAAAAGAATGAGAAAAGTTCATTCAGAATTTGGGATGCATATGGGAGAAATGGAAGTGGAGGAATTTTTTGTAGATAACGATAGATATGATGTTTTTACATTTGGAGTGAGTCCTGTTCAAATAGATATAATGACTAAATGTAAAGGATTAAAATTTGATGAAGCATTTGATGCTTCAAAAATTGTTAATATCGAAGGAGTGGATGTAAGGGTTGTGAGTAAGCATGATTTGATTGTAGCAAAACAAGCTTCTGATAGAACTAGAGATAGGGCTGATATTGAGGAATTGAAGAAATTAAAAGATAATCTCTAAAAATCTTTACTACCATTTTTCTGTTAAATTAATGCTCATCAAATTATTGTTATTAAATTCATGCCATGGATTTAAGACTTTTCTTTAGCCCCGTTCCCGAGGAGATTTTTTCCGATATCAAAAAACAGGGAAGCTTCTACAAAAATATTCAAGTCTATCAGGAGAGATTTCCGGATTATAAGAGTGCAGATATCGCCTTGATTGGTATTTCTGACAAAGGCACTAATGAGGAAAATGCCGGAACAGCAGGTAGCGCAGATGCCTTGAGAAAAAAGCTTTATCGACTATCAAAAGGATCTGGTACATACAATATTGTGGATTTAGGAAATATTTCTGAAGCCATTGATACCGAGCAAACTTTTGGAAGAGTTCAGGAAGTTTGTCATGCCTGTATCGAAAATAACGTATTACCCATTCTTATCGGTGGTTCACATGACATGAGCTTTGCGCAGTACCTCGCTTACGAGGAAATGGAAAAACTCATCAGTGTATTAAATATAGATGCATTTTTAGATATGGAGGATAAAGATTCTCCTGCCAATCAACAGCATGTACAAAAAATGCTGATGCATCAGCCCAATTATCTATTTAATTATAGCCACCTGGCTTATCAGACTTATTTGGTTAATCCTCAAGCAATCACTACACTAGAAAAGCTATATTTTGAAGCTCATCGAATTGGGGCATTGCGCCATGATATCAAAGAAATGGAACCTGTAATTCGTCAGGCAGATATGATGAGTTTTGATTTGTCAGCCATTAAGTCCTCTGATTTCCCGGGATCCGCTCAAGCCCAACCTTTTGGCCTTACTGGAGAAGAAGCCTGTCAATTATGCTGGTATGCAGGAATTAATGAAAAATTGAGTGCTGTAGGCTTCTATGAATTTGATGTCTCTAAAGATGATCAATCCAGTAAGTCAGCAGCAGTTTTAGCTACCATGATATGGTATTTTATCGAAGGGTTTTATAACAGAAAAGAGTCAAGGGATTTCCGTTCTAATGACTATATGAAATATGTGGTTTCAATGCCAATGGAACCAGAAATTTTGACTTTCTATAAAAGTAATTTTATAGAAAAGTGGTGGATGGAAGTACCAAACCCTTCAGGGAATAATCGTTTCAATAGGAACACCATTGTTCCATGTAGTTATTCGGATTATCAACAAGCCTTAAAGGGAGAATTACCTGAAAGATGGATAGTAATGCATTCCAAACTTTTTTAAAATTTAGGCGTACTATTGATTTATGAAAAACTTTTTAGGGATTACATTATTTTCTATCATAATATCTGCCTGCAATCCTGCAGATAAATCTCCAGAACAACATATTCAAAATGCTGTAGAGCAGCATGGAGGCGATGCCTATGCAACAGTGGATGTGGACTTTCAATTTAGAGACAAGTTTTATTCCCTCAATCGTTTAGGTGAACAATTTAAATATGAAAGGATCTTTGAAGATTCTCTTGGTAATAGAATCAATGATATTTTAGATAATGATGGTTTCAAAAGATTGATTGGGGGAGAAAAAGTTGAATTGTCACCAAAAGATTCTGCCGCCTATGCAAATTCTGTGAATTCGGTACATTATTTTGCATTACTGCCTTATAATCTGCAAGATGAGGCTGTCATCGCACATAATAAAGAAGATGTATTAATTCAAGGGCAGCCGTATAAAACCATTGAAGTCAAGTTTAAACAAGAAGGTGGAGGAACTGATTACGAAGATGTTTTCATGTTCTGGTTTAATGCTGAGACTTACGATATGGATTATTTTGCTTATTCATATCAAACAGAAGGAGGTGGCGTCCGCTTTCGAGAGTCTATAAATAAAGAGCAAGTCGATGGTGTTATTTTTCAGGATTACAATAATTTCAAAGCTAAAAAGGGGACAGAGTTAGCGAACTTGCCTGTAATGTTTGAAAACGGTGAATTGGAATTGTTGTCTAAAATTATTTTGGAATTTGATGTTGAGGCTTTATGATTGTTTCAAAACCACGAATTAATACGGTATTCGCTCTAAGTATTTTTCTAGTCCTTGTTTTTGGCTCTTTTTTTCTTTTACTAGATAGTCTATTAAAAAGTGAATCATTTTTCATTGTTAAACTGATTTTAACTCCTGTCACATTAGTAATTGCTTTATTGGTTTTGGGTAAGCTATTAGCCGCCATTAAAATTGTTAAGGCAGGGAACAACAGATTGAATATATTTTTTCCGATTAGTCGAAGTCGAATAGATTTGCCATTAAGTGAAATAAGAGGCTGGAGGGAAGATGTTGTGAAAACCAAACAAGGGGAATTCAAAGAAACCAAGATTCTTTACGGCAAGAAAAAAGTTATTAAACTTTCGAATAAAGAGAATACTGAATACGATAAATTAGTGAAATACCTTAATCAAAAAGCAAAAAAGCAGAAAGCAGGCGGATGATTTTTCACACATGCTACTAGTATAAGAATCACTTAATTTAATCACGAAAGAGTTAAAAATCATGGCTATTTCCTTCATAAGCCCCAAATGAATCTACCTATAAGTTTGACAAAGTCATATGTTTAGCTAAATTCGGCTTGTTTTAAAACCAAATAAGACATTTATGGCGGAAAAAGTTGAAGAGTTTAGTAGTAGGTGGAGTATAATACTAGCTTCATTAGGAATGGCAATTGGTGCCGGAAACCTATGGCGTTTCCCAAGAATTGCTGGGGAATATGGAGGTACTTTTATTATACTCTGGATGTTATTTCTTTTAGTATGGTCCATTCCTTTATTAATGGCTGAATTGGCTTTGGGTAAACATTACCAGAAAGGGACTTTAGGTTCTTTGGGTAATTTAGCGGGAAAGAAATTCAATTGGATGGGAGTTTTTATCACCATTGTAACGCTGGGAATTGCCTTTTACTATTCAGTAGTTACGGGATGGTCACTCCGATATTTTATCCTCAATACAGAAAGTTTGATTGGCTATCTTTTTGGTTCTGGTGAATTGAACACAAAAATTGGTGAAACTGACTTTATGAATACATTCTGGTCAGGCCTATCCAACTCCAGTTGGGTAGCAGTTGTTTGTTATATGGTCACCATTTTGGCTGCTATTTGGGTATTAAGTAAAGGAATTAAGAATGGATTGGAAAAGGTAAATAAGCTATTGATCCCAACTTTATTCATCCTATTGATGGTAGTTTCTGCTTTTGCCTTAAATATGGAAGGAGGTTATCAAGGATTAGAGTATCTTTTCACCATTGATCCTGAAGGTTTTTCGAATCCTACTATTTGGATTGAAGCCATAACGGATTCCGCCTGGAGCACTGGTGCAGGTTGGGGATTAATGATTACCATTGGTTCTTTCTCTAATAAACGAGAAGATGTTACACTGAATACTTTTTTAGGTGCTTTTGGAAATAATACTGCAGCTCTTTTAGCCGCTATGGCAATTTTGCCAGCAGTATTTGCTATGTCAGCTACTCCTGAAGGCGCTATGGATTATCTCCATTCAGGTAGCCAAGCGTTGACCTTTACGGTGATCCCACAGTTGTTTGCGCAAATGCCAGGAGGGCCGATTTTATCCTTCATTTTCTTTGGGGCTTTTCTAATGGCGGCCTTTAGTTCATTACTGCCTATGATGCAATTACTGATCAAAAACTTAACAGATTATACGCTAACTAGAAAGCAGGCTGCTTTTGTGGCTGGTGCATGTTGTTTCATTATTGGTTTTCCATCAGCCTATTCCTTAGATGTATTTAAAAACCAAGACTGGGTTTGGGGATTAGGATTACTGGTAAGTGGTATTTTTATTGCTTTCTTAATTATCAGATATGGGCCAACTAAATATAAAAAGGATTTTATTGATGAAAGCTCCGATTTCACTGTGGCTAATTGGTATTTCAAAATTATGGTCTATGCCATTTTCCTGTTCGGACTTTTCCTTGTGTATTGGTGGATGAGTCAAGGCTATAGTGATTATCCTTGGTTTGATGCAGAAGGGAACTGGAATGTGATGGACGTTTACAGTAATGCCAGTATCGTAACCCAATGGGGAATTGCATTAGTAATTGCAATAGTATTTAATGGATGGTTTTACAAAAAATTTGTTAGAAAATGATGAGTACTGAAGCAATAATCGGAATGGTAGTTTGTTTGACTATTACCTTAGGAGGCTTTATAGTTCTAGTGCTAAAGGCACTTTCAATGGATAAGAAAAAAGAAGAGGAATAGAAATCTCTAGAAACTAAAACTTATAAAAAGGGGAATCGATCGGTTCCCCTTTTATTTTTTCAGCTCCAAAAATTCTTTGACCACTTTTTTAGGTAGTACGTGATAGCCGTTAATTGGCTTTAAGTTTTCATGCTTATCTGTCGGTCTGAGATGAACATGATATCCATCCAATTCTTCAATAGCAATCATATCATCAACTTCATATAGATCATCTTTATGAACTTCATCATATCCCTTCAATAATTTTTCTTTGGCTCTTTTCTTTATTTCAGTAGCTAACCTGCCCACCAGAAAGGTATTGGCATGATGCTCCATGAAATCACCCTTCTTGTATGCACCCAGATTTATGAAAAATAATTTTTTGTCCTTTTCAAGGCTTTTTTCCTTTTGCAAGCTAATTTCATATCCATCTACGACATTCAATTCCATATATGAATCGATATGCATCTTCTCAGGCAGCCCAAACCATTTTTCGAGTAATTGAAAATAGCAATCCTCTATAGTGGTGCCAACAGTAAACACCACATCATGCAGTTCAGTATTAGATTTTTCTGCTGAGCCGCCCAAGACGACTGCATACAATTTTAATGAGTTCATTTTTTTAAATCTTTGTGTAAATTCAATAACTATTCAATGCGAATCAAGTTTAGCAAAGGTAAACTAAATTAAAAATAAAAATATGGCAGAAATAACATTAGGCGGAAATCCGTCAAACACAGTAGGAAACTTACCTTCAAAAGGCCAAAACGCCCCTGATTTCAAACTGGTAAAAACAGATATGTCCGAAGTTTCACTTTCAGATTTTAAAGGAAAAAACGTGATTTTAAATATTTTCCCAAGTGTTGATACTGGTGTTTGCGCTACGTCTGTAAGAAAATTTAATGAAGAAGCAGCTGCATTAGATAATACAGTTGTTTTATGTATTTCAAAAGATTTACCTTTTGCGCAAGCTAGATTTTGCGGAGCCGAAGGAATAGAAAATGCTATTCCAGTCTCAAATTTCAGAAATGATAGCTTTGGGCAAGATTACGGAGTTGAAATCCTAGATGGAGGATTCAAAGGTCTAAATGCTAGAGCCGTGGTAGTAGTCAATCCAGAAGGAGAAGTGATCTATAATCAATTGGTTCCTGAGATCGGAAATGAGCCTGATTATGAGAAAGCATTGGAGGTTGTTAAGTGATAATATATCCAGTAAATTGGATCAAAAAAAGGCTCGGAAATTAATTTCCGAGCCTTTTTAATACTATTGTTTTCTTAGAATTTATTAATCTTGAATTAAAACCTCTATTTCAATATAATCATTAGTTTCAATCCCTGGTTCAATAGTAATTACTTTAAATACACCGTATAAACCATCTTTGTTGTTTGGATCAAGTTGAAATGCAACAACATCTCCTACTTCAAGATTGGTGATGGTTTCACCTTCATTTACATTATCTTCTCTGTTCCAAACTGTCTCTAAATCAGCAGATGTACTTAAACCTAGGTATTCCTCATCGCTTATTGTAGTTAATTTAAATTCAGTTGCATTTCTGGTGTTCCAATCGTCAATATTAATACCAGCCAAATTATAGGCATTAGGAGACGCAATACTTGCAAAGTCACTATTTGCTCCATAGTAGTAACCAAAATCTACATCTGAGGAATTTGGTGCTGACGCTGAATTGACTTCCGCTTCAGTAACAGTTTCACCTAAATTAGTAGAAAACCACGTGTTTGTGCTTCCATCACCTGCAGGAGCGTAAACAAGAATATCAGTATATGAAACTAATGGGCTAGAGCTTTCAATTACTTCAAAACTTGCTTCTGTATTTGTGGTTGATTGGTTCTCCCTGTCAATCAAAGTAACTTCCACATCAATTATAGAACCAGCTGAATTCTCAGGTGCGGTTAAAGTAAAATTCAATGAACCAACAGAATCTTGTGCACTAAAACCTAATTCCGATTCCGTGAAAGTGGTATCTAAAGCAGTACTACCGTCAACTAATACTACATATTGAACTTGGCCAATTTTTCCAGGGGCTTCCCATTCATAGGAGAGATCTACATCTGTCCCTTCTGCATATTCAGACTCCAGTTCACTTGTTAATGAAAGAGTAGGAGCATTTATTGGAGTTTCCTCACCATTTTCAGGATCACAAGCTGTAAATAATAGTGTTCCAGCAGCAGCTAACATCAATCCATTTCTCAAAAATTTTTTCATAACCTTTTTTTCTTGTTTAATTTTTACAAAAAATATATTAAATAATCCTATATCTGGATTTGTTTCCAGATAATTTAAAGACCCATTTTACAGGTGAAGGGTTGTGTCAAAACGAAAAAAATATTTTTTTATTTGATGATTTAATGTTTTCCATTTTAATATTGTTAAATTTATTTTTAATATTGAAATGTGTAATTATTTGTTTTATAGCTAGTTACTTGCTTCTGGTTTGAGTAAAAGCTTAACTATATGTAATAAAAAAAAATTTTTTTAGGTATTTCAATTAATTTATATAACTTTATTGATAGAATTTTAAGTAATTAATTTTAACTTGCTTGAAGTTTCGTTGTACTTTTACAAAGAATTGTTAATATTTCGAATTAGAAAACTAAATTTACCATCACTAAAAAACTGAATTATGGCAGAGAATAACCAAAGCATCTTTGACATGATAAACCAATATGGTCCTTACGTAGGTATGGCCATCATTGGGATAGCCGTCTTACTTGTTTTATTATACTACTTAAGGTTAGGAACCTTAAAAGAGTTTAAACAAAAATATGATTACATTAATAAAAATGAAATCGATGTTTTATGGCGATCTGCTGTAATTATATTGATTGGTGCTGTTATTTGGGTTAATTCCCTTTTTGGTGAAACTGAATTTTTATGGCTAGCTGTGAAAGTTTTTGTTTCTGCGATGTTAGCGCTTATCATTGGTGTAATTATCCAAAATGTACTAAGGTTTTATTTCCCTTTCTACATTGAGAAACGTCTTAAGAAGTTAAGATATACTCCAAGAATTTCTCCTAAAACTGGAAAGCCAATGAAGCTTTTAAGTGAGGAAGAAGAAGATGTTTACCTAGACGAAGGTATGCAAGCAGAGGAGGATATTTTCTCAGTTGATTATGATGTTTGGGTGGATGAAGAAACTGGGTATACAAAAATTGAGAAATATTCTGGTCACCTGCATGCATTGCAATGTTCAGAATGTAACTACCAAACGCTTAAAGTTGTGAAGGAAGAGATCATTAAATCTCCTACTGTAACTGAAGATGGTGAGCTAATGAAATATTTCAAATGTTCTTACTGTGGACATAAGGCCAGAAAGACTTTCCATATTGCGAAGCTCAAAGAGCCTAGTGAGGAAACCTCAACTTCTGATAGCTCAGCCTCTGCATAAGAATTGAAAGTGAATAAATAGTATGAAGCCAATCAGACATCCTGATTGGCTTTTCTTTTTTATAAGGTTTTTAAAACTGAATACAGATGTTCTTAGGCTCAGTAAAAAACCGCAAGGCTTCAAGTCCGCCCTCTCTGCCTAAACCACTGTTTTTCATACCGCCAAATGGAGTTCTTAAGTCTCTATTCATCCAGCAGTTGACCCAAACAATGCCTGTTTCAATTTGAGCTCCTATTCGATGTGCTCTCGATAAGTCGGTAGTCCAGATGGTAGATGCTAAACCATACTCGCTCTCATTAGCAAGGACAAGAGCTTCTTCCTCACCCTCAAATCTACTTAGACTGACTACTGGGCCAAATATTTCTTCTTGGTTAGTTCTACACTGGATTGGTAAATTTTCAAAAACATGTGGTCTTAGAAAATACCCCTGCTTATTATTTCCTTCTAATTCAAAAGCTTCATCTCCACATAGCAATTGCCCGCCCTCTTCTTTAGCTAAAGCTATATAGTTTTTTACTTTTTCTAAATGCTGAGAGGATACTAAAGCTCCCATATTATTTGATTGGATTAATGGATCCCCTACTTTTAAAGCTTTTACTTTGTCAATGAATCTAGCTTTAAAGTCCTCGTAAATTGAATCTTCAATATAAATTCTAGATGCACACAAACAGATTTCACCCTGATTAGTAAATGAGGCTCGAACTAAGCCTTCTACTGTTTTGTCTAGGTCACAGTCGGCAAATACTAATGCTGGATTTTTACCGCCTAATTCTAGAGAAACCTTTCGAAACATAGGCGCTGAAATCTCAGCAATTTTTCTTCCTGTTGCTGTTCCGCCCGTAAAGGAAACGGCTTTAATTTTCTTGTTTTGGACGATGGCATTTCCTATTTCTGGGCCAGTTCCGTGCAAAATATTTAAAACTCCTTTTGGTAAACCAGCTTCTACGCATATTTTACTGAACAAATAGGCAGTATAGGGAGTGATTTCAGATGGTTTGGCTATTACACAGTTTCCAGATGCTAATGCTGGAGCTATTTTCCAAGTAAATAGATAAAGCGGTAAATTCCATGGTGAAATACAGGCCACCACACCAAGAGGCTTTCTTAAACTGTAATTAATGGAATCTTTTCCTGCGTGTGATTCACTGCTAAATTGAGTAATTGCATGGGCAAAGAACTCCATATTAGAAGCTGCTCTAGGTATATCGACCGTTTTTGCCAACTGAATAGGCTTGCCCGTATCCATGCTTTCAGCCATTGCCAGTTCTTCTAAATTCTCCTGGATAAGTTCAGCTATTTTCATCAAATAGTCGGCTCTTTCTTTAGCTGATAATCCACTCCATTCTTTAAATGCTTTTTCTGCTGAAGTTATTGCATCTTGTAAATCTTCTTCATCTGACAGTGGGATTTTGGCAAATATTTCTGCTGTTGCAGGATTTACATCATCTAAATAATCAGACGAATGAGGAGGTTTTAATTCTCCATTGATATAATTGGCTATCATTTCCATATCAAATGCAGTCTAATCGCCCTCCATCCACAGGTAAATTAACTCCATTTATATAAGATGCCTTTTCTGAAGCTAAAAACAGTACGGCATCCGCTACTTCATGAGGTTCTGCAAATCTACCAGCAGGAATTTTGGATTGCATATCTTTGCTAACTTCATCTAAACTTTTGCCACTTGATTTGCTTTTGCTTTGAATTAATCCTTCCAGTCTGCCGGTCATTGTAGCACCTGGTAAAACGTTATTTACTGTAATGCCAAAAGGCCCCAATTCATTGGAAATGGTTTTGGACCAACTTGCGACTGCTCCTCTAACCGTATTGGAAATGCCTAAATTAGGAATGGGCTGACGAACGGAAGTAGAGATTATATTAATTATTCTCCCATATTCTTCCTTTTTCATTTGCGGGATTACGGCTTGTGCTAAATATTGATTACAAATCAGATGTTGCTGAAATGCAATGATATAATCTTTACCCAATGCCTCATGCGCTTGCCCAGGGCTCGGTCCTCCAGTGTTATTGATTAATATATCAACTTGATGTTTAGCGCAATATTCTAATGCTAGTTCACGCAAAGATTCTGGGTGGCAGTAATCAGCAACTAAAATATGATGATTTTGATTATTGTTTGCTAATTCATTCTGAGTGGCTTCTAATTTAGCTTTATCCCTAGCGATAAGGGTTACGTTTGCACCTTCTTTAGCAAAAGCATGCGCAATGGCTTTTCCAATTCCTGCTGTGCTTCCACCAACCATTATTCTTTTTCCCAATAAATTTAAATCCATTTTAATTATTTTTATAGATGAATATAGTCATCTGTTAATATTATATTTCTGATTTTAAACTCCGTCTTAACCCATATTATTCATAAAAAAGTTATGAATAATGACGATAATCAATTGATTATGTCAGGTTAAACCCAGACATTTATAAAAACTACATAGCCCAAATTTGGGTATTTTAACTTTTATATTTCAACATGAAAATAAAAATGTAATTAACTAATTTTAAATTTTTTATAAATCGTCTGTCCTTCGGACGAAAAATTCAAATAAATTTTTCGGGTTAATTTCACTAAATTTAGAGGATTAACAAAATCAATTAACAGATAAGACTGTTTTAAGCTTTATAAAACTGGAAAACGATGGCAATTAAAAAACCTTTTAACTTAACAAAGTGGGTGGAGGAAAACAGAGATTTGTTAAAACCACCAGTAGGGAATAAGAACTTATATACTGAAGCGGGTGATTATATCGTAATGATTGTTGCTGGCCCAAATGCCCGTAAAGATTATCACTTCAATGAAACTGAAGAGCTTTTTTATCAATTAGAAGGAAATATTTCCGTAAAAATTCAGGAAGATGGCAAAGCAGTTACCATGGATTTAGGTCCTGGCGATATGTTTTTGTGCCCTGCTAAAACACCTCACAGTCCTATCCGAAAAGAAGGTTCAATAGGGCTGGTTGTAGAAAGAATCCGAAAGGGAACTGACATGAAAGACGGTCTGCTGTGGTTTTGCGATAACTGTAATCATAAATTGCATGAGACTTATTTTCCTTTAGTGGATATAGAGAAAGATTTTCAACCTCGATTCAAAGAGTTTTACGCTTCTGAGGATTTGCGCACCTGCAATAATTGTGGACATATAATGGAAACTGATCCAAGATTTGTGTAATGGAAAAAGTAGCAGACATAGCAACAAAAAGACCATTAAAGGTTGATATACATACGCATATTTTGCCAAAAAACTGGCCAGATCTGCGTGAGCGATATGGTTATGGTGGCTTCATTCGTTTGGAGCATCATAAACCTTGTTGTGCACGCATGATGATGGATGACAAGTTTTTCAGGGAAGTAGAAGATAATTGTTGGGACCCTAAAACACGAATGCACCAATGTGATCATCATAATGTAGATGTACAGGTTCTTTCTACAGTTCCTGTGATGTTTAGCTATTGGGCAAAGCCAGCAGATGCACTAGATTTATCCATGATGCTGAATGATCATATTGCTGGAATTGTTGATAAATATCCTGATAGATTTATTGGTTTGGGAACTCTTCCTATGCAAGCCCCTGATTTGGCCATTAAGGAATTGGAGCGATGCGTTAATCAATTAGGTTTGGCCGGGGTTCAAATCGGATCACATATTAACGACTGGAATTTAGAAGCCCCAGAGGTTTTTGCAGTTTTTGAAGCAGCTCAAGATTTAGGAGCTTCTATTTTTGTTCATCCTTGGGATATGATGGGAAAAGACCAAATGCCCAAATATTGGTTGCCTTGGTTGGTGGGCATGCCTGCAGAAACCTCAAGAGCAATTTGTTCTATGATTTTCGGTGGCGTTTTTGAAAAACTTCCTGACTTGAAAGTGGCTTTTGCACATGGAGGAGGTTCTTTTCCTGCAACTATCGGTAGAATAGGGCACGGCTTTGATGTGCGCCCAGATTTATGTGCCATTGATAATCCTCATCATCCTAGTAAATATTTAAAGAAGTTTTATGTGGATTCTTTAGTTCATGATCCTTCCACTTTAGAATATTTGATTAAAACCATGGGAGAGGATTTTATTGCTTTGGGAACCGATTATCCATTTCCATTGGGTGAACTAGAGCCTGGGAAGATCATTGAGACAAGTAATTTCACAAATGAGCTAAAATCAAAACTTCTGGGTCAAAATGCTTTAAAATGGTTGGGCTTACACCAAGAAGAATATGCAGGGCATTGAACAAGAATTTTTCATTGATACTAAAATTGGGAAGCTTTTAATTGGAGTTTCTCAAAATAAAATTTCCAAAATTTCTTTTAATCAACCAAACAATAGCCTTAAAGGAATAAAACCTAAAGTAGTCACTACTTTAGAAAACCAATTATTAGAATATTTCAACGGACACAGGAAAACGTTTCAGATTGAATATTCTTTAACAGGAACAGAATTCCAGAAAGAAGTTTGGCAAAAATTGCTCGATATTCCCTTCGGAAGAACGATAAGCTATGGTAAATTAGCAGCTCAATTGGGAGATGTTAAAAAAATTAGAGCAGTTGCTAATGCAGTAGGTAAAAATCCAATTCCCATTGTAATTCCTTGTCACAGAGTGGTGGGGATGCATGGGAATTTAACCGGGTATATTGGTGGATTAGCAAACAAGAAGTTTTTAATAGAATTGGAATCAAACAGGCAACTAGGCTTATTTTAAATACTTCTAATTTGAAGAGTTAACAATTATAATCCATAAACGACTATACATTAATTCAAGGAATGGCAGAAAATTATCAGAATACGCTTGAGTATGCGCAGAAAATGGATCAAGAGGATCCTTTAAAGAAATATAGAAATGAATTTCATATTCCAATTATTGATGGGCAGCAAGTAATTTATTATACAGGTAATTCTTTAGGACTTCAACCCAAAAGAACTCGCTCTTTTATAGAAAAGGAAATGAAAGATTGGGAGCTTTTTGGAGTAGAAGGACATTTCAATAAGAAAAAGGAAAACATCTGGTATAAATATCATGAATATGGAAAAGATGCCATAGCAGAAATAGTGGGTGCAAAGCCTATTGAAGTGGTGCCAATGAATAATTTAACAGTCAATCTTCATCTTCTATTAGTTTCTTTTTATCGGCCTACAGCTAAAAAATTCAAGATTATAGTTGAAAAAGGCGCTTTTCCATCCGATCAATATGTGTTCGAATCTCAATTAAACTTCCATGCATTTCATGGTGGGCAAAAATTATTTGATCCTCAAGAAGCTTTAGTGGAAATTGCTCCTAGAGAAGGAGAGGATACCTTAAGAACTGAAGATATAATTGCCACTATTGAAGAGCACCAAAATGAACTATGCCTTGTGATGATGGGTGGTTTGCAGTATTATACCGGCCAATTTTTCGATTTGAAAAAGATTACAAAAGCAGCGCATAAGGTAGGAGCTTATGCTGGGTTTGACTTGGCACATGCTGCTGGAAATATCGAATTAAAACTCCATGATTGGGATGTGGATTTTGCTTCTTGGTGTACCTATAAGTATTTAAACTCTGGACCGGGAAATGTCTCAGGAGTTTACGTTCATGAACGTTTTGCAAATGATAAAAGTCTTCCTCGGTTTGCAGGTTGGTGGGGACATGATGAAAAAGAGCGCTTCAAAATGGAAAAAGGCTTTATCCCAATGGAGGGAGCTGATGGCTGGCAGTTGAGTAATACCAATGTACTAGGACATGCAGCCCATTACGCATCTTTAGAGATTTTTAAAGAAGTGGGCATGAAAGCACTAAGAAAGAAAAGTGTATTGTTGACGGGCTATCTTGAGTTTTTAATCAATGAATTCAATAAGCAAGAGAAGATATTTGAAATTCTTACACCAAAAGAGCCAGAAAACAGAGGTTGCCAATTATCCTTATATTTATTGAAATATGGGAAGCCATTATTCGATGAATTAATGAAAAGAGGTGTATTGGGAGATTGGCGTGAACCTGATGTGATTCGTTTAGCGCCAGTTCCATTATACAATACTTTTGAAGAGCAATATCTATTTATAGAAAAGCTTAGAGAAGCAGTAGAAGCCTTAAAATAAACTGATTTTGAAGAAAGAAATTAAACATATCGGAGTTTTGGGTGCAGGTTTAGTAGGTGCACTCTTGAGTATTTACTTAAGGAAAAGGGGGTATAAAGTAAGTCTCTATGAAAAACGGGACGATATGCGAAAGTCTTCTGCAGATTCTGGCCGCTCGATTAATTTGGCTTTAAGTCGAAGAGGAATTAAGGCTTTGGAAGATATAGGTGTAATTGAAGAGGTTGAAAAAATCATGCTTCCGATGGAAGGAAGGATGATGCATAGCCAAGATGGTGAGCTGACTTTTCAAGCATACGGTAAGGAAGGGCAATATATTAATTCTGTTTCGAGAGGAAATTTGAATAAGATTTTATTGGAAAAAGCAGAAGCAGCAGGAGTTGAAATCAAATTCGAGCATACTTGTAAATCTGTTGATTTGGAAGGAACTAGTGTGACTTTTAAAACTCCTGATGCAGAAAAAACCATGCAATTTGATCTACTTTTTGGATCTGATGGGGCATATTCCAAAATGCGTCAAGCTATGGTGAAAAAAGATAGATTCAATTACGAGCAATATTATATCCCCCATGGTTATAAAGAACTTTCTATTCCGCCCAATGAAGATGGTGATTTTGCAATTGCTCCCAATGCTTTGCACATATGGCCAAGAGGGCAATATATGTTGATTGCTTTGCCTAATTTAGATAAAAGCTTTACCTGTACTTTGTTTTTTCCATTTGAAGGTCAACCGTCTTTTGAAAGTTTGCAAACTCCTCAGCAAGTCTTGAATTTTTTCAAAAATACCTTTCCTGATAGTTTACCCCATTTAAAAAATATTCAAGAGGAATATTTCGAAAATCCAACTTCCTCACTAGTTACTGTTAAATGCGAACCTTGGGTCAAAAATAATTGTGTCCTTATTGGTGATGCCGCGCATGCTATAGTGCCTTTTTACGGGCAGGGAATGAACGCAGGTTTTGAGGATTGCTATGAGCTCAATTTGTTGTTGAATAGGCATGCGGATGACTGGGAGATGACCTTGGATGAATATCAAGAACTGCGTAAAAAGGATGGAGATGCCATAGCAGATTTAGCATTACATAATTTTGTAGAGATGCGAGACTTAGTGGCAGATGATAAATTCTTAGTTCAAAAGAAAATTGAAGCCAAACTACATGAAAAGTTTCCGAAGAAATGGATGCCACTTTATTCTATGGTGACTTTCAGTGATTTGCGTTATTCCGAGGCTTTTGAAATAGGGAAAAAACAACAAAGCATAATGGATGATGTAATGCAAAGACCAGCTATTTTGGAAAATTGGGAAAGTATTGATTTAGAAGAGATTGTCCGAAAATTAGAAGAATAGGATATTTTCTTTAAAACATAATTTGTTTATTCCGTTTCTATTAGAGAACTAAATCTAAATAGTAATGGCATATACAATAAAAATTACCAATGTGCTTTCCCTAACGCACAATGTTAAGCAGATTACAACCGAAAAACCAAAAAATTACCAATTCACTCCAGGCCAAGCCACAGAAGTAGCCATCAACAAAAAAGGATGGAAAGAAGAAAAAAGACCTTTCACTTTCACCTCTCTTCCAGAAGATAAACATTTAGAATTTGTTATTAAAACCTACCATGACCATGAAGGTGTTACTCATGAAATTGACAGCCTTCAGGAAGGAGATGAATTGATCATTGATGATGCCTGGGGAGCTATTGAATATAAAGGAACTGGAACCTTCATTGCTGGTGGTGCTGGTGTAACTCCTTTTATAGCAATATTCAGAAATTTGGAGAAGAAAGGTGAAATCGGTGAAAATAAGTTGATTTTTTCCAATAAAAGAGGGGACGATGTTATTTTGGAATCTTATTTTAATGATGTTTTAGGTGATAATTTCATTTCTACCCTTACACATCAAAATATTGAAGGGCATGAAAATAAGTTGGTAGACATGGATTTCCTGAAAAAGCATTTAGAAGATTTTACGCAGCATTTTTATGTGTGTGGTCCTGATGCAATGGTGAAAGACATCAGCAAGCACTTAGAAATGTTAGGAGCGAGTCCTGAAGCAATAACTTTTGAAAAATAAACGAAAATATAATTATGAATATATTAATAAGCGGTGCAGATGGAAATTTGGGAAGTGCGGTAGTACAAAAATTAAAATCAGAGGGGCATAAAATCTATGGTCTTTTTGGTAAAAAAGAAAATGCCAAAAATTCGGAAGAAGGCTTTAAAAAAGAATTAATTGATTTAACGAATCCAAAAGCTGCATCAGATGTAGTTGATGCCGCTAATAAGGCTTACGGAGAAATCAATGGTGCCGTTTTGACAGTTGGTGGTTATGCTGGAGGAGGAATAAAAGATGTAACCATTGATGATATTCATGGCCAAATCAAACTTAATTTTGATACAGCTTTTAATTTAGTAAAGCCATTATTAGAAAAAATGCCTAAGGGTAGTCAACTGTTTTTGATTGGAGCTAAACCGGTTTTGTCAGCCAATGAATTAAAAAATGTAGTTTCTTATGGATTGGCAAAACAGTTAGTTTTCAGCTTAGCTGATATTATCAATGCAGATTTTTCCGAGCATGGAATTAGTGCACATGTAATAGTGCCAAGTATTATTGATACACCCCCAAACAGAGAAGCAATGGCAGATATGAATTTTGATGATTGGGTAAAACCTGAGCAAATAGCAGAGACTATTTCTTTTTATTTGCAACATCCTGAATTAAGAGCAGGGGTAATAAAAGCCTATGGTAAGATGTAAAGTGATTGTCTCAAAAGTTATTATAGCTTTTGAGACAATTGTTATTTTATGATTTCAATAAATTTCTTATTCCCAATAAAGCAATAACACTTCCCGCCACCAGTGAGGTGTAGTACCATGCTTCACTCATGCGATAGGCATCTTCTTCCAGTAAATCATTAACTTTTTCTCCTATAGATGCATTTGGACTATGGTCTATTGCCCAATAAATTACAAATGCTCCAATTGCGACTAATATAATTCCGCTTAAAAGTCCTTTTTTCATAATTTAAAAAATAATTGATTTATGCAATTTAATGAAAATATATAGAATTCTTGGACTCAAATTAGTGTCTGTTTTTTAAACTATTTAAATTTATCCTATATTTATATTAACAGACCACAACTAATTTTTTGAGCTTACGATTAGCCTAATAGATATGTCTAAGAAAGTTAAAAATATACCGTGTGATTTATGCCTTAGTAGGCGAAAATCAATGTTCAATGGACTTCCTAATGATGCATTATGTGCATTAAGTGAGCATAAAAGTACTTTGGCGCACAATAAAGGTCAAGTCCTTTTTTTAGAAGGTACACAGCCGATGGGTTTATTTTGCATTAGTGAAGGCAAAGTAAAAATCTATAAAACTGATGATTCCGGCAGAGAACAAATTGTACGTTTAGCTCAAGAAGGGGATTTTTTAGGTTATAGAGCTTTACTTTCTGGTGAAAACTATAATTCTTCTGCGACCATTCTTGAAAATGCAAAAGTTTGTTTTATTCCTAAAAGCAGTTTTACAGAGCTCATTTCCAAAGACCAAGGTTTCCAAAATCGATTGATGCAAGCTGTTTGTCATGATTTGGGAATTATGGAACAAAAGATGGCTGATATGGCAAATAAAACGGTTAGACAGCGATTAGCTACTACCTTGTTAATGTTAAAAAGCTCATACGGGGTAGATGGCGATCAAAAAACGGAAATAGATATTGCATTAACAAGAGAAGATTTAGCCAAAATCGTTGGGACTGCTACAGAAACACTTATTAGGTTGTTGTCTGATTTCAAGAAAGACGGATTGATTGACCTCAACGGCAAAAAGATAAGTGTCTTAGATGAGAGAGCCTTGGCAAAAGAAATTGACCTTTTCGCATAAGCATCTAATTTTTCCATAATCTCTGAACTAATATCACATCATTAGGCTTATGTCTGCTGATTATTGTAATTTTGTGCTATGCAAGAGAAAGCAGTCCATATTCAGAAAGAAGTAATAGAAGTAAATCTTAGCAAAAAGGATATTCGAAAAATGTCCATTGATGCTATTGCAGAAGATTTGACCGCATCGGGTGAGAAAGCTTTTAGAGCCAAACAGATTTATGAGTGGCTTTGGATGAAATCTGCGGCTTCATTTGAAGAAATGACCAATCTGTCCAAAAACTTAAGAGAATGGCTGGATCAAAATTATTGCATCAATAGAATTACAATTGCCGATAAGCAATTAAGTTCAGACAGAACCATTAAAGTAGCTTTCCGATTGCATGATGGAAATGAGGTAGAAGGTGTATTGATTCCTACAGAAAACAGAATGACGGCTTGTGTGTCTTCTCAAGTAGGTTGTTCCTTAAGCTGTAAATTTTGCGCTACAGGTTATTTGAAAAGAATGCGTAATCTCGAAGCAGCAGAAATTTACGATCAAGTGGTGATGATCAAAGAATTGGCAGAAACTCACTATGATATGCCACTTTCCAATATTGTTTATATGGGCATGGGTGAACCACTCTTGAATTACAAAAACATGATGGAGTCCATTGAACATATTACTTCAGAGAAAGGATTGCATATGTCTCCTAAGAGAATTACCGTTTCCACCGCAGGTATTTCCAAAATGATTAAAAAATTGGCGGATGATGACGCTAAATTTAATCTCGCGCTTTCCCTACACGCGGCCAATGACGAAAAGAGAAGCCAAATCATGTCAATTAATGACAGCAATAATCTACCCGTTTTAAGAGAAGCTTTAGAATATTATCACTCAAAAACTAAAAACAGGGTGACATTTGAATATTGCGTTTTCAATAATTTCAATGACAGTTTGGAAGATGCAAAAGAATTGTGGCAATTCACCAAATATGTTCCCGCCAAAGTCAATCTAATTGAATATAATCCAATCGACCAAGCGGATTTCACCAATACGGATGAAGATAAGCTTGATAAATTTGCCGCTTTCCTTGAAGATAGAGGTGTCATTGTGAATGTGAGAAGGAGTAGAGGTAAGGATATTGATGCAGCTTGTGGACAATTGGCCAATAAACATTAAAAATGTTCTGATAAATTATACTTAATGCAAACTTCTTGCGTTATGGTATCAGGTGTATGAATAATCATGTCTAACTCTAAATGATTATTCACTATGGAACATTTCAAAAATGCAACTCGAAAATTGTATGCTAAACGTCCGTTATTTTTCAATATTGGATTAGTTATAGCGATTAGTCTCTGTTTTATTGCCTTTGAATTTAAGGTGTTTATCGCAGAAGAAGAGAAAGTTGAATTACCAGAGGAAGAACCTTATGTTTTTCTAAACAATGATGTGATCCGCACTTCCCAGCCGCCTAAGCCTCAGCCTCAGCCTAAAAAATTACCGGAGCCTAAAGGCGATGTCAATATTGTGGAGGTAAAAGAATTGCCAAAGAAAGATGAGCAAAAAGAAATGATTGATATTGATCAGACACTTGAATCACTTGCAAAGGAATTTAAAATGCCAGATGAAAAAGTGGAGGATAATAGCATTCATATGTCTTCAGTTTTGGAAGTAGCTCCTCAATTTAATGGAGGCTTAGAAGCCTTTTATCAATATATAGCTGATGCTATCGAGTATCCTTCTTATGAGCAGAATAGGAATATAGAGGGTAGAGTTGTTTTATCTTTTGTCATTGAAAAGGACGGCTCTTTATCCCAAGTTGAAGTTCTTAAAGGAGTTTCAAAAGGGATTGATAAAGAAGCAATAAGAGTAATCAAAAATGCTCCAAAATGGGAAGCTGGCAGACAGAGAGGACAAGCCGTAAGAGTGCGAATGAATATCCCTATATATTTTCAATTAAGATAAATTCTAATATAAAATTATAGAATGAGAGCTTTATAGCTTTCATTCTATCCTTCAAAGCCAATCTTGCTATGACTTCCATCGCAAAACGGCTTATTCCCTGAAGCACCACATCTGCAAAATGCGGTTACTTTTTCTTTACTTTCCATTTCTCCATTGGAATGTTTGATTTCAATGCTTCCCTTCACCATCAAAGGCCCGTTTTTGCTGACCTCAACTTGGGTAGTCGAAGCCTCAGACTTATTTTCTTGTTTTTGATTTTTCCAGTAACCTGAAAGAGCACCAGATGGACAAGCTTCCAGCTGCTGCATTATCCTTTTATCTGCTGCCCCATCTGTATTTACCCATGGTCTTTCATCTTTTCTGAATACTTCTGGCAATCCTCGCCAGCATTTTTCGCTATGCGTACATAGTGAAGGTTGCCATTCCACAACCAATTCATCTGATTCGTATGTTTTTTTAGTTGGTTTAATTTTCATTTCACTTTAACCGTTTGATTCACTGATTAAGTTAATGAAATTTTAACACAGTTTTGAAAGGAACTAAAAAATTGATTTCCCTGTCATTATTTGAATATACTTAATACATACTTTTGACCATTTGTGGAAGAGGTATTTTAATTAAGGTAGAATCAATCAAAAATCTTTAAATTTACATTAATCCTGATTATTGATTTGAAAAAGCAGTTTATACTTATGTCGCTCATATTTTGCCTCTTAGCCCCGGCTTTGGTGACCTGCCTATGGCTTAAACACCAAAAGAGACAAGTTAAGCGTGAGGTAAAATGGAAAATTATCGATGGGATTGATAAATCAGAACTGGTATTAATTCAACTGACTAAAGCTGAAGCCAAAGAGAAACTGCATTGGGAACATTCCAGGGAATTCGAATTTAAGGGTGAGATGTATGATGTGGTGGAATTTGAAGAAACTGCAGATAGCATCAAATACTGGTGCTGGTGGGATTATGAAGAAACAGCATTAAATAAGAAATTGGCTGAGGTGGTCAATAACTTATTTGGGAATAATCCAGAAAAGCAAGAAAAGGAGCAAAAGCTTATTTCATTTTATCAATCTCTGTTTTCAGAAAAAGTCTTTCAATGGCAAGCACTTCAATTTTTTGGAATATCAAATCCAATTACGGGATATAAATTTTATTTAGAAGATTTTATCAATTCTGTTCCCTCTCCCCCTCCTCAAATAGTCGTTTGAATATTTTATTTTGCTTTACTGATTTAAATGGAATTGATATATGTATTCTATTCTACTTAGTAAAGTCTTCTATTTTTTAAACTACTAATCCCTAGTTTGTCAAGTGAATTCTTTCGCTTCTGATTTGTGCCTGTCTTGGCAGACAAGTCTGTGCAGAAAGATCTTCAAAAATCCATTTTGAGCTGTGAAAACGCAGCTCTGGGCTATAATTGGATAATGTGACAATGTAGGGTTATAAACTAAAAAGTTATAATGAGGAATATTTTATGTCTCTGTTTGTTTTTAGTCAATTCCACTATTGGCTACACTCAAACAATTACAGTCAAAGATGCTAATACTTCTGAGCCCATTGAAATGGTAACAATTGTCAGTGAAGAGCTGCAGGAATTTATTAGTACAAATCAATACGGTAAAGCTAACATTTCAGCCTTGGCAGGAGCTCAAGCAATACAGATTCAAAGATTAGGTTACCAATTGAAAACCTTAAGCTTTACAGCTTTAAAGGCTTCTAATTTTGAAGTTTTGCTTCAGCCTAATAATTTCAATTTGAATGAAGTGATCGTTTCTGCTACAAGGTGGAGGCAGAGTTCTGGAGATATACCATCCAAAGTGATATCGATTTCTCCAAAAGAGGTAGAACTGCAAAATCCACAAACAGCCGCAGATTTATTGGGCGTTTCCGGAAAGGTGTACATTCAAAAAAGCCAGCAAGGTGGAGGAAGCCCTATGATCAGAGGTTTTGCAACAAACCGATTACTTTATACAGTGGATGGAGTCAGGATGAATAATGCGATTTTTCGTGGAGGAAATATTCAAAATGTCATCAGTTTAGACCCTTTTGCAACCGAGAATACAGAAGTGCTGTTTGGGCCTGGTTCAGTCATTTATGGTAGCGATGCTATCGGTGGCGTGATGAGTTTTCAGACCTTATCCCCCGAGTTTTCTGGTTCAGGATCTGCTAAGATTTCAGGGAAAGTCAATTCCAGGTGGTCATCAGCTAATAATGAGAAAACCATCCATGCGGATATTAAATATGGCTGGGAAAAATGGGCGTTCGTTACGAGTGCTAGCCGTTGGGATTATGATCATTTAAGACAAGGGCGAAATGGACCAGATGATTATCTCAAAACCTATCACGTGGAAAGAATTGAAGGAGAAGACAGAGTAGTGGAACAAGATAGTCCCTTAATTCAAGAACCTACTGCTTATAGCCAGAAGAATTTGATGCAAAAAGTGAGATTTCAGCCCAATGATCGCTGGGATTTTCAATATGGATTTCATTATTCTGAAACTTCCGAATATGGAAGATATGATCGGCATAATAGGGTTAGAAATGGAGAGCCGCAATATGCAGAATGGAGATATGGCCCTCAAATGTGGATGATGAACAATTTAAATATCAGTCATTCAAAAAAATCCAGGTTTTTTGATCAACTCTCTATCCGACTAGCACAACAACAATTTGCGGAAAGTAGGATAGACAGAAATTTTCAGGATAATATCCGAAGAAATAGATCGGAAGAAGTAGATGCCTATTCTGCTAATCTCGATTTTATCAAAAAGCTGGGAAAGAAAAGTACTGTCTTTTATGGGTCTGAATATGTATTAAATATTGTAAACTCCACTGGACAAGCTGAAAATATTGAAACAGGAACAGTTAGTAGTTCGGCTTCCAGATATCCTGAAGCTAGCTGGAGTTCTATTGCAGTTTATACCAATTATGAATATAAACCTTCAGACAGAGTTACAGTGCAAGGAGGAGTTCGCTATACTCAGTTTTTATTGAATGCAGAATTTGATACAGCCTTCTATTCTTTTCCTTTTACAGAAGCTAAGATAAATAATGGAGCCCTGACTGGAAGTTTGGGAATGGTCTATCATCCTGGAGATTCATGGTCTCTCAATGCTAATTTTGGTACTGCTTTTCGAGCTCCAAATGTTGATGATGTAGGGAAAATCTTTGATTCGGAACCAGGTTCAGTTACTATTCCAAATCCTAACTTGAAGGCGGAGTATGCTTATAACTGGGATATAGGTATTGCAAAAATTTTCAATGATTTTCTTAAGGTAGATTTTACAGCTTATTATACATTGCTCAACAATGCTATGGTGAGAAGGGATTTTCAATTAAATGGAGAAGATAGTGTTATTTTTGACGGGGTAAATAGTCAGGTTCAAGCCATTCAAAATGCAGCAGTGGCTAATGTATATGGCATTCAAGCTGGTTTGGAAATGAAGTTTCCAGGAGGAATTAATCTATCATCTGATTTAAATTATCAAATAGGTGAAGAAGAGCTAGACGATGGATCAGTTAGTCCTTCCAGACATGCAGCTCCAATGTTCGGAACTACCAGGTTAAATTTTAAATCAAATGATTTTTTAGTCCAAGTTTATGCTAACTATCAAGCTGAGCGCAAACATTTAGATCTAGCAGTAGAAGAGAGAGGGAAAACAGAGATATATGCCTTAGATAAAAATGGCAATACCTTTTCTCCTGCTTGGTACACGCTAAATTTTAAAATGAGCTATCAGCTTTGGGATGACTTTGGTATAAATGCTGGTATAGAAAATATTACAGACCAGCGGTACAGACCTTACAGTTCAGGAATGTCTGCTCCTGGTAGGAATTATGTTTTTTCTTTAAATTATAAGTTTTAGAACATATTTAGTATTCAAGAGATGAACTTAAGCAGTTTGTCTCTTGAATCTTTTTTTGATTTGAACTTTCAATTCCTATTGCCAATCATTATTCGTAATTTTGCAGCTTCATTGAGGAACAGATATGAATAAGTTAGAACAAGAGATTAGCAAGCGAAGAACTTTTGGCATTATTGCTCACCCAGATGCCGGTAAAACTACATTAACAGAAAAGCTTTTACTTTTTGGTGGAGCCATTAATAAAGCTGGAGCTGTAAAATCCAATAAAATTGATACGGCTACCAAATCCGATTGGATGGAAATTGAAAAGCAGAGAGGTATCTCTGTGGCTACTTCCGTAATGGGCTTTGAATATAAAGATATCAAAATCAATTTGCTGGATACTCCTGGTCACCAGGATTTTGCAGAGGATACTTATCGGACACTAACTGCTGTGGATAGCGTGGTGATGGTGATTGACTGCGTGAAAGGGGTTGAGCAACAAACCGAGAAGTTGATGGAAGTTTGTCGGATGCGAAATACTCCTGTGATTTGTTTCATAAATAAACTAGATAGGGAAGGAAGAGATCCTTATGATTTGCTCGATGAAATTGAAGAAAAATTAGATATTCAAGTCCGTCCACTCACCTGGCCGATCGGAATGGGTAAAACCTTTAAAGGAGTTTATAATTTATTTAGCAAAAACTTATTGCTTTTCAAAGCTAGTAAACAGCAATTAACTGCTGAAGGTATTGAAATCAAAGATCTAAACAATGAGGAGCTCAATAAGAATTTAGGCGATACACTAGCAGACCAGCTGAGAGAAGATGTAGAGTTAATCGAAGGCGTTTATCCTGAATTGGATAAAGAAGAATATTTGTCAGGAAAAGTGGCACCCGTATTTTTTGGTTCTGCTGTTAATAGCTTCGGAGTGAAAGAGATGTTGGATACATTCATCAATATTTCACCACAGCCAAAAGAGCGATCAACTGAAGAAAGAATCGTTAAGCCGAATGAAGAAAAATTCACTGGTTTTGTATTTAAGATTCATGCTAATATGGATCCTAAACATCGAAACAGAATTGCTTTCGTTCGTATTTGCTCAGGTAAATTTCAAAGAGGAAGTAGCTATTTGAATGTGAGGCATGATAAAAAATTCCGTTTTTCTAATGCTACAGCTTTTATGGCGCAAGATAAAGAAACGGTGGATGAAGCGTATCCAGGAGATATAGTGGGATTATTCGATACAGGAAACCTGAAAATTGGAGATACCTTATCGGAAGGCGAAAAAGGTATTTACAAAGGCATTCCATCTTTCTCTCCTGAAATTTTCAAGGAAGTAATCAATAAAGATGCTATGAAAACCAAGCAATTGGACAAAGGCTTAACGCAGCTGATGGACGAAGGTGTTGCGCAATTGTTTGCTTTCGAAATGGGAGCAAGAAAAGTAGTAGGTGTAGTGGGTAATCTGCAGTTTGAAGTAATTCAACACCGATTGAAGAACGAGTATGGTGCTTCTTGTGAATTTGCACCAATGAATTTATACAAAGCCTGTTGGTTCAGCAGTAAGGATAAAAAGAAACTAGACGAATTTGTAAAGTCTAAGTATCGCCATATTGCAAGAGATAAAGATGGGAAAATGGTCTTTATGGCGGAAACAAAATCATGGCTACAAATGGTAGAAGATAATTTCCCTGAAATTGAATTCCATTTTCAGTCGGAGTTTTAAATTGAAACTCACAATGTTACCATGGTCGGTGGCACACCGACCATCTTCCGATTTAGCCATTTTTACCGCTTTCGATCGGTGTACTACCTACTCAAGGTTAAGGTGAATGGGAGATTACCAACAATATAAACTCAAGACCCAAGAGATAGATCGTTAAAAGTATTAAGAAAATCCGCCAGAGGCGGTAGTAATTTCCACTAGCCGGAGGCTAGCGGAAGCAAGCCTTTGCTTTTCTATCGCCATCCTCTGGATGGTGATGATTACTGGCGTCTCTGGCGCATGGTAATAAAACTGTTACCATGATCGGTGGTGTGCCAACCGGGAAAGTAAAACTTAAACCCCTTTAACAACCTGATAATTTTTGCGGGTTCTTTGTTCCATATAAATTTCTTTATCTGCTCGCATGCGTTCAACCAAGCTATCATTGCAATTTTTTATGGTAATTAATTCTAGGCCTTTATTATAAAGAATAGAAAAATCATTTTTCAATTCATTCATTAACTGATCTAATCGATGCAAATCATCATTTACACAAATGGAAAATGAAATGGCAGTATTTTGCATCATGTTGATTTTAATATGGTGCCTATTTAATGCTTCAAAAATTTTCCCAAAAAGTGCTTCCGTTATAAAAGTAAAGTCTGTCAATTTGAAAGTGATTAGACTTTGTTTTTCTTTAATGATAATACAAGGAATTTCATGAACAATTTTACAGTCATGAATGATAGTGCCTCCTTTTTCAGGCGAGCTAAATGACCTAACATGCATCGGAATACCAGCATTAGCTAATGGCTTGATTGTTTTTGGATGAATAACAGATGCGCCATAATACGTCATTTCTGCAGCTTCTTGATAAGATAATTCTTGATATAAAACAGCATCCTTTATTTTCTTAGGGTCACCATTTAGTATACCTGGAACATCCTTCCAAATCGTAACTGCTTTAGCATTGGTACAATATGCAAAAATAGCAGCACTAAAATCTGACCCTTCTCTTCCCAAAGTGGTGGTTTTGCCATGTTTAGTTCCACCTAAAAACCCCTGAGTAATTGCAAATTGATTTTGAGTGAATTCAGATTCTATTACTTTTTTTATTAATTTTTTGCTTTGCTCCCAATCAACCAAAGCATCTCTGAATGTTTCATCTGTTCTGATACAATCTTTTGCGTCAATTTTTGAAATAGGAAATCTTTCTTTTACTAAAAATTCTAATAATATTGAGGAAGAAATCATTTCTCCAAAAGAAATGATGCTGTCATAGGATTCATCGTACTTTGATTTTTCTATTTCGGCTAATTTTATTTTTAAATCTTCAAAAATTTGTTCTAATAACTGAAGTGTTTTCGCTTCATCATTCTCAAATAATTTGGCGATTATCGAAGCGTGGTATTTAAAAAGGTCTTGAATAGCAGTGTCAATTGATAAATCTTCCAGTTTTAGGTGTAATATTTCTTCTAATGCATTAGTCGTTTTACCCATAGCGGAAACCACTATAATTATTTTTTCATCGGGGAATCTTTTTAGGATTTCCGACATATTTCGTACTGCTTCTGCATCTTTTATAGATGCCCCACCAAATTTAAATACCTGCATACGTTCCTTTTTGTAATGAATGGCAAAATAAGCTGCAATTTTTTCATAATTTAGCGTCAATACAAATAAATATTCCATGCAAACTAAATTAGCCACATCTGTAGGCATCACTTTAGACCGTTTTATCAAGAAAAAACAAAATGATTTTGCCTTTGCTTCGGGTGAACTTTCTCAATTGCTAAGAGATATTGCCTTAGCAGGAAAAATCATTCATAGAGAAGTTAATCGTGCAGGCTTATTAAACATTGGAGGTGCTTATGGTACTGAAAATGTGCAAGGTGAGGAGCAGCAGAAATTGGATGTTATTGCTAATATCAGATTTATTAGAGCATTGAAAAATGGTGGAGAAGTTTGTGCTATTGTATCGGAAGAAGATGATGAAATCCTAGATTTAAATAATAAGGATGGAAGATATATTGTATCCATGGATCCTTTAGATGGTTCTTCTAACATTGATGTAAATGTTTCTATAGGAACTATATTTTCTATTTTCAGAAGAGTTTCCCCAGTTGGTAGTAAAGTGACTAATGAAGATGTTTTGCAAAAAGGCTCTGAACAAGTGGCCGCAGGATATTTGTTGTATGGTTCTTCCACTATGCTAGTTTATACTACTGGTCGTGGTGTAAATGGATTTACTTATGATCCTTCATTGGGTGAATTTTTCTTATCGCATGCTGATATGAAAATCCCTGAAGACGGGAAAATATATTCGATCAACGAAGGAAGTTATAGAAGTTTGGAACCTAAAGTTCAGCAGTATATTGAAAACTGTAAGGATAAAAAATACACCGCTCGTTATATCGGCTCATTAGTAGCTGATTTTCATAGAAATTTACTGAAGGGAGGAATTTATATTTATCCTTCAACCGATAAAGCTCCGAATGGAAAATTGAGGTTAAACTATGAATGCAACGCCTTGGCAATGATTTGCGAACAAGCAGGAGGATTAGCAACGGATGGAAAAAACAGGATTTTGGATATTCAACCTGAATCCTTACACCAAAGAGTTCCTTTTTACACTGGCTCTAAGAAAATGGTGGAAGAGGCTATGAAATAATTTGCATCTTAAGATGTTATACTAAATTCAAGTCTAAAAGCTAGCGCGAGCTTTTTAGTTCGTGCTATAGCAAACCCCAATTTATTTCTGCTCTGCCCAAGCAGTATTCATTTGGTCAATTATCCCTAAAATCTCTTCTTTACCGGTTTGTTTTTCAGCAGAGCTGACAAAATAAGGAGGGAATTCCTCCCATGTATTCAACATTTTCTTTTTAAATACCGCTATATTTTGCTGCGTTTTGTTATTGGATTGCTTATCAGCTTTGGTAAAGATAAGGGAAAGAGGTAATCCGTTTTTACCAATAAAGTCTAAGAATTCAACATCTGCTTTTTGTGGAGGTAGGCGAGAATCGATTAAAACAAAGATGCAGACCAGATTTTCTCTGTTTTTTAAATAATCACTAATCATCTTACCCCAACCTTCATTAGTTTTTTTGCTCACTTTGGCATAACCATAGCCCGGTAAATCCACCAAATACCATTTCTCATCCATTAAAAAATGATTGATCAACTGTGTTTTCCCAGGTTTGGAAGAGGTTTTAGCTAGATTTTTCCGATCAGTTAGCATATTAATCAAAGATGATTTCCCCACGTTCGATCTGCCAATGAATGCATATTCTGGCAAGTCAGTTTCAGGACTTTTCCGATAATCTGTATTGCTTATAACAAATTCTGCATTTTTGATTCTCTTCATTTTGCAAATATAAGGTGTTTAAATGGCAGTAAAAGTTAAGTGATAAAAAGAATTAATTGATTTCCCGGAAAAATCAATTATGTGTAAGCTTTTTAAATAAAATTAAAATTTGTCTTATATTAGATTATTGTAATAAATATGGTCAAATCAGCCTAAAAATGAATGGAGCTTTATAGATTTATTGCTTTAAAGCAGATATTTTTAAATAAAAACAGGAAGTTTAGCTAACTTTTTTTGATATAACATAAAAAGTAGTTTAATTTAAGTGATTATTTTAGTGAAGCGACCTAACTCGCTATAATTTACCGAATTAAAGAATACGATGATATATAAATTTAGATTCTTTGCTGTCTTTTTACTATCAGTTTTATTTGTCTCGCAAGTAAAGGCGCAGGAACCTGATCCAGAAACTGCACAGATGCTATTGGAAAATGCAGACATCATTATGCAGGAGACTGTTGTGTTAACAATAGCTAGAGACCAATATGTGGATGCTGCCAATATGGATCCTAATAATATTAGGGCTAATTATATGGCGGGTTCAACCTACCTACAGACAACCGATAAAGGAAAAGCTACTAAATATTTATTGCGGGCCTATCAGATAGATTCTGATTATAAGTTTGATTTGCTTTACAGTATTGGACAGGGCTATCAGTATGGATATGAATTCGATAACGCATTAGAGTATTATAAAAAGTACAAACAAAAGCTAGAAAGTAATTCGGGATACAAAGGTTCTGATAAAACATCTATGTCTGAAGTGGATAAACGGATAGAAGAATGTAATAATGGTAAAAAATTAATGGAGGATCCTGTTAATTATTCCATCACTAATGTAGGTACTGCAATTAACTCTGAGTTGTGGGATTACGCCCCAGTGGTAAATGCTGATGAAACGGTAATGATTTTTACCTCTAGAAGAGGGCCAGATCAAGGGAACTTAAATGAAAACGTATTTGATGATAATTTTTACTACGAAGATATTTTCATTTCTAGAAAATCAGGTGGGGAATGGCAGGCAGCAGAAAATATAGGGCCAGTAGTTAATACGAAATATCATGATTCAAATTTAGGGTTCTCACCTGATGGTAAAACGCTTTATATTTATAGTGATGAAGGAAATGGAGATATATATTATACTAATAACTTATCTGAAGATACTTGGTCGGAACCAGTTGGTTTAAGTGATAATATTAATTCCAGTGGATATAATGAGAAATCTGTTTCACAGTCAGCAGATGGGAACACCTTGTTTTTTGCCAGCAATCGCCCTGGTGGTAATGGAGGATTTGATATTTATTATTCTACTAAAGATAGAAAAGGCGAGTGGGGACCTTCCAAGAACCTAGGTAGAGTCATTAATACTGAAGGTGATGAAGACGGTCCGTTTATTCAGTACGATGGGAAAACACTTTATTTTAGTTCTACTGCACATAATGGAATGGGTGGTTTTGATATTTTCAAATCTGAGTATGACAGTGCAAGTAACGAATGGAGTATTCCTGAAAATATGGGATATCCACTAAATACCCCTGACGATGATATTTATTTTGTAATGACCAAAGATGGTAAAACGGGCTACTATGCAACCGTCCGCGAAGAGGGTATGGGGTATAATGATATATATAAAGTGAAGATAGGAGGTAGTGAAGATAATATGGATAAAAAAGTAGCTAGTAAAAAGGCCAATGTGGATGAGGGTGAAGATGAGTCTGAAAAAGAAAAAGAAGTAGATAGTGTAGAGGTAGCAGAATCTCAAGATGATGATATCGATACTGGGGCACCAGTAAAATTGCTGGTTAGAGTGGTGGATGCTAGCAATAATCAATCTATTGAATCAGCTGTTAAGCTTAAAGGACAAGTAGATAATATTAATGTGCCATCTGAAAGTAAAAAAGATGGTATCTATACTTTCGTTATAATACGAGATGAGGCAACAGATTTCATGTTGTCTGCTGAAAAATCAGGCTATATTTTCGCAAACAAGAAAATTACAATTCCTGCTTCTAAGGGAGAGGAACAAACTATCCAAGTTTAAGCAAGCCGGAAGTTGGTACTTCAAAAACTTTAAGAAATATATTCTTTGAATTTGGCAAAGCAACATTTACTTCTGAATCATATGAAGAATTGAACAAAATGGTAAGTTTTATGGAAGCTAACCCGCAAGTGAATGTAGAAATTGCTGGGCATACCGATAATATTGGTTCAGATGCTGTTAATAAAAAGTTATCTCAGCAAAGAGCAAATAAGGTGGTAGAATACCTTACAGGAAAGGGTATTGACAGACGAAGACTGAATGCAGTGGGTTATGGGGAAGAAAGGCCAATCGTAAGTAATGATGATGAGGTGATGGGAAGAGAAATTAATAGAAGGGTGGAATTTATTGTAAAAGAATAATTGCTTTATTGACAAAATATTACGCATGTAATTTTTAATTCATAAAATCTTTATTTAGGTTTGAAATTAAACTTAAACTAGAAAGATTTATGAAAAATTTAAAATTCCCTGTATTACTTTTTGTAGCAATAACTACTTTTTTTATCGCTTGCGAAGAAAAAACAGATATTGACTTAGAGTATGAAAACTTAACAACTATTGAAAAATTACGTTTAGAAGCTAAAGAATTCAATGTGACTTTAGAAGAGGATGATTCATTTATTCAGCTGAAAGGAGATGTAGAAGCGATTCAAGGAATGAAATCGGTTTTTCTCGAAAAGTATAATTTTAAATTAGTGGAAAATGTAGAGGTTTCGAAATCAAGTTTTACATCAGAAAATCCAGATTCACGAGTAGCAAGTGAACCTTGTGACGTATGGGTGTATGAAAGTAATGGAAGCGAAATCCGTTTTTATTCATGTTGTAGGGGAGATAAGTGTGTTTACCTTACAGTTATAGTGTAAACTTTAGATAAATATTCTAAACAGTGAAAAGGTTGCAGTATTGTAGCCTTTTTTTTGTTTTGTTTTTTTTTAATAAGCTGAATGATTCTTTTATCACCTTTATTTTTGTAGATGTTTTTTAATAAAATTTCATAAGATTTAAGGTTTCAACAGAAATATTAATTCTTTATATCTAAATTGAATGACTATTGTATTTCATGAAAAAGTATGCAATCATAGTGGCAGGCGGCACTGGCAAAAGGATGGGAGAAGCGCTTCCTAAGCAATTTCTTAAGCTGGGTGGCACTCCTATATTGATTCATACCTTACAAACTTTTCAAGCTGCTGATCCAGAAATAGAATTAATTATTACACTTCCACAAGAGGAGATCCAATTCTGGGATGAATTAAACATTTGGCACCAAAATTATCTTGAACACAAAGTTGTAGCTGGTGGAGAAACACGCTTTCATTCTGTTAAAAATGCACTAGAACATGTTGAGGAGGGGTTGGTAGCAGTGCATGATGGCGTTCGTCCATTTGTTTCAAGCGAAACCATAAATCAATCTTTTGAGCAGGCTAAAGAGAATAAAGCTGTTGTAACAGCAGTCCTGATGAAAGATTCTGTTAGGCAAATAGATGAAAGTGGAAATAGTAAAAATATAGATAGGAGTTCTTTGAGGCTGATTCAAACCCCTCAGACTTTTGATGTAGAATTGCTAAAATCTGCTTATAATACTCCTTTTAAACCTTCATTTACTGATGACGCATCGGTTGTAGAAGCGCATGGGCATAGCATCACCTTAATTGAGGGGGACTATCAAAATATAAAAATAACAACCCCTGAAGATTTAATTATAGCAGAAGCTCTATTAAAAGCAAAGTAAGCTTGCGAGCTTACTTTGCTAATATTCATCTTCGTTAAAGAAGAAGTCTTCTTTTGAAGGATAATCTGGCCATATCTCCTCTATGTTCTCATAGGGCTGTCCGTCATCCTCTAATTCTTGTAAGTTTTCTACTACCTCTAATGGAGCTCCAGAACGAATTCCAAAATCAATTAATTCGTCTTTTGTGGCTGGCCACGGAGCATCTTCTAAATATGAAGCTAATTCTAATGTCCAATACATATTCTACCGTATTTTTTTGATGCGCAAAAGTATGATAAAAAATTATAAATCAAAGCTTTAATTGCATATGACTTTACATGCATACTAAAATAATATGCGCAAAGTTCAAATTATTTTAAATTTTTATTCAAATCACGCAGTTCATCCATGATTTGTTGCTTTACGGCAAGCTTTCTTTTTTGTTTTTCATGTTTGAAACCTACCATTTTATCTAGCTTTTGAGTTCCTAAGTTAAACTTTTCTAAATTTTCTTCAAATACATTGAGCTCTCGTTGATCCCTTGAAATCAAATCTCTCAAAATATTCATTTTAAACTTAACAGCTTCTTTTTCGCCTAAATCTTTTTTAGCCTTTCTTTCAAATAAATTCTCTAAAAAGCCCTTCTCAAAAATATAATCATTCAGCGTGAAATATTCCTCATTCAATGACTTATTAAATGTTTTGCCAGTGTTCTTCCACTTTTGTTGAATGTCTTTTGCCTTTTCGATTGCCTCGTCTGGACTCAAGTTTTGAGCTGCCTTTAATTCTTCAATTAAGGTCAGCTTTTCCTTGTCATGGCTTTCTTTAGAGTGAGACTTGACGTTTTTAGAATTCCCTGTTTTTCTCCCTACCTGAGTATATTTCTTAAACTCTTTTAAAAGTAGAGCATATTTCTCTTTAGGGATATTTTCCAATGATTTCCATTCTTCAACTAATTCATTGCTTTTTTTAGCTAACTCCTCAGTTTCAATTTTATCGTTGTGTAGCTTTTTAGCTTTATCAATTAGGGCTTCATATTGATTTTCTCTGGCAGCCATCATTTCTTTCTTGGCTTCATGAAAAGCTTTTTTCTTTTCATAAAACTCATCATAGATAGCCTGAAAAGTGTTTTCTACCTCCTCTTTTTTGTCCTCTTCCACAGCGCCCACTCTGATCCATCTTTGGCGAAGCTCTTTGAGTTTTTCAGTTGCTTCTCGCCAATCCGGATTTGCAGCATAACTTTTGGCCTCTTCAATTAAAGTGGTTTTCACCTCTAAGTTTCTCTTCCTATTTTGGCTTATATAATCTTCCAGCATTTTTTCCAACATTTCCAATCGCTCTTTAAGCGCAACAAAATCGCCAATGCCATCAAATGTGGAAAGTGATTCTTTTAAGTTTAATACTTTCATTAAAAAAGAACCTTTGTTGTCTTCAGTCTCAATTTGTAGCTGAACTTTATCAACTTTTTCTTTTAGAGATTCGAATCGGTCTTGAAAAAACTGCAATGCAGTTGCCTCATCTTCCTTTACTTCTCCTATTTCTCTCTGCGGAAAACCATCTTGTTCCCTTAAAATTACTTTTCCGCCTTCAATGAAAGCCAATTCTTGCTGTAAATCAGTCAAAATATTATAATTTGGTTTTTGTAAAATTTGGTGCAAAATTAAATTTAATTTGCAATATAGCCATACGGCAGTTGTGTTATTAATGATGATATCACGTAATTTGATATTCTATTCAATATAAAGAGAAAAAAGTAAGTAAAAAACAGATATGAGTGACGAAAAAATAATTTTTTCAATGGCGGGGGTTTCAAAAATTTACCCTCCCAAGAAAACCGTTTTAAAAGATATTTATTTATCCTTTTATTATGGCGCTAAGATTGGAGTTCTAGGTCTAAATGGTTCGGGTAAATCTTCCTTATTGAAGATTATAGCAGGAATTGACAAGGATTATCAAGGTGAGGTTGTAGCCTCAAAGGAATATTCGGTTGGAATGCTAGAGCAAGAACCAGAGTTGGATCCTGACAAAACAGTGAAGCAGGTAGTAGAGGAAGGTGTTGCAGAGACAGTTAATCTATTGAAGGAATTTGAAGAGATTAATGAAAAATTTGCTGATCCTGAGGTTTTGGACAATCCAGATAAAATGAATGACTTGATTGAGCAACAAGCTAAAGTTCAGGAGAAATTGGATCATGCCAATGCCTGGGAGCTTGACAGCAGACTAGAGCAAGCCATGGATGCCTTGCGCACGCCACCCGCAGATGCGCCAGTGAAGAATCTGTCTGGAGGGGAAAAGCGAAGAGTGGCTTTATGTAGGTTGCTGTTGCAAGAGCCGGATGTATTGCTTCTGGATGAGCCTACCAACCACCTAGATGCAGAGTCTGTTCATTGGTTGGAGCATCACTTACAGCAATATAAAGGGACGGTTATCGCTGTGACCCACGATCGTTATTTCTTGGATAATGTGGCAGGTTGGATTTTAGAATTGGATAGAGGAGAAGGAATTCCATGGAAAGGAAATTACTCTAGCTGGTTGGATCAAAAGCAAAAGCGATTGGCTCAGGAAGAAAAATCTGAATCCAAAAGACAGAAAACTTTGCAAAGAGAGTTGGAATGGGTAAGAATGGCGCCAAAAGCCCGTCAAGCTAAATCGAAAGCTCGTTTAAGTTCTTACGAAAAAATGCTCGATGAAGAGGGTAAGGAAAAGGAACAAAAATTGGAATTATTTATTCCGCCAGGGCCACGATTGGGTACAAAAGTGATAGAGGCAAATGGAGTAGCAAAAGCCTATGGTGACAAACTGTTGTACGAAGATTTGAATTTTTCTTTGCCTCAAGGTGGGATTGTCGGTATTATTGGACCAAATGGTGCTGGTAAGACCACTTTATTTAAATTAATTACGGGACAGGAAGAACCTGATGCTGGTAATTTCGAAGTAGGCGAAACAGTTAAGATTTCTTATGTGGATCAAGCACATGATAATTTAGATCCAAATAAATCCGTTTGGGAAAATATTTCAGAAGGCAATGAATGGATTCAATTAGGGAAAAATAAAATCAATTCCAGAGCTTATGTAAGCAAGTTTAATTTTGCTGGAGGTGATCAAGAGAAGAAAGTAGGCGTTTTATCTGGTGGTGAAAGAAATAGAGTTCATTTGGCCATGTCTATCAAGCAGGAAGCCAATTTACTTTTACTCGATGAGCCGACCAATGATCTAGACGTAAATACTCTTCGGGCTTTGGAGGAAGGCTTGGAGAATTTTGCAGGCTGTGCGGTAATTATCAGTCACGATAGGTGGTTCTTGGATAGAATTTGTACGCACATCTTAGCTTTCGAAGGTGATTCTCAAGTCTATTGGTTTGAGGGTAACTTCTCTGATTATGAGGAAAACCGTAAGAAACGATTAGGTGATGATGCTATTCCTAAAAGGATAAAGTATAAGAAGCTTACTAGATAATTTTATAAAGTCAAAATTTCAAAAATCCGCATGAAGAAAATATATTCCTCATGCGGTTTTTTTTAAAGTAGTAAACCACATGGAATAAAGGCAGCGCTATTTAGTGATGGACAATGAATCACCCCACACCCAGCGTGCGATTCCAACTCCTTTTCACATAAGGTCACTCCTACGGAGCTTAGGCCTATCCCATTTGATTGTAGTTACCATAAGCAAGCCCCGAATGGGGCTAAAAGAAAAGGCTATTTATGCTTTAATGTGCTATCAGACTATACAATGTAAGTAATCTTCAAATGCAATGTACAATCTTTCATAGTGATCCATCCAACACCCATCACCCTACACCCATCAATCTTTAACCTCACTCATCCCCATTGCTTTAAGCATAAACCTAGGCAAGGGCTTCTTCGGATCTCTTTTCTGAAGATTGAGATACCATCCTATTTTTTTCATTATCGGCACTTTATGGGTTTCAACAAACTCAATTAATGTGCCGTCTGGGTCTTCAATATAGGTGAAATGACCTGCTGCTTCACCCATGTCAAAGCTATTTGCAGAATCAACTGTAAAATTAAATCCTTTAGCTTCACACTCTTCCTTTAGGGCTTGCATTCCATTGATATCATAGCAAAGATGGATATAACCTAAATCTCCCCAAAACCTGTTTTCATATATCTTCTTAGGTTTGCGGTTTGAAGCTACCACCAATTCAATTTCAGATGCCCCTAAAAGTGGGCTAAAAGCACCTTCCATAGGTTTGCTATGCCTCAGTAGAATCCTTTTTAGTTTTTTATCACCACCTAGAACAGCTTTTAAATCATCAAACACACCTTCTTCTTCATAAATTACTGTATCGTAGCCTAGAATATCAGAATAAAGCGTGCGGGCTTTTTCAATATCGGTGACTCCTATAATGGCACCATTTGGTCCTCCTGGTAAATCAGTTTTTCTTTGTTGAAACCACGAATTAGAAGTTACGATTTGGAAAATATTATCCCAAGGATCTTTCACAAAGAAAGTTGGTTTTCCATAAGGGTCATTTTGTAAGTCACCCAAGACATTAAGCCCCCTTCTATTAAAAAGTTCATAAGTGGCTTCCACATTCTTACTTTTCATCTTGGCAATATTGATACCTAAATCACCTAATTGAGGCTCAAATTTTGGCCCTTCTGGTTTACGAGAAGTATACTGCCATATTTCAAAACCTCCGCCACCTTGCATATTGATGGCTAAAATGGCATGCCGACTTCTCGGTTCGCCACCAGTGTAAGGTAGCATCAAAGCCGCTTCTGCCGCTTCTTCGAAAACGGGCACGCTCATCCCGAAATTTTTTCTATACCATTTAAAGGCTGCTTGAACATCTGATACTCCAATGCCAATTTGCTGTATTCCACTTATTATTTTCCCGCTCATAATATTTCAGTTCTATTGCGCTAAAATAAGGCAATTGAGTGAAAAGGCGAGTAATAGATGCTGAAAATTATATTTTTAATGCTGGAGCTGCACTTTGATTAGTCTATTCATTAACTATCACGGCTTAATTCCGGATATTTTCTTTCTAATTGAGTTCTTAAGTTGATTAAAGCTTCAAGTACGAATGCTGTGGTTACTGCATCTGATTTCCAATGCAAAACATGCCTTACAACAGTTCCGCCAGAGAAAAACACTCCTCCCTTCCAGTATATTTGATTGTAATCTGCTATACTTTTCGAAAAAATAAAATCCAGTCCTGCTAAGATTGCTTCCTGTGATTCTTGAGTTTGTATGCCATTGATATTTAATAAACTATTGACGGCAAAAATAGTGGATTGTAGGCTATCGCTATCATTAATTAAATCCCTTGAAATCCAATGACCATTTTCCTCATAGTTATCCAAAACATAAGTTTGAATTAATTCACAGCTTTCTTCTAAATCATAAACGCCATTTTTATAAGCTTTTGAAACATAATAAGGAATGTGATAGCGGTTTGAGTAATATGTGGCTGAATAATTGTAATTCTTATTCTTCAGTTCATCTTTGATAAAGGAGATCGCATCTTTGGTTGCGATACTTTTTTGATTGCCATATATGCTTAATACCCTTAGTACATTAGCATTTATGACAGGATCAATATCATTACTTCCATATGGGATATAGGGTTCATAGGGTTTTGGATACATTTTGCTGATGGGGAGGTAAAATGTAGCTAAATGAAAGAACTCCTGGACGGGATTCCATCCTTTAGAAAATTCATGTTCTTCACCTAGCCAAGTTAGAAAAGCACCACTTTCTGGTCCTTGTCTTTGCCAGAGGTTATACCACATTCTATTGTTGCGGTTTGTATCAGTATACAGATCGAAAATTTCATGGATATTGGCCAAACTGTCAGGAATTGGGGTGTCATTGATTTTGTTTCTCAGGTAAATAGCCAATAAACCTGCGGCAGTATCATCGGCATCATCAGCCACATTTGCGGCTTTTTGAATGAACCTAAGGGGTAGGGGGTAATTATTGGGTCTTCTAGTAAATTCTTCTGCTTCCTTTTCAAACCATTTATGCGGTTTTGTTGGAGGTAATAAGTTCCAAAAATTAAAGGTACCGTCTGACTCGTAGCTCATAATTCTATCAAATGCGAGGTCCAGCATAGGAGGGATGTTTTGATATTCAGGATATTGGAGATAGATGTTGGCTAAAATATTATGAACAGTAGCCACTGAAAAACAATTGGAGTCATATTCACTATTTTCACCACCCATTAAAGGGAACCAAAAATTCATGCTCATTTGAGAGCCCCATTCCCCTTTAAAACGAAAGATGGAATCATTTTCCTTTTGCTGTGATTTTTCTAAATAGTTTAAAGCCTTTTCAATATGAATTAAGGTTTTGGAATGGAGCTTTTGTGCGGATTCTTGATTATCGATTTGCGATAAAGAATTATGCGAACACAAAATAATAAAGATCAAAAAGTATCTAAATTGCATAATTACAGTAAACGGTTATTCTTATAAAGGTTCTACTGTATTGATATGATACTACAGGTCAAAGAAGTAGTTGAAAACAGCTGAAAATAAAAATGCCGACATCTCTGCCGGCATTATAATTTCCTCTTTGCAAAAATCTTAATCCAGTTTCACGGCTTTCACCTGATTTTCTTGAACCAATTCGTTAAATGTAGTTACTTTTTCATCCAAAATTTCATTTAAAGCATCTAAGTGCTTATCAATTCTGGCTGTAACTTCTTTACTGAATTCTATAGCTGATTCAGTTGGTCTAAAATCACCCATACCTACTAGACTATTCAAATGGCCTAATTTATTGTTTAGTCTGATGGGGTAATTCAATGGATCTTGTCGGCTTCTATTTTTAGTTTGATACAAAGCCTCTTCAATTTCCTTCATTTCATCAAGAATACTTTTCCCCATATTCTTTATAGTATCAGCTTCAGCTTTTTGAATTACGTCCTCAATCTGAACTCTTGCCTTTCGGATATCTTTTATAGCTAAATTGGTTTCTGAAAGTTTTGAAATCACTCTATTTTGAAAATCAAACTGTGCTTTTAGATCTTCCTGAGTTGAACTAGATCGCGGATCCTTAATGATTTCAAATTCCTGTTTTTGGGAATTTCCATTTACAGAAAGCTCTACATCATATTCTCCAGGAAGTGCCGTTGGACCACTTGTTGAAGACCACCACAAAATCATACCCTCAAAGCCCTCTGCATCAGGGTATCGCATATTCCAAATGAATTGATTGCTACCTGGTTCAACAGTTAACTTTTCTTCTTTCGCTTCTTTGTCAGGATGGGTGCTGTATGTCGCAATCACTTTTCCCGATTTTTCTTTATACTGGATTTTTACCGTATCTGCCGAGGCCGTATCTTTCAAATGGAAATAAGTGATGACGCCAGATGGCATATTTTCTCCTGCTGTTTTAGATTCATAACTTCTTCCGCCAATTCGATAGGTTTTCTTGGGTTGAAATAAGTAGAAATCCTTTTGTGCTATTTCATCACTCAATTGATGTAAAACAGTTAAATCATCGATCAGCCAGAAGCCTCTCCCTTGGGTTGCAGCGATCAAATGATTGTCTTTTATAGTCAAATCCGTAATAGGAACGATCGGAAGATTCAACTGGAAATCGTTCCAGCTAGCTCCGTCATCAAATGAAACATACATTTTTGTTTCTGTCCCAGCGTAAAGCAATCCCTTTCTTTCAGGATCAGCACGAACAACTCTTGTGAAATGATCATTTTGAATGCCATTCACAATTTTTGTCCAGCTTTTGCCGTAGTCTTTAGTTTTATATAGATACGGTTGATAATCTCCATTTTTATACGAAGTAGCTGCTATGTATGCCCCTCCTTTAGTGAATGGATCAGCTTCAATACTATTGATCATGATCCATTCAGGCATGTTTTTAGGTGTAACATTCTCCCAGTTTTCACCGCCATCTTTACTTACGTGCACCAAGCCATCATCAGAACCGGTCCACAATAATCCTTCTTCATAAGGAGATTCTATGGCAGCGAATATGGTACAGTAATATTCCACACTGGTATTGTCTTTCGTAATCGGGCCACCGGAAGGGCCTAATTTACTTGGGTCATTCCGAGTTAAGTCCGGACTGATGGTTTCCCATTTATGGCCTTCATTCGTAGTGACATGCAAATGATTGGATGCCGTATATAATTTGTTAGGATCATGTGGAGAAGTGAAAATTGGGAAATTCCACTGAAAACGGTATTTCATTTCTTCTGCTCCATGTCCCATTGGATTGTCTGGCCAAACGTTGATGGCTCTAATTTCTTCAGAATTATGATTATAGCGCGTTAAAAAGCCATCATAGCTACCGCCATAGACCACGTCATTATTCTCTTCATCAATGGCCAAGTGTGCACTTTCGCCACCAGCTGTCGACTCCCAATCTTGTTCTCCAATTACATAACCTGTAGTTCTATGGGCAATTCTTACGGTGGAGTTATCTTGCTGAGCACCATAGATTCTAAACGGAAAGTGATTGTCAGTAGTAACTCTATAAAACTGTGCAGTGTTTTGGTTCATATAAGTGCTCCAGTTTTCGCCTCCATCAAAACTCACCTGAGCGCCTCCATCATCTGCCATAATCATTCTTTGGCTATCATTGGGGTCAATCCACATATCATGGTGATCTCCATGTGGGGCATTGCTTGCGGTAAAAGTCTTTCCGCCATCTTTTGATTTATGATAACTTACATTCACAACATATACCATATCCTCATCTTGAGTATCGGCATATATTCTGGTATAATACCATGCCCTTTGCCTTAAAGCTCTATCGTCATTGGTTTTCTGCCAAGTTTTTCCGGCATCGTCTGAGCGAAAAACGCCACCATTTTCGTTTTCAATTATAGCCCAAACTCTATTGGAATTTTGAGGAGAGACTGTAATGCCTGAAATTCCCCAAATGCCTTTTGGCAAGCCTTTATTTTCAGAAAGTTTTTCCCAACTTTCTCCGCTATCTGTAGATTTCCATATATCAGAACCCGGACCACCGCTAGAAAAATTAGAAGGGCTTCTTCTTACATTCCAGGTAGAAGCATACATGATTCTTGGATTATTGGGGTCTAGAATTAAATCTACTGCTCCTGCTCTATTATTTGCAAATAATTTCCTTTGCCAGGTTTTTCCTCCGTCAATGGATTTGTACACTCCTCTTTCTTCAGAATCTTTAAATGTATCACCCATAACCGCTACATATAAAATATCAGGGTTTTGTGGATGGATTCTTATCCTACTGATGTGACGGCTGTTGTCTAATCCGATGTGCTCCCAATTTTTACCAGCATCAACAGATTTATACATTCCGTAGCCATAGGACATATTTCCACGTAAAGTTTTTTCACCGCCTCCGACATAAATAACATTAGGATCGCTTTCAGCTACCGCTACAGCCCCAATGGAGCCTCCAAAATGGCCGTCTGAAATACTTTCCCAGGTGTTTCCTCCATCTTTAGTGCGCCAAACACCACCGCCAGTAGAACCCATGTAAAATAAGTTGGGCTGATTCGCAACTCCGGTTACTGCAGCAGATCTTCCGCCTCTGAATGGGCCTATGCCCCTCCATTCTAGTGCATCATATATTTTTTCATCGTAAGATTTAGTGTTGTCAGCTTTTCTTCTTTGTGCATCCATGTTAAATGGTATAGAAAGCAGAAATACCAACAGTGAGTAGTAGATTTTTTTCATGAGTATGTTATTTGATTTAAGAATGGAATATAGGATTGGAATTACTAAAATCCGATCAATATTTTATGAATGGTAAAGAATGATCCTCTTGCATTAAGATGGAGTAAATAGAGGATACGGGAAGAAATTGCTGTATTTTATAGGTATTGTTTTACCAATGAGTTAGCGTGAAGTCTTTTCAGAAACACAAAGCCTTTGTATGTAGAAAAGTAGTATTCACTAATTTTAATATAAATAATTCAATAATAAATAGGTGTAATTCTAATGTAGATTAAGACGATATGAGTATTGGGAAAAATTGAATAATTTTGATATTGGATTGATAGTAGGGCGTAAGTTATTGATAATGAACTTTGTAATGATCGTAAGTAATTGAGGTACAATAGTATGTAGTGTAGTAATGTAATATTAATGTACCTATTTATAGGTATTCCTAACTATTTTCGATGAAAAAAATTGTGTTACTTGATTTATTTATTAATTTAGTGCAATCTCATGAATTAATAATAATAAATTATAACTTTTAATTAAACTAAAACAATGACTATGAGAAAACAATTAATGCTTTTAACTGCATTGTTATTGATTTCTTGTCCTATTTTCGCTCAGGATGAAAGTACTGAGGAAGGTAGTTCGGGAGGCATGGCAGGTGCAGGGGATTTCCTCTTTGAGGTGACGGGTACACCCTTTAATACAGGGGGTAGTTTATTGAACTTTTCTGAGTTTAGAGCTCGCTATTTTATAACAGAAGAAATGGCAGTTCGCTTAGGGATGGAAATGGATTTAAATAATAATCAGCAAACGCCTGATTTAGTAATTAATGATAGTTACTACGGTTTAATGCCAGGCTTTGAATATCATTTTGTAAATGAAGGTTCATTTAGATCTTATGCAGCTGCCGATTTAATGTTCGGTCAACGAATAGCAAGTAGAAAATCAAGTACTGGGCCTACTGTATTAGGTGCTGCTTCACTACCTAATAATCCAAGCTCTTTCGTTTCTAATAGAGGTTACACTCAATTTGGCGGTAGAGTTTCCATAGGTGCAGAATATTACTTTGGAAAGCGTTTTTATATTGGTGGCGAAATAGGCTTTCAATATATAAATCGTAACAACAAAGAAGTATTTGTGGATGGTGAAAGTTTCCAAGATGCTACCAAATCAAGCTTTGGATATTTGAATACCACGAATGCATTCAAAATTGGATTTAGATTTTTAAATTTTTAAACTAAAAAATAGATACAATGACAAACATAATACTACAAAAAACACGCTACCTCAAAGCACTGATGCTTACGATACTCGTAGGCTTTTTTGCGTTTGACGGGAGCGCGCAAAGTTTTACAAGTTCAAATGTACCTGCAGGACCATATTATGCAGGAGCAGCTGTAACTGTAAGTTATGAAGCTACCGGTTTCCCGGGTAGTACTCGATTTATCCTTTGGGATGATGTAGACAATAATGATGATATTGATGTTGATGAGACTATTTTTGGAATGTCAACAGTTCAAGATGCTTCTGAAGACATAGATTTTAATTGGCCAGGTGACGATGTGCAGTTGAAGTTAGGAGGATTCTCTGGTAATGTCGTAGAGGGTGAAATTGTGAGTTTTACAGATGCAGATATTAGTACTGTAGGTACCACAAGTGGAGGCACATTTAAATTCTTTAATCAATCTAGTGCTAGATCATTAACAACAAATGAAATTGATTTGGACACTTCTGATCCTGTAACATTATCATTTAATTTAGGGGATTTTGGTTTTGATGCAACTAATCCAATTGAGGTTGTTTTTTCAACAAATAACTTCTCTAGTGAAACTGCCTTAACAGAAGATAATTCGGGATTGACTGAATTTGAAAATGGAGGAAATTTAGAATTTACTCTTCCAAGTGGAGCAAAAACTGCTACTACTAGATTTAGGATTCAGCAAACTGGAACCGTTAACTATGGTACATCTCAGGTTTGGTCAGTAGATATTAATACACTGGAAGTTGAAATAGGAGAAACATATGAATTAATAACCCCTCCAGGTTTAGAGGTTGATCAGTTTATTAATATAATTACTCCTTCATTAACAATAAATGATATATTAAATGATGATTTGGTATCATTTGGAAATGCCTATGCTGGCGAAGAATTAACTGTTGAAGCTGAATTATTAAATGTAGATTTAACTGCGTTAAGTTTCGCTGCTACAGTTACTAACACTGATAATGGCGAAACATACCTTTTAGATACTGCTCCTAGTGATATTACGATAGATAATACAGCAGGAGTCAAAACAATCAGCTTAGTAGGAACTGTACCAGCCGACATAACCTATTATAACGCTGGAAATGGATGGGTTGTTGATCTGTATGCATACAGTGGAAGTGAATTATTGTTGGGAACTTCTGAATTTTACGATTTTACTGCAGGTTTGCCAACAGACTTTGAACAAGTTGGTGGTACACAAAATGGTGTTGATGGTTTGGTGTTTGATGAGGCAGGAGAAAGAAGTTTAACTACTGTTCCCTACAATTTATCTAGTACAGATGGAGTTTTAACTTTTAATGCAGCCAGAAAAGATGATGTATTAAGTCCTCCTGGAACAAACTTAATTGTGGAGTATTCAACAGATGGAGAAAATTATACAGAATTGGTTAGCTTAAGTTTGAATTCATTAACTGCTACTGGATTAACTGAGGTGGTATTTGATACATGGCCAGCTGGAGTGGTTTCTTCTACAACGCAATTCAGATTTAGACAGGAATCAAATAATGGTTCAAATCTAGATGCATTCATTATTGAAGATTTGTTAATTGAAAATGAGACTAATGTTGTTGCTGGTAATGTTGTAGATAGAACTTTTGCAGATGCGAATTATACAATACTAAGTCCTAATATTACATTGGATAACTTTGTTGTGGGTGGTGATGGTTTAGCTTTCCCTATGGAACAACTTGATTTAACTTACACAATCAATGAAGGAGCATTTCCTGCCAATACAGAAGCAACAGCATATGTTCAAAGAGTAGGCGATCCTGATTTTGACGTTAAGATTGGTACTACTTCTGATGTTGCAGGAGAAACAATCACTATTACTGTACCTCCATTTGAAGCAGGAAACTATACTGTCTATTTCAGTACGTTAAATGGTCAAAATTATTTTAGTACTACGTTATCAATCTTTGATTTAGGACTAGATATCACAAGTGTAGAATATAATGATCCAGTTGTAGTAGCTGAGGATGAATTTACTTATCCAGGGTCAGCTATTACTGTTAATTATTCATTGCAAGGAACTCCTGGATCTGGAGCTGAATTAATGGTGAGTGTTTATGATAACAATCCAGATGTTGATGATTGGGTAATGATTGGTTCAACCACAACACTTGATGGAGCGGTAACAGCTACTTTACCTACTGGAATAGATTACGATGCTAATCCTGATGTTAGGCTAAGTATTGGTACTAGTGGAACTTATGATAATTTCTTTTTCGAAACTATTGTATCGGAAGAATTTGAAGGGGACCCTTTGCCAGCTTCAATTTTTGAATCTTCAACTGGTACATCCAATAACTTCCCAAGCAAGCCAGACAGCTTTACTGGCTCGGGAGTGAGATCTGCTACTACTGTTCCATTTGATTTTTCATATGGTGGTGAGGTAGATATTGAGATTGATGAAGATAATGGGAATCATTTAGGAACATATGATGTCAAACTACAAGGTTCAATTGATGGAACTAATTGGGAAGATTTAGATGAAGAAGGAGTTGGTGCAGGTAGTATTGTAACATTGTTTGCAGATGTACCTAATTCTTTATGGTCTGCTAACACTCAATTTAGAATTATTTATAATGAGGATGAGGCATTTGGAGTAAATGAAAATGTTATTCAAATCAATGAAGTTATTATTGAAACACCTGAGTTCATGGAAGCTTCCTTTGATGACGAGCCATTTAATTTAATCATTCCTTCTTTATCAGTTAGTGATTATGACAAAACTGCTTTTGCAATGGGTGAAGAAGTGAGCATTAATTATAATGCTGTTGGTTTCCCTGCAAGTACAGAGTATGCTGCTGTGGTAGAACAAGGTGGAGAATTTTATGTTGCAGGAACTTCTGCTGATGAAGATGCTGGAACTATCACTGCAATTATGCCTGTTGCTTTTGAAAATCCAATGAACAATTATGATTTAAGAATTGTGCCATTTGAACCAGCATCAGCAGGTGGAGATTATAAGCAAGGAGAAACAATCCTAATTAATAGTGAGGAAGATTTCATGATTATTAATGGTCAAGATCCAACTTGGGCTAATAATTATACTGTTTTTAATTTTGATCAAGCTGGGGATAGAGAGCTACTTACTACGGATTTCGATTTATCAAATACTACGTCCGCCACTTTGAATTTTAATTTCAATACTTTCTTTGGATATGGTAGCTATGCTGTAAATGCAAATAAAAATACTGTTCCAAGATTAGAGATTTCTACTGATGGTGGAGCTACTTTCCAAGTAGTACCTGTTTACGAATTAGAAGATGGCGAAGAGCAAATTTATGATGACGGCTTATTCTACCTTCAGCAAGGTTATGGAGTAGAGTTACCTGCTGCAGCATTGACAGAAGCTACTCATTTCAGATTTTCACAACCATTAAATTTAGGTTCAGGTGCAAATTCATGGAGTGTTGATAATATTTCATTAACATTAAATGACGATAACAGATTGCCTGATTTCCAGTTTAATGATAATATCAACGGTAATAATCCAACAACAATTACAATCACTGCTCCAAGTTTGGATGGCTACGATTGGATGCAAGCTGTTTTGGATGATGCCGTATTTAATGGTGAAACATTCGATTATTCATGGGATATAGCAGAAGGATTTAATGCTTCTGATGTAGATGCATTCCCTGCTGGAACTAGTTTCACCTTCTACTTAGAAGAAAGTGGCGATTACGTAATGAATCCAGATACTGGAATGCCTTATGTTTTAGGTAGCACAACTTCTATAGGAACATTCGAAGCTGAAGTACCATTCTTTGTAGTGAATGGAAACTATAACGTAAGATTGGCTGCATCAATTGAAATCGAAGGTGAAAATGGCCCAGAAGATTATTTCTTCTATGGTGATGAAGAAACTGGTGAAGATGTTGGTGATTTAGATGTATTCTTAAGAGCTGCAAAATTAGTTTATCAAGGAGATGAAAATGCAAATATATATGCCGGACAGGATGTAGAATTTGCCATCCAATTAGAGAATGATGAAACCAATAATGCGCCAACTGCAGGTTTATTTGCTAATTTATTATTAGTTACTAATGAAGGTGATTATTTATTAGCAGCCCAAGAAGGTCTAGGCAATATTACGGTTGCTATGCCTACTTGGTTCAACGGAACTGCTGATTTCAAACTTCAATTGACTGAGAATGAAGCATTAGGTGATGTAGGAACTATCATCAATGATTCTGAATTGGAAAATCTAGAAGAAAATGTAAGTAATTTCTCATCTGAATTATTTAGTGATTACATAGAAGCAGAAATGAGTGGTAACGTACAAGTAGTACAAACCAGAAAGTTTTCTAAAGAAGAATTTAATAATATTTATAACGTAAGTTATACTTTAGGATTGTCTGATGTTACTGGTACAACTACCACGACATTAGAATATTCTACTGATGATGGTGAAAATTGGAACTTTATAAGAAGTGATAATCATCCTAATGGAAGTTATTTTAAGAATGATGGGTTAAATACAACCATTGAAAATAACATGGAAGCAGAAGGATTTATGTTACGTTGGGTTCAAACTGCTCCAAATGGGATTTTTACTATTCAAAATCTTAATATTAATGTCGATGGCCAATCTTTTGATGAATTTAACATGGAAGATTATCCTGCCAATTTCACTATTGGTAATGCCACTAAATCAGATATTGATTTTGATGGTACTTCTGGTAGAAGAATGGTGACCACCAGAACTTTCACTGTTGAGGAGCTAGAGAATACTAGGGCTTTTGGTTTTGATCTTACTTTCAATCAATTGCCTGGAGATTTAACAGCTGATCAATATGTAGTATTTGAGTATTCTACAGATGGTGGTTCAACTTATACTGAATTGCAACAATATCCTGAAATGGATGCCGAGACTACATTAAATGGAGAACGTTTCCTATATGCGGTTTCTACAGACATGAAAGAAAATGGTGTTAAATTCAGATGGAGACAGGAAGAAAATAAGGGTAATGTGAGTTTAGACAACCTTAGCTTCTTGTTTGGTGAAACCATTCCATTTGATTACATAGATGCTTCTGAATTTATCAATCAACAAGCATTCTTGATTACTTCTATACCTTCTGAAGCTTGTATCTCAGATGAGATCACGATTTCTTATGAAGTAAGAGGTAGATTAGGAGATAATGATTTCCTTAAAATTACTTATTCAGATGCCTTTGGTTCATCAAACGAACTTTCGCCTGAGTTTATAGCAGATGGAACAACTGGAGATATCAGCTTTGAGCTTCCTTCAAATGCCGTAACAGCTGGAGTAAATAATCAATTCTTCAAGTTTGAAATAGAAGGTAATGTTGAGTCACAAACAGCTGGTTCTTTTAATCAAATAAATGGAACCGAAACAGAAGAATCTACTGAGATCGTTGCGCCTTTAAATACAGAAGCTTCATTTACAGTAAATGATCCTCTGGCTTGTGAAAGCGAAGACGTAATGGTAGAGCTGAATAATGCAGACTTACAGGATTATTTCTTGTACGAGATTGTAGATGCTGCAGACGGGACTGTTTTAGGTAGCTTAACTAGAGATCCTGAAATGCCAGAAAACCAAATTAATATTGGACAAATCACGGCAACTACGGATTTAGAGTTAAGAGTTACAGCTCAATCATCTGCTGGAACTGTATGTAATACATTAACCACTTCTGAAGAAACGGTAGAAATACTTCAGAATTTCGAATTGTATTCTTATGCTACCCCAGATCAAAACTGGAAACTTGTGAATGCGGGTGCAAGCTTGAATTCTTGTAATGCAGCAGGAGAAGTTCAGTTAAGTGTAAGAAGACTATTGGAAAATGGAAATACAACCGCTGGCGGGACTACTTTGGTCGAATGGTTTAGAGATGACTTGAATAATCAAGTGGCAATCAATACAACCTCAATAAATGATACTGACATGGAATTGTCAGGTGAGTATTTCGCTAGAGTAACCACTGCAAGTTGTGTTTATACTACTGAAAGGATTCAAATCAATTTGGAACCAACTCCTGATCAGCCAACTGTAACAGTTGTAAGTGGAGATTTAGCTGCTTGTAATTCGGCAGATCCGGTTGTTTTAGAAGCTCCAGAAGGATTTGAATACTACCTATGGAGTAATGGTAAAACTTCAAGATCGATTACTGTGGAAGACCAAGGGTCATATAGTGTTCAAGTTTCTAACTTACCGTTTGGCGTGGGATGCACAAGTCCTTCATCAGCTTCAGTTGATGTTGATCGTTACGAGGTTCCAGAATTCTCAGTAAGAAATGAGGATACTAATGAAATAATTGGTGCTGGAGAGGAGATTTTGGTTTGTGAAGATTTTGATATAGAATTATTAGAAGATGGAAATCAAAATAATTCTGGTGTGGTACAGATCCTTAGGGATGGTGCAGATTATGCTGTAGTAGAAGCAGGAACTTCTGAATTCACTATTGATGAGTCAGGTACTTACTCTTTGGTTTGGAATTTTGATGCTATCAATGTTACAGAATGTTCTGCAACTTCGAATGAATTTGTGGTTACAATCGTTGAAGCTCCAACTGCTTCACCAGCACTGACAGCGACTGGAGATCTTACTTTCTGTGAAGGTGAAGGAACAGTTACTTTAACTGCTGCTGAAGGCTTTGAGTATTACAGATGGAGAAGAAATGGTGGAACCATTACAAATTCTAATCAAGGTTTAGCTAATAACAACATTTTAGAGGTAAGTACCACCGGTACATACACTGTGGAAGTTGGAAATGCAGCGGGTTGCTGGTCACCAGAATCTAATGCTGTTGCTGTGAATGTTATATTAGAACCTACAGTGCCAGGTACAAATGGAGGTAATGGATTTGCTTCATTCAATCAAGCAAATGTATCTTGTGGAGAAGGAGTTGTAGAGTTTGATGTCGAAAATGAGGATAATTTTGCTATGACTTATCAGCTCTATAACGGCAATACTGGTCAACCTTCTGGAAACCCAGTAACAATTGCTCCAAATACCTTAGGAACAATTATTTCTGATGTTGTAACTGAGGATGGAACTCCATTCTATGTAGAGGCAATGTATGCTGACGGAACTGGTTGCTCTAATGTTGACCCATCTGTTGTAGTAAATGCACAGATTAGAAATATTACCTTGGAAGTTCAGGGAGCACAATTAATAGCCAGTTACTCTGGTAGCGGAGTAAATGATATTAGATGGTTTAGAGATGGAGTTTTACTAACCAATGCCAATAGTTCTACTATAACTATAGCTGATGCAGCTGAATATGAAATAGAAGTAGAATATAATGATGGCTGTGTTATCTCTGCTAGCTCTGCTGATATAGCTGGTAAAGTATTAGCTAACAGAGAAGGAATGGATATGCAAGTTACTTCTTATCCGAACCCTACTCTGTCTGATGTTACTTTAAATGTGAATAGCCAGTATATGGGTAAACATGAAGTAATTATTACTTCTATGACTGGTCAAATTATGTTGCAATCAAGCTTTGAGAAATCAAGCTTTGAGACAGAACATGCAATGGACGTTGCGAACCTTGAGGAAGGTATCTATAATGTTCAGATCCGTCATGACGGTTTAACTCAAAATGTAAGAATCATTAAAAAATAAGAATCATGAAAAGATTATTAAATTATATGATGTTCATAGGGATAGCCACTTTGGCTATCTCCTGTGCTGAGCCACAAGAACCCTCTGCTGGTGAAAGAGTAATTGGGAACTGGTCGGTTGTAGAGTATTACGTTCAAGGTCAGGTTGATGATGGCGATCTGATTGATAGATTAATTATCGAACGTGACGGTAATTTTATTCTAGAAGATGGAAATGGTGTTTTGACTGTTGGTACTTGGTCAGCTGATGATACAGCTTTGACGCTTAGTCCAGCTGAAGGTGAAGCAATAGTTTTAAATATTGTTACACTTACCTATTCGAAAGGTCATTTTATCCAGAATCTGAGCAGCCCTATTTTAGGAGATGTTGAGATTCGATATCTTTTGGATAATGAAGGTGAAGGAGATTACTCCGGATCCGGAACTTGATATACATAATACTTTTATTTCAAACCCTGACAGGCTTTGCTTGTCAGGGTTTTTTATGAATTTTGAGTAACAAATTTTGATTCTTCATTTTAAATTAATAAGCTTGCTTCATCAAAGTTAAAATGAAGTCGATAAATCAAACATATCAATTCCAAGCAAATGCAATTGCCCAATTGCATAATGGGATGATTACGGCTTCTTTTGCAATTACTACATCTACTATTACAACCCCATTGCGGGGTTAATATTTTCATATCGCCATAAGGCATGTTTTGCCATAAATTCTAACCAATTGATGCAGTAGGTCAGACGATAGTCAGACCAGATTAAAGTGCTTCTATGCTTCGTTCTGAGAGTTAAAACTTTCTGAACGATAAATGGAACTGCCATTTAAAAGCTAGCTCGAGCTTCCCAGCTCGTGCTAGCGTTCCTGCAAACGTCATAAAAAACAAACTAATGAAAGTATTAAAATTTGGAGGTACTTCCCTTGGAAGCCCCGATAACATAAAAAAAGTAAAAGCAATAGTGACTGAAAAATCTCAAAATAGTCAAGTGGTCATAGTCGCTTCGGCTTTTGGAGGAGTTACTAACCATTTGTTGGAGATTAGTAGATTGGCTGAAAAAGGAGAAGATAATTATAGATCTAAACTTGATGAGCTGATTAACCGACATCTCCAAGCAGTTCAAGACTTACTAGGTGCTAAAGCCCAAAGTGGAATTATGGCTAAGGTGAGATTAGTACTTAATGAAGTAGAAGATATCCTTAAAGGGGTGTTTTTAATTCAAGAAGTATCCAATAAAACATTGGATAAAGTTTTAGGAGCTGGAGAAGTTTTATCAGCTCTCATTGTCAATGAATTCTTTCAGCAAGCAGGGTTAAAGAGTAGGTTGATTAACCCTCAAGATTTCATCATCACAGATAGTGAATTTGGAAAGGCTAATGTGGATATGGCTTTAACCGAAGAGAAAATCAATAGTTATTTCCAAAAATTGGATGGAGATGTGTTAGTTTGCCCTGGCTTCGTAAGTAGGGATTCATATGGCAACAGTACTACTTTGGGAAGAGGAGGATCTGATTATACAGCTGCTCTGATAGCTGCGGCTTTAGATGCACCAGCCTTGGAAATCTGGACAGATGTGAGTGGAATGATGACTGCCAGCCCAAAATACGTGAAACAGGCTTTTGCTATTCCTGAAATTAACTATGAGGATGCCATGGAATTGACTCATTTTGGTGCGAAAGTTTTATATCCGCCTTCAGTTCATCCTGTTTATAAAAAGGGAATTCCTATTTATATCAAAAATACTTTTGAACCCAATGCCCAAGGGACCAGAATTCATGAGTATGCTGAGCCCGATTCTCATTCGATAAAAGGGATATCCTGTATTGAAAATATTGCGCTTTTCAATCTTTCCGGGAGTAGTATGGTGGGAATACCCTATTTCTCACATCGTTTATTTGAAGCACTAGCTCAAGCGAAAGTAAGTGTGATTCTCATTACTCAGGCTTCTTCAGAGCATAGTATTTGTGTAGCCATAGATTTAGAGGATATGCATAAAGCAAAAGCAGCTATAGAAAATGCTTTTGCTTTGGAATTTAGAGAGAAAATGCTTGATCCGCTTTATGTTGAAATCGATTTAGCAATTGTGGCGTTGGTAAGTTCTCAAATGAAGAACCAAATAGGATTGAGCGGTAAAATGTTTAGTGTACTAGGTCAAAATGGTATAAATATTAAAGCCATAGCTCAAGGTTCATCAGAGAAAAATATTTCCGCTGTAATTGATAAAAAACAAATCAAAAAAGCGCTTAATACTTTGCATGAAAGCTTCTTTTTATCCGATCTGAAAAGAGTGAATTTATTTATTGTTGGAACTGGAAATGTAGGGGAAACGCTGATAGATCAATTGCATCAGCAATCAGAGTATTTAAAGGAGCATAATCAAATTGATTTGAGAATTAGTGGAATTGCCAATTCTCGTAAAATGCTTTTTGATTTGAATGGAATTCCTTTCGAAAATGCTGTAGAAATTTTAATGGAGAAGGGAAAAGAAATGAATCTGGATGGATTTTTAGATGAAATGAAAGCTTTAAACTTAAGAAACAGTATTTTCATTGATAATACAGCACACGAAGTGGTGGCTGATACTTATTCCGATATTTTATCTAATAGCATTTCTGTAGTTACTCCTAATAAGATTGCTTGTACTGGTAAATATGAAGAATATAAAAACCTAAAGAATTTGGCCTTAAAATTCAGAAGTCATTTTCGCTTTGAAACCAATGTTGGTGCAGGATTGCCAGTGATCAATACTTTAGATGATTTGATTAAAAGTGGAGATGAAATTTTAGGAATCCAGGCTGTATTATCGGGTAGCTTAAATTTTATCTTCAATAATTATACGGGAGAAGGAGATTCCTTTGCAGATGTTGTGAAGCAGGCGCAGGAGGAAGGCTTTACTGAGCCCGATCCAAGGATTGATTTAAGCGGAGTAGATGTAAAAAGAAAAATTTTAATACTGCTTAGAGAAAGTGGATTTGAAATGGAACTGAATGATATTGAAACGATTCCATTTATTCCGGAAACTTGTATGCAAGCTGAAAATGTAGAGAATTTTTTTGAAGCTATAGAACAGGAGGAATCACATTTTAGGCAGTTACTAGAAGAAGCGAATGCCGAGGGTAAAAAGTTGAAATATGTAGCCACTTTCCAAGATGGAAAAGCGAATACGGGCTTGGAGAAAATTGCAACAGATAGTCCTTTGTATAATTTAGAAGGGAAAGATAATATCGTACTATTCAATACTAAGAGGTATCCTGAGCAACCGTTGGTGATTAAGGGAGCAGGAGCAGGTGCAGAAGTAACGGCCTCTGGCATCTTTGGCGATATAATTAGGATTGCAAATGCTCTTTAAAATAAATTAAAAGAAGTGAGAAATGAATAAGATAAAAGTATTCGCTCCCGCAACTATTGCCAATGTAGGCCCTGGATATGATATTCTTGGACTGGCTTTAGAAGGTGTAGGCGAGCATTTAGAAATGGAGTTATTGGATTCCGATGAAATTATAATTCATCCCATTCCAGATTACCCTGATTTGCCTTTAACCCCAAATGAAAATATTGCAGGAATAGTAGCCAAAGCTATGCTAAATCATTTGGGCAGAAAGCAGGGTTTAAGCATTAAAATTCAGAAAGCAGTAAAGCCTGGAAGTGGATTAGGCTCAAGTGGTTGTACGGCAGCAGCTACGGCTTTTGCGCTCAATGAATTATTGGATACAGCTTTTACGCCACTTGAATTGGTAGAATTTGCTATGTTAGGAGAAAAAGCCACTTCAGGAAAAGCACATGCAGATAATGTGGCGGCTTCTTTAATGGGCGGTTTTTGTATCATTAAAAGTTATCACCCATTGGAGATTTTAAATATTCCTTTTCCCAAAGATTTACAAATAGTAGTGGCACACCCACAAATTGAAGTAAAAACAGCTGATTCAAAGAAAATATTGAAGAAAGAGATGATTTTGCCTGATGTGATAACCCAAATGGGAAATATTGCAGCTTTGATTAGCGGACTTACCACCTCTAATTTTGATTGGATTAGATCTGGTATGAATGATTTGATAGCAGAACCCATTCGGTCTTATCTTATTCCAGGATTCAGACAGGCTAAATCATTAGCTATGGAAAATGGGGCTTTGGGCTGTAGTATTTCGGGTTCTGGACCATCCATTTTTGCTTTTTGTGAAGATGCAAATCAAGCAATAGAGATCGGTGATAAATGGAGTCAATATTATACTGGTTTAGAAGTTGATTCCGTAATTTATTCATCCAAAATTAATCCTAAAGGAACGCATAAAATTGAATCATCATGAACTACTACAGCGCTAAAAATAAAAGGTTAAGAAAGCCTTTTCGGGAAGCAGTTATAGAAGGATTGCCTTCTGATAACGGCTTATTTATGCCAGAGAGGATTACTCAATTGCCTAATGGATATTTTGGAAATATAGTGGATAAGACTATTCAAGAGGTTGCTTTTGATGTTTTAAAACCATTTGTGGAAGATGATCTGAATGAGCAGCAATTACAGTCTATCATTCAAAAAACCTTTTCATTTGATTTTCCACTCAGAAAAATCAAGGGCAATCATTATGCATTAGAATTATTCCATGGACCAAGTTACGCGTTTAAAGATATAGGAGCTACATTTTTGGCTTTGTGCCTAGAAGAGTTTTACAAAGATCAGCAAGAAAAATGTACGATCTTGGTAGCCACCTCTGGAGATACTGGTGGTGCAGTGGCTGCAGCTTTTTCAAAGGTGAAAAATATTGAGGTTGTGATTCTCTATCCTTCAGGAAAGGTAAGTGAATTGCAGGAAAGGCAGCTGACAACTTTTGATGAAAATGTAAAGGCATTAGAAATTGAAGGTGATTTCGATGATTGTCAGCAATTAGTGAAACAAGCATTTCTGGATGCTGATTTGAGAAAACGGCTGAATATAAGCTCTGCCAATTCGATTAATGTTGCCCGTTTTTTACCTCAAATGGTCTATTATTTTGCTCCTTTTATTGAATTTGGCAAAGAACCTCTAACGATAGCTGTTCCAAGTGGAAATTATGGCAACCTGACTGCTGGATTGATTGCACAAAAAATGGGCTTACCAGTAGAACAATTTATTGCTGGGGCAAATAGGAATGATGTCGTTCCTAGATATTTGAATAGTGGCAAATATGAACCACAAGAAACTATTCAAACGATCTCAAATGCGATGGATGTAGGTAATCCAAGCAACTTCCAGCGAATGATGGATTTGTTTTCGGAGAAAGAAATCAAGGAAATAGTAAAAGGGTTTGCCTTTTCAGATGAGGATACTTTAGAGTTGATGAAAAAAGTATATATAGAAAGTGACTATTTATTAGATCCTCATGGAGCAGTTGGCTATTTAGCCTTAGTAGAACAGATGAAAACTTCAAAGGGTAAAGGAATTGTACTTGAGACAGCTCATCCATGTAAATTTATGGATGTGATCAAGAAAGTAGCGGATGAAAATATTTTGCCCGATTCAGCCCAAGCTCTAATGCAGAAGGAAAAGAAGAGTGTGAAGATGGAAGTGGATTATGAAGTATTTAAGGATTATTTACTGCAGTAAATAATTGTTTAAATGGTTGGTGCGCCACCAACCATGGATTCTACCCCGGTCGGTGGTACACCGACCGGAATCCACGGTAAATATTTTGAATAATCCTGGCAGGTTTTGATTAAAACTAAAATATAGAAAAATAGGTCTGATTAGGGTTACTTTATTTCATTTCCAATTAAAATCAATTCTTCTTGTGGTGCAGTTAAATATTCTGCACCATTTTCAGTCACCACCACCATTTCCTCTACAGAAATAGTTTTTTCTCCCCCTTTAATTTTCCAGGCATAAAATCCATCATAAGCGAAGACCATTCCTTCCCGAAGTGGTTTTAAAGCCGCTTTAGAAGGGGTGATTCCTTCTTGTCCACCGCCTAAGGACGGACCAACATCATGAGCAACATAGCCAACAGGATGCCCAGTGCTCCATGGGACTGGTAGTGAACCATTTTCTTTCATCCATTCTCTTTGAGCTTTGTCTAGTTCATAACCAGAAATGCCAGGCTTCATGTTTTCAAATACCAATCGATGACCTCTTTTTGCTACATCCCAATAGCGTTGGATATCTTCAGGAGCTTTTTCTTCACCCTCTTTCAATACATAAGCAAAACGCTGTATGTCGGTTACCCAAATACCATAAACTTTTATTCCAAAATCTGTTTGGATGACGTCTCCTGGCATGATTACTTTTTCGGTGGCATGAGAATGTCCTCGATCTGGGCCAGAGTTTACATTAGGGTTTTGTTCAGGATTCCAGCCGTCTTCATAGCCGTATGCTTTTATCTTTTCATTTAAAAATTCTGCAACCTCAGCATCATTAGTTTTGCCAGGGATAATGGTCTCATAAGCCTCCAATTCCCATTTTCCAGTAATTTCAGCTGCCTTTCTCATGATTTCAATTTCTTCTGGAAGTTTGATGGAAAGCCATTCGTAAACTAACTCTTCAGCTGAAACCAATTTCTCTTCCCATTCAGTACCAAAGCTTTCAGCTAATTTTTGATATTGACTATGGCTCAAACCATCGGCAGTTGAATTGGAAGAGCTCATATTGACGGCAATTTTACCAGAATTTAGCTCCTTAACGAAATCAGTTGCCAATTTAAAAACATCCTGTCCTCTGGAAATGCTTACAATGCTGTCGTGCAATCCTAATTCTTTTAATGCAGTTACTTCGCCAAAAGAACAAAAAACTATCGACTGAACTTTGTCATCTGATTTGTAAAAGACATAAAAGGAAGTGCCGCCAGCATTTTCACCTCCTATGTGTAAAGCCATCGGATCATTATTATTTTCCCGACAAATCACCATCCAAGCATCTATTTCAGCTCTATCCATAGCTTCAGGTAATAATTGATTAATTCGCTTTTTGCGGATTTCAGGCCAAGGGTTTTTGCCAGTGAAAGGGTTGTCTATTTTTTCTACCTGCTTCTCTTCATCTATCTGATTTTGGCAAGAGAATGCAAAGAAGAAGGAAATCAGAATTACTAGGGCGTTTTTCATTTGAAGTATGATTAGACATTAGCAAGCAATTTACATTTTTATTTGAATTGCATAAAAAAGCCCTCATCATTTCTGATAAGGGCTTCATACTAGAATTATTAAAGTCTAATTACTTCGCATAAGAAACAGATCGCATTTCACGGATAACCGTTACTTTTATCTGTCCCGGGTACTGCATGTCTTTCTCTATTTTTTGAGATATATCAAATGACAATTGTCCTGCCTTTTGATCAGATACATTTTCAGCATCGACCATCACGCGTAGTTCACGTCCAGCTTGGATAGCATAGCATTTATTTACACCATCAAAGTTCAAGGCAAGCTCTTCAAGCTCTTTTAGTCTTTTGATATAACTATCCATGATTTCTCTCCTTGCACCAGGTCTTGCGCCTGATATAGCATCACAGGCCTGCACAATAGGGGAGATTAAGGTAGTCATTTCAATTTCATCATGGTGAGCTCCAATTGCATTCAAAACTTCAGGATGCTCTTTGAATTTCTTGGCGAACTCCATTCCGATAATAGCATGTGGTTGTTCTGGCTCTTCAGGCCAAACCTTTCCAATATCATGCAATAGCCCAGCTCTTTTAGCCAATTTAGGATTCAAACCTAATTCTGATGCCATAGTAGCACACATATTGGCAACTTCTCTTGAGTGTTGCAATAAGTTCTGTCCATACGAAGAACGGAACCTCAATCGACCTACCATTTTGATTAATTCAGGATGAAGACCATGAATCCCTAGATCGATAACCGTTCTTTCACCGATTTCAACTATTTCCTCATCAATATTTTTGGTGGTTTTATTTACGATTTCTTCTATTCGTGCAGGGTGGATTCTGCCATCCTGTACCAATCGGTGTAATGAAAGTCTTGCAATTTCTCTTCTTACTGGATCGAAACCTGAAATGATGATAGCTTCGGGCGTATCGTCTACTATGATTTCAACCCCAGTTGCTGCTTCTAAAGCGCGGATATTTCTACCTTCTCTACCGATGATTTTACCTTTGATATCATCACTTTCGATATTGAAAATGGATACGCAATTTTCTACCGCATGCTCAGTGGCGGTTCTTTGAATAGTAGAGATTACAATTTTCTTAGCCTCTTTCGTAGCTGAAAGTTTGGCTTCTTCCATGATGTCTTTAATCAATGAAGATGCTTTGGTTTCAGCCTCGTCTTTTAAGGTTTCAATTAACTGCTCACGAGCCTCATCCGCAGTTAAATTAGCGGCTTTCTCCAAAATATTAACTTGTTGTTCCTTTATCTTCTCAAGTTCTTCTTTTCGCTTAGCAATTACTTCTAATTGAGCATTTAGGTTCTCTTGTAATTTCTGTGTATCGTTTTCTTTTCTTTTGAATTGCTCAAGCTCTTTGGACAAGTTTTGCTCTCTTTGTTTCAGCTTATTTTCATTAGCTGCCATTTGGCTTTTTCGTTGGCCAATCTCATCCTCGAAGTCTGATTTCTTTTTGAGAAAATGCTCCTTTGCTTCAAGCATTTTATCTTTTTTGGTGTTCTCGGCATTTACTTCAGCTTCACGTACTATCAAAGCGGCTTTGTCTTGCGCTTCTCTCTCTAGCTTGCTAAGTAGGCTTTTTTGAGCAATTTTGCTTAATACAAAACCCAAAAGTAGTCCTACTACTCCAGAAATAATTATGTATATAGTTCCCATTTTTATTTATTATTTAATGGGAAGCGGTGATGTGGATCTAGAACCAAAATTTAATTACTGAAATCTTTGAAGTTTGATCTGATTATCAGATGATTACAAACGTCTCTCAAGTAATTGCCTAATAGGCTCTATTTATTCTGATTGGAAGGGCTTAGATTGTTTGATTGATTAAATGTTCAATAGATTTTATTTTATTCAAAACCGATTCGTCATTGCTTTGTAAATTTTCTTCAACGCCAAATCTGTCAACAATAGCATCAAAAGCTACCATTGAAAGTAAGTCCTGTTTGTCATCAATCCCGAATTTTTCTCTGTAAGATTTCAATCGTTCATTGATTAATTTTCCGGCTCTTCTCACTCTTTCTTCTTCCTCCGCTTTCACTGTCATGGGATATTCCCTGTCAGCAATTTTAATCTTGATTGAAAGTTCTCTCATAAACCGGTTTATCTATTATCTTGTTAAATGCAAAATGCACTTATCAATCTCTTTAATGTAATCGTCAATTTTACCCTTCATTTCAGAAGCCTCTTCTTCACTCTTCCCAATACTTCCTACAATTTTACTAATTTTATCTTGATTTTGAAAGTCGTTAATTTTCTCGTCTTTAGATTTTAAAACAGCTTTTAATTCTTCATTTTCCGCTTTTAAGCTTCTCAATTCATTCTTTGCATTTTGATATTCATTCAAAAGCAATTGAACTTTGCGCTCTAGGGCATTTAATTCGTTATGTGTAGCTGCCTGATTCATTTTATTTTCTGATTACTGCCCCAATTTCATTCTCGAAAGCTTTCATCAGTTTGTCCATTGTTTTATCTATAATCTTATCTGTCAATGTCTTCGTTTTGTCTTGCAAGGTGAAGGATAAAGCATAAGCTTTTTTTCCTTTCTCGATTTTGTCCCCTTGATAAACATCAAAAACATCTATATTACTGATTAAGTATTGCGCTTGTTTCAAGCTTATCTTCTTAATTTCATCATATGAAACATTGTCATCTATTACTAGTGATAAATCCCGCTTCACTTCCGGGAATTTACTTACTGGCTCAAATTGGATATTGACATTGACCATTTTCAATAGTGCCTCCCAATTGACATTAGCATAGAAAACATCTTGCTTCAACCCGCTCAATTTCAGGGCTTTTTTACTTAATTTACCCAGTTCAGCCACTACATTTTGCTTGATTTTTAACTTCAAGCCATAGTCGAAGCAATCGTTATGAAATTCTTCATTTTCAATACTTTCCGCATTAAATTTATCGAAAATTTTTAGAACTGCCGAATAGAGGTCATGAAATTTTACAGATTCATTTTTTCGAATCCAATTTTCGGCTTCGTTTTTCCCTGTCAGGTAAATGCCAAGGCGCATTTCCTCCTTATATTTGGAATTAATTTTTTTATAAACTTTTCCGAATTCATAAAATTTCAAGTCGGTTTGTCTTCGATTGATGTTGTAAGCTAAAACGTCTAAGGCCGTGAACATCAAATCTTGACGCATTACGCCTAAATCCTCACTCAATTTGTTAAGGATTTCAACATTTTCTTTAGAATTGAAACCATCCAATTGTTCACTGAAACCAGGTTTTGTTAGGGAATTGGTCATGATTTCCTGGAAACCATTGGCAGTTAAGAGTAAACCAGCCTCTTTTCTCATTTTAACCGGGTCAACCTCAGGGAAACTTGCCATATAACTGCTAGATAGCGTTTCTGGCAAGGCAATATTGTTAAATCCGTATATTCGGATTATTTCTTCAATTACATCTGCTTCACGGGTGACATCCACTCGATAAGGCGGAACTATCGCTTTGAAGCCAGTCTCGATTTTGTCAGTAGTTTCAATATCCAATCTATTGAGAATGGTATGAATTTCATCCTGCTCCAATTTTTTGCCAATCAATCGGTCGATGTTTTTATATTTCATCATTACTTCTCGATTTGGAATGGCTACTGGATACTCATCCTGAATTTCACTACTGATTTGTCCACCCGCTACTTCCTGAATCAATAAGGCAGCTCTTTTGAGGGCGTAAACCGTAATATTAGGGTCAGTCCCTCTTTCATAGCGAAATGAAGCATCCGTTTTTAGTTGATGGTGCTGCGATGTTTTTCTAACACTGTCTGCAGAGAAATATGCAGATTCTAAAAATACTTTTGTGGTGTCATCCTTAACTCCTGAATCAATTCCACCAAAAACTCCTGCTATGCAAAGTGGATTTGAATCTCCATCACAGATCATTAAATCTTTAGCCGACAGTTTTCTTTCTTTTTCATCTAAAGTGATGAATTTACTTCCTTCAGCTAAATTTTTAACTTTGATGGTATTGCCTGAAATTTTGTCAGCATTGAAAGCATGAAGCGGTTGGCCTAATTCGTGCATTACGTAATTCGTTACATCTACCACATTGTTGATAGGCTGTAAACCAATGCTTTTCAAGGTATTTTGTAACCAATCAGGGCTGGGTGCCACTTTGATTCCTGAGATGCTCAAGCCGCTATAGCGAGGGCAAGCCTCTTTGTTTTCCACTTCTACTGTGATAGGTAGATCTTGATTATCTACTTTGAAATCTAGGATTGAAGGAAATTTTACTGCTTCACCCGTTACAGCTTTGATATCTCTAGCTGCTCCGATATGCCCCATGGCATCAGCACGATTCGGTGTGAGGCCAATTTCGTAAACAATGTCCGATTCAATATTGAAATACTCTGCAGCAGGAGTTCCATTAGGTTTATCTGTATCCAAAACCATAATACCATCATGACTTGCACCCATGCCAATTTCGTCCTCAGCGCAAATCATTCCCATGCTAACTTCTCCGCGAATTTTGGATTTTTTGATTTTGAAAGGCTCATCAGGATTTGGGTAAAGCGTGGAATTCACCGTTGCCACTACTACTTTTTGTCCTGCAGCTACATTTGGTGCTCCACAAACAATTTGGACAGGCTCATGCTCACCAATATCAACTGTGGTGATTTTTAATTTATCTGCATTCGGGTGTTTTTCACAGGTTTTGACTTCACCTATCACCAATCCTTTCAATCCGCCAGGAACGGTTTCAATTTCCTCCATTCCCTCTACTTCTAGTCCGGTATTGGTCAAGGTTTCTGAAAGTTCTTCAGGAGATTGTGTAATATTTATATAGTTCTTTAACCAGTTTAAAGCTATCTTCATTTCTGTATTTTTATACTTCTCTATTAATAAATATGGATTTTTAGTAGTCCATTTTATTTTCTAAAAACAAAATTAAAGAAATGATTGATAAGGAGAATGATTAATTACGCTTATTCGTAATTTTTCCTGTTTTATTTGTGGTTGTTGCCCCGAATCTTAAAAGGCATTACTATATAAAGTAAAATATTATTGAATTATGTCAAGCAGAATGGTGACACCCCCCTTCGCCCCGCCAGCTGGCGGGGGAGCCGCACAGAATTTACATTGATTTTTTAATTTGATTTAGCATCATTTGCACAAAAGATTTACTTGATAATTGACAAAAAAGTGATAAAACTTATTATTTCCTACAGAATTAAATCTGTGAGATTATCCCCTTGAGGGGACTTTAGGGGTGTTGGCTGGAAATATGAAATGTTGTCATACAGCAGGAGAGTAGATGAAAAAAGACTATTTACCCTTATTCATAATTCTTCTCTCCAGCATTAATCGGAATGGTGATGTTATTCTCTGGTGGAGGCACAGGGCAGCTATAGCCTTCAGTATAAGCACAATATGGATTATAAGATTTGTTAAAGTCTAATACGACTTGTTGTTGTCCTTTTTTAAAGTCCACTTCCAAGTATCTTCCTGCACCATAAGTGGTTATTGCAGAGGTTTCATCATAAAAAGAAAGGAAAAAGTGTCCATCAGCTGCAGATTGTAATAAAGTTAAGTCTTGATGAGAGCCGACAATATCAAAATGTAAAATAGCTACTGCTTGATAGGTTTTTACTTTATCATCACTTGTTCTCAAGTTATAAACTTTACCATCTTCAAGAGCTTCAACGGAGGCTTTTACCTTGAAACTTTCATCTATATCGAAATAATTCAATCCTTTGAAAGCCACATTTTGCTCAATGAAAGGAGATTTTTCGTCATTTAGCATAAAGCTGTCCTTTTGATGCCGAAAAGCTTTCATGTCTTCAATGTAATTGCTTTCCACTTCTGGGCTATCTCCAGTATTGAATAAACTGAAAACAGCAATCAAAATGACTGCTGCTATTACGATATAAGTTAAAACTTTAGTAGGCTTCATGCTAGAAAATTACTTTCCAAATATCATTGAAAATGGCAAATGCCATCAAGCCAAGTAATAAAACCATTCCGACTTTTTGAGCATTCTCTAGAAATTTATCAGAAGGTTTCCTGCCAGAAATAATCTCATAACTTAAGAATACTACGTGACCTCCATCTAATGCAGGAATCGGTAAGAAATTCATAAAGGCTAATACCATGGAAAGCAATCCGGTAATTCCCCAGAATTTCTGCCAAACCCATTCTCCGCCAAAAATCTGAGCTATTCCAATTGGTCCAGATAAAGATTCTGAAGCCGAAACTTCGCCTCTGAAGATTTTACCAAAACCTTTAATGTTTAACCATATTACATTGAAAGCTTTTGCAGTACCGGTTGGAATCGATTCTGCAAAAGTAAACTCTTCATGTTCCAATTCAATATCAGGCTTGGACATAAAGCCTAAACGACCATCATCACCGACTTTTGCTTGCAATTGTTCAATTTTTTCATTTCTCTTTACAGTCAATCGGATTTCTTCACCCTTATGGTTTTCTAGTTTTTCTTGAAAGAATTGGAAGTATTTTACCTCTTCACCGTTTACTGCTATGATTTTGTCACCTGGCATCAACCCAGCCATATCTGCATTGCTTTGTGGCTGTACATTATCAACTTCAAATTCGTATAAAGGTCGAATGAATGGTATTCGCTGATTATCTTCAGAAATTCTTTCTATCATGTCATTCGGAATGGGAACAACAATTTCTTTTCCATCTCTTAAAACAGTATAATAGCTATCAGATTCTAACAACACATCAGAGCTAGTGAGATCACTTACTTTTTCATAATCTTTTCCATTTACATTGATGATGATGTCACCATTCTTTAGTCCAATTTCTTTGGCTGGCTCATAAGCGTAAATACCATTTTCTGTAATGTTATCTTTGGATTCGTATGTTTCACCATAACCGTATTGAAGAAATATGAAAATGATAATACCTGTAATGACGTTTACGATAATACCGCCCATCATTACTATCAATCTTTGCCATGCTGGTTTTGCTCTAAATTCATAAGGCTCAGGTTCTTTGTCCATGTTTTTGGTGTCGAGAGATTCATCAATCATTCCTGAAATTTTCACAAAACCACCTAAAGGAATTGCACTAAGTGCGTATTCGGTTTCACCGTACTTAAAACTGAAAATTTTTGGAGGGAATCCAATTGAAAATTGTTCCACTCTCATACCAAAAGCTTTGGCTGCCAATAGGTGGCCAAACTCATGCAATCCTACCAAAATAGATAAGCCCAAAATTAATTGGGCGATCATAATAACTGTTTCCATTAATTTATAAACTCTAAAGCTTTAATTCTAGTTTCTTTATCTGTTGAAATATAATCTTCCAAACTTGGGGTTTTGACAAAATCTACTTTATCCAGGCAACTTTCTATCACTTCAGACATGCCTAAAAAGGAAATCTTATCTTCAAGAAAGGCCGAAACTACTACTTCATTCGCTGCATTCAAAATACAAGCTGCATTTCCTTCACGCCCAAGGGCATGGAAAGCTAAAGCTAAGTTACGGAAGGTATCACTATCGGGTTGTTCGAATGTGAGTTGCGGATAATCCATGAAATTGAACCTTGGAAAATCAGCTTTCAAACGGTCAGGGTAGCTTAAAGCAAACATAATTGGTACTCGCATATCTGGAAGCCCCATTTGTGCTTTTATAGAGCTGTCTTCAAATTGCACCATGCTGTGAATAATAGATTGGGGGTGTACCACTACATCCACTTGATCTTCTCGAAGATTGAATAACCATTTGGCTTCAATTACTTCCAAACCTTTATTCATCAAACTGGCAGAATCGATGGTGATTTTAGCACCCATATCCCAATTCGGGTGTTTTAAGGCTTGCTCTTTCTTTACTGACTCTAAAAATTTCTTGCTTCTTCCTCTGAATGGGCCACCTGAAGCAGTCAAAATTACTTTTTCAATCGGATTATGGAATTCCCCAACTAAGCATTGGAAAATAGCGGAATGTTCAGAATCTACAGGATAAATATTTACACCTTTTTGTTTAGCTAATGAAGTGACTAGTTCTCCTGCAACTACCAAGGTTTCTTTATTTGCCAAAGCAATATGTTTTCCTGCTTCGATGGCTTTGATGGTAGGTAGTAAGCCTGCGTAACCAACCAGAGCAGTCAGTACAACATCAATGGTGTCCATTTGGACCACACTAGCTAAAGATTTTTCACCTGAATATACCTTTATTCCTAAAGGATCAAGCACATTGAAGACCTTATCATAAAAAGCATCGTTTCCAATTACCACTGCATTAGGTCTGAATTGGATGGATTGCTGAATAAGTAAATCTACATTGTTCTGTGCTGTCAGTACTTCAACTTGAAAATGATCAGGATGTGATTTGATAACCTCTAGGGCTTGGGTTCCAATGGAGCCCGTAGAGCCTAAGATGGCTATCGATTTTTTATTAGACATAAGTCAATTAATATAATTAAATTTTAATGTGTGTATTTCTCCATAGCCTCCGCTATTTTTCTGTCGTTTGAAAGACGCGGGACTTTGTTTTGACCTCCCAGCTTTCCTTCTGAACGCATATAATTAATAAAAGAGGCTTTTTTGAGTGTTCTTATTTTTAAAGTTCTTAAGATGCTGCCTGTAATCAGGTCGTCATAGTAACTGTTTCGTTTTCTTAAATTAATATCCAATTCATTAGAAAATGCTTCCAAATCAATCGGAGGATTATCAAATTCCACAAACCATTCATGGTGAGGTAATCCGTCTTTAGGAGTTACTTGTGGAGCAACTGTGAATTCTGTGATTTTTACGTTTTCGAATTTTTCACAAGTTGCTTTCATGGCATTTTCCACTTCTTCTCCTATAACATGTTCCCCAAAAGCGGAAATAAAATGTTTGATCCTTCCAGAGACCACTACTCTATAAGGATTCATGGAAACAAATTTCACCGTATCTCCAATCGAATAGCCCCACAATCCTGCATTGCTGTTGATGATTAAAGCATAATTCTTGTCCATTTCCACCTGATCAATCATCAATCTGGTCGGATTTTCATCAAAATATTCCTCAGCAGGTATAAACTCGAAAAATATACCACTGTTTAATAAAAGCAACAATCCATCTTCTTTTTGTGAATCTTGATAGGCAATAAAGCCCTCTGAAGCTGGATAGGTTTCTATTGAATCTACCTTTTTGCCAATGCTTTCGTATAGTTTATTTTTATAAGGCTCAAAATTAACCCCACCATAAACAAACATCTCGAAATTCGGGAAGATATCTTTAATAGGCTTGTTGACTCTTGCTTGAATTCTGTCAAAATACATTTGCACCCATGGTGGAATTCCTGAAATCAGGCTCATATCCTGATCTATTGTTTCATCAATAATGCGCTCCAGTTTTTCTTCCCATTCCTCTATGCAATTGGTTTCAAAGGAAGGAAGCTGATTAGTTCGCAAATAATTAGGTACGTGATGATTGACAATGCCTGATAATCTACCTGTATTTATTCCAGCTTTCTGCTCTAAAGTCGGTGCCCCAGATAAGAAGATTAATTTTCCATCTAGAAATTGAGACTTACCGGTTTCGTGCACATAGCTTAATAAGGCATTTTTTGCACTATTAATATGATTGGGAATAGAATCTTTGGTGATGGGAATATATTTTGTGCCTGATGTGGTACCACTTGTTTTAGCAAAATAGGCTGGTTTTCCCGGCCAAAGTACATCACTTTCTCCCTGCAAAATTTTATCTACATAAGGCTTTAGCGCTTCATAATCCCGAATTGGGACTTGCTTTTTAAAATCTTCATAGGTTTGAATGTTCTCAAATCCATGATCTTTTCCGAAAGCCGTATTTTTGGCTTTATGGATGATATTTTTAAATATTTTGACTTGGGACAGAGCTGGTTGAGCTGCCCATTTTTTTTGTTGGTTGACTATAATTGCCGCCAATGGTTTACTTAGTACTGCACGTATTCCCATAAACCCAAAATTAAGAAAATTATTAGGAACCCTTTTTGATTCTAATGGCTTTTATATAATAATAGTAATTATTAATGATTATCTATTACGAATACTACGATAAACTCAGACTTCATGAGCTTGTCGGAATCAGATAAAAAGAATGTGTTGGATTTGATAGAGAAGCTTAAATTGGAACAAGGAGGTAAAGAAAAAAAAGGAAAGAGCTTTCGGATTATTAAAAGGGAAAATCCATATGAAGGATAATTTTGATGACCCAATTGAAGCATTATATGAAGAATTAGTTGTCATAGAATAAAATGTACAGCCTTTCCAGAGTTCCAGAGGAACGACCATACGGTAACCTCAAAAAATAATAGAATAAGTAAGTTCCGTAGGAACGACCTTAATTAAAATCATGATGGAAATACATAGCCATCTGAACTAATTCACCTCTCATCTAATTCTCAATAAATTAGAATCACCTTATTATTATATCTCAGCCTTATTACGTACTTTTGCACTTCGATTATGAAAATGAAGAACATTAGAAATTTTTGCATTATTGCGCACATTGACCATGGTAAAAGTACCTTGGCAGATAGGCTGTTGGATTCAACCCAGACAGTGAATGAGCGCGAGAAAATGGAGCAGTTGTTGGATAATATGGATTTGGAGCGTGAGCGAGGCATCACCATCAAATCACATGCAATCCAAATGGATTATAAATTGAATGGGGAGGAATATACGTACAATTTAATTGACACGCCAGGTCACGTGGATTTCTCATATGAAGTGTCCCGATCCATTGCCGCTTGTGAAGGTGCACTTTTAATAGTGGATGCTGCACAAGGAATTCAAGCGCAAACCATTTCAAACCTTTACTTAGCTATCGAGCACGATTTGGAAATTATTCCCGTGCTCAATAAAATAGACTTGCCAGGGGCCATGGTAGAGGAAGTGTCTGACCAGATTATTGAATTAATTGGCTGTAAAAAGGAGGATATTTTACATGCGAGTGCAAAGGAAGGAATTGGTATAACGGAAATTCTAGAGGCCATTGCGCACAGAATTCCAGCTCCAACAGGTGACCCTAATGCACCATTACAAGCCATGGTTTTTGATTCTGTATTTAATCCTTATAGAGGAATTGAAGTTTATTTTAGAGTTTTTAATGGTGAAATATCCAAAGGAGACAAGATTAAATTCATCAATACTGGCAAGACTTACGAAGCAGATGAAATCGGAATTCTAAAATTAACTCAACAGCCAAAGAATACTATTAGCACTGGAAATGTTGGTTATTTGATTAGTGGTATTAAGGTAGCCAAAGAAGTTAAAGTAGGTGATACTGTTACCCACGTTGAGAATCCAGGAAAAGCAGTTCAAGGATTTGAAAATGTAAAACCCATGGTTTATGCTGGGATTTACCCTGTGGAGACTTCAGATTTTGAAGAACTGAGAGCTTCCATGGAAAAGCTGCAATTGAATGATGCTTCCTTGGTATGGGAACCAGAAACCTCCGCTGCTCTTGGCTTTGGTTTTAGATGTGGCTTCTTAGGAATGTTGCACATGGAGATTGTGCAGGAACGTTTGGAGCGTGAATTTGATATGACGGTGATTACCACAGTTCCTTCCGTACAGTTTCATGCCTTTAAGAAAGATGGGGAAATGGTAAAAGTTAGTGCTCCATCGGAATTGCCAGATTTAGGAAGTATTGACTATTTGGAAGAGCCTTATATTAGAGCACAAATTATAACAAAAGAAGATTTTGTAGGCCCTGTGATTTCTCTTTGTATGGATAAAAGGGGGGAGATCAAAAATCAGGTATATTTAACACAATCTAGAGTTGAATTAACCTTTCATTTGCCATTGGCTGAAATTGTATTTGATTTCTTTGATAAGTTAAAAACAATTTCAAAAGGCTATGCTTCATTAGATTATGAGTTGGTAGGCTATCATAGCAGTAATTTGGTGAAATTGGATATCCTTCTAAACGGAGATAAAGTGGATGCGCTTTCAGCAATTGTTCATAGGGATAAGGCTTATGAGTGGGGAAAGAAATTGTGTGAAAAGTTGAAAGAATTGATACCTAGACAACAATTTGAAATAGCAGTTCAGGCCGCAATTGGTACTAAGGTAATTGCTAGGGAATCAGTAAAAGCACTTCGTAAGAATGTACTGGCTAAATGTTACGGAGGTGATATTTCCCGTAAGAGAAAGCTACTGGAGAAACAGAAAAAAGGTAAGAAAAGAATGCGTCAGGTGGGAAATGTAGAAATTCCGCAAGAAGCATTTATGGCAGTACTTAAATTGGACTGATCCACATATACTAGTTAAACATCATATAAGCATAACATCATGCCTATTTTATTAGATGGGAAGAAAATTTCTTCTCAAATAAAAGAAGAATTAAAAGCAAAAGTTGACGAATTGAAGAAAGAAGGTGGTAAAGTACCTCATCTTTCTGCCATTTTGGTGGGTACCGATGGGGCAAGCCAAACCTATGTGGAAGCTAAAGTGAGAGATTGCCAGGAAATTGGTTTTGAATCGTCAAAGTTACTTTTTGATGATTCAATTACAGAAGCAGAACTTTTGCAAGAAGTAGATAAATTGAATAATGATGAAAGAGTAGATGGTTTCATTGTTCAGTTACCTTTGCCTAAACACATTGATGTAAACAAGGTGTTGAATGCCATCAAGCCTGAAAAAGATGTGGATGGCTTTCATCCTGTGAACTATGGTAGAATGGCTTCAAATTTACCGGCTTATGTACCGGCTACTCCATTTGGTGTGATGGAATTAATCAAGCGCTATGATATTCAAACAAAAGGAAAGCATTGTGTAGTGGTTGGGAGAAGTCATATTGTGGGTTCTCCTGTCTCAATTCTAATGGGAAGTGCTAATTATCCTGGAGATGCAACTGTAACTTTAACGCATAGATATACTGTCGATTTAGCAAAATATACCAAACAAGCAGATATTTTAATAGTAGCTGTTGGGAAACCTGGTTTGATTACTGCTGATATGGTGAAGAACGATGTGGTAGTGATTGATGTTGGAACAACTCGAGTCCCTGACGAAAGTAAAAAGTCAGGTTTTGCCTTGAAGGGAGATGTTTTATTTGATGAAGTTTCCAAAAAAGCGACTCACATAACACCTGTTCCGGGTGGTGTAGGCCCCATGACAAGAGCTGGCTTATTAATGAATACATGGCTAGCCTCTCAAAAAGAAATTTATGGACAAGAACTCGTTTGATCCCAATATAGAACTTCCCTTGATGGAGTCTTTTTATACCATTCAAGGAGAAGGATTTCACAGTGGAAAAGCAGCATATTTCATTCGTTTAGGCGGTTGTGATGTGGGTTGTGTATGGTGTGATGTGAAAGATTCTTGGGATGCTGATAAATGGCCCCTCAAAAAAATAGACGATATCGTAGACGATGCCTATCAATACGAATCTCGCTTGGCAGTAATTACTGGCGGTGAACCTTTTATGTATGATATGCATGGGTTGACTAAGAGATTGCTGCAGAAAGGATTTCATGTAAATGTTGAGACTTCTGGTGCTCATCCATTCACTGGTATGGTAGATTGGGTCTGCTTATCTCCCAAGAAATTTAAAGCTCCATTGGAACATTGGTATGACAGAGCAGATGAATTAAAAATCATCATTTTCAATAAGTCAGATTTTAAGTGGGCAGAAGAACATGCTGAGAAAGTAGGGTCTGATTGTAAATTAATGCTACAACCAGAATGGAGCAAAAGAGAAGAAATGATGCCTTTAATAGTTGAATATGTTAAAGAAAATCCGAATTGGGGTATATCCTTACAAACTCATAAGTACTTGCAGATCCCATAGCCGAAAAATTTCTAATATATATATATCAACTTTTTTCGCCCGCATTTGTGTCAGCTCAGTCAGGCATAAACACGATTGAAGTATATATCCCCAAGCTAGCGCGAGCTTCTTAGCTCGTGCTTTAGAACCAAGCGATAGCCTACGAGCTGAAGCTCTCACCAGCATTAGACATTTCATATATGACTTATTTCCAAAGTTAGGTTTCCTTTAATTAGCAATCTATTTATAGTGTGCAGTATCTTTTAATAAATCAAACTTTCTAAAAATTTGGTTTATAGCTTAAATCTAAAATTCCTTTTGAAATTCTCTCTTATCAGCTAAATTGGAATATGAATTTCAAAATCATACCACTTCTAATAATTACGGTTTTTTATACACTGACTCTTTCAAGTCAGGACTACAAATGGAGAACAGAGCGTTTAGTCGAAAAGTCTAAAGAAGCACTTTACAAAAGGGATTGGGAAGCTGCAGTTCAATATATGGAAGATGCCATAGAGATTGAACCTGAAAATCACCATCTTTATTTAGAGAAAGCATCTTTGTTTTACGGAATCAATGATTTAAACAAAGTGGTGTCTTCGCTTGAAAAGGCTTTTTCTTTGGAAGAAAATTGGCCATCAAAGTATACAGATTACTATTTCATTTTAGGGAAGGAGTCTTTTGATAGAGGAAAGTATCAGCTTGCGAAAAAGCCAATTGAAATTTACAAGCAAAAAGGTTACAAGGAGGAGTACTTGAAGATGGCACATATCATTTCCGAATCGATAGATTTTGCTTTACAAGAGATAGATAAACATGATGGTTCTGATAAGAATGTCGAATCTATTGAGTCGGATAAGATTTTCAGAAGCATCTATTTTCCTTTCTTTACATTGTACCCCTCAGAGTTTTTATATTTCACAGGCCAAAGAACAGGAAGTCTGGCAGAGGGCATCTATCGAGCAAAACTATCGGGTAGTCAATTTCAAAATGTTGAGAAAGTTCCAGTTATCAATACTAAAGATAATGAAGGGGCTGCTGCTATTTCTGCAGATGGAAGAGTAATGGTTTTTACTGGCTGTAATAAAAGAGATGGTTTAGGAAGTTGCGATTTATATATATCTTATTTTGAAGGAGATGAATGGCAAGAACCAGAGAATTTAGGTGGAAATATAAATTCCAGTGCATGGGAGTCCCAACCTTTCCTTTCTTCTGATGGAAGATTTTTGATTTTTAGCTCCAATAGGACGGGTGGATTTGGTAAAAGAGATCTTTACTATTCTAAAAAAGTAAATGGTAAATGGACTGAAGCAATTAACCTTGGTAAAAAGATCAACACCTTTGCAGATGAAATATCTCCATTTCTAACATTGTCGAATGATGAAATGTATTTCAGTTCAAACGGAGGGGTTGGCATGGGAGGATTTGATATTTATAAAATTAAATGGCCTCTAGATGAAGGAGAGGTGAGTAATTTAGGATTGCCAGTCAATAGTTTTAACAATGAACTTTCTTATCATCAAAAATTTAGCGGAGAAAAGTATTGGTCAAGAGAAATGCAATCTGAGGCTCAATACCCGCCTTCAAAAATATTCTTCCAAAAGAGTAAGGTAGAAAATGAAGTCAATCTGGTTTTTGGAGGGGTGATAAATTCAAAAGATAGTTCCAAGTTGAGAGCCAAAATACAAATATATGATTTGAAATTGGACAGCTTGATTCAAGAGACTTACAGTAATAGAACGAGCGGTGAATACAAAGTGATTATTCCAAGGCCATCTGAATATGCATTTTACGTGGATGCTCCTAATTATTTATTTAATTCAAGAAGGTTAGAGATTAGCGAAAGTAAAACTGAATTGAATTTTGCTTTAAAGCCAATAGAAAAAGGAGCTATAGTAGAATTAAACAATATTTATTTTGAATTTGACAGTTATGAACTATCCGAGAAATCAAGCAATGAAATTAATAAAGTAGCCGATCTTCTCAGCCAAAACCCTAATTTGAAAATTGAAATTGGGGGATATACCGATGAAATTGGGTCTGCCTCTTACAATAAGGAATTATCAAGGAAAAGAGCGAAAGCCGTTTATGAAAAGTTAATTATAAAAGACGGAGTGCTAGAAGAGAATATCAAAGCTGTTGGTTATGGAGCAAAAAAGTTGCCATCAGGAGAGTATAGGAAAACGGTGATTTTCAAAGTCTTGTAGTTCAAAAAAATATTGGATAAGTTATATTTTAGTAGCTTAATACATCCGTATTGTTAATTTTTTATACTGCATATGTTGGCTTTGTATCAATTTTAAACTATATAAATGCACCGTATATCGTTTTTATTTGGCAAATATTTTTCAAGAAAAATTTATATTTTGTTAGGTATTTTAATTTAATGTTATGTACATTTAACCTTTAATTATTGTTAACCTAAACTAAAATAAGTATGAAGAAGATTCTACTAACATGTTTCATGTTGGTGTTCGTGCTATATGCATGGGCACAGGATCGCACCGTAAGTGGTAAAGTAACTGATTCTGAATCAGGCGAAGGCTTGCCAGGTGTGAACGTATTATTAAAAGGTACCGGTACTGGGGTCAATACTGACCTTGACGGAAATTATAAAATTTCTGTGCCATCTGATGGCGGTACATTGGTGTTTACTTTTATTGGAATGGCAAAACAAGAGATACCAGTTGGTTCAAGATCAGTTATTGATGTTGCTATGGTCTCTGATGTTGCTCAATTGAGTGAAGTTGTTGTTACAGGTTCAGCTCCAGGTATAACCACAAAAACATTGGGTTATTCTATAGGTCAAGTTGATGGTGACTTAATCCAGAATGCTCCAGGTATCGACCCTGCTCAAGCATTGCAAGGAAAAGTTGCAGGTGTTAGAATTACACAAGCAGGATCTCCAGGTTCAAATGCAGGTATTAGACTTAGAGGTACTACTTCATTATTTGAAGGACAGCAACCTCTTATCATTGTTGATGGAATGATTATCGATGGTGGTCTTAGTACTATTAACTCTGAAGATATTGCTTCTGTTCAAGTGTTGAAATCAGCTTCTGCTGCTGCACTTTACGGATCTAGAGCGGCTAATGGTGCTATTGTTATTAAGACCAATAGAGGTTCTAGTATGAAAAAAGGTGATTCAAAAATTGTTATTAGAAATGAAGTTGGGCAAAACTTTTTGCCTGGTAGAATTCCTTTAGCAGAAACTCACCACTACGAAATTGATCCTGAAACAGGAGCTCCTCCAGTTGGTGGTCAAGTGCCAAGAGCAGATGGATTGTCTGTAACACCTTATCCAGATCCAGTTGATTATCAGGATATCTTGTTTGAAGATAATTTGTTCTATACAAATTTCATGTCAATGACAGGAAATGCTGAGAGTATGAACTATATGGTTTCAGGGCAGCATACAAGGCAGCCAGGTATTATTAGAGATACTCAAGGACAGCAAAGATTTAACTTTAAAGCAAATTTAGACTTTGATATTTCTGATAAAGTTAAGGTGACTACTAGTAATTTCTATAGTAGAAGTACGATTGACGTTGCTCCAGTAACTCCTTTCTTTGATATTCTTACTTTAAGACCGGATAGAGATTTGTTTGAAGAAGTTCCAAATCCAAATAATCCTGCTGAAACAGTAATAAATGCAAAGCCGGATAGTTCTCAGCAAATGGTGAACCCTGTTTATTCTCTTCAGAATAGATACAGTACTCGCGAAAGAGATAGATATATTGGAAGTATTGGGATTGACTACAAGCCTTTTGAGTGGATGACTTTAGAGGGTTTCTTTGGTTTAGATAAAGACAATATTATTGATGAAACTGTAGTGCCTTTCGGTTATTTAGCTGATGATGTTGCTTTTGCTCGTATTGGTGCAGGTGGTATGACTTTTGACAGTTATGAGACTTTGCAGACCAACGTAAGAGGTAACATTCTTATGGCAAAAGAATTTGGTGATTTGTCATTGAATGGTCGACTTGGATACTGGTGGGATGTCAACCGTTATAATAGCCATGGTGTTACTGGTGATGGATTTACATTTGGTGGTACTCCAACTTTGTCTAATATATCAGATCCTGCTCCTCGAGTTCGTCAAACTGTTACTGAGGTTCAAAGTGAGAGTGGATTTGCCCAAGTAGGTACATTATGGCAAGATAAAATCTCTTTAGATTTATTAGGTAGAGTAGATGCTGTATCTTTATTTGGAGCAGATGCTAGAACTTATTTTAACTACAGAGTTGCAGCTTCTTATAGACTTACTGAAGACGTTACAATCCCTGGTATTCAGGAGTTAAAAATTAGAGGTTCTCAAGCAACTTCTGGTGTTCAGCCTAGATTTAGCGCACAGTATGAAACTTATAATGTTTCAGGAGGTACTCCACAAAAGAATACTGTTGGTAATAGTTTGTTGCAACCGGCAACTTCTATTGAAACAGAATTTGGTGTAAACGTGTATTTCCTTGATAGATTCGATTTGGATGTAACTTATGTAAACTCTACAATTGAAGATCAGATCATTCCAGTTCCATTAATTGCTGCAGCTGGTTATAATTTCCAGTGGCAAAATGCTGGTACTTTAACTTACCAAGGTGTTGAATTATCATTAAATGCAAACATCGTAAAGAATGAAAATTTCACATGGAATGCAGGATTGGTGTTTGATAAGTTCATTCAAGAAATTACTGACTTACCGATTCCTGAATTTAGAAGAGGTACAGGTATTCAGCAATCTGATGTTTTCTTGATTAAAGAAGGTGAACCAGTAGGAGCAATTTATGCTACTAAGTGGATGAGATCTTTGGACGAAGTTTTAGATGGCAATCCAGAAGCTGACTTGTCTGACTACGTAATTAATGATGAAGGTTACGTTGTTAGAGCTAGTCAAATTGGTACTATCAATGAAGTTCCTTTACCATATGTTGATGAAGAAGGTAATACCAACCACAAGGTAGGTGATACTAATCCTGACTTTAACTTAGGTTTCAATAATACATTCGTATTATTCAAGAATTTCAGAATATATATGCTTTGGGATTGGAAACAAGGAGGCGATATTTATAGCCAAACAAACCAATTCTTAACTAGAGATAATAGAGCTGGTTATATCGACCAAAGAGGTGCAGAAAATCCTAAGCCAATTGGTTATTACCAAGCATTCTATAATACTAATAATCCTAGTTCTTATTTTGTTTATGATGGTAGTTTCTTGAAATTAAGAGAGTTATCTGTCAACTATAACGTTCCTGTTAAAAACTTAGGATGGGATTTCATTAACGGAATCCAAGTAGGTATTGTAGGACGAAATCTATTTACTGTTTCTGATTATCCAGGTTACGATCCGGAAGTAGGTCAGGGTCCAGATAATGTTGATAGAACTACTTATGCTGTTGATGGATTTAGATATCCTAACTTTAGAACGATTTCAGGTTCATTACAATTAACATTTTAATAACTAAAGTTAAAATATATGAAACTATATAAAATATTAACTATACTCTTTATCAGTGTTTTTGCTTATAGCTGTGCTGATTTAGAGATTGAAAACCCAAATGAGCCGAATAGCTCAGATGTGTTAGCTAGCCCAACTGACCTAGCTGGGTTACCGGCAGGAGGTTTTGCCGATTGGCATTTAGGTAAGTCTCAGGTTAACCCTGGACCTGCTTTAGCTTGTAATGCAGATGTTTTAACTGCATCTTGGGGTAATTTTGGTATCAGGAACTTTTCTTGGCAGCCACCTTTACCAATCGATAACGGTTTGACATCTAATGATGCACCTACTATTGAGGAAGCTTGGAGTAGATTTAATTCTGCTATTTCAGTAGGTACAGATGTGGAAAATGCATTGTTGAATGCAGAAGGAGCAATCATCGTAGAAGGTGTAGATGTAACTGAAAGATTACGTTCAGTAGCTTATTGGTTGCAGGGTGCAGGTGCTGCACACATAAGTATGCTTTATGATCAAGGATTTATAGTAAATGCTGAGACTGACTTGGCAACTTTAAATGCTGAGGCTTTAGTGGATTATAAAGCGCTTGCTGATTATGCAGCCACTCGTTTAGAAGAAGCGGCAGCAGTTGCTGATGCAAATGAATTTACTGTTCCTTCTACTTACATAAATGGAGTTACTTTATCTAGTGCTGATTTTGCTAAGTTAGCAAGAACAATAGCTGCGCAAGCTTTGGTTTTAAATGCTAGAACTCCTGAAGAAGTTGCTCAAACGGATTGGGCTAGAGTTAGACAGTTGACTTCCCAAGGTATAGATTACGATTTAGCTCCAATTGGAGATGGTAACTTATGGTTTGACGACAACAAATTAATTGGTGGAGGGTCTTTGGCCAATGGTGTTGTTGCAAATACATGGTGTAGAGTAGATATGAAATTATTAAATCTTATCGACCCAAGCTATCCAACAGAATATCCATCAGATGCATCTAACCCTGGACAAATTTCTTCTAATGATGCAAGGGTAAGTAGCGATTTCCTTTATAGAGCTGAAGTTTTTCAGCCAATTGATAGGGGAGTTTATCGTTTCTCAAACTATGTTCATAACAGGTATGCTCCTGATTTTTCAGCTTGGACTGGCAGAGAAATGCCTGCTCTTTTGCAAGCTGAAAATGACTTAATGCATGCAGAAGCTTTGATTAGAACCGGTGGAGATAAGAACTTGGCCGCTACTTTGATCAACAGAACTAGAGTAGGCAGAGGTGACCTTACTCCACTAACAGGTGGTGAAAGTGATGCTGTCTTATTGAATGCTGTTAAGTATGAGAAGATGATCGAATTGCTTAATACTTGGGGTGGTCGTGAATTAGCAGAAGCTAGAAGATGGGCAGGTTGGATGCGTGAAGGTGCATTCAGACAATTACCAATTCCAGCTTCAGAGTTAGTATTATTGGATATTCCGATTTATACATTTGGTGGATAATAAATATTAATTTACTATGATGAAAAATATAAAAAATATAATAGCCATATTATTTGTGGCCGTGATGGGTTCTAGCTGTGTTGATGAAGATACAGTTAATCAGGAAAGACCAGGCCCAGTAGTTGAGCCAAGCCTAAATGTTGTGGTTCTAAACCAACAAGGTGAGCCTGTGTCAGGAGCAACAGTTGATTTCTTTGCAAGTGCAGCTGATTATGCGCTTGAGCAAAATGTTGTTAGTTCTGGAGAAACAAATGCAGAGGGTGTAGTAACTTTATCGCCAGGTGATGTAGGATCTGAAAGAGGTGATTACTTCTTCAGTGCTTCGTCTGGTTCTTTAAGGAACTGGTCTTCTACTGTAAGTTCAGGTTACATATACTGGTCAGCTGGTGAAACTGTTATTGAAACAACTTTAGCGCCTGTTTTACCGGAGTTTTTGGCTGTGTTAGGTAATTATACAGTTACTTCATATACTTACCCTGGTTTTGGTGATGTATACGATCAACTAGTGACTGCACCTTGTGAACTTGATGATATTTTTACTTTCCGTAAAGATGGATTGTTGATAAGAGCAGAAAGTAGTGATGTTTGCGCTGAACCTAGCGAGTTCCAAGCTCCAGTGTCTGTTGAGGGCGCAACATGGAGTACTTGGTCTTTGAATGAAGATGGTTCTGCAATGACCATACGTGATTTAGATCCTAGTTTTGACTATGCATCTAATCCAGAAGCAGGATTAGAGGTTACGGCTAACACTGTTACTATAGATTATGGTAGTGGATATGTAGCTACTTTAACTAGAATATAATTGAAGTATTGATTTTTATGAAAAAATGGAGGCATTGCCTCCATTTTTTTTATGTAATAGATTGTAATTTGCCTTTCTTTTTGATCTCAGCATAGAATGTAGTTCTTAGTGATTTCTTTCTCTTTTAGTAGCGTATCTTCTGTATAATTTTATTTATAATTTTATTATTTTTTTTAGCTTTTCTTTCTAAACATAATGCTATACTTTTGTAGTTAAGATTTTGAAGATCAGATTGGTGAAGCCTAGGACTGCTTGCTATGGTTGGTACAAAGCTTCTAATTTTAAAAGCCTTTATTATTTTTTATGATTAGTAATAATTTCAAATTTATTTTTTTTCTGTTTTTAGCAGTTGTTGTAGTTGGTGCGTGTCAAAGCAACAAAAAATCAGATGTTTATTCTGATTGGAATCACATAGACGACTCAAATGAATTTTTGTCTAATGTTATTATTGAAGATATTTTCACTCCTCCGGTTGCAAGCAGAATAATAGTTTATTCAAATCTTGCTGCCTATGAAAGTCTAGCAGCTTTGAATGATACTATTTCGAGCTTTCATGGCAAGTTGAATGATTTTCAGATCAAGAATGGCGATGAAGAATTTTCTAATGTAAATCCTTCTATAGCTAGTTTTATTGCTTTCCATACTGTAGCCAAAGAATTGGTTTTTAGTAAGGATTTAGTCTCAAAGCATCTTGATAGTTTAAAAGAAAATTTTAGTGCAAATTTTGATCAAGAAGTTATTGAAGTTAGCTATGCTTTTGGTGAAAGTATTGCAAATCAAATCGTAGATTATTCAAAATCGGATGGTTACCATGAAAGGACTGGTTTAACAAGATATTCTTACGATAATGACCCAGGGAAGTGGAAAGCTACACCTCCTGATTATATGGAGGGTATTGAGCCCAACTGGCATACTTTAAGGCCTTTAATTCTTGATTCAGCAAGTCAATTTAGACCTGAACCTCCAACCAAGTTTGATTCAACTGAAAACAGTCAGTTTTATAAAGAAGCATTGCATGTTTATGAGACCCAAAATAACTTGAATGATGAGCAAGTGGAAATAGCTAAGTTTTGGGACTGCAATCCTAATATTAGTTACAGAAAGGGGCATATGATGTTCTATAATCAGAAAATTTCACCTGGAGGACATTGGATAAGTATTTCTAACATTGCAACACAAAAAAAGGGATTAGATATTTATGAAAGCAGCAGGGTTTTAACCTTGGTATCGATTTCTTTATACGATGCTTTCTTAAGTTGTTGGGAAACGAAATACGAAACATCTTTAATACGTCCAATTACTTACATCAACAGATATATTGATCCAAATTGGAATTCTTTATTACAAACACCTGCATTTCCCGAATACACAAGTGGGCATAGTGTGATTTCTACTGCTGCAGCTACAGTTTTGACAAATTTGTTGGGAGATGATATATATTTTGAAGATACAACTGAAACTGCTTTTGGGTTGCCAGTTAGAACATTCGAATCATTTTTAGATGCCTCTAATGAAGCAGCTATTAGTAGACTTTATGGTGGTATACACTATATGCCTGCTATTACTAATGGAGTAAAGCAAGGAGATAAAGTAGCTAATTTGGTGATCAGCCGTTTAATTAAAAAATAGAAGAAGAATGAATCATTTTATTAAATTTATTTTTATTGTTTTATCCGCATTTTTTTGGTCTTGCTCAAAGGATTCATTATTTGAAAATTTACCTGCTAAAACTACCGGTATTGAATTTAATAATCGTTTGATCGAAAATGACACTTTGAATATCATAGATTATGAATATGTTTACAATGGTGGGGGAGTAGCTGTTGGAGATATAAATAATGATGGTCTTGAAGATGTTTTTTTTACTGGAAATCAAGTTGCATCCAAGTTATATCTCAATAATGGCGACTTTAAATTTACAGATATTACGATGGACGCAGGTATCAAAAGTGGTGGTTGGGCGTCAGGAGCTTCTTTTGCCGATATAAATAATGACGGATTTGTTGATTTATATGTTTCCTATACTGGTTCGAAAAATGCTGAGAATCGAAGAAATAAGCTCTACATTAACAATGGAGATAACACCTTTTCTGAAAAAAGTAAAGAGTATGGTTTAGATTTGACTGACTGGACTACGCATTCTGCCTTTTTTGACCTTAATAATGATGGGCTCCTTGATGTATATTTATTAAATCATGCCAATGATTTTAATAATGAGAATGTCATGAAGAAATTAAAGGAGGACGGATCAGGAACTAGCAACGATAGATTGTTTCTCAATACTGGAAAGAAATTTGTGGAGATCACTAAGTCTGCCAATATATTAAAAGAGGGCTATGGTTTAGGGGTAGCTATAATCGATTTGAATGAAGATGGTTTTGATGATATTTATGTCTCAAATGATTACTATTATGATGACTATTTGTACATCAATAATGGTGATAGCACATTTGAAGAGTCCGCAGCAAAGTATTTCAAGCACTTTAGCAATTTCGCAATGGGTAATGATGCGGCTGATTTTAATAATGATGGGCTGCCAGATTTGTTAGTATTAGATATGTTGCCTCCTGATAATTTTAGAAGGAAAAAATTAGTAGGGCCAGTCGGCTTAGATCTTTTCAATGCAACGCTACAATTAGGTTTTGAAAAGCAATTTATGCGGAATACACTCCAATTGAATAATGGCAACGGATACTTCAGTGAGATAGGGCAATTAGCTGGCATTCACTCTACTGATTGGAGCTGGTCAGGTTTGTTTGCGGATTTTGATAACGATGGTAGGAAAGACATGTATGTCACCAATGGTTTTAAAAGGGATATGACCGATAGAGATTTCATTCTATACAAAGCCATTCAAGAAAGAAAATATGGAGATGAATCAAAAAGCAATATTTTAAATGTTTTGCATGAAATGGAAAGTGCCAAGATTTCAAACTTCATGTTTAAAAATGAGGGGAACCTTGACTTTAGTAATAATACCAAAGAATGGGGCTTGGATATACCATCGCTTTCCAATGGTGCTGCTTATGTTGATTTAAATAATGATGGATTTCTAGATATTGTTGTAAATAACATTGATGATGAAGCATTTATATTTAGAAATAATGGGGCAGAGTTAACGAAGCATAATTATTTAAAAATAAAGTTGGAAGGGAATCAGGCTGATTTGTCTGGAGCAGAGGTTATGCTTTATCATGAGGATTCAGTTCAAATGCAAACCTTTTATCAACAGAGAGGATTTCAGTCTTCAGTTTCTCCAATTTTAAATTTTGGTTTAGGAGAGATAGGTTCGGTAGATTCTATTATAGTTAGATGGAAAAATGAAAAGCAAACAATTATCAGGAATGTGAACCCTAATACTCTGGTAAAAGTCGCCTATTCAGATTCTCAAAAGAAGAAAAGTACAGGTACTGAAGAAAGTGCCTCTAAGCCTCTATTTGCAAGAGATCATTCAACAGGAATTAAGTATTTGGCTAAAGATTATGACTTACCTGATTTTAAGCGAGAACCACTAATGCCCCACAGATATTCTAAAAATGGGCCAGGGATAGCCGTTGGTGATGTTAATAATGATGGGTTTGAAGATTTGTATGTTGCAGGGTCATCAGGAGAAAATGGTTATTTATTTACTGATAATGGCAATGGGGAATTTACAGGAGAAGTAATAGATACTACATCATATTTTATGGAAGAAATGTCTCCATTATTATTTGATGCTAATAATGACGGCTTCTTGGATCTTTATATCTCAAGTGGTGGTAATGATGTACCAAAGCCAAGTCAATATTACTATGATCAATTCTTTTTAAATGATGGTTCTGGCAAGTTTATTAAAAGGAATGATCTGATTCCTCAGAATCCAATAAGTAGTTCTAAAGTAGCGGCTGCTGATATTGACAATGATGGAGATCTTGATTTGCTTGTGACAGGTCGCGTTTTTCCAGGAAAGTTTCCTTTACCTACCAATAGTTATATATATCGTAATGACGAAGGTAAATTTAAAGATGTAACAACGACTGTTTTACCTGAATTGAAACAGTATGGTATGATAACAGATGCATTATTCACTGATTTTAATAATGATGGCTTGATGGATATCATCATGGTGGGAGAATGGACTGATATTGCTTTTTTTAAGAACAATGGTGATGCTTTTTCCAAGTTGAAAATAGATAATTTGCAAAATAGAAAAGGTTGGTGGAATGGTATTGCAGCAGGGGATTTTGATAACGATGGTGATGTGGACTATGTTATTGGTAATCTAGGCTTGAATAATCCTCATAACGCTTCTGCTGAAACGCCTTTAAGTGTTTATGCAAAAGATTTTGACAAAAATGATAAAATAGATCCTATACTTACCTATTATAATGATGGTGTAGAACATACTGTTGCAAGTCGTGATATGTTAATTGACCAGATGTCATTTTTGAGAAGTCGATTTCCGCGATACAAAAAATTTGCAGAATCTTCATTTAAGGAAGTCTTAACAGAAGAAGAGCGGAAAGGAGCTTATAAACTTACAGCAAATGATTTTGCTAGTGTGCATTTAGTCAATAAGGGCAATGGTGAGTTTGTGGTAAATGAATTGCCCGTGCAGGCACAATTTGCCCCTATTTTTGGAATGGAAGTTCTAGATGTTGATGATGATGGTCTATTGGATATAGTCGGACAGGGTAATTCTCATTCAACGGAAGTTACTGTTGGTCCGTATGACGCACATAACGGTTTTGTCTTAATTAATGAAGGTGAAAATCAATTTAAATATATGGATAGCTCCTCTTCAGGCTTTTATGTACCGGGAGATGCAAAAGCAATTGCTTCCATTCCTCGTAAAGAAAGATTGTTTTTGGTGAGCACTCAAAATTCTGATAGCCTATTAGTACATTCTAAAAGTATAGAGGGTTCAGTTCGAATTCCTAAAGATACAAGGCAGTTGGAGATTCATCTTCAAGATGGAACGCTTAGAAAGCAGGAGGTTTATCATGGTAGTAGTTATTTATCATCTTCTAGTAATTCAATAATTTTAAATAAGCATATTGAAAAAATAGTAGCAAGAAACTATAAAGATGAAAATTCGACCGTTTATCAAAGAAATGAATGAATAGTAATCACTGAACCTTTTTTTTGCTTAATTGCATCCTGAATAATTTAAGTAACTAACTATCAACCTCTTTTCCTGGATGAAAAAATTTCTTACTACGTTAGGTATAAGTATTTTTATACTTTTTAATAGTTTTTCGCAAGTAGACAGTACTTTTACTAAGCAATATGTTGATGAGCCTTTATCAGACATTATTGTAGATGTAGAAAATCATTTCAATGTTGATGTTGTAAATAGTGATATTCCAATAAATCAGCTTTTAATAAGCACCAACTTTGAAGAAGCTACCTTCGGTCAAGTTTTAAGATATATACTTGACGGTACTGGTTACTTTTTCATGGAACTAAATAATCAATTTTTCATATTTGAATCTAGCTTCTATAGTAAAGAGATTTTAGATTTAGTACACGCCAACTATACTAATGCTGAATTTGATATCCTTGGAAAGCAGTCTGGTAAATTTAACTCTGTTGAAGTGGGTAGGAAAGAAGTTGTCATATCAGGACAAGTAATGCAATCCTCAAATGATCAGCCAATTCAAGGTGTAACGATTAAAAATACATCTTATAACGAAGGTACCCTTTCTGATGTATTAGGAAATTTTAAAATTAAAGGATTTCTGGGTGAAAATAATTTAGTGATAAATAGTTATGGCTTCGCATCCGAAAACCTGAGTTTAAATTTGAATAATGATACGACACTTACAATTGATCTTAATTCCGATGTAATCACTTTTGATGAGGTAGTGGTAACAGGTAATAATGCTCAAGAAAAGGTTGACAGGCCGCAAGGTGGTCTAGAAAAGATTTCTATCCGACAAATCAAAGAACTTCCAACATTTTTAGGCGAAGTGGATGTTGTTAAAAGTATAATTTCATTGCCAGGTGTAAACACAGTTGGGGAAGGTTCAAGCGGGTTTAATGTTAGAGGTGGTAACGTTGATGAGAATCTGATTCTTTTTGATGGTATTCCGATATTTAATTCCTCTCACTTATTTGGGTTCTTTTCAATATTTAATTCTGAATCAATTGAGTCATTTGACTTACATAAAGGAGGGTTTTCAGCTAGATATGGAGGGAGGTCTTCTTCAGTTTTAGATGTAGAGGGACGAAAAGGATCCTTTACTGATAGATCATTAAGTGGTTCTCTAGGTTTGATATCTACCAAAGTCTCATTGGATGGTCCTGTGATCAAGGACAAACTAGCGGCTAGAATAAATTTTAGAAGAGCTTATACTTCTTTGATTAAAACATTTGTAAATAACCCTGAAATAGAAAACAAGGAAGCCGGCTTTTATGACTTAAATGTTAAATTAGATGCTAAATTTGAGAACTCATCTTTATCATTCAGCGGATTGTTAAGTGGAGATACCTATCAGTTTTTGGAAGATACGACTTCCAGAGTGCAAAATACTGGTGCATCACTTATTTACAGAAACTATGCTTTAAGTAATCTCTCTTTTCTTGTAAAGTCTTCATACTCTAAGTACAGTAACGGGATCAGCAATCCTGACACTAGAATAGGGTTTGATTATGAATCAAATATTGAACATACTGATCTTGCTGCTGAAGTAATTTATGATATTTCAAGTTCTAGTTATGTTGAAGTTGGAATTCAGTCTATTTTGTACCGTCTAAATCTAGGAGAATTAGTTCCGAATACTGAAGGGGCATTTAATAGCTCTGATGCAGGGAAAGAAAGGGCTCTTCATAATAGCGCTTTCATTGACTATGGTGGGAAGTTATTTGATAAACTGAATTATAGTCTCGGCCTTAGGTATAATTATTTTTTGAATATCGGGCCTACCACAATATATGAATATCAGGAAAATCAACTGCCCTATAAAAACGTTAGTGATTCAACTTCCATATCGGGTAATTCAGTTTATAATACTTACTCTGGTTTAGAACCACGGGTAAGTCTAAGCTATTCTATTAATAAGAAGAGCAGTGTCAAATTTGGCTATAATTTAACGAACCAATATATAAACCTGATCTCCAATTCCGTAGCTATTTCTCCAGTTTCGTATTGGAAGCTAAGCGATTCATACATTAAGCCAAGAATTACTAATCAAGTCAGTTTAGGGTATTTCCTTAATATGGATATCTTCAATTTTCAAGTGGAGCCCTTTTATAAGTGGCAAACCAACTTACTGGAATACCGTGCCGGAAGTCAGGTTTTCATCAATGAATCTTTGGAGAGGGATCTCTTACTTGCAGATGGATATTCATATGGTTCAGAGTTTAAGTTAGAAAAATCGGGGAGATTAAATGGTTGGTTGAGTTATACTTACAGTAGAACTTTGAGGAGAATAATCAGCAATGTAAATGAATCCGTAGCTGGAGAGATTTTTCCAGCAAATTTCGATTCTCCACATAATTTTAATGCGGTAGTAAATTATAAAGTCTCTAAAAGGATTAGTATATCTTCAAATTTCCAATACAGATCTGGCCGTCCGTTTACTATTCCAGAGTCTATTTTTGAATATCAAGGAACTGTTTATGCGAATTTCTCTAAAAGAAATGATGGTAGAATACCAGATTATCATAGACTAGATTTATCTATGACTTTAAAATCTAATCTTAAGAAGACTAGTAAGTTTAAAGGGGAATGGAATTTTAGTCTTTATAATGTATATGCAAGGCGTAATCCTTTCACAATATTTTACGGAACAGTTGGTGACGGTAGATTGCCACAGGCTTACAAATTATCTGTACTTGGAAGTATGTTCCCTTCAGTAGGTTATAATTTTACACTTAAATAAGAATAATTGATGAATGTTAGTTTAACTAGACGTTATAATCTATTTAATAAATTTAAGAATATATTATTCGTCATTTTGCTCTCAGCAGGTATTAACGCTTGTATAGATCCTATATTTTTTGAGACTAACGATGTTGATCCGTTATTAATAGTGGATGGACAGTTAATTACTGGTGTCAATAATGGCGAGGTAAGATTATTTTCGTCTACCAAGTATGTAGCAAATCCTAATGACTTTAAAGCACCAGTTATGATTTCTGATGCGCAAGTATACATTAATGATGCACTTAATGATAGAAGAACTCAACTTGAATTCAATACTGACCATTATGAACTGAATGATGAATCCTTTGAGGTAACTGTTGGTGGGGAATACTTTGTAGAAATAATTTGGAATGATGAGACTTACCTTTCTCAGACAGAAACAATTGTAAGAGCTCCTAAAATTGATTCAATTTATTATAATTATAAATCTGTTGATAAAACCATAGATGTTTTTGTTGACGCTAAAGCTGATGCTGAGAGCTTGGTGCAATGGAAATGGAGTGGAGCCTATCAAGTAATCTCTTTTTTGCCAAGCGATCCTGATACTTTCACTTGTTGTACAAGATGCTATGTTGATGTGAGTGGAAAGGAACTAAATATTGTAGAGAAAGAAATTAGTTTAGAACAAAGTGTGAAGGAAGTGTTGGTTACAACCATAGAGGTTGATATGCCGACAGAATTCTTGATAAATCTTCAACAATTAAGTTTAACAGAGGAGGCACATGACTATTTGAATTTATTAAAGATTCAAAAAAATAGTGGAAATAGCTTATTCGATCCGCCCCCATTTGAAATAAATGGTAATCTGAGAAATGTAGATGATCCAAATGAAAAAGTACTAGGTTACTTTTTTGCATCAGATCAAGACACGAAATCCATAAAGATAAATAGAAGAGATTTTTTCATCGCTACTCCTAACTACAGAAATTTTATAGGGGACTGTCGAGATATAATTCGTGCAGATACTATTACACCTCCAAATTGGAACTAAGATAAGATTATGAATATAAAAATATCGAAGATATTGATCTTCTTGTTTTGCACTGTTTTAAGTGTGACCACCTATTGTGAAGAATTAAAATTTGCTATTACCAACCAGCAAAATATGCTAATTGCTGGCGGGGAAATGGATTTTGAAGTTGTGAGCACTGATGCTAATACTATTCCTAGTATTTATGTAGAAATAGTAGATGCTGCAGATAATAGATTACAAGCTGAGGCATTTTTAGTAGAAGAAACCCCATATCAAAATACAATCACACTATCTTCTAATTTGAAAAGTGGCAAATACTTATTGAATGTATTTAACCTAGAAGATAATAGCATTATCTCTAGTGAAGCGATAACTATAATTAATTTACGTGAATTCAGTTTAAAAAACGTTCAAGGGTCGAAAGAATTAGACCTTACTGAGCACTCTGGATCTATACATTCAAATTTTAGTTTCAAGCAGAATTTAAAAGGGATTGTTAGGAGCGCTGGAGAGCCACAAAAAAGCATTTCAGTGTTCATGCAGTGTAATGGTGATGATAATCTTTTTCGAATTAGTAAAACTGACGAGAACGGATTGTTTGAGTTTAAGCCTACAATATTTGGTACGAACGAAGTTTACTTTGATCAGCTTGATGGGAAGCTGGAAAATATCTCCATAGAAATAATTAATAATGATTATGAAAAGTTATTGAGTGTCAAAGATATTGAACCTTCACCCTTTCATTCAAAGAAGCTTACTGAAATAGACTCTGTGACCATTAAAAATCTAGTAAAGAATTATGCTGATAATTTGACTGGGGGTCAGGATCGCAAAAACTTGGGTAAAGATTTTATAATTGATGAATCCATCGTTGCAGCTGATTACTTTACTTTAGCCAGTACTGAAGAGTTTATTTCTGAATTAGTACCCTACAAGAAAATTAAGAATAAAAAGAATGATACCCGGCTATACCTCCTAAATAAATTTACAAGTAGCTATTTCAAGAATGAACCCTTATTTATAATTGATGGGTTTATTGTTCCAGATTTCGAAACAATTCTCGATATTAAAATCGAAAATCTTGAGAGCATAGATGTTAGTTATTCTTCTCAGGACAACCTCCAATTTTTTGGAGAACTTGCGTTTTACGGAGTCATACAACTAAATACCAAAGAAGGTACTTTTAGGCCAGAAAGTGGGAAATTGATTAAAGTAAAAGGTTTTAATCAATAAATAAGCCCCATTTAAGAGTATTCTAGTATTAATTTTATCTTTCATTTGTTTGGCGTCAACGTATTTTATGATAGATATGGTCTGTCTAGAATGTGTGCTCTAGACAGTGTTCATTTCCTGCTTTATGTAGCAAATACTTCGAAATAGATGTACTTTGAAGAGTTTTTCTCGAACTGAAAATTTTGATTTGGTACTTACCTTAACCGTTTTTTTTTAAGAATAAAAGCCTGAATAACATACAACATCTCCATAGTCATTAATTTTCAGCTAATGTTGTATGCGCCAGAGGGAAAACACATTACCCTCTACCGACTTTTAACTACTAGTGTGGTTTAGTTAGTTGTATTCTGCCACTCATCAGAATAAATGCATAAGTATCAATCCTAACGTGGCTTTAATTTTCACTACAAATATCTACGTACCATCGTAGTTTTCTTTCAGAAATCACTATGTTCTATCAAGTAAAATAGTGTATATATACCGTTGTATTTTATACACTGTCTGTTAGTGTAATTGAAATAGTGATATATTTTCTTTAAAAAGATAATTTAACTCGATTATTATGTTCGAAAGTAATTTGTTTTATGAAATAAATATTAGAATAATCATATTATGGTAATTTCATTAAAAGTACGTAAGTAGATAAGACAAATGGATAAAAGATATGTGTAGTGATTTGAAGGTAGGGTTTAGTAGTAGTCCTTAATTAGTTAATGACTTGTCAGATATCTCCATTTATGGAAAAAATTATATTGTGCTTGTCAGAGTAAGCAGAAGTTATGTACATTTAGTTTTTAATTATTTTTAACTTAAACAATTAGAGTATGAAGAAGATTCTACTAACATGTTTCATGTTGGTGTTTGTGCTGTATGCATGGGCACAGGATCGCACGGTAACTGGAAAAGTCGTTGATGCAGGGACTGGCGAAAGTTTACCAGGTGTGAACGTTATATTAAAAGGTACTGGCACAGGAGTTAATACCGATATTGACGGTAATTATAAAATTTCCGTGCCTTCAGATGGGGGTACTTTGGTATTCACTTTTATAGGAATGAACAGACAAGAGGTTAAAATAGGATCTCGCTCTGTAATTGACGTTTCTATGGAAGCAAATATTGAAGAGTTAAGTGAAGTTGTTGTAACTGGTTATACAAGCGAAACCAGAGATAAACTTTCTGGTTCAATTGGCTCGGTGCAAGCCGAACAATTAGAGCAAGTTCCAATGCCTTCGTTCGATCAGATTTTGCAAGGTAGAACTCCTGGCTTGTATGTTACTTCTGGATCAGGTCAGCCTGGTGCTGGAGCAACGGTAAGGATTAGAGGAAGTGGTTCCATTAATGCAAGTAATGATCCGTTATACGTAATGGATGGTGTGCCAATTAATGCTTCTGAATTCGCTACTATCAATCCAAATGATTTTGAGAGTGTAAGTGTTTTGAAAGATGCATCGGCTACTGCTCTTTATGGTTCAAGAGGTGCGAATGGTGTTATCGTAATTACTACAAAGAGAGGTAAAGCCGGTGAGACCAAAATTAATTATCGTTTTCAAACGGGATGGTCAGAGCAAGCTAGGGTGAATTTCGAAATGATGGATGCAGAAGAGAAAGTGGCATTCGAGCAATTGGTAGGCTCAGGTCTTGCTGGTAGTTTAGATCCAAACGATCCTGATGATGCTGAGGAGTTAGAAAGGTTGAGAAATACCAATACAGATTGGCAAGATATCTTTACTAGAACAGGAAGAACTAACACCCATGAGATTAATGCTAGTGGAGGTAATGAGAACACCAACTATTATGTGTCCTTTAACTATTTCAATCAAGAAGGTCAAGCTTGAAGGTCAGGCCTAGAACGATATACTACTAGATTGAATCTTACTACAAATGTAAATGACAAGCTTATTGTTGGTTCAAACACTTCGATAGGTTTCTCACAGTCTAGCTTAATTGAATCAGAGAATTCAGTCTCTTTAGCAAACCCTTTTGCAGCTGTTTATTTGGCAAATCCTTATGAAGAATTACGTGATTCTGAAACTGGTGAATTATTGACAGGTTCAGGAAGAACAGGAGCTAATGCATATGACAGAATAGTAAATTCTACTAATGATAGAAATGAACTTAAAGGTGTGTTTGGAGCATTCGCTGAATATAATATTATAGACGGATTAACTGCAAAAGCACAAATTGGTGTTGATTACAGACAAAGAGACTTCGAAAGGTGGATAGATCCTACCTCATTTACGGGTGGAAATGTAGCGCCAGGAAATGCTGGTTTATTGTCAAATGCTTTCAATAGAAGATTGCAATGGATTAATACCAATACATTATCTTATACTAAAAGATTTAATAGTGTGCATGATGTAGATGTAGTACTTGGTTCTGAAGCGCTTCAGCGCACATTTAATAGTTTTAGTTCAACTGGTTATGGTTTAAATAGTAAACTACCATTGTCTAACCAAGCTATAACAACTGGCCCTAACCTAATACCTGCTCTAGGAGGTAGTTGGTCAAGGAATTCTTTGTTTTCTCTATTCTCAATATTTAGCTACACCTATGATGGAAAGTATAACTTCCGAGGTACATTAAGAAGAGATGCATCTTCGAGATTTGGAGTTGAAAATCAAAGTGCTATTCTTTGGTCAGTTGCAGGTTCATGGAACTTACACCGAGAGTCGTTTTTAGAAAACACTGGTGTTGACCAATTAAAATTAAGAGTGAGTTATGGTAAAACTGGAAACCAAGATTTCACACCTGAGAACTCTGGTGATTTCAGATCTCTAACAACTTATGCTGCTACCGACTATGCTGGTCAGGCTGGTTTATTCCCAGCAACTGTTGGAGACCCTGGCTATAAATGGGAGATTTCTAACCAATTAAACATTGGAGTTGATTTTGCCTTATTTAATAGTAGATTAAGAGGTACAGTTGATGTTTATAATAATATTACTTCCGACTTATTTATTACACAACAATTATCAAGAACTTCAGGCTTTGCTAGTAGACAGGTTAATGCTGGAACGATGCGTAACAGAGGTGTTGAGTTTAAGCTAGACTATGATTTAGTAAGAACGGAAGATTGGTTGGTAGCAGTTGGTGGAAATATTACTTATAACCAAAACGAGATAACAGATTTAGGTCAAGTTGATGAATTTGAGCAAGGTACAAGTATTATCAGGGTTGGATTACCTCTAGGTTCTCATTATATAGTTGAATGGGCTGGTGTTAATCCTGCCAATGGTGAACCATTGTATAAGGATGCCGAAGGCAATATCACAAACCAATTTTCTGCTGACAATAGTGTAGCAAAGTTCGGGACCTTTGAACCACCAGTTTACGGAGGTTTCAATTCTGAAGTTAGATACAAAGGTTTTAGCTTCAGTACTTTCTGGACCTTCAATTATGGATATACCATATTCAACAACCAAAGGTTTTTCCAAGAGAATCATAACTTCACGCAATATAACTTGTCAAGTATAATGAATGAAATGTGGAAAGAGCCCGGTGATATAACAGATATCCAGTCCTTCAGATATGCTAGACAGTTCAGCTCTAAGGATTTGGAAGACGGATCGTTCCTCAGATTACGAAATGTTGTGATCAGTTATAACTTTCCTCAGCAATTATTGGATAACGTAAATACTATCAAATCTGCTAGAATATTTGCTCAAGGACAAAACCTTTTGACATTTACTAAATTCACTGGTTTCGATCCTGAAAACTACAATAACATTGCTCAGTATGAGTATCCAGCTTCAAGGATTTATACTGTGGGAGTTGATGTAACATTTTAATAAAAGACAATAATATGAAAAGAATTATTTATATATTTTTAGGGATTTTGATTTTCTCTTCTTGTGATGAATTTCTTGATGTAACACCAAGGGATATAATTGTAGAGGAAACAGCTTACCAATCACTTGCTGATATTGAATCAGGAGCTTTTGGGGTGTACGCAGCTATATCAGGCACCAATCTAGTTGATATTTCAAGTAGAATGGGTGATAACCTTCAGTTAGGAGGAGAGAATAGAGGTCAAGGTAGACAAACACATGATTATCAAGTAGTATCAACTACTGGTGAAGCACTAGGTGTTTGGAGTAATCTTTACGATGTTGTTTCCAGACTTAATAGGGTTCTGTCTAACATGGATAGGCTTATTACTGAAGGAGTAGTAACGGAAGAAGAAGTAAGTGCTATTAGAGGTGAAATGTTAGCTATTAGAGCTATGCAGCACTTCGATTTATGGAGAGTTTATTCAGGTAAGTATGACCCAGCTGCTGCTGCAGTTCCGTGGTTAGGATTAGAGGACTTGGATGACAATGGAAGGCCTGATGGATTAGATCCTGATGTTAAACCAGAAAGACAAACAACTGAGTTTATTTTTGGTAAAGTAAAAGAAGATTTACAAGCAGCTAAAACTCTTCTAGCTGGCCAAAATGACAATGTCTTCAGAATTACAGAAAATGCTGTTGTTGCTTTGCAAGCTAGAGTTGCGCTTTATGAAGAAGATTTCGGAGCTGCCGAAACTTTTGCTAGCGAAGTTTTAGCTAATGTATCTTTAGCAGGTATTGCTGAGTTCTCTTCCGTTTGGACTGACCAGAGCAATGCAGGTTTAATTTTTGCATTACAACGTATTCCTGGAGATGGAAGAATTGGAACTTTATTTACTGATTTAAATGGAGATCGATTTTTTCAACCAGCTCAAGGCTATATTGATCTTTTTGATCAAGTAAATGATGTTCGATTCAACAGATTTGTGTCAGGTTCATATGCTAATGACAATGTTGAAGTTGCTAAATATCCTGGTATTCCAGATAATGCGGCATTGAATAATGTAAAAGTGTTTAGAGCTGCAGAAATGCAATTGATTTTAGCGGAGGCTCTAGCAAAAACTAATCAACTTCCATTAGCTGCGGATGCTTTAAATGAATTAAGAAGCGAAAGAATTCAAGGCTATACTGATGCAACTTTTAGCAGTGTTGATGAAATTATGGACGAAATTCTTATTGAAAGAAGAAGAGAATTGGGTTTTGAAGGACACAGGTGGTTTGACTTGAAGAGAAATGGATTGGATCTAGTGAGAGACTCAAGAGATTGTACTTCTGGTGCAATTCCATGTACTGTTGAGTCAGATGACTTCAGATGGTTATTTCCTATTCCTCAAGCAGAAATATTTGCTAATGAGAATATAGTTCAGAATCCAGGATACACTAATAATGAATAATTGAATTATGAAAAAATTATATATAAATTTATTTGTACTGATTACTTCAGTAGTTATATTTTCTTGTGATCGAGAAAGGCATTTTTACGATGGACCATCATTGGTTCAATTTGCAAATAGCTCCTCAGATTACTTTGTTCAATCAACAAACAACGAATTTGAGGTACTAGTAGGATTAACTGCGGCTGCATCTGAAAGTAAAACTTTCGATATAGTAGTGGTAGATTCTCTTTCAACAGCAGAAGAAGGTGTTCACTTTACTTTAGAGAGTCAGCAGATTACTTTTGGAGCGGGCGAGACTTTAGCGTCTCTATCTGTTACTGGTAATTTTGATGCGTTGGCTGATGGTTCACGTACAGTGGTTTTTGCATTGCAAGACAATCCTGACGCTGCATCCTTCCGTCAGACATTTGAATTGAATCTTATTCAATTCTGTGAATACGACCAAGATTTCTTAGTAGGTGAGTATACTGTTAATAGTGAATTTTGGGGTTTCTCTTATCCGGTTAATGTAGTAGCTGGTGCAGATGAGTTCACTTATGTAATCGAAGGATTATATGACATAGGTGTGCCAAACGCTCAGGATATTACCTTTGTGATTAATCAAGTTGGTGAAATTGAGTATACTGCTACTGTTGAAACGCAAGTTGCATTTGATGCAAATACTCCAGTTTTTGCAGCTGATTACGGGCCACTTAGTGTAACTGGGACTGGTGCTGTTAATACATGTGGTGAATTTGCATTAAACTTGACATTCACAGTAGGAGCGGGAAGTTTCGGCTCTTACAGTGAAGTTTTAATTAAAAATTAATTTTTATTTAGTTTAACAATGATTAAATAGCTGCTGTAATGGCAGCTATTTTTCTTTATTATGAGAATTCTACTAATAATATTTCTTAATCTTATTCCATATTTAGGAACTGGTCAAAGTAATGGCATTTACCTCGAGTCACAGTTTTTTGTGCAGGATGAAAGTTTTCGCAAAATCGATGGTGTTTCTTATGATGATATAATTGGTAGCCCTTATTTGAGTGATAGTTTTACATCTGCTTCTATATATTTAAATGGACAGCAGAAGCCAGTCGAGGCAGAGTTACGATTTAATGTGGTCAAGAATAATTTCGAATTCAAGAAAAATGATGTTGTTTTAACGCTGGATAGCTCCAGTGAAATTGATTCAATTATTTATGACAAGAAGAAGTTTATTGTGATAGATGATGAAGTAGATAGATTTTATGAGTATTTACATGGTACTGAAATCTTATTGTTAAGAAATTATAAAGCCTATTTTTCGAGAGCTGAAAAAAGTAATAATCCATATGAGTCGGAGAAACCAAATGAGTTTGTGAAACAACCTGACGAATTTGTACTGGTTGATGTAAAAGAAGATATCAAATTAACCATTAAGAACAGGAGATCGCTGTACTCACTTTTCGGAAAGAAAGCGATTAAGTCACTTGATAAGGAATACGATTTTGAATATGATAAGGTGGATGATTTGATTATATTGTTAAAGAAACTTGGATACTGAGTGTGTAAGTTGCTTTTCTGCAAAGTGTAAGACATCTATATTGTTCAGTTAGATACTGGATAAATGCCCTGTCGATTTTAAAAATCGTGAAGGGTAGTTTATCTTTTGTTTTACTATTGGTTATAGTCTTCCATTTCAAGATTTATCCATTATCTTAGAGTTGTGAACCGACTTAGACCAATTTTATATTTACTAGGAGGCGCTGCATTACTTTATTTAGTTAGCCTACTCTTTTCTGATATATTAGTATATATCATCATTTCGCTTATTATTTCGACTATTCTTCGCCCTCTAGTAGGTTATTTAAACAGCCTCTATTTCTACGGCTATAAATTGCCCAAGATCTTTACCATATTCATATCATTTTCTGTTTTTATTGGTTTTATCGTCCTATTTGTTGGATTGTTTATCCCCTTAGTTTCTGAGCAAATCCAAATCTTGAGCAAACTTAATTATGACAATCTATATAATCGGATTACAACTCCTATTCAGTCAATAGAAGTGTTCTTAATTGACTCCATACCCAATATTGGCGAAGAGGGTTTTATTATTGACCGGCTAAAGGAAAGCATTTTAAATTTTGCTCAAACGGTTGACTTCAGCTATGTTCTAAATAATTTTATTTCCATAACAGGAAGTATTTTTGTTGCTGTTTTAGCTGTATTGTTCATTACTTTTTTCCTGCTTTATGAAAAAGGATTGGCAAGAAGAAAGTTTATTCAATTAATTCCCAACAAGTATTTTGAGGTTTCAATAGGTGCGATTTATAAAATTGAAAAGTTGCTATCAAATTATTTGCTAGGATTATTATTTCAGATGATCTCAATATTTACAATTGCCTCCGTTGGCTTAAGTATTTTAGGAATTAAATATGCCGTTACCATAGCTGTCTTTGCGGCTGTCGCAAATCTTATTCCGTATGCCGGGCCAATTTTAGGGGCTACTTTTGGTATCATTGTAGGGGTAACCACAGGGGGGATATTTGAATTTAATAATGAACTATTGTTTTTAGTAATAAAGATTGTTTCTGTTTTTGCTGTAGTTCAGGTCACAGACAATATAGTTCTACAACCACTTATTTTCTCAAAAAGTGTAAAAGCACATCCATTAGAGATTTTTGTTATTATCTTTGCAGGCGCATCCTTGGCTGGTGTGGTAGGAATGGTTGCCGCCATCCCAGTATATACAGTTATTAGAGTGATTTTTATTGAGCTCTACCAAGGATATAAACAATATAAGATTTTTCAGAATTAAATAATTTATTTTCATGGGGTTACAGTGTGGTATTGTTGGTCTGCCAAATGTTGGAAAGTCAACTTTGTTTAATGCACTTTCAAATGCGAAAGCTGAAGCAGCAAATTTTCCTTTTTGTACAATTGATCCAAATGTTGGTGTCATCAGTGTTCCTGATGAAAGGCTAGATATTTTAGAGGAGTTGGTTAATCCTAACAAGCTAGTGCCTACAATCATCGAATTTGTGGATATAGCTGGTTTGGTGGAAGGTGCAAGTAAAGGAGAAGGCTTAGGAAATAAGTTTTTGGGTAATATCCGCGAAGTAGATGCTATAGTTCATGTGGTCAGATGTTTTGAAGATGATAATATCACACATGTTTCTGGACGGGTAAATCCTGTAGCCGATAAGGATATCATTGATACTGAACTGCAGTTAAAAGATTTGGATTCAGTAGAGAAAAAAATTCAGAAAACTGAAAAAATTGCTAGAACAGGAGATGCCAATGCTAAAAAAGAAATGGCAATCCTAAATCAGTACAAAACGGTTTTAGAGGATGGGAAAAATGCGCGTACCCTGAAATTATCAAAAGAAGAGAAGGAACCAGTTCGCGATTTAATGCTCTTGACTGATAAGCCCGTTATATATGTTACGAATGTGGAAGAATCTGCAGCTGTATCTGGAAATGAATGGGTGGAGAAATTTAAAGAATACGTGAAAGAGGAAGAAGCTGAAGTGATAGTCGTGAGTGCTGCTATTGAATCTCAAATTGCAGAATTTGATGAAGCTGAAGAAAAGGCTATGTTCTTGGAAGAGTATGGATTGACTGAATCCGGCTTAAATAAGTTAATTCGAGCTTCTTATTCTATCCTAGACCTTATCACCTACTTTACCGCAGGTAAGCAAGAAGTAAGAGCTTGGACTATTAAGAAAGGCTGGAAAGCACCTCAGGCCGCTGGTGTTATTCATACTGATTTCGAAAAAGGCTTCATAAAAGCGGAGGTTATTAAATTGGAAGATTACCAAAAGTATAAAACTGAGCAAGCTTGTAAAGAAGCAGGAAAAATGTCGATCGAAGGTAAAGAGTATGTAGTAAAGGATGGTGATATTATGCATTTTAGATTTAATGTGTAAATTTTCTTAGAAATTTTAAAACAATTTAATAGTACGATTAGTCTTTGAAAAAAAGAGAATCGTGAGAGTTAGACTGATTTTTAAAAATAAAGAAAAAGGAGCAACGGTTCCATTTCACCACCAATACTATTTGTTTAGATTTTTTAAAGGACTGATCAAAAAGTGTGGCAAAGAAGAATTTAATGATTTTAAACATTATAATTTTTCAGGATTAAAGGGGCAGACTACAGTTAGTAAATCTGGGCTGCATTTTTACAGCTCTAAAATAACAGTTGTTTTCTCATGTTCTAATAAAGACTTTGTTGATTCTATAATTGAAGTCTTGTTTAGTCTTCCGGAGATTAAATTAAATGGATTGACCATAATCCCTCATTCCGTTGAGCTGGAAAATGATATTGAATTTGCTGAAGAGGTAAAATATATCTGCTTATCACCAGTAGTTTTATTAACACCAGAGTTTTCAAGTGATAGTGGGAAAAAATTTATACACCCTAGTTCGATCGAATTTGCCGATTTTCTTAAAACAGCTCTTTTAGAAAAAAATGGATTGAATGACCTTGGTGGATTCGAATTTTACCCTGACAGCAATTATCTAAAGAAGTTAGAAGAGCGGGGTAAGAAATATTCTAGAGTATACCCCATATTTGATCAGGATGTGCCATATGAAGTGAGAGGTTATACCTTTCCCTTTACTCTAAAGGCTGCGCCAGAGCTTCATCAATATTTATTTGAAAACGGTGTCGGCTTATTTAATGATAAAGGCTTTGGTATGTTAGACCTGGCCGAAGTCACACCTGGAAGTCAGACAGTTCCTTATTTTACTGGGCAGCTCGAGAATTAAACTGCGTATATCCTATTAATCTGTCATATCTAAGTTGAGGACTTGTATAATATACTAAAATATCATAAGTGTTTTCGGTATTAATATGGCTTCCATCGATAGGATTTAGTTCTTCGCCAGCTACATAATAGGTATATTCATAATACCCTTGCTTCATCAAAAAACTGTTTTGATAATTACCAGTATTAGTGTTGTATTTCATTCTGTTGGAGTTACTCAATTTCCAGTTGTTGAATTCTCCAACTAGGTAAATATCACCTAGTTCCTTTGGTGCATTCAATTCAAAGTTTGTTAGAAAATAATCGGAGACTAAAGGGGTGTTGGGTCTTTCACGATTCCCAATAGCAAAAGCACCGTTTTGATCTTCCCATTCTCTATACGCTTCTGAAGCCCGAATACCATCGGGTCGTGCTGTAACTGTTATTGGATTAGTATCTTTATTAATATTCGCTACATTATTTCCTTTAAAATTGACTGTTGTTAAATCAATAAACCGAAATTCATTATTTCCCGGAAAGCTCAACTGACCATTATAAAATTTATAAACCAATCTCTTATTGCCATCTAAAACCCGTATTGGATCTGGGGCTGCTTTGGCAAATAGCCAGTTGTTATTTTGTCTGATTACAGGGTGAATATCCGTTCCAGTATTAATTACATTAATTCTGTTAAGCAATAATTCAAATTCTATTTCTTGGTGAGTTCTCCTTTGGATTACCACATTTGATGGAACCAGTTTGTAATCTATCGAGGTCTTATCTTCATAGACCATAAATCTTTCACTCAGAATAATGTCGTCTTCATTATTGTTTTTAAACACCACTAAGAGGTAATTCCCAGACAAACTAACCCTTGGGAGCTCAAATTCATAATGGATGTAACCCATTTTAGTGTCAAACGAAAATTCAAATTCTCTGATTGGAAATTGATTGTATTCTTCAAGATAGTCCATCGATTGAATATTGCTTTCATTTTTCCAATCCTTATCACAATGAATGATTTTAACCTGATATTGTTGCTGTTCATCATTTATGTCATCGAAAGTGAGCAGTAACTTTTCATTTTTACCTAATTCAATCACCGGATTGTCAGTAGAAACCATTTGATTTCCCTTGAAACGTACAAGTTGAACGGTTTTAATATTTTCCCTATAGCTTTTATTTACAAATTCTAAATCAGGATAATAGGTATTACTTCCGCTTGATTGTGTGTTTTGGACTGGTACACAAGCACTTATTAGCGATGTGATCGATAAAAATATGATGAATAAATAAAAATAATGTTTCATTCCAACCTTTAATTTGTAATTTGGGTCTAATATAAACAGATTCCTTAAGGTTTTTGTCATGCCTAGAACCAAAGAACTCATAAAAGGTTGCCAGAATGGTGACAGAAAGAGTCAATATCAACTCTATCAACAATTTTCCTCCGGGATGATGGCGGTAGCTATGCGCTATTCTAAATCAACTCAAGAGGCGGAAGATATTTTACAAGAAGGATTTATTAAGATATTTCAAAATATTGAGAAATTCAGAGGTGAATCAAGTATTGGATATTGGATTAAACGGATCATTATTAATACAGCTTTAAATCATCAAAGAAGTAAATTGTATCTCTACCCAATGGTAGACGTAGATGATCTAAAAGAAGGAATGGGATCCTTATCAGTTGATAATTTGGCGGTTGAAGATTTAATGGATCTAGTGCAGCAATTGCCAACTGGATGTCAAGTGATTTTCAATTTGTATGCCGTTGAAGGATATCAACACAAAGAAATAGCAGAAATGCTGGATATTAATATTGGGACTTCGAAATCTCAATATGCAAGAGCACGTAAAATATTAATGGAACAATTAGAAAAGCAAAGTAAGTGGGGGAATGAAAGATTTCAATAAAGATAATTTCAACGATTCTGTTCGTAATAAATTTGCCAATGCTGAGGTACAGCCTGGTAATAATGTATGGGAAGGAATCGAAGCCGAGCTTTTAAAGCAGGACAATAAAAAAATGCAGAAAAAGGCTGCCTTTTACAGAAATGTAGCAGCTGCAGTGATATTGATTGCATTGGTTTCGATCTACTTTAATTTACAGGATTTTGCCTTTGAAACTAATCAAAATGGCGCATTTACGCCAATTGAATTGGAAAATCAACAAACGCAAAATTTTGTTAGCAATAACAATGATGTGTTAACAATGCCTCAAATCGCTAATCAAGCAGGTGACAAAGCTATGTTAAAAGAGAAAGGAAATCATATTGCTGGAATTGCCTCTTTTGGAAAATTTAACAAAGCTAATAAGCTTGGATTGCCCGTCAATGATGATCAAAGTAATGGAGTTGGTACTTCTTTAGATGACGAAAGAATTGCACAATTAATATCAAAAATTGAAAACAAAACTCCTGCAGATATTCAATTACCTCAATTGGAAATGGAAGTGAAACAGGTTTCTTACTTTGCAGTGAGCGATTTAGAAAAGCCAAGAGAAAGATCTGAGCTTGCATGGAATACTAATGTGAATATTGGTTCTGGAAGTTTTAACCCTAATGCGGACATCACTTCCTCACCAGTAAACCCTTCAGTGTCTTCGCTTAATAATCCTGGTACCGCTGGCAGAACTACTGGAGAAAGTTCTGACGCTGCGTTTAGCCAAGAAAGAGAAGCCGTTGAAGACCTAAGTTCTGCTCCTATGAGAAGTAATGTTTCTTTTACAGTTGGTTTACATGCTGGACTGCTAATCAATGATAAATTAAGTTTAAAGTCAGGCTTACAATTCGGCAATTACAGATCCTCTTCAATTAGTAGTGCTGTTGTTCGGGATAAAAACAGCGATCTTTTTTATCCTTTTCATGGAGCTAGTAGTTCTACTGCAATTTCTGATGGAAGAGTAATTAATTTAACCTCGGAATATGATATTTATAATGATTTTCAGATTTTATCAATTCCTTTGATGGCATCTTATAAGATCCTAGACAGAAAATTGGATATAGCATTAGTGGCAGGTGCTACTGCTGATTTCATTTTGAAGAATACTATCAGAGGTGGAAGCGATCAAATCAATGAGTTAACTTTTGATCAAAATGACAGACAGTCTTATAAAAATATTTTTGCAAGTGGAATTGCAGGCATAGAGATTAGTTATCCGTTTGCCGATAAATATGCGTTGAGTATTATGCCAACTTATAAAAGGGCAATATCAAATGTAACTACTGACAGAGCAACGTTTAATAGTATGCCTTCCTTTATGGGACTTAATATGAGCTTGGGTTACTTGTTTTAAACTGATTGAAAAGTTAATCATCACTTTCTCCTTTGTTAGCAAGGTGGGTTTGAATTTCTTCAAAAGCCATATCCATTTCATTGAAATCGTAAGGAGATTTAATAAAACGAGCAAATTTAGCGGAATCAATAATAGGTGTTTTGATTATCTGTGGGTGGTCTTTCATAAGTTGTAAAAGGTCATGATCGTCAAAATCTTTACCTTTCAACACATCTTTGTAATAGTCATTGTTTTCATCGATTAGCTCCTTAACAGATACTTCAAGTTTAGTGGCAAGTTCAGCCCATTGTCGCTCAGTTAAGAATTCTTTATTTAAATCAATAGCATTGATATAATGCTGGTCTAAAGATTTTGCATAACCGAATGCCTCTCGTTCTTTTATTTGAGTGCTATTATAAATAAACTTGATTTCCATATCTGATTTTTTATTCGATTCCATACTAATAAAACTGTCTAGAAAGTTTGATGTTTCAAAAAATAAAAAACATTTGAAAAAGTATATAAAAAAAGCCCTGTTATCTTAATTAACAGAGCTTTTCCATAATTTCATTTATTGATCTTTTACTCTACCAACCAAATGGAAGCGTTGATGTCATTAGAGCCACCTAGTCTATCAACTGCCTCATTATAGTTTTCAGAATTTAAGCTTTGCTCCTGTCCTGGATATCTAAATCTCACCGGTAAATTGTCATTGTTTAGATTGTCACATGGAGCATCTAAAAATGGAATACCATTAAAGCTATTTCCACTTTCAACATACCATCTTCGGACTTCGAAAAATGGTTCCATACCAGTAAAATATAGAGATAACCATTTTTGTTCCCATATATCAGTAGCAGTAGAATAAGCTACACCTGAATTAGTGTAATAATCATTAAAATCATTATACCCAAAAGGAGTGTAGTTTACTTGATAGTACGCCATTGATGCTTCGATACCAGCTCGATAGTGAGTTTCTATATCATCATTTATCCAACCTTTTGCAGCCGCTTCTGCCAATAAGAATTCTACCTCTGAATAGGTCATGATAATACCATTGGCATTGCCGATTCCTAGATCACTGGCTAGCGTTTGTGCTCCATCATTATAATAGGCTGCCCCAAGTCTTGAACCAGATTTTCCGCATGAACCTGCACCACTGACAGCGCCTGAAAACTCAGGATTATTGTAGTCATCGTTATCAGGTCTCGCATATCTGGATAATCTCGGATCTCCGTAAGTTTCCATCACCGTTAGAGATGTTTCACTTATGGCAACGGCATCAAAATCACCAGTTTTTAGTGGAATTAGAGGGAATTCATTTGGAAATGTATTAAGGTAATCTAATACCGCATTGTCATCATTTGATGTAAATATATTACCAGATGATACTATGTTACTAAACTGGCTTTCTGCATTGCTGATTTTATCACCTGCAGTCATTAATAATCTTAATCTTAACGAATTAGCTAGTTTTTGCCACTTAGTCGCATCTCCGCTGTAGAGTATGTCGCCTTCAATACTTCCACTCCCGTTTGCTAATAAATCACTTGCTCTATCCAATTCCGCAAGAATATCATTATAAATGGATTCTTGAGTATCATAAGCAGGTGTTAAATTATTATCATCACCTGTTATCGCCTCGGAATAAGGAATATCACCATATGCATTGGTAAGATTAGCAAATATCCAAGATTTAAGAACAATGGCAGCTGCTTCTTGCTGCTCATTACCAGCTTCAATTGCCTCCGTTTCTACACCTTTTACATCAGTTAAACTGCCATACAGACCTTCCCAAAATGTAGGAAAAGCATTCCAATTATAGGTGTCCGCTTCTGTCCTCAGGGTCTTAGAAGTCAATTGAGCAATATTATTTCCTAATAAAAAGGATTCATTCACCATTGTATTCACACTTTGACGAATAGCTGATGGCATCAGCACACTAGGTGAGACATCAGTTGGCTCATTAGGGTTTTCATTAAATTCTTCAAATTCTTCGCATGAAGTAAAAACAAAAACCCCGATAAATAGTAAAATTATTTTTTCGAGTATTTTCATATCTATAATATTTTTAAAATTTTTCATAGTCAATGATTTAGAAGCTTAGATTTATATTCACACCATAGCTTCTGGTTGAAGGTAACTGAGTACTTTCAAATCCATTTACAAAGATTCCATTCCTGATTGAATAGGTTTCAGGATCAATAGTAGGTACTTTTGAAAATAGTAGTAAATTCCTACCAATTAGCGATACTCTAGCACTGCTTAAACCTAGATTCTTTATTAAATCTGTTGGTAAATCATAACCAATTTTTAATTCTCTAAGCTTGAAATATGTAGCGTCATGAGTAGCGGCTTCGATATTATCTCTGTTGAATCCATTACCATAGAAGTTATAGAAATAGCCTGTATAATTTGCTCCGCCTATTGGTACAACAACATCATTTTCAACCAAATTACCATCCCCGTCACGTTTCCAACCTGGTCCAACTACTCCACCTTCTTGCTCTAGCGTGTAAACCGGATCTCCGTTTCCATCATAAGAAACTGAATAAATGGTTCTTCCCTCTAAAGAGGAGAGCGCTAAATTAGGGTCGTTATTATTCTTGATAGCACCACTCGTATTATATAGGGCATGAGATCTATTGTATATTCTACCCCCTATTTGGCCATCAAATAGGAAACTGAAATTCAATCTTTTGTATTGAAAGGAGTTATTTATACCCAATCGTAAGTCTGGTTGAAAACTCCCAGCTGAAACCTTCTCTTCTGTATTTAGAGGAAGGCCATTTTCATGAATTACTCTGCCATCTGGCCCTCTCTGAAACCCTAAACCGTACAATTGTCCGAGGAGTTTACCTTCTTCTGCAACATATTCTAAATCAGCACCACCTTCATCACCTGGGAAAACGTCAGCTACGATAGAATATCTTCCACTTTGAATTACATCTGGTAAGGATTCTACAATAGCTCTATTGCGACCGGCATTTACTGTAACATCCCAACTGAAATCATTATTTTCAACAACTCTTGCAGCCAACATTAATTCTAGTCCTGAGTTTCTAATCTCACCGCCATTTGTTAAGTTAAAGTCATATCCACTAGTTCTTGCAATAGGAAGACGAATCACCTGATCGAAACTTAACATGTTATAGTAGGTGAAATCTACTCTATATCTGCCTTTTGCAAGTCTTACATCAAATCCGACTTCTGTTGCTCGGGTTCTCTCATTCTTAAGATTAGGATCTGCAATTGTTCGGCTAGTAGTAAAAGCTGCTTGACCACCGAAGGCTGCTTGAGGAGTAAATGTATTACCAAAGGCGTACGGAGGAGCACCATTTCCCACTTCAGCATAAGACCCTTTCAATTTTACGAAAGAAAATGGCTGTGGCATATCAATTAAGTCCGATAATATAGCACTTGCTGCTACTGATGGGTATCCAAAGCTATAATTAGAATTTTCAATACCCTGGATCGGGCTTACTAAGGTACTATTCCAGTCATTTCTATAAGATGCATCTAAAAACAAGCTGTTTAAATAGCTCAAAGTAAACGTTCCGAATAAGCTGTTGATTCCTGTTCTTGTTTTCTGAGATTCAACTAATACTCCTGATCTTGCATTTGTTAAAGAATAAACGCTTGGGCCTGTGCCAAAAACCTCTAATTGAGGATTGTTAGCTATTAAGTTATCTGCCTCTTGGCGCATTATATTACCACCTATTTTAACATCAATGTCAAAATCAGAGTAATTTTCAACGTCTGTGTGATAACCTACTAAGAACTCAGCATTGGTTTCATAAAATGAAATTTCATCTTCTCGGTAGCTACCTAATAAAACTCCTTTTGTAGAAGGAGCCCTTCTGTATTGTCTGCCTTCATTTAAGACATCAGCTCCATATCTAAATCTTGCGCTAAAGTTCTTATTGAATTCATATTCTATTTTAGTGTTAGCAATAAACCTACTGCTTTGGAAAGAGTTAGTATTCTCATTGGCAATCAACCAAGGGTTATTTACCCATAAATCTTCCACATATCTCTGTTGAACACCTTCTTGCCCTGGTTCCCAATAATCTCTTAAGTCATCAATTTCCACTTGTCTTGGATACCACAACCAGCCATACATAACAGATGATGATTCGTCATAACCAGCATTTGGTATGTTTCCCGAACTAGAATTTACATACATGGTATTAACTCTAGCTTTCAATTTGTCATCCAAAAATCTTCTACCAACACTCATTTGTACAGTATTCCTCTGCAAATTAGTATTTGGAACTATGCCTTCATTGTTTAAATTGGTATAGGAAATTCTCGCATCTCCATCTTCTGTGCTATTATTCAGCGCAATGTTATTGATCGAAGTAAAGCCTGTTCTGAAGAAATTTCTTACGTTGTCTGGAGCTGGAGTAAAAGGGACTGCCTCTCCGTTAGAATTAAACTGCTTGATTTCTTGCCCATTCATTCTTGGACCCCAGTTTTCCCCATAAGCCTCATAGTATTCATTATCGCCTATGTAATTTGAGCCATCCAGGTAGCTATATTTACCGCCACCGCCAAATCCAAATTCATTTTGGAAATCAGGAAGCTTTAATACGCTTTCGAACATATTACTGGAATTTACTTCCAGTCCCCATTCGCCATCTGCGTCTGCACCTGTTTTGGTTTCAATTAAGATAACACCATCTGCTGCACGTGAACCATATAAAGCGGATGCTGCAGGACCTTTGAGAACATTAATTGATTGAATATCATCTGAATTAACAATCTGTGATGCATTACCAAAGTCAATTGTAGTAGAACCATTCAAACCATCATCAAAACTATAAAGGTCATTAGTGATTGGCATACCATTCACAACATATAATGGTTGGTTATTACCTAGAAGGGATGCAGTACCTCTAATGTTAACGTTGGCTGATGCAGTAGGGCCATTACCACTTCCTGTTATGTACACGCCAGAAAGCTTTCCAGCTAACGCATTCATCGGGTTGTTGGATTTTACATCAGATACCTGTCTGCTATCTACTTGCTGAACAGAATATCCTAATGCCTTTTCTTCTCTTTCAACACCTAAAGCAGTTACTACAACTTCACCTAGCTGTTTCACATCTTCTTTAAGAGTTACATCAACAACTGATTTCGAACCAACTTTAACTTGTTTCTTTTTGTATCCAATGGCACTGAATACCAATGTTGCATCTTGTGATTGAACTTCGATTTTATATTTGCCTTCAAAATCAGTTACTGCACCATTTTGTGTGCCTTTAATTAGGACTGTTGCTCCTGGGATTCCTGATCCCGAAGCCTCCGTTACACTACCACTTACTACACGTTCTTGTGCATGCAAGTTTTCATAAGATAAGATTGAGAGGGTAAAACAGATGAGCAATACCCGTAAGTAGATTTTTCTCATAGTTAATTAGCTTTTAGATTAAAAAAATAATTTTCTTGCTTATTGACCAATCGAAATGCAAAGCTATTTAAAAAAATAGAGCATTAAAAAGAGCCTCGGATTATAAGTGATTTAGAGCTCACTTGACTATTCTTGTATTTTGAATTAATCCGAAAATTACCTGATAAGGTACTTAATATAGCACTCTAACTAATTAAAAGCAAAGATGTTCCAACATATTATGGTTTTATGTGGAATCTTAAGGATTATTTATAGAGACGGTCTTGTTAAAAAACTGGAATTCTAAATTTAATGAAAAGATTGAATTCGGGATTTAATTTGATGTTGGTCTGGCCGTATCCGGGGATGTTTTTGACTTGAAAAAGATCGAAATCATCATAGTCCTGAATAGATTTTAAACGAAATTTAAATCCTATGGAAAGGAAATCAGGTATGTCTTTTTTTCTGATCTGACGTATTTTCTTTTCAGATGTTAAAACAAATTCAAACCAGCTAGCACTGAGGTTTTCTCGAATAAGTTCCCCTGTCTCATTTTCAAATATAGGGTTTCCGATCTCATAGTTTATAGACTCGTTAAAGGATGATTGTGCATATCTTAATCCCAGTAAAAGGAAATTGTTGGGGATAACAGTCATATGATAATCAAACCCTATTCGGTAATAATTTCCTTCTGATTTATACTCTGAGTTTTTATAGGCTTCTTTAGGGGTCAATTCAGCTATGCCATATTCTCCAATTAAAGATACCTTATCTAAGATTCTAAAGTTTATAGCTCCTTCCCATTTTTCGCTTTCATCAATTAGTAAAGTGTGCAGTTTTAGATAATCAAAAGCAAAGCCAACACTTAGTTTTTGAGCCTTTTCAATATTTTCAGATTCACTTGTTTCCACAGCAGTTGAATCTTGCGCTTTGGCTTGATTCATCACGAATGGAAAAATTAAAATCAGGTATAATAATTTATATTTCAACATAAATTTCAAGCTCATTACTGATACATTCTGATATTGGTGCGCAACCATATGGGCCTCTTAATGAATCAAATTGATGTTCAATCACTTCCAGTTGTTTAACAGATTTTGTGATTTTATTATTGATGACAGTATCGTTCAATTCATAGCTTATTTTAAGCTGATGGGTAGTATCAGCAAATTCTATTTGGAAAACATAATCAGATTCAGTCTGCTTTGTATTGATAGGTATTCTAAATTTTTTCAAACTATCTCCACCATTTCTATTCTCAAAAAGATTAGATTCTCCATTTATTGAGGCTATACTAATCGTTTTTTCTTTTGTTGTTGTAATTAATGCATTAATTAAGGCTAAAGAGTCAGCTTTTATTGCTCTAAGATTATTTAAAGAATCGACTACTGGTGCATTCCCCGGGTCATCAAGTTCATCGTCAACATCCTTTATCTCATCTGATAATCTTTCTTTATATTCACCTAAAGTATCTAATGATGTTTGGTTTAGAATAATTAAATTAAAATAAGGGTAAGCATTTTCGGGTCCGCAATCACCACAGGGCTCACATGCCCAAAATAAACCCAATCCTAAAATAATAGCCGTAAAAGATTTGATGGCAGTTTTAATCATGGCTGCAAAATTAAGCTTTCTTATGGATTTTTTTCTCATTAATAAGTTTGTTCTAAATATTTTAGGAGAACATGCTTCAATACTAATCTTGTGTGAATGCAAAACTTATAATATTTGCACCCATTTTCAAAGCTTTCAGTCTTACAGATTCCGGATCTTTATGGATACTTTGATCCTCCCAGCCATTCCCCAAATCGCTTTCATAAGAATAAAAACATACTACTCGTCCTTCATAAATTATGCCAAATCCTTGCGCTGGTTTTCCGTCATGTTCATGAATTTTTGGTAGGCCAGCTTCAAACTTAAATTTTTGATGATAAATAGGATGGTCAAAAGGTATTTCCACAAAATCTGATTCAGGAAATACTTTTTTCATTTCTAACCTAATAAATTGATCCAGTCCATAATTATCATCAATATGGAGAAATCCACCCGAAATCAGATAATTTCTTAGATTTTGAGCCTCATCATCGGAAAACACTACATTTCCATGACCTGTCATGTAAACATATGGGTATTGGTAGATCTCTTTGCTGCCTACTTCTACTACATAATCCTTATTATCTAATGGAACATTTAATTCCTGTTCGCAAAAATCAATTAAATTAGGTAGAGCAGTTTTATTGGCATACCAGTCTCCACCTCCATTGTATTTCAATTTGGCTATTTTAACCTCCTGTGAATAGCCTGAATAAAAACTTAAGAGTAGAAGGGCTAATATGATGGAAATGTAGTTTTTCATTTTTTTAACTGATTGTACTTCTGTTTAATTGAACTAAGAGACAGCATTTAATTCTTGGAAATCCTTGATTTTCATCAATAATCCATCGGGCAATTCTTCTTTTTTCAAGGATGTAAATAAACCGATTACATCCATTCCAGCTCTTTTAGCAGATTCAATGCCAGCAAGCGCATCTTCCAATACAACGCATTTTTCAGGAGAAATATTCAGTTCCTCAGCCGCTTTTAAATAAATCTGTGGATCTGGTTTTCCTTTGACAACCATTGTGCTGTCTATCACTGCATCGAAATATTCTCTAATATTTAGTCCGTCTAGTGTGAAATCTGCATTGGCAGTAATGGCTGAAGTAGCAACAGCCATTTTTAATCCTGCTTTTTTAGCTAAAGGTAAGAACTCCATCAAACCAGAAGTTGGGGCTAAATTAGCCCTATATAAATCTCTATAGATTTTCTCTTTTTCCTCTGCCAATCGCATCACTTCTGTATGATCAGCCTCAGGTTTTAATTCTAATATTACTTCTTGAATGGTTCTTCCATTATAATGATTTTGGAATTCTTCATCTGTAACTTCTTTTCCAAATTGCTTCAAAAACTGCTTTAAAGCTTCAATATGATAGGAGATATTATCAATTATAACACCATCCATATCAAATATGATGGCTTTTTTGTTAGAAAAAATACTGTGCATGTGTTCATTTTTAAAGAATACGAAATAAGGCAAAATACTCTTAAATACCGTATTGAGCTGTGATTTTCTTGTGATTAAATCAATATTAACTTAGCTTAAGTTAATTAGTTACTTAATCCAAATAGTAAGTGAAATAGTGCTTATCTAAACATTTTGCTTTTCAATGCATTATTATAGGTAGCGTATTTTTTCAATTCTAATAATCTAGATATGAAGATTAGATTTTTTATTATGCTGCTCTTTTCAATGTCAATTTTCTTTGACCTCAATTCTCAGGCTCTAATTGATGATAAAGATACCACATTTATTATCATCGGAGGGGCAGTCCGATTCAATACTATGTACACCATTTATGAAGGAGAAACTTTTCCTTTACCAACTGAAAACAGGAATGGTTTCTTTTGGGATACTTGGAGATTTGAAGCAAAAGGCCAGACGAAAAACATAGGGGTTGATTTTGAATATCGCTTTTATCCAGGTTTTAATACGCATTTTGTAAAAAAGGCATATTTGTTTCATGATTTTTCCGATAAGCTTCATTTGCAATTAGGGGTAACGCAAGTTCCGTTTGGGGCATTAGAGTTTTCGGGTAACTCATGGTGGTTTCATATGCCCTACTATTTTGGTTTGGAAGATGACTATGACTCAGGGATTAAATTAAAATGGCAAAATGAAAATTGGACTTATCATTTTGCTTATTTCTTGATGGCAGAACCTCGGGGCGTGAGTGAACCAGGTTATGGCAGTTTTCCTTCAGCGCGTTATTCTTATGATGTAATCCCGGAAGATGGTTATAATGGTAATAAAGAAAGAAATCAGCTAAATGCTCGAGCCGAATATGAAAAAGGTAAGTTCCTGATGGGCTTTTCAGCTCAGTTTGGTGAAATATATAATTCTAATACTGGCGATAGTTTCAGTCACTGGGCAACAGCCTTTCATTCTCAATATGCTTTGAAAGAAGAAGCAAAAATCAAATTCCAGTTTACTCACTACGACTATCCTAATAGCTTAGATGATGATGGAAACCCTGTAAATCATGTCAATATGGGAGCGTACGGATTTAATACTTATCAAGTGGCTTCCCAAGCTAGCACTTTTTCACTAGGCTTATCTTATGAATATAAAGTGGATTGGGGACCAATATCAAGTTTGACTTTTTATGATGATTATTCTTATATGCATAAATATGGTAGCATTGAAATTTTGGGGAGAGAGTATGAATTTGTAGATTCCCACCAGAATATCCTGGGATTTATGGTGACAGCAGGGAATACTTATACATTTTTTGATATTGCTTCGGGGATTAATCAGCCTTGGTTGAGCGATTCTTTTGGTGGAAATGCATTGAGTTCTGGAAGAGGAGAAAATGTAGGGGAAACAGTAGGCGTTACCGAAGAGGGAGCATTAAATCCTCCGCTTCCTGATCCCAGTATCAATACTCGTTTCAATATTAATATTGGTTATTATTTCTAAATAGAAGAAAATACTATGAAGAATAAATTAAGTAAGTACTTTGATGTTCATAAGCCAGTCTTTTGGCCCGCCACAATCTTGATTGTGGTTTTTATCACAGTCACTTTAATAGTGGGTGAGCCGATGGAAAAAATCTTTGCAGATATCCAAGAAGGGCTATCAAATTATGTAGGATGGTTTTTTGTCCTGGTGACAAATTTGTTTTTGATTTTCTGTATTGTTATCGGTTTTAGCAAGTTGGGTAAAATAAAATTAGGAGGAAAAGATGCTAAGCCTGAATTTAGCAGAGGCTCTTGGTTTGCTATGCTTTTTAGTGCAGGTATGGGTATTGGTATAATTTTCTGGGGTGTAGCAGAACCCATGAATCACTTTCTAAGCCCTCCTCAGGATGTAGAGAGTCCACGTGAAGCAGCTTCTCTAGCTATGCAATTTAGTTTCCTTCATTGGGGGTTGCATGCTTGGGGAATATATGCTTTAGTAGGATTGTCTTTGGCATTTTTTGCATTTTCTAGGAAACTACCACTGACAATTCGTTCTGTTTTTTATCCTATTTTAGGAGATAAAATATATGGCTGGATAGGTGATGTGATCGATGTTATTGCAGTGCTGGCTACTTTGTTTGGCTTGGCAACTTCTCTTGGATTGGGTGTGAAACAGGTCAACTCAGGTTTGACCTATCTTTTTGATATTCCGGATACAGTTACTACGCAAGTACTTTTAATTGCTGGGATTACACTTGTGGCTACAATTTCTGTTTTTTCAGGCATTGATAAAGGAGTTAAAAATTTAAGTGAATTAAATATTAGGATTGGAGCTATATTCCTGATTTTCATAATCGCTGTTGGTCCAACTTTATTTATTTTTGATTCCTACATTCAAAATTTAGGGAATTATATTCAGAATTTCTTCAGCATGAGCTTTTGGACGGAATCCTATGCGAATGAAGGTGAAGGTGGTTGGCAAAACGGATGGACAGTTTTTTATTGGGCTTGGTGGATTAGCTGGTCACCGTTTGTAGGTATGTTTATTGCTCGAGTGTCAAAAGGAAGAACAGTAAAAGAATTTATTACTGGCGTTTTACTTGTCCCGACATTACTGACATTTTTATGGATGACCGCTTTTGGTGGCACAGGTATTTGGGTTCAATTAAATGAAATTGCAGATATTGGACCAGAGATTGTAGCCAATGCTTCTACTAGTTTGTTTGTGTTATTGGAACAATTTCCTTTAACTGGGATCGCTTCTGGGATAGGCGTTATCTTGGTAATTAACTTCTTTGTAACTTCGTCAGACAGCGGTTCTTTGGTAATTGATAGTATTACCGCTGGAGGAAAATTAGACGCACCGGTTGGGCAAAGAATCTTCTGGGCTGTTTCGGAAGGTGCAGTCGCTGCTGTACTTTTAGTAGGCGGAGGATTAACGGCCTTACAGACTGCAGCCATTACTACAGGTTTGCCATTTGCGTTTGTCTTGATTTTGATGATGTTTAGTTTGTATAAAGGCTTGATGAAAGAGCACGCTCGTAATTTGGCTAAGGATAAAGAAACTGATTTTGAGTCTTATCAAGAGAAATTAAAATCCGTTTTAGGAAAAAGGAGTGAAAAAGGCACTAAAAAGAAAGAGGGATGAAGAATGTAATTGTATTTATGGACATGTCCGAAATGGACGATACTGTATTAAAACAAGTTAAACAACTTGAGAAAGTATGGGGATTTGACAATATATGTCTGGCTCATTACATAGAACTTCAGGAACTAACCGATGATTTTTCTTCTCAATTTCCTGATTTAGATAAGCCATTAGAAGAAATCCTTGAAGATGAAATCACGGAAAAGGCTGCCCAAGTCGGATGGACGCCAGATAACTATACTGTAAAGATTCATAGTAAAGGAGGTAAAGATGATTTGACTCATTGGATAAATACTAGTGAATACAATCTATGCGTCTTTGGGAAAAAGGTGATCAATCCAGGTTCGGGTATTTTTGCTTCTAAAATTGCCCGGTTGATAGATAAATCCATTTTGTTTACTACCGAAACTTCACGTCCAAATTTCGATAATGTGATGCTGTGTGTCGATTTCTCATCTTATTCAAAGAAGGCAGTTAATTTCTTAAACCAGTACATTCCAGATTCGGTATCAAATTTTAGCTTGTTCCATGTTTATAAAGTACCCGCTATTTATTTTCCATTCGTTAAGCAGAAATCTGAAAAGCTAGTGGAGGAAGAGAGGAAGAAAGCTGTAAAGGCACTGGATCATTTTCGTGAAAAGTACACTAAGCAACCAAAGTCCAATGCATGGGTTGAATATGCTAATGACCAGCCCTCAGACAAGGTGATCTATAATTATGCCCGAACGCATTATGTTGATTTAATAGTAGTGGGGATCAAAGGAAAATCGGATGACGATGACTTATTAATTGGTTCAGTTGCAGAAAAATTGATTCAGCCTGATAGATCAGTGCCGGTCTTGTTAGTGCAATAAATATTAAGCCACTTGATATCGCTTCCCGGGCAATGATTTTATAATACCTTGCATTTCAAGATTCAGTAAAATACTGGCTAGCTGATTAAGATTTATTTGGCTTTTTATGCTCAAAATATCAATTGATAATTCCTTATTGTTTTGAAGCAAGGTATTCATCACGCTTTGCTCTTCTTCATTTAGTGAGGATAAATCAAGAACTTTTTGCTTGATGGCTGCCTGATTTTCCAATTCCCAATTCATAATATACAAAACATCATCAGCGGTTTCCACCAAATGTGCTTTATGTTGCTTGATGAGTTTGTTACAACCTTCTGAATAATTATCACCTATCCTGCCCGGAAAAGCACCAACTTCTCTGTCATAAGAATTTGCCAATTCTGCGGTGATCAAAGCACCACCTTTCTTGGCAGCTTCCACTACAATTACCAAATCTGCCATGCCGGCTATAATTCTATTTCTGGCAGGGAAATTAAAAGCATCAGGTTTTGCCCCAAAAGATTGTTCAGATATAATACCTCCAGATTTCTGCATTTCCATTGCAGTCGATTGATGTGCAGAGGGGTAAATGACATCTATTCCAGAACCCATTACTGCATAAGTAGTGAGTTGATGCTTTAATGCAGCTCTATGGGCATGAATGTCTATTCCATAAGCTAGACCGCTTAAAATGATAGGTTTTAAAGGACTCAGCTTTTCAATCATTTCCTCAGTTAGTTTTTTGCCGTAGGGAGTTGCATTTCTAGTGCCGACTACTGCAACGGTGGGCTGTTTTCTGTTGATAGGAAATTGCCCTTTAGTATAAATTAGAATTGGGGCATCTGGTATTTGCTTTAAGCGAAATGGATAATCTTTGTCTAAATAGCTGATGATTTTTACGCCTTGTTTTTCTGCTTTAGCAAATTCTTGCTCGGCACAATCAGTGATTTCTCGGCTTGTGATATTATCGATGGTTTTTTGACCAATACCAGGGATTTTCAAAAGTTTGGATTGAGGTAGGTCTAAAACTGCCTGAGCAGAACCGCAATGGCTTATAAGACTTTTAATAGTAATATTACCTATTTTGGGGATTAAATGCAGGCTTAAAAGTGCCTTTTCCTCTGCATTCATATGGGGTAGTTTTGGTTGTTCTAAATGTTATATATTCTCTTTTATCTCGGTTAAAAAATTTCTGATGTTTCTTAGAGAATCGAGCATTTCCATTTTGTCTCGAACTTCATTTGAATCATTTTTAAGCATATCTTTAGCACCCTGCAATGTGAAGCCTTTCTCTTTCACCAAATGATAAATCAATTTTACATTTTCAATATCTTCTTTGGTAAATTGTCTATTGCCCTTTCTGTTCTTCTTAGGTTTGATAATATCAAACTCTCCCTCCCAGAATCGAATCAAAGAGGTGGCAACGTCAAATTGTTCGGCTACTTCACCTATGGTGTAGTATTTTTTCTCTATGGTTTTTTCCTTGTATGGCACAGTCTATTATATGAATTCGATAATTAAATTACTGAAAAATTTTCACTCATTATTGTAAAAACTACTAGCATTATTATCAATGCCTTAAAAGCCAATTTAAAATTGGTCTTGAATATAGCGAATATTCCCTTCTGGGTCAATTAAAATCTTGGATTCTGGAAAATCAGCTTCTGTTAATTCTTTTATTTTTTGTGCTGCAGCATGATTTACATCAATTTCAGGCACTCCTGCACCTTTTTGAACTGCAGAAATAATTCTTCCCTTTACGAAACTTCCATCTTCTGTTATCCAAACTTTTGCAATAGGAGCCAAGCCGTTTGCACCTCTTAAATTAAATCTACCGTAAGTGGCGAAGTTTCCTAAACTGTAAGCAATAAACCTATTTTTATAAACTTCTATTGCTCTGGCTACATGCGGTCCATGTCCGAAAATAATATCGGCTCCAGCATCTATCATTTCATGAGAAAACTCATAGACATTTCCTCTATTCTCCCCATAGAAATATTCTCTTTCACGCGTTACATGTTGGTACTTCTTGCCTTCAGCTCCTCCGTGGAAAGACACGATGATAATATCAGATAAACTATCTAAATGTTGAATGATTCCTTTTGCCGCATCTAAATCATTGATGCTTTGGGTTCCGTTATTGGGGGAGAAAGCCACAAATCCGTATTTGATTCTTTCATGCTCAAAAATCGTGAAAGGCTGTGTTAATTGACCGGCATGATGGATGCCTAAACTATCTAATACTCGCATGGTGTTTTTCCTGCCTGTTTCCCCAAAATCCCCAGCATGGTTATTGGCTAAGCTCATTAAATCAATGCCGGCATCTACATAATGACTAGCTAAATGTTCTGGGCTTCGGAAAATGTAACAAACGGACGGGTCAGAACAACTTTTGGCTTCTCCACCTTCATTTAGGATCACACCTTCTTGATTACCGAAAGTTAAATCCGCATCTCTTAAAATATGAGCAACTGATGATAACATGTACTTTCCTGAATCTGGCGGCAAATAGCCTTCATTGGGGAAATTGGTACCAATCATAATGTCGCCAACTCCAATCACACTAATGGTGTCAGGTGTTTTAGGATGGATTTTAATGGTGACTTCTTCCTGAGTTGGGATAGTATCTTTAATAACAATCTGAACCGTATCAATTTTCTGTTGAGTACTGTCAACTTCGGCTTGTTTTTTAGTCGAATCGTCCTTTTGTGCTGTTTTTTGCAAAGATTTACAGCCTGACAGGATCAAAAGAACAATAAAAAATGTGAAAATTGATTTAGTCATTATTTATGAGGCTAAAAAAAGCAGTCTCTCGACTGCTCTTTAATATTTTAGATATTTTATTTATGATTACCCTAGGGATTGGTTTTCTCTAGATGACAATTCTAATAGTTTTTCATATTCCTCATCAGATACATCTTGATAGAAATAATGAACAGGGTTGATAGGTTTGCCATCTTTATGAATTTCATAATGAAGATGTGGAGCGGTAGAAGTTCCTGTAGTTCCTACGAAACCAATACAATCTCCTCTTTTTACTTTATCTCCTCTTTTCACATTAAAAGAAGACATATGAGCGTATTTCGTAATGAATCCGTAACCGTGATCTATTATCACTAACTTACCGAAGCCTCCAAAAGTACTGCTAACTCTAATTACTTCACCATCTCCAGTAGAATAAATTGGAGTTCCACGAGGAGCAGAAAAATCGCAACCTTCATGCATCCGAACTACTTTCAAAATAGGATGCATTCTCATACCATATCCTGAAGCTAATCTTTTTAACTCCTTATTAGGGATAGGTTGGATAGCAGGGATAGAAGCCATCATTTCTTCTTTATTTTCCGCCAATTCCAAAATCTCATCGTAAGATTTTGTCTGGATATACATTTGCTTTTTCACCTTATCGAGTTCTTGCATCATATCAAGAATAAGATTTTCTCTTTCTAGCTCGCTTTCAATGATATTTTTGTATCGCTCAGCACCACCAACTCCTGCAGCTCTAATGCTCGAAGGAATGGGTTCAGCGCCCATAATGTTTCTATAAACTTCATCATCTCTCTCTTGTAAGGAGGATAAAACCTTTTGAACATTATTCACTTCTTTTTCCATCATTTCATAATAGAATTGAAGTTCTTTATTTTCTTTTTTAAGTTGAGCCTCTTTTGGAGAATCAAAATATGCGTTATAAACAATGATAATGCCGACAGCCAGAATCAATGATACAGACAAAAAGCCCAATAAATTTAAAAATATGTCCCACTTTGATACCTTTACTCGCTCATATCTGCAAGTTTCGGTGTCGTAATAGTATTTAATTCTTGCCATTCCGTTTTAGACTCGTTAAAAACTTCTAATTTTGTACTCGGATTCTTTAATCCGCAAAATTGCACAAAGGTTCATCAAAAATCAAATTTTTTGATAAATCTCATTGATAAAGGCAAATATAAACAAATATTTTTAAAGTAAAACATTAAATACAAATACTTTACTCCATGACTTCCAGCGAGATACGTAAAAAGTTCTTGAACTTCTTTCAAGAAAAAGAGCACAAAATAGTGCCCTCAGCCCCTATGGTAATCAAAGATGACCCTACTTTGATGTTTACCAATGCCGGTATGAATCAGTTTAAAGACTATTTTTTAGGCAATAAAGTTGCAGAAGCCACAAGAGTAACTGATACTCAAAAATGTTTAAGAGTTTCAGGGAAGCATAATGATTTAGAGGAGGTTGGCCACGATACCTACCACCACACTATGTTCGAAATGCTGGGAAACTGGTCCTTTGGAGATTATTTTAAGAAAGAAGCTATCGAATGGTCTTGGGAATTATTGACTGATATTTTCAAATTGCCAAAAGAAAGATTGTATGTAACCGTTTTTGAAGGTGATAAAGCAGATGGTATTCCTTTTGATCAGGAAGCTTATGATTTTTGGAAGGGACACATTGACGAGAGCCGAATTCTCAAAGGCGATAAAAATGACAATTTCTGGGAAATGGGGGATACGGGACCTTGCGGGCCGGCCTCTGAAATTCATGTTGACTTAAGAGATGAAGCAGATATAGCCAAAATCCCGGGAAAGGATTTGGTTAATAATGACCATCCTTTAGTGGTAGAAATCTGGAATTTGGTTTTTATCCAATTCAACCGAAAAGCAGATGGAAGTTTACATGCATTGCCTGCTCAACATATTGATACAGGTATGGGCTTCGAACGTATTTGCATGGCTATCCAGAATAAGAAATCTAATTATGATACAGATGTTTTCACTCCTTTATTGGATGAATTAGCTAAGATTTCTGGTAAAAAATATGGTGAGTTAAGCAAAATTGACATAGCATTCCGCGTAATCGTGGATCACATCCGAGCAATTTCGCTTTCTATTTCTGATGGACAATTGCCATCCAATAATAAAGCAGGCTACGTTATCAGAAGGATTTTAAGAAGAGCAGTCCGTTATGGCTATACCTTCCTTGATTTGAAAGAGCCATTCCTTTTTAAATTAGTTCCGATTTTAGCTAAGCAGTTTGAAGAAGTTTTCCCAGAGTTGAAAGCTCAACAAGAATTAGTGGAAAAAGTAATCAAGGAAGAGGAAACTGCTTTCTTGAGAACTTTGGAAAATGGTTTGAAAAGATTGGAAAGTATAAAAGCTGAGTTGTCTAGCAGTGGAAATGCGACTATTTCGGGTGCAGTGGCTTTTGAACTGTATGATACTTATGGCTTTCCATTGGATTTAACTGCTTTGATTGCGAAAGAGAATGGATTAACTGTTGATGAAAAAGGCTTTGAGCAAGCAATGAATGAGCAAAAAAATCGCTCAAAATCAGCAGCTAAAATGGAAACAGGCGACTGGCAAATTGTGAACGAAGGCAGAGATGTAGAATTTGTTGGTTATGATGAAGTAAAAGCTGACGCTAAAATATTACGATACCGCTCCGTGAAGAACAAAAATAAAGAGCAAATTCAATTAGTATTGGATAAAACGCCTTTTTACGCTGAGAGCGGTGGACAAATAGGGGATACCGGTATTTTGAAAGTTAGCAACGAAACCATTAAGGTTCTAGACACCAAAAAAGAAAATGATTTGATTGTGCATTTCGTGGATAAAATCCCTGCTCAATTGGATGCTAAAGTCCATGCACAAATAGATAATGATCGCAGAAGAAAAATTGTATATAATCACTCAGCCACTCACCTTGTGCATGCAGCCTTAAGAGAAGTTTTGGGTGACCATGTGCAACAAAAAGGTTCTTTAGTTTCGGATAAATTGTTGCGATTTGACTTTTCTCATTTCTCTAAAATGACGGATGAAGAAATCTTGAAAGTAGAAAGAAGGGTGAATGAGAAGATCAGAGAGAACATTCCGCAGCAAGAAGAACGCAATATTCCCATTGAAGAAGCCAAAGCAAAAGGAGCAATGGCGCTTTTTGGAGAGAAATATGGAGATACTGTAAGGATGATAACATTCGATCCGAATTATTCTGTTGAGCTTTGTGGAGGAGTACATGTGCCAGCTACTGGAAATATTGGTCAGTTTAAAATTACTACTGAAACCTCTGTAGCTGCTGGGATTAGAAGAATTGAGGCTGTGACAGGAGAGAAAGCAGAAGAATATCATTTAGATCAAGAAGCAATTCTAAAGCAAGTAAATGCTTTATTGAAAAGTCCGAAAGATTTAGCTCAGGCTGTAGAACAGTTGATGAAAGAGAAAAATGAGCTGCAAAAATCTTTAGAAAAAGAGCAATCAAAACAAGCGGGGGCTTTAAAGGATGAATTGATCAAGAATGCTGAAAAGCAAAATGATATTTCAGTAATTATCAGCGAAATTGCTTTGCCCAATGCGGATGCTTTGAAGAAGTTATCATTTGAATTAAAAAATGAAGTTGATTCATTATTTGCCGTGTTAGCTTGTGATGTGGATGGAAAACCGCAGATTTCAGTCGTAATTTCTGAGAATTTGGTTGAAAGCAAAGATTTGAATGCTGGAAAAATTATCAGAGATTTAGCAAAGAATATCCAAGGCGGTGGTGGAGGTCAAGCCTTTTTTGCCACAGCAGGTGGTAAAAAATTGGAAGGATTGCCTCAGGTAGTTTTACAAGCCAAAACTATGGCTAAAGAATTATAAGATTATGTCTTTAGACAAATCCATAAGAGATCAATATAGAGTTGTAATAGGACTTGAAGTGCATGCGCAGTTGTTGACAGAGAGTAAATTATTCTGTTCTGATTCAACTTCCTTTGGAGCAAGTCCTAATACGCATATTAGTCCTATTTCATTGGGGCATCCAGGCACTTTGCCAAAGCTCAATAAAAAAGCTGTGGATTATGCCATTAAAATGGGCTTGGCTTGTGAATGTAAAATCACCGAAGAAAATATTTTTGCCAGGAAGAACTATTTTTATCCCGATTTGCCCAAGGGCTATCAAGTTACACAAGACAAAGCCCCGATTTGCGTGGGAGGTAAAGTGTGGATTAAAGCAAAAGGCGAAACTGAGGAAAAGGCAATTGCCTTGAATCGAATCCATATGGAGGAAGATGCGGGAAAATCCATTCATACCGAAGATGCAAGCGATACCTTAGTGGATTATAATAGAGCCGGAGTACCCTTAATTGAAATAGTGACTGAGCCAGATTTACGAAGTGCGGATGAAGCTTATGCATTTCTAACGGAAGTGAGAAGGCTGGTGCGATATCTTGAAATCTGTGATGGCAATATGGAAGAAGGTTCTTTGCGATGTGATGCCAATGTCTCGGTAATGCTCAAGGATGCCAAAGAATACGGTAGCAAGGTGGAAGTGAAAAATATGAACTCCATCAGAAATGTGCATCGAGCGATTGAACATGAAGCTGAGAGACTAATTTTACTATTAGAACAAGGCAAGAAAATTATTTCAGAAACCCGTGATTTTGATGCAGCTACTGGAACAACTTCCAGCCTAAGGAATAAGGAAGAGTTGAATGATTATCGCTATTTTCCTGAACCAGATTTATCTCCCTTAATTGTAGATGAAGCTTGGATCAAAGAAATCAAAGCTCGAATGCCAGCACTACCTCGGGAGCTGCAGCAGAAATTCATTGAGAAATATGGAATCCCAGAATATGATGCTCAGGTATTAACTGATAATAAAGGAATTGCCTTATATTTCGATGCGCTTTGTCAAGAGACTTCAAATTATAAATCAGCTTCCAATTGGATAATGGGAACGGTAAAATCTTATTTGAATGAACATAATATAGGAATTGATCAATTTTCAATTTCGCCTAAAAAATTAGGAGGTCTGATTCAATTAGTAGATGCTGGAAAAGTAAGCAATACCGTTGCCAATCAGCAGATATTTATTGAAATGCTGAAAAGCAAAGAGGCTGATGCAGAAACAATTGCGGTGGAAGCGAACCTATTACAAGAAAGTTCGTCTGACAGTATTCAGCCAATTATTGATGAGGTTATCAAAGATATGGCAGATAAGGTGAAAGAATATAAATCTGGTAGAAAAGGATTAATAGGATTATTCGTTGGGGAAGTGATGAAACGAAGCAAAGGAAAAGCTGACCCCAAAAAAACAAATGAATTATTACAACAAACTTTAAAATAGAATATGAGGATTATTTTGAGAAATAGCGCTTTTGCAATTATAGCTGCTTTAGTTATAGTAGCATGTGATAATAATAAGGAAGAAAATGGCGGTGCCACAATTACTGGGACAGTTGAAAACCCGCAAGATCAAGGTGCGATTACTTTGGCTAAAATTAGCGGAGGTAAGAGAGAAGTTGTGGATACTTTATATTTAGATGCGAATAATACGTTTGAATCAACAGTTGAAACCACTGGTCCTGAGTTTTATCAAATCAATTTTTATAATAGTCAAGTTGCTACTTTGATTGTAGATGATGAAGATTTAGAAATAGTAGCAGATGGAGGAGACAGAAATGGGAAGTTAGAGATAACAGGTTCCCAGGATATGGAATATATGAGTCAACTGCAAGACATCATGAAAAAGCAGAATGATGAAGTGCAAGAAATCAATAAAGAATTCATGGCTGCTCGTCAGGCTCAGGATGAAGAAAAAATGAAAAATATCCAAGATGATTTTCTTTTGATGCAGGAGAAGAAGAAAGAAGATATTAAGAAAAAAGTGGAGGGAATGCTGCCTTCTTTAGCCGCTATTCAGGCAATGAATTTTTTCAATCCTAATGAGGATTTTAAATTTATGAAATCTGTGGCAGATAGAGTTGCAGAAGCACATCCTAATTCTGATATGGCCTCTTTCTATAAAAAGCAGATGGATGAAATGGCAAAAATATCAGTTGGCGCTCAAGCTCCGAATTTCAGTATGCCAACCCCAGAAGGTGATACGGTAAGCTTGAAAGATTTCAGAGGAGATTATGTTTTAATAGATTTTTGGGCAGCATGGTGTAAGCCTTGCCGTCAGGAAAACCCAAATATTGTAGCGGCTTACAATAAATATAAAGATGCTGGATTTCAGATATTAGGGGTTTCGCTTGATAAAAAGCGTGAAGATTGGTTGAGAGCCATTGAACAGGATAATCTAGAATGGACGCAGGTTTCTGAACTGAAATATTGGCAAACCCCTATTGTTCAGGAATACAAAATAAATGGTATTCCATTTTCTTTATTATTAGATCCGGAAGGCAAGATTGTGGCCAAAAATCTAAGAGGAGAAAACCTACATGAAAAATTAGCGGAGATTTACGGAAGTTAATTTTTAAAGGTGATATATTTAGAAAGCCCTGATTCAGTAATGAGTTAGGGCTTTTTTGTTCATTCATCGTCCCCATGCTTGGTGGCACACCAAGTATTCGTGAATTTGATGTTATATGATTTGTTTAAATAGAAAGGCATTCATTGAAGAAGAAATTTTGCATAGCTGCTTGCATAATTCTGTGCGTCATACCTGCGGAGGCAGGGGTCTTGGTTTAATGAAACAAAGTTTCAATAACTTTTCATTTGGCAATTCTTTACTCAGACGTACATTCTACATTTTTAACCGAAGGTTAAAATAAAGAGATCCCCACCTTCGTGAGGATGACGCACAGAATTAAGTGCGCAATATGATCAATTGTTGATCACTTATAATAGCGGTAATCCCCCTCACCTCAATCTCTTATTAAAAGTAATCGTAAACTTCGTTCCTTTATTCACTTCACTTTCAACTTTAATGTCTCCACCCAAACTGGTAACATGAGTATGAACCAAATATAGTCCAATCCCTTTGCTGTCTTCATTATGATGGAAAGTTTGATGTAAACCGAAAATCCTGTCTTTTACTTTTTCTATGTCAAATCCAATACCATTGTCTTCATAGGATAATTCGATTTTAGTTGATAAATCTTGAGTTTTGATCCTCATTTCAGGAGTTTTTTCAGGCGCAGTATATTTGATGCTATTAGTGATGAGATTTAGAAATATGCTTTCTAAATAATCCCTATTAAATTGAACTGAAGGGCAATCTTTAAAATCAGTTATGAAATTGGCACCAGATTTACTCACTAGATTGTTGATGGAATCTAGCACTAATTCGAGACTTTCTTGAAATGAAATTTCCTCTACTTGTATCTCACGGCTGTTTGTTTCAATAAGTGAATTAATGTAAAAATTCATTTTCTCTTTCAATTGATCAACCCCATTCTTTATTAGGTTAATCAGTTTTTTGTTTTTATCATCTGGAATTTTGTCTAGATCAATCATCGCTATGATTGAATTCAGATTATTGACAGGAGATCTTAAATCATGGGAAGTTTTATAATTAATTTGCTCAAAATTTTTATTGCTTTTGGAGAGTTCTGCCAACTGCATATTTCTTTCCGCTTCTAGTCTTTTTTTATGGGAGATGTCTTTTGCAATGGCAAATATTACTTTGTCTTCCTCTGAAGGAATCGAAGTCCAGGCTAACCAGACAATTTTGCCTTTTTTGGTAATATATCGGTTTTCAAAATAATGGAGATCGTTGGCTTTGGTCAGATTTTTTCTTGCTGAGGCAGTAGTATTTTGGTCATCAGGATGAACGAAATCATTGATGGGTTTTGAATACAATTCTTCAAAGGAATAACCTAGCGTCTTAGAAACGGCAGAATTTACTTTTTTGAAATAGCCATCATAACTAGCAATGCAAACTAAATCAGTGGTGAGTTCAAAAAATCTTTCAAAATTAAAAGTAGTAGTACTCATTAAAAATATTCCATTGAAAATATGATTCTTTAAAGATACTGTTTTTTAAATTAGGGTAGAGAATTATTTTAACTGAATAGAAGAAATTGTGTAAATTGACCTTAAAAGCCGATTGTCGGGTTAATGTCGGCTTTAATCCATTTTAATTCGTTTTATTTTAAGGTTTAAAAAAGCTACTTGCCATGGTCAACAAAACAGTATATAATATGAAACAACCTGAATTAGGCCATAAAATCCAAAATTGGAGAAAGGCACAAGGACTTACGCAAGAAGAGCTTGTAGAAAAATGTAACTTAAATGTTCGTACCCTTCAAAGAATTGAAGCGGGCGAGGTGCTACCAAGAAGCTATACAGTGAAATCAATCTTGGAAGTGCTAAAGGTGGATTTTTCTGAACTTAATTTAAAAGAAGAGCAGAAAAATCAATTATCAGTTTTACTGGAAAGTAAAAGGTCATTCTTGAAGTGGGGCGCAATTGTAGGGATTATTTATCTATGTCTATCATTTGTCGAAGGCTTTATGGAGATTGGATTCTACGATGAAAGTAGTAGCGATATTTCGGGTTTAAATTATAGCTTGGTGAAAATTGGAGTGATGCTTTCATTCGCTGTCTTTTACTATTCCTTCTTTTTAATTGGGAAAGCATTAAATGATGATTTTTTAAAGATTAGTGCTTTATTTATGATAGCACTTATATTGATCAGTAATATTAATGATATAGCCGTGTTTTATTCAGGCTATTTATCAGTAGAAACACTCTTGATCATGAGAAGTGTGGTTTTCGGAATTGGCTATTTATTATTAGGGACCGCTTTTGCCTTAAGGCAAAAATCTTTAGGCACACTTTCATTGGTGACTGGAATTTTTGGTATTGTCACAGGCTTAGGTTTTTTAAGTGTCTTAATGGCGATTCCTGCGCTCTTTACTTTAACTGTATTTGAAATTTTAATGCTTGTGATGATATTTAAGGTGATGAATTCAAATGAATTTTCTGATGAAAGTCAGAAGGATCAGTTTTCTGCGGTACTTTCTTAATTTTTTTGATTAGTATTTAGGGAACTCTTGATAAATACCGTATAGCTTGAAAGCCAAATAATCTTTGCTCGGAGGGAGCGGGAGGGAGGACAAAACAGCGGGCCAGCGTTGGGGAGTGCGTAGTCCGCCAGCTGGCGGATTGTCTTGAATTTTTGTTTCTTTTTGTTCAATCAAAAAGAAAGGTAGAAAAGTACAAAGTGTAATTTGGGAAATAGTATTGTCAAATATCTCTAAAACTTCAAATTTCAATCAAAAGATTTAATTTTGAGGTTTTATAAATGACTTAGATTCAAAATAAAAAGTCTTTAAGTACATTTAAAGCTATATTGATATCGTTTTTTATTTAGCGAAAGGGCCCTATTTATAGTAACAAAAAAAAAGGGATTCTGATGTAAAACCAGAATCCCTTTTGAATTTATTTTAAGATCAAATTTTAATCCTTCTGAACACCCGGCACATTCTCAGGTCTTTTAGTCTGCCATTCAAATTCCTCGGCTTTCTTCTCTCTAGGTGCTACTTCATCCAAAGTATTGGAATCATAAACTCTACCATTTTTGATTACATGCGTCAAAGTGTTGGTATTTCTGATTTCTTCTAATGGATTTTTATCCATAATCAATAAATCAGCTAATTTACCTTCTTCAATACTTCCTAAGTCACCTTCTAGTCCTAGTGCTTCTGCTCCTAAGATAGTAGCAGTTCGCAAGGCATCCAGATTAGTCATGCCACCGCTGGCAACTGACCATAACTCCCAGTGATATCCTAAGCCCTGAAGCTGTCCGTGGCTACCTACTCCGCCTATACCATCTGCTTCTACTAAATCTTTCATGAATTTAGCATGCTTTGGGAATACATGTTCCTCTTCCATAAACCAAGCACCTCTTCTTCTCGACTTTTGAGCCAATTCTTCATAAGGCGTGAAGTATTGTAATTTCTCATCATGGTAAGGATCTTCAGTAGCATAATAAAACTCTTCCGCCCATGGTCCACCATAAGATACCAATAGAGTAGGAGTTACCGCCATTTTAGATTCTGCAATCGTTTGAACGGCATCTTTGTAGATCCCTACAATGGGTAAACTATGCTCATGTCCCGGGTAGCCATCTAGAAGTTGCGTCATATTCAGTTTGTAATCTAAACCACCTTCAGTAGTTGGCATTAATTCCAGTTCTTTGGCGGCCATAATGATCCATTGTCTCTGCTGACGATTTCCCACTAAATACATTTTAATGCTCTTAGTGTCATAGTATTCATTGTATTGTTTCAATACTTCTTTGGCGTGCTCCAAAGATTTGATTTTATACATCCAATAGCCAACACCAGGACCAGTACTGTACACTCTAGGTCCATGGATCATCCCTGAATTCACCATGTCTGAATAAGTCAAAACATCAGTGGTAGCAGTCTGCGGGTCACGAGTAGTGGTTACACCATAAGCTAAATTAGCAGAGTAAATCCAAACCTGATTTTTATGTAATCCCCAGTTTGGCCACATATGCGCATGTGTATCTACAAATCCTGGTGTAATAGTTTTGCCAGCAGCATCAATGGTTTTAGCTCCATTTGGAATGTTTAAACTACCACTTTCACCAACTGCCGTAATTCGGTTGTTTTCAATTAAGATATCTCCATTTTCAATCACACCCTGATCAGTCATGGTGATGATTCTCGCACCTTTTAAAAGGATGGTGCCTTCTGGAATATCTTTTTCATAGCTTACTTTTATTTTGAGTTCTTTAGCAGTGAAGCCTTCCTCTTTCTCTTCTTTGTCTTTTTTCTCATCTGCTTTTTCTTCCTTGTCCTCTTCTTCTTGGTCTTCCTCAGAATCTTTATCTTCGTCCTTTTCTTCTTCTTTCTTTTCAGCGGCTTCTTTTTTAGCGGTAGCAACACTATCCGCGTAAGCTTTACCAGCAGCTAAGTCATAAATAAAGTGACTTGCTCCTAAAGACCAGTGTATTTTTTTACTGTCACCACTCCATGCTGGAAATTCTCCGCCCATAACGGTTAATTTCATGGCAGGGAAAGCGGCATTATCTGCTTTCGCTAATGAGATTTTAGGAGTTTGACCATATTTCGGGATAGTCACCGAATACACATCATTATTGATTTTTGCTAAAGCCGTTTCTCCATTGGGTGAAATTCTAATTTCCGATGGTTTCGAAGCTTTATTATTTTCTCTCCATGCTTTCTCATCACCCGGTAAAATATTATGAGAACCATCATGCGCATGAATCATGTCAATAGATGAACCATAAGTAGTAATACCGGTCAATTGCAAATGCTCTTTTTCATCTGTTCCATCCCATCTTATTGAGATTAACCCTTTTGACCCATGATTGAGATAGATTCTATCCGATACTTTGGAGAAATGCGGAGTGCTTCTTCCTTTTGCTTTATCAATTAAAGTTACTTTTCCACCATCAGCAGAAATCCAGGCTAAATCTTCCATCATTAATGAACCGAATGGGTCAATAGCATCTTTATAAACTTGATTCGCTCCTCTATTAAATACGATTCGGTTTTTAGTATAAGACCATTCCGGATCAAGGTATAGCGCTGGGTTTTGTGTCAGCTTCACAGCTTTTCCTCTGCCATTAGAATTGATTTTATATAAATGACCGCCTTCTTTTTCTTCCCAAGTACTGAAAACGATCTGGCTTCCATCTGGAGACCAAGCCGGCATCGCCTCAGTAAATTTATGCTTTGTTAATCTTTTTGGATCACCATTAGGCAAATCCATCACATACAATCTGTTTAAAGCAGTAAAAGCCAATTTACTTCCGTCTGGAGACGGTACTCCATCTCGGATTTGCGTTACAAATGCTTCTTTTTCATCTGAAATAGGATATTCGAATTTCAATCTTGGGCCTAATTCCAATTTCAAATCTACTTCGAATGGAATTTCTGAAGCCGTTTTAGCATTGATGTCGATTTTATGGATTTTACCCCCATAAGTAGCGATTAAAAATTTACTGTCTGGTGTGAAAGACATAGCAGGATAAACGCCTAAAGGAGCGATTGATTCTTGCTCATCTCTCTGTACCGGATAGGCCAACCATTCTTCATCACCTGTTTTTAAGTTTCTTCTTACTAAGCCTGTTTCGGTTTCAAAACGAGTACCATACACTAACCATTTTCCATCAGGAGAAATAGTAGGGGTGAAGGCTGAGCCATAGCGTGAGGTGATAGTAGCCATATCGCCATCTTCCATATCGTAAGTACCGATTTGATATTGCGGGAATTGCGCATTGTAGTTCCAAGCCGAATTTCTTTTCGAGAAGTAAAGCAATTTCCCATCAGGGCTAACCGTAGGATCTGTGGTTTTTAGGTTATCGGGTTTATCGATTAATTGAGCACCAGAACCGCCTTCCTTGTGGTAAATATGTAGTTTGATGTTTCTTCTGCCTTTAGCGCCTATTATATATTCTCCATCTGGGGTCCAGTCGGCTGAGAAATAGTTTTGATTATCATCTTTGGTGATTTGCTTCATCTCTTCTGTAGCCAAATCCATTGTCCAGATGTTGTCTGAACCGCTTTTATCAGAGATAAAAACTATCGATTTACCATCTGGGCTGTAACGAGGATGCACGTCATAAGGCATTCCTTCTGTGATTTTCGTGGCTTTTCCACCCGTAAAAGGAATGGAATAGATATCTCCCATCATATCGAATAGGATGGTAGAACCATCAGGGCTCACATCAACAGAAAGCCAAGTGCCTTCTTTTGTGTTAAACTCAATGGTTCTTTCCGGCTCCAGCGGGAGTTCTTTGGTTGCTTTTTTAGTGCTATCTGCCTTTTCGTCTTCCTGGGCAAAAGCACCAAAATTGATTGCTATCAATGCAATCAATAATGATAGTATTGTATATTTCTTCATAGATTAAATGATTTTTTGTACTAGAAATGTAGTGAAATTTGCCAATTATGCGCTTAGTTATTTTAGGAATGGTTATTTGATATTCTGAAATAAATACAAAAATGATGGTCAGCAGACAATTCAGTGCAAATAATGATAGTACCTTCGCCTGTATAATTAAAGAAATGATATGAGATATTTAGTAGTCCTTGTTGCCTTGGTTTTGGCTTCATGTTCAAGTAAAAAGGAGAATAAACAAGAGGAATCACCTCAGCGCTCAGCTGTAGAAGAACGGATTAATCCAATAATAAAGTCAATTCAGGAGGTTCATAATGTCGATGCGTTTATGGAGGAAAAGATTATTTCTTTTGACATCAAATTGATTTTTGGAGGTAATGAGCGATTGGATGCTAGGATTTATTCTACCACTAATTCTTCTAAAGTACTGGTGGAGAATTCAGAGAATACTCGCTTATTATTTAATGGAAATGAAATCTGGATTCATCCTAAAGATAGTTTGTATGATGGAGCAAGATTCGATGCCTTGACTTGGTCTTACTTTTTCATGGCGCCTTTTAAATTGAACGACCCAGGAACGCATCATACAGAACCTAAAAAATTACCTTATCAAGAAAATGATAGTTTAATGACCACTAAATTGACCTTTGGAGAAAATATTGGAGATGCGCCTGATGATTGGTATGTGGTCTATCAGAATAAAGAAAGTCAAGTGTTGGAGGCCATGGCCTATATCGTAACTTTTGGTGGACGTGATCAAGCCAAAGCAGCCCAAAACCCACATGCGATCAGCTATTCAGAGTATACGAAAGTAGAGGGCATTCCCTTTGCGAAGCAATGGAAGTTTTGGAATTGGAGTGAAGAAGAGGGTTTACAAGATCAATTAGGAGAAGCCACTATTTCTAATATTCAATTCTCAGATGATGCTTCGATTTTTGATAAAAAAGAGGGGGCGGTGAAGGTGAATGAATGATTTTTTTAAAAGTTAGAATTAGCTTACTAGGCTAAAAACTAATAGATTTTATTCTTCATTACAAAACTGGGATTGGAGGGGTAAGGATTGTTTTAGAAGTATACCTCTTCGGGTATAATCTGATTGGAATTATCTCATATTATACCTGATAGGGTATAATTATCTATACTTTTACGGTGGTATATCGAGCTCACTATTACAAATATCTCAAAGTGAAATAGGCTTTGGTTAGGGAGGATGGAGATGCAGCGTGCCAGTTATAAAGTGGTAAGCCTATTTTTCTTCCACTATTTTTTCATAGTCCACGCTGGCTTTTGCTATGCCTTCTGGATTTGGATCTAAGTAGAGTTCGTAGCCTTTTAAGAGCTTTACTTTTTTTACTTCATCTTTCAGGATCGTGATTTTTTTGATGACTTTCCCTTCCTGCTGGACTCTGATAGAGAATTCCCTTTTCCCAATATTTTTGACGATGGCATAGCAATCTTGTCCGAAATAAGGATTTATGGTGGCATCTTGACCAGTTCCTTTTCCTGTCATAATCATACTCTGGGAGGGTTCCAAAACGAATTTGGTTTGAGCGCTGCTTTGAAAATGCAGAAGTAAGAATAGCGAAGTGGCAAGCATTATGATTTTCATGGGAGTATGATTTATGGTGAAAGATTTACTCAATATATCTTACTATTTGCTGTAAAAGAACTCATGGGTTCAGTTTTTTAAGGATGAAATTAATGATCTAAGTTGATTTAGTTTGGTAAATCCTTATTTCTTAAATTTTACTAAGCGCTTCAAATAAGCATCATTTAGACTATACCTACTTTTCTTGCCTTATCAATTCTTTCATGTGTTCAATTGAATAGCTTAGCACATCAACATCTTCGTCCACAAAAACATCAGGAGCAATTCCATAAGGATCGATGGGGTTTTCTTGCACATCATTTGCCCGGAAGGAAGAAGGATACGTTAAGTTAAAGCAGCCAATATTTTTGGTTAATCCATTAAAACCATCAATTATGCCCGCTGTATTCTGACCATATACCACGACCTTATCGCTTTGATTAGCCCTGAACACAAATGTTTCGCCAGAGCTAACGGTATTTTCATCAGTTAGTAAAATCACCTTTTTGGAGGGCGAATAGATTGTATCGGGTTCATAAGTAGAATCATATTCTGGATTTTGAAAAAAGGCTGTTCCTTCTAAAGACATCACGTAGTCATACATTTCGCGCTCTTCTTCATCAAACTCCTCTAATGGCTTTCCTGCCAAACCACTACTCTCAAGAAATTGAGCTATATTTCCTTTGCTCATCCAAAGCCCTGAATTGGGAATTTTGATGGGTCCATTCAAAATATAAGGCAGCACAGGGTAATAAGTGGCATCGTTTCCACCATTGTTATCTCTGACATCTACTATTATGAAATCAGCTGCAATTAGCTTGTCATGATTAGCCTTGACAATACTATCAACATAAGCCGGTTCTACAGTGAAGAAATCAGGAAATCTTAAATACGGGATTCCTTCTACCTCAGAAAAATGAAACTGATTAAATTTTAAATCTACTTCGGAAATAGTATTCGCCATATCCGTTGCTGGCCAAACTTTTGTCCAATCTCCAATATTATTTCGGAAGCTAAGCTGTTGGGTGTTTTGCTGCTCAGCTGTAGTAGTTCTTGGAGAATGGTTTCCCATGTAAAACTTCGCATTATAACGGTTACCAAAAATTGTCGTAAGCTCAAACTTTACATCATCTTTACTCCAATTTTCATTTGTACTTTCTAATAAAACCCCCACGAAATCGGCTTCCTTTTCTCGGCCTTCCGGATTGGGAATGATGGCCACTGTATAGGCTTTAGAGGTCCAAATACCTAAAAGAGGGTTCTCATGATAGGCTAATTTTTTATAATCGGATTTGAAACGCTTTTCTGATATCTTGATCTTCTCACTATTGAGCTCGGTCTCTGCTGAGATTCTGATATAGGTATGTCCATCTCGAAAGAAGTCAAGCCATTGCTCAAGCACTTGCTTGCAGTCGGTTACAGACTCTTGCTGCATTGCTTTTTGTCTCATAAGTGCTGTATGCGCATTGTATAGTTTCCTATTCTCATCCGTAACTTTGAATTGAAAAAGAGAATAATCTTGTTCGTAGGTTTGAACTGTTTGATCAAAGGCCTCACTACAATTACAATTTTGACTTTTTACTGTGTTGATCATCAAGCTAAGGCATAACAAGATGAAGAGGGTTTTTAAGATTGATTGCATTTAGGTTCTTTTAAGGGTTAATTTTTAAGGTTCTATAAAATTTGAGTTGAGTACTGTCACGGCAGACTTAAAATGTTAAAGAGTTGAATCATAAGGTCTATGACTAATTATTAAAAGTTAATTGTACTAATAAAATAATATAAAATGCATTAGAAATCGGTCACATTTGAACTGATGCACTAAATATAAATAAAAATATCAATTGGCCCTTTATTATTAAAGAAAATTATGGGTATAGCTAGGCTGGTGCAGGAGTTTGCCTTCATCTAAGTGATGTAATAAATTCTGACATGATTTTTACCTACGATCTATTATTCTTATTGAAATACATTTTTACTGAACGAATGAAAGTATTCTTCCGCTAAATTTTTCTCTTTAGAAAATTCCTTAATGAATAGTTTTAAATCATGGTCTGATTTATACAAAACCTTATTCTTTACATCCTCAAATTCTTCAGCTGTATATCTCCTTGGATTCGGATGACCAGTTCCAAAAGTAGACTGAGCTTCATTGAAAAGTATGTAATAAAATGCTTTAAATTTATAGTTGCTTGATTTTAATACTTCAAAATCTTGTTCTGAAATATCGAACTCAAATTCCATATCTGCATGACCTGATGAAACGGGAAAGGAATAGGTAAGACCAGATTTACTTTTGTAAATAACGGGACTATAGCCTTCATTCAGACTATAAATCTTATCCTCTGTTTTCATAGCGGATTTGTTATGGTTGCCAACGATATGGCTAAAAACTGGCGGGCATTAAAAACTGCTTTCCTTGCTGTCTAGCCTTAAGTTTATTAAATGTATGAATATTTTTATTAAGCAGATCCAGCCCGCTTGTTTTTAGCTGATGTTAGCCACTTTATTTTTCTGTTTTCTATGAAAAGAAGCACTAAAGCTAAAATTCCAGTTGCTAATTCTAAGAAAAATATCAAATCCAAATATGGCATTGTCATTTGACTGAGAATATTGTCTGGGATAATAATTATGGGTTTGGAATTAATTAGAGTCCAATATTCATAGCTATGTCTAATTAATACAAAAATTGGGAATATGAGAAGTATCCAAAAGCCTATAGATTTGAATTTATTGAATAACTTTAAACCTATTAACATGATAATCAACACATGGAATGATAGAGCTATAATTAAAACTGAAAGCAAAAAATGGGAATTGTCAAGGAGGTCATAAAATCTATTTAAGGCAAAAAGACTTGCTAGGACTCCAAACAAGATGGTGAATATTTTATGCATATCTAAATCGTATTATTAATTGAAATTCTGATTAACATTTTACCAAGTTAGTGAAAATTACATTGTGCCTGTCTTTCCCAGTTCTTACAAACTATCCTAACTGGTGAACTATCATTCATTCAAAGTTGATGATAGCAATTAGTTTTATAGATTAAGCTTTTCAGCAACTCCAAATACAAGTTCATTAGCTGTTTTAATTAATCCTTTAATAGCCTTTTCATCTGTGACAATAATTTCGCCTTCTTTAGTTTTGCCATTTCTATGAACTAAATCGTGTCTTTTTAAAACGTTTTCGTAAGCGTCTTTAATTTTAGGAAAATCAATTTCAAATGTGTCCTGATACATTTCTTTAACTGTTGGTAAATTATGATAGATTGTATCAAGCATTACTTTTTTTGCAGTTTCTTTTAACTTATCAGATTGTTCGAAGATTTCTCTAAGTTCGAATTTTCTTTTTCGGAATTTTGGATGAGTTTTTATGAAATTTCTAAAATATTTATCGTTGTCAAATGTCAGATTGATAAAAACATCCGCTAGAAATGTTTCCATTGTTCCGATTATTCCGATGAACATTTGTCTATTTAGAACTTCCTTAAGCACCTCATCTGGTATTTTTAAATGAGTGAGCACTTCTAAGTTTGCAATTTCAAATTTGTATTTTTGAATAAACTCTTTATTTTCAGTTATTGCATCAAATTGCTCGTCATAATCATATTCTTCATCTAATTCCCACGGTTCTAAATAAACTCTACAGCCATCGTCTAATCTGTCAATTTTTTCAAGAATTTCTTTTGGTGAATCTTCTGAAAATTCAATTCTGTAATTATAAATTAAACCGTCCTTACTTTGGTCGGTTTCTATTTCATATTCCAACTCCATTAAATCATCATAAGAAATTTCAAGAATTTTAGCGATTCTTCTATCGTCTTCTTGTTCTTGCGTTTCCATCCATAATTCTTTTACTCTCCCTATTATTGGTCGGTTTTTTCAGATTGTGGCTATAGCTATTGTTGATATATTTTATTATGTCAATTATTGATAGCCCAATATATTCAGTGTATCAGCATTGTTAATACACCCTAAATCCCCTAAAAAACCGTTTTGAACATTTGTCAGGTGGGCTTTGTAGGAGTTAGTTGAATACTCTAATTACGAGATTTATTTATACTTTTCCTTGGGTAAGCGCTATTATTTCTATGAACGGCTGAAATATAGCTATGAATACTTGTTTGTAAGCGCTCAACAGATGCTTCATGATTGATTGGTTTTCTCGCTTGTCTTTGAGATTCCCAATTTGCGCGGAGGAGGCGTTTTGCTGGATTAGAGTTCGCTATTTCAGGATCAGACAAATAATTTAAAGGAAAAGCTAAATGATATGACGCAAGTTGGTTTTGAAGGAGGTATCTATTTTGTGTTAGCCCTTCTTTGTATTCGTCTGTCAACTATTTTTACTATGCGATCTAGCTTTTTCTTGGAGACTGCTATTTCAATGGTTTTTGTACTTTTATCCTTAAATTTCATCATTAAGGTGTTAGAATATCCGCCATTATTACCTGCTCCATTGAACACGTCAACAATTTCCCAACCGTCAGAATGAAAACCTCTACATCCTATAGCTTTAATTTCGTAGATTTCATACTTGTTAGATTTCGATAATTGCTTCAGAATGGATCTTTTTGAGTGAATTAGATATTTACGGGTGACTATTAAGTCTGCTTTAGGCTTTAAAAGAAAGTAAACTATTATTGCCAGAGATAATAAATAGTTGACAAAGATCAAGTCATCACCTAAGTCTAACTGTAATATAAGAAATACAGCCGCCAACATTATAAAGGTTCTTCTTATCCAAGTCCAGGGTCTTTGGAAGTAATTTGTCCGATATATGATATGGTTTCGAATTGGCATTAATGAAGCTCACTAACAGAATATGTTCAATTGTTGAACACTGACACCCAATGTATCATGGATATAGTTGCCAAAGTTCAACTGATATTTATTTTCCTTTTCACCAAAGTCGTCAAAGATATGGACTTTCAAGGTTTTGCTAGAAGGTAATGCTATACATTTTCAGAAAACTCAAATGTCTTCATAATATTCTCTTGTAGTTTGAATATGTCGTTTTGTTCATTGTGAATATAGATGAGTCAAGTTTCATCCGTCAGCTAGATATTTACAAATATAGAATTGACCCAATAACGTCTATTCAAGAATTTAATTACAAGTATAGGCTACCCTATTGCTATAATTTTCTGCCTCTTGTTCAAAAAAGTTGCAGTTATGTGTTGACCCTGCAGCTTTATAGGCCAGAAAGAATATTGGCCCATTTAAATCGAAGTATATGAATTTCGAGAGGTTTTTGTAAAGAGTGTATTTAGATTTTAAATTTTGATCAAAAGAGTGTAAAAAGGCATTAGGTCCTACCATTCTGTCATATTGAAGTATGTGAGCTACTTCGTGAGCGTAGATACTGTAATATCTATCATCAGAGAAGCCACTGCTCATACCGATTGAGCTTACTTGGCCAGTGGCACTTCCGCTGCCGATTGCAGAAGAAAAATATTGAGAAGTCTCAAAATATAGGATTCCCGTCTGCAAGGATTTTTTTATATCGAGCTTTGCATTCCTACCAGCCACCAAAATACCATAGATGGATGATGTGAATAGCCTTCCCCTAAATTTCTTTTGGTAAGGATAATATTCCAAGCGCGTAATATAGAGGTTGAGGTGTAAGCGTTCGAACATTCTTTGACCTTCCGCAGCATTTTGAATAATCGAGCTTCCCAGGGAGTTCACTATTCTTGCGGGCCAGGCATAAGAAATATTGCGTTGTTTTTGTACTTGATGCGTTAATGAGAATCCAATATGACTAACAGCACCTCCTATGGCACCCTGATAAAACCCTTTGCTAAATGCTTGAAAACCTGATTTGTTTCCATTGTTATTGATTAAGCCACCTAGCCCGCCAACCAGCCCATTAAATCCAATATTCAAAGCAGTGAACTGGGCCCTTTGATTTCTGAATTCGTTAGCTTGACCTTGAGCTGTAGTCGATAATATCAGTAAAAATATAATAAGACCAATATTTTTCATATTTCTGTAGGGTTATAACGGTTTGTATATTCATAGCGGGACCGTCTAGGGAGCTTTATCTGATTGAAATTCTTTGGTCTCCTTTTCACTTCTTCGCCTTTTTAATAAGTTTTATAGCCCAGTCATAATGGCTTGAAGTAGCCGAGATGAGGTATGCACCTAGTGATGTAGTTCCAGTCCATTTGTATCTTTTCTTTTCAAATAGTTCTTCATCACTATGTATCTCAATCAAACTCCTCACTTTTTCGTAGCTTGATATGAAATTCTTCTTGGCATCTTCAAGAGGGGTGTTCTTATATTGTTCCCAAATCCAGCTGTTTAATGCAGGAGTTGTCTTCCAAGTATATCCTTTGGCTGGCATATCTGGTTTTTCTCCTTTCATTCCTAGCCCGTACCAATCAATCATCATTAAATGCCAATGGTGAAGATGCATGAGTACATCTCCAATATTTCGATTCATTGTTCCTTTCGGAAAAGGAGATTTTTGTTCTTCTTCGGATAAACCTTCAATGAAGTCCATCAGAAGTTCAACGTTCTTTTTGCTCAAATTCAGCAAATCAGCTTTATTCTTTGGTCGTGCCATATTTTTTAGAAATGTCTGTTAAATGTTTATGAATGTGGTGGGATACTACTTCTAAATGCTCGCTCCTCGAATAATCCCGTGAACCCTTCTTGTAGGGGATCAGGTCTATTGTGTCATCAAATATGAATTCTTCAATGGTAGCTTGGGCCTCTTTCAATCGTTTGATTAGACTTGCTATGGATTCGTTTTTTGTTGTTTCGACACTTTGTATGTTAACTTCTGAAAGTTTCCCTTTTAAGGGTTTTGGTTTTATACCCTTGCCTAAATCTGAAATATTTCTTGCAAAACTCTCATGCCAAAAGGTTATATGTCCAAGAATGTCCTTTGCATTCCAGAATTCATAAACCATTTTGTGATAGTCTAGGCCATTCTCAAAAAAGTCAAAAAGCTGATCAAGTTCATTTCTTAGAACTTCAAGATTTTTTTTGATATGTTGCTCTTGGTCTGTCATTTATGCTTAATGAGGCTTGAGGCCACTGGATAAATTCATAGCTCATTAAAAGTATTGAAATTTCAGTTAACTACCGAGGCAATGCTACGAATTTAATAGTTTTTTCCGCAGAACTATAGCTAGAATAGTCTGCTTACAGCCATGATTACACAGAATGTTGTATTCCAGTATTTAATTCAAATCCCTATATTCACTTGGGCTCATTCCTGTTTTTGACTTGCATAGATTGCTAAAATGCTGTATTCTGAAATTAGAAAATAGGAAACAGCAAAGGATTGAATATTGGCCCCGAATAAAGCCGTTTACCTATGTGAACTGTGAAATATTAAACTAAGTATTTTATGCACTGATCAGTAAGGATCACCATTATTTTAAATGACCTACGAAAATTAGATGCTTCAACTTCTTTAAGGATGCTTAGGCGCTCGTAGCTGATTTTTCGATCTTACTTTTTATTGCTACATCAACTCAAAGTTGAGTTAGGTGATTTATCCATTTTGACTTTGGCCTAAGATCTCTATTTCGGTTCTTCTGTTGATCTCTCTTCCACCTATTTCATCGTCATTTGATACTAGGGGTTTTTCTTCTCCAAAACCTTTGGCCTCTAAGCGTTCGCTATTAATACCATTTGCAATTAGGTAATCTACTACAGATTGAGCTCTTTTTTTGGAAAGCAACTTATTGTAAACGGAATTCCCCACATTATCAGTATGCCCATTGATCTGCACTCTAAGGTCTGGTGAATTCGTTAAAAGGTCTTTAATCACTTTCAGTTCACCTAAGGACTCCGTTCTTAAATCAGAGCTACCAGTATCGAAGAAAATATTCTTAAGTACCATTTTAGTACCTACTTCAGCCTCATCCAGCAAAATTGAAACATCTATTTCTTGATACTCGGAAAAATCGGGCAGCCTAAAATTAATAGAATTAAATAGATAGCCTTTTTTACTCGTTGATACTCCATAATCACCTCCTTCAGTAACCACCAATTCGAATTCACCTGTTTGTGGATCAGAAAATGCTTCAGCCGTCAACGTACTATTCTTGTTATCAACCATCTTAATTACAGCACCTACTGGTAAGCCCGACTTGGCATCGAGCACTTTACCTTTAAATACAGTAATCACAGCTTTAGTTTCAGGCTCCTCCATCTCTTCATCAACTTCTTCCTCATTTTCAGAAATTAACTCAGTATTTTCTACTAAGACAGGTTCAGGCTCGGATTGGACGATTTCTTCAACTTCAACTTCTACTTTTTCTTCCATGTTTACATGATAGATATCTACCATCCCCAAACCACCTGGTTTTCTAGAAGCATAATATGCATGCTTAAGATCGGCAGAGATCACAAAATAATTATCATCATAAACTGTATTGATCGGGTACCCTAAATTAACGGGTTCCATAAACTCCTGACCTTCTATTTTACTATAATAGATGTCATATCCTCCCATTCCTTGATGGCCAGAAGAACTAAAATATAAGGTATGTCCATCTGGGTGTATCATCGGTGCATCCTCAGAGGCATCGGTGTTAATGGTAGGCCCAAGATTGCGGGCACTACCCCATTCGCCATCCTCCCCTTTAATACTCTTGTAAATATCCAAGCCACCGTAACCACCCGGACGGTCGCTTGAGAAATATAAGGTTTGACCGTCAGCGGTTATTGAGACTGATGTTTCCCAAAAAGTGGAATTGATCTTACTGCTCAGCGCTTGAGGATAAGTCCATGTTGAATCTTCGAAATTTGAAAAATAAATATCTCCGTTTCCCTTCTCGGAATATACAAAAAGCGTTTTCCCATTAGGAGAGACAGAAGCTACAGCATCATGATAGTTACCGTTTAAGTTCCTATCAAGTTTTTGAGGCTTATTCCATTGCCCTTCTTGTAAGGTAGTGCTGTAAATATCTTCATAAAAGCTACCGTCATCTAACTTAAGACCTCCAGTAGAACCTGCTCTGTTTGATGTGAAATAAAGTGTTTTACCGTCAGCCATTAAGGCAGGTGTGAAGTCGTGCTGTGGTGAATTGACCGTTTGGCCCAGGTTTTCAACAACCACTGGCCTAGGATTACTGTATAGAGAATCAGCAGTTAGGCATTCTGCAATTTGTATGTCGGCTGAATAACGGTTTCTGTTTTTTTTCTCACCGAAAAGATCATAAAATCTGATAGCCTCGTCAAAATTATAATCATATTGATGAGCCAGACCTAAATAATATTCTATGTTATTTCCAACATCAGGATTGAGTTGCCAAACTAAAGTGAGCTCTTTGAGTGCCTCTTCGTTGCGAAAATCGAATAAGTAGGCTAGCCCTAAGCCGTAAGTAGCATCTGCATTACCAGGCTTATATTTCAAGGCCTTTTTATAATATGTTATCGCTTTATTATAGTTATTACCGTTTAGGTATTGATCTGCCTTTTTAATACTTTTTCTAAAATTTTGCGCATGAAGAGCTGAACTACAAATGATAATTAACAAAAATACTTTTAACCGTAACATAATTTGGCCTCATTAATCTTTTGATATAATTGATATTATGAGCATTATATGTCGAATTTAGTGAAAATTACGATCTTAAAGGTAAAATAATGCGCTTAAAAATTAATAGACTTCTTAGAGAATATCGAATTGACTTTTGATGAGCATGCTTTTTTAAATTATCTTGTGTTCCTATTCTACTCTAAATTAGCCCATACATAAATGGCCTTTAAGCTTAACTTTTTGGCCTATTAAACAAACTTGAGGCCAGCCTGCTTAAGGGCAAAAAAGAGGGTTGTAACAGTGGATGCTTTTCACCACCTCTTAATTTTCAATAATAATTCAGTGGATGTTATAGATCCATTTTGGATGTATATTTGGCTTTTTGATTTTGAAAATTCTATCCGTTGTAGTGATACTTTTGTATTCCGGAATGATCTACAACCTTTAGATTGTGATCCTATCATTATTCCAAGATTTCCATTTGTTATAAAATCCTTAATTTAATAAAGAAAAAGAAGCAGCTTGAGTACCATGCGCTAAGCAGGTATTAAGACCTATAAGGCGATTCGGCAAACTGATGCACTTCATTTATTGCAAAAGCTTAGAATAAACAGGCGCGCTATACTGGACCCGCTCCACCTTTGGTTGCTAGCTATGAAAAAACAAGTACAAATTACGGGCTATCTAGCACTCAATTTCCTACAAGGTGGTGAGCAAATGGGTTTTTATGTGTTATGCTTATTCTTTTTTAGCTAACAGATCTCTAACATCATTGTATGACGATGAATTGAAGTCAAAACTTCTGCACATATTAGTATTGATGACAGTATGCGTTTGTATTATTCGTTTTAAAAATGGGAATAGTTTGTTGTTATTATGTGTTTTAATTGTGTCTTTAACTATATGGCCGATGTCTGTAAATATTGGAGAATTTACCTCCTCAGTTTTTTCAGGAATAAGTCCAATTATTTCATTGATTTTATTTCCAAAAATTAGTTGTTGGCTTCCAAATCTGTATTCTGCAGAGCAACTACTTTCCGTTTGGTAGATGAAGATTTCTTCCCCTATTGAAATGTCTCCTTTAATTACAGAATCCACTTTAATATAAACGGTAGAAGATTTGCCAAATCTTATATTTCGTGCTTCCGTTTTCTTATCCCAATGTTTTGATTTAATGACTGTACCTAAAAAAATCATCTCAGATTTCACTTTTAGGCTTTTTAATATATCAGGATTTATATCAAAGCAGGTGCAAGCATAACTCGAGTGCATTAATAAAAGAGATGACACAAGTACAAATAAGAGTTTTTTCATATCATAATTATCATGGATATCGCCTGTATAAAACCCGTTTTGCTATACTAGGCTATGAAATACTGAAAGTAGTAATTTATGCTTGCCACACAAACTGATGCACTTCATTAATTGCAAAAGCTTAGAATAATTAAGCACCATACTTGACCAAAGCAACATCTTTGGTTGCTAGCTATGGAAAGCAAGCATAAATTACAGGCTATTTAGCATTCACTCCACTACGGGGTGGTAAGCAAATGGGTTTTATATCTTGTTATTGGGCTTTTTTTCTATGGTAACAAGGCCGTAGATAACTTTAATAGTAATTACCGTACCTACAGTGATTGAAAGTATTTTCGCTATTCCATAAAAGATGGTAAGTCTAAGTCCTGCTGTAGGATTTGCTGAGCTAAGGTTGTCTAAGTATTTTATGAGTTCCTGAGAGGTATGAAGATAAATGAATAAACAGATTAGCGATACACCAATAATTAAGAAAACAGTTAATGCAATCTTTGTCATCCAGTCCTTGGGTCGACTATCCTTTGGCTTTATATTAGAGTTCAAATTTTCATGAGGTTAACTTTCTAACTTGATAAGTTTGCTGGAGTCTTGAATGCCCTATAACGGTGAGAATATGGGGCGTTTGGCATTTCAAAGCTCCAGTGTTTCAAACTGCTATATGATTCATTAAATGTTCTCATTTCAATTTTATCACTATCCGCCAAATGACCTATATTTATTGTGTGTGCCCAGTATGGGCATCTGGTATCGAAGATACCATATTATTCCAGAGGGTGCAAGTCCCTTGCAGGCAAGTTGGTGAAGCCTGTTAGTAAGCCGCAAGCTGGTTTTCCGTGAGGAATGCAGTGAAGAAAGCGGGACTACAAAATCCGGTACTGACAAACAGGAACGGCATACAGAGGCCAGATAGAGAGGGTAAGCAAGCACATCTTTGCAAAGCCCGTAACCAGCAATCTCTATTAGGTAGATGTCGCAGGGATCGGAGGAAGGAATATGTCCTTACCTGGGGAGGTCTTGGAATAGTTTCGGTTTCTATGAGCCAAGAAGTCAGCAGAAGTCATAGTAGTCATGGGTAACGAGCCGTAAGAGCTACGGAGGTCTCACAAAATGATGAAGGACGGAACGTCAGGTGATTTGAAAATTCTATAGGGAGGCTTTGCTAGCCCTATCCTAAAAGTAGAATCGAGGTATAGTTGGTGTAAAGAGCGACTATACTATGCTTGACGAACCGCTGTATACGAGACCCGTACGTACAGTGGTGTGAGGGGTGCACCGTAGGTCTATGACCTACGGCCATCCACTCGATTATGCACCTTTTAATATTCGGATTTCGTCAGCTAAAACAGGATCATTCCTTTGAATTATTCCCCATAACATCTCTGGTTCCACCGAATCGTAAGCGTGTGAAATAATGTTTCTCAATCCAATGATGTTTTTAGAGGCTGTAATTTGAACGTCTGGGTTAATATCAATGATTTTCCTAATGGCTTCGCCAATGATTTCTAAATCCCTCTCTATAGCCCGTTGCAAAATAATGTCATTAGAAAAATTGTTGAAGTCATTTTGAGTTTTCTGTTTAATAGATTCGATCTCCTCGATAACACTCTCAATGTCTAAAATGTATTTGAGTAGTTTAGGCTGCATACAAATCCACTTTTGACTGGTATACCTCTTCTTTGAGAATTGGGTTCTTCAGTGATTTGGTAGATACGAGATCGACTTTTCTATCTAAAATTTCTTGAAGGTGATGTAATAAAGAGAAATAATTATCGGCATAGTCCAAAACGTCAATTTCATCAGAAAATTCAACGAGAAGATCGATGTCGCTGTCTTCATTCATAGCACCTTTTGCAGCTGATCCAAACAAAGCAATAGCAATCACATGATGTTTTTTACATGCGTCTACAATCTCATCAAGTTTATTTTGAACCAATTCAACCATAATTCAAAGATACATGAAATTTCGAATAATCCTTAATCAATGCGGTGTGGTGCATAACGCCTACATAAAACCTGTTTGCCAATGTAAGCTATGAAAAGCTAAACTAAGCAATTTATGCTGTTTCCACCAAAGCTCACTGTTGATTACTGGCGAGTACCTATCAAAACAGAATTGTTGCCACAAAGTGAGAGCATAAATTGCTGGCTAATTACTGCTGAGTTTGCTACAGGGTGCTGAGCAAATTGGTTTTATGTGATGTTACCTGTAGTTTATTCTAGTTTTCATTTAAATGCTCGACAAATAGATCATCAGCTCTTCCATAGCTTATCCAAGGATCAATAAGGATTCCGGTTAGGATATCATTCTCTATTCTTAAGAGCATTGTAGTTGTTGGATATTGGTAATTTCCAAGTTCGGGCAAATAGGAATTATACCAGATTTGAGAAGGTATCGAAGCGTGGTCTAATATTATGGTAAGATCAGGGGATTTATTAGCGTTAGCAATTTTAAATTTCTCGAGAATAGTTTTCTTGGTTGTTCCTATTTTAATGCCATACATGAAGTTCATTATCGTATCTGTTACGACTCCAGACCATGTAAATTCACCGGTGTCTTTATCTTTAACAAAGACTAAGTTGTCTTTTTTACTTTTTAAATAGGCGAAATATGGTAAATCATCATCAATTTCTACATCATATATTTTTGAATAATGGTATTGAATTAACGAATCGTTTATTTGTGGAAAATAATCATTAGCCTCACTGACTAGCATATCATTGCTTAGAAATATAAAAATCGAATCACCAACTTCAATTGCAGTTGTGATTTCAGAGTTCTTTAAGAAGCTGATTGTCATACTATCTGAAATCTGAGTTTGCGGCAGAATTCTATTTCCAATATAGATTGTCTCATCACTAGATGTCCTATAAATAATTGTGTCAGGAGCAGGTTCTAGATTTTCTATAATTTCGGAAGTTTCCGATTTACTTTCTTGATTAGATTGACATGCTATAAAGCAAATAAGTAAGTTTAACAGTAGAAAAGGTTGTTTCATATGCAATTTGCTAATTCTGACTAACGTTTTGTAACGTGTTATACATCAATAATTTATATTCTATTTGTATTCAGTAGTCCTTCCACTTTCTAGGCTCAACCTTTAGCTTACAAAGTCAATGGCTTAGCTATATGTGGAATTACAGGTAACAATTGAATATATTAATCATGGGGTGATTATATTTAAATATAGTTATCCCTTGGTGACTATATATCTATTATATCCCTATCTCTACCCAAACTATCTCAAATTGAAATAGGCTTTGGCTGTAAAGAAATAGATACGCTAAATGTATTTAAAATTCTTAAGTAATGAAAGTGCTCCAATAATTGTAAAAGCATTCCAACCTTGCAGAAAATGGCTGGAAGGGTCTTTAATTCTTTCGGATTTATTTTTGTCTAATTCGCTTTATTCCGGTTTTGAATATTCAATCAATTCCTCTACATAGTGAAAATCACCTTGATCTTGAGTCAATTTTATAAAAGTTTTTACAGCAGGAGCATACAACCACACTTCTTTTTCATCGGCACTATATCCTCGAGAATTGGTAGTCTTCCCTGCGTATTGAATTGTGTAGGCCATAAAAGTTCCAGCTTCTACTGTTTCTTCCTGATAGGATAGTACTTCGGCATCCTGACTCTGCTTTCCAGTTGTCCCATCTTGACTGGTCCAACTGTTTTCATATTTCCATTTTTTGCCCACTTCCAGCGGCCAGTCGTACTTTGGTGTTTCGCTTGCTTCCGGTTTCACAATATCAGAAACAGGAATGGTGTCCTTGCCGATTGTCATTCCTAAAACTCCATCAGTACTGACTATTGTTCTTGTATCTGTTCCATCCGAGCGAACTTCTCCTGCTGTGGTTACACCCTTATATTTCCAGACCCATTTTTCACCCACTTGATAATCGGCTAAAGTAGGTTGTTCAGTGATACCTGATTCCTTTGGACTGCTACAGGCAACAAACATAAGTAGGACGAAAAAACTAACAATTTGACTTTTCATGATATTCTCTATTTAGACTGTACCTACTTCTCTTTAATGCCTTTTTTCAGCTTGTTCAGGCTCCTAATCTACTTTTACGCATGTCTATCAGGCTAATTTTAATCTTTTAAAATTTTTACGATCCGACTATACATCACTTCAGATAAATTCCAATTGTAACCGTCAAAGTTGACGGTATTGGTGAATTGAATCACGACTGCATCCATTTCAGGGTGATATTTTGCAATGGTTTGATAGCCTGGGATTAAACCCGTATGTTCGAATTCATAGATGGAAGCATAAATTTTTTGCTCTTCCTCGTCTGTAAATATTGTACCCTCATTTAAAGCTCTAATGAATGTACTGAGATCTGCAGCAGTTGCTAGCATAGAACCCACATTATCAGTTTTTAAATCTTGCTCATAGCCAACATAATATCCACTCATGACATCGGCTAAATTCACATCATGAATAGAGGCAAAAGTATTGTGGAGGTCCAATGGCTGTAGTATTTCTTCTTGAATATACTGGAAGTGGTCATAGCCCAAGACTTCATCCATTATTTTACCTAATAGGAGATAGTTGGTATTGGAATATTGGTAATCTTCGCCAGGCTTGAAGTTTGCAGGTAAATTAAGTATTAAAGCCAACTTTTCCTCATCTGACTCTTTTGGCGCAACCCAATATAGATGGGTATTCGTAAAATTAGGGATACCAGAACGGTGTTGCACCATCATTTTCACGCTGATTTCGTCAGCATATTCAATTTTTCCCTTGAGCTCAGGCAAATAGAACCCTAAACTTTGATCTAGAGAAAGCTTTCCACTTCTTGCCATCTTGGCAATTGCGAGTGCGGTATATAATTTATCGACACTAGCTATTTTAAAAAGTGAATTTGGATCTGCAGGTGTTTTAGTAGCTCTACTTTTATAGCCAGAAGTGAATGATCTAGACGGTTCTCCTTTTTTATCTACATAAACTATAATGCCATCAAAACCATAATCGGCTGCTTTATCGACTTGTTCCTGTATGGAATTCGGCAAAGGGCTAAGCCATGCAAAAACTACTGGCCACGGCACAAAGTACAAAGAGATTGCGGTGCCGACAAACAACAGTATCCTGACAATAAGCTTCGCTTTTTTCTTGTCCATTTGATCTTAAAAAGTGATAATACGCAGTAAATATCACGAATTTGAAGCTTATTTTCACTTAAAGCATAGAGATTTTGTTTACAAAAATTTGAAATCTGCTAATTTTTCAGATACTTCCCATAGTTTTTTCGCCTGAGCTTCGTCATTCGCTAAGCTAGTGCTTTTTGCTTTTCCTGGCTTGCCTTTCATTTCGCTAAAGCCCGTAGGCCCGAAATAGTCGCCTCCTTTTGCTTCTCCTATGGCGGCCACAATAGTGGGTTTAGCACCTTCTTTTGGAGCATGAGTTAGAAAAGGCCCCACTGTATATCTTAAAATGTTGAATAGTAATTTAGGCATGTGCCTGCCTAATTCTGTATCCGAAACGCCCGGGTGCGCAGCCGTGGAGATGGTGTTTTGGTAACCTGCTTTTTCCAATTTCCTTTGCAATTCAAAGGCAAACATCAAGCAAGCTAGCTTTGATTGTCCGTAGGCATCAGAGGCAGAATACTTTTGTTCACTTTGCAAATCATCAAAATTGATTTTGCCGTTTTTATGGGCGATGGAGCTTAAGGAAACAATTCTTGAATCGGGTGTTTTAAGAATTGTATCTAGCAACAAGCCCGTAAGTAGGAAATGCCCTAAGTAGTTAGCCGCAAACTGTAATTCGAAACCATCATCCGTTTTGGTGTAGGGTGGCATCATCACACCCGCATTGTTAATCAAAATATCTAATCGATCATATTTAGAAAGGAAGGATTTAGCAAAATTACGGACTGAGTCCAATCTGCTCAAATCAATTTCCATTACTTCTAGGTCAGCTGTGGAGATTTCCTGCTCTATTTTTTGCTTGGCGGCAGTAGCTTTTTTCATATTACGACAAGCCATAATCACTTTTGCGCCCTTCTCCGCTAAGAATAGCGCAGTTTCATATCCTAAGCCCGTATTCGCTCCGGTTACAATTATGGTTCGTCCTTCTTGCGAAGGGAGGTTTTTGAGATTCTCCATGTTTTTCATTTAAAGTGATTATTGAATTATTAACTCAGTCTCTAATTCTCATCTAATGGGTACGGATTGAATGTTAGTAAGTTAAGTTGTTCAACTACAGTATCCTATTTAAATGAAAATGCCTTGGATTTAAGCTTTGTCTAAATCTACATCTAAACGATTGGTGACGAACTCTTTTTCTTTAGCAGCTAAAGAGGCAGATTCCTTTTTGAGTTCATGGTGAATAAAAGCTTTGTTTTTATAGGCTCCGGTCTCGAATTTGTATTCTTCATGAAATAGCAAATGATCATATGGGCCTTTTTTAGAGATGAGTTTTACGAAAATTGGACTGGTTTCAATGACGATAAAAAGCAATACGATAAAGGCATTGGCCCACCATATAGCACTGCTTTTGGTGGCTAATCGATCTAAAGCTTCCAATCTGGCCGCTGGGCCGCCTATGTCTTTAATGTCAATAGCTAAAAGAGCTGCTGCTTGTAAAGAATCTAATTGCTTGATTTGAGAAATTTTATTCGCAATGATTGGATTGTTTTGCTGAATTAGCTGCTGAAGTTCTCCTTCTACTTGATCAGCATTGGCTTTCTTGATTTGATAGATGGGACCAGGGTTTCTTTTCATGGTTCCGCCTGTTCCATCGGCTTCTTGGCGTGCAATATCTCTCAATTCATTTCGCTCTTGTTCTTTCACCCTAATTTCAGTTTTTAAGTCAGACAATTCTTGATTCACTGTGCTTTTTTGCTGTGCATAGTCTTCAATAATTTTCTCTTTTTGTGCTGCTTTCATTTCATCTTGCATCACCAGAAGTTCGCTATTGATTTCCTTTTCAAATATTTTCAGCTCTAAAGGTTTCGCAATCACAATGGAGATTAAGATTGCTAAAATCAAGCGAGGAATTGCCATTACGAATTCCTCTTTCTTGCTAGTCTTACGCATGCTGGTGACGATAAAGCGATCCAGGTTAAAAATCATCAATCCCCAGACGAAACCCAGAATACTGGCGATTAGGTAACTATCGAAAACAGTGAAAAAAGCGTAGGCAGCAGAAAGAGCAGCAAATAATCCGGTAAAGAGAATCGTGGCTCCAATGCCTACATATTTGCTGGAATCCGTGGGGCATTGATTTAATAATTCAGTATTGGCACCAGAACAATACCAAAAGAAACTTTGAAGTTTTTCCATGAGCAGTAAACGATGGTTTATATGAAGTATTAGATAGCCTCAAGAGTAGTGCCATCCACTTTGAATGCATTTAGGAAGGTTTTCTTGAAATTGATCGTTCAATTTTGAACAGGAGGATTGTCCGAAATTTGATAGATGAATCAAAGCATTTAATACAAGTAGAGCGCCTTGAGAGCTCCTAAAATTTAAAGTTTTTTAGCTGATAGAATGTTTTCTATTGTTATTAGCATTCACTACTAATCATAGACTTCTTCCATATGACTTTTGGAACCGGTCATTTGCCATTGACCTAATGAAATCGGAATATTTCCGATGCTATTTAGTGTATCAAAAAAGTCTTTTAGTTGAAATGGTTCTTCATCGGATTCCTTTAATCTGGCATATTCAGCTATCGCATTTTCTAGTAAATATTTTCCCGTGATATAGCTAGTGCCATAACCTGGCTGGCGCAAATACAAGTGCTGTTCAAAAATGAGTAGTTCTTCTTCAGTATTCATCCATCCACGCGGAGTGTACTTCGTATGAATGCCTCCAGCTTCTTCCATGGTCATTTCATTAGCATGCGCATATAAGGATCCTAATCCTCGTGCAGCTCTTTGAGCGATCATGATATAGACAATTTCTCGGACTCTTGGTGAGTCGTCATAAAGACCAGCTTGCATAAAGATTTCTTCCACTGCTGTAGCAGTTCCCTCATTTCTGGAATCAAAAATATTATACAACAAGGGACCTTTTCTTATTTCACTTTGATGCGGTTCAGTATCCATTCTGGCTAATTCAAACCAGTGATAAAAATGAGAGTATAAGGGTCGTGGATCGTAATGCTCCCCGATTGTAAAGAAATTACGTTCATCCTTGGGTTTGTACTCGCCCAAATGCTCTCGAAGTGCTGGTTCAAAATAAGGTTTCACGGTCACTATTTCTTGCTCGTCCAGGAATTGGATCAAACTTTTTGCGGCCTCATCAGCCATTTTATCATAAGCTTCTGGAGAATCAGCATCCTTCAATTCGGGCAGATTCCTGTTTCTATGTTCTTCTAATTTTAGCGAAGACCAGGCACGGGCTAGCTCACGTTTAAGGAGCATTACTTCATCCTCCCAACTCAAAGGAACCAGATGTACGTTTTGTAAGTACCAGCTATAATTTTCTTTCCCGATTCCTGATGGGCCTGCTTTAGATTGCCCTTCTTTTTCTAACCAGCTAGCCAATTCATCAGTGGAAGTAATGGCTTGATCGATAATGGAGACTAATTCTTTATCCTCTTTAATCAGCGAATCATTTTTTAATTCGGTAAGTACGGTACTTTGTTCTTTGATATCTCTTATGCCAGCAATCCACAATTCTCGTGCATTTCCAGTCAAGTTTTGCTGCGCTTGTGCATTCAGTGGAGGGATGACTTTTAAATCCTCCATTAAGCGGACTCTTTCAGCAGTGGAAAGTGGAAAAGTATATGTCCATAATTCTGTTGTTGCATGATGAGTAGGACCTTCATGTGCAGGCACATCACTTCGATGACTCCAAACTGTTTTGTAATAAGCAGGATCACGAGTCCAGGGCTTTAACACTCTATGGTTAAAATCATATCCATTCATTTCAGCCCACACAATCATCCAATCTACCTGATTTTCAGTTGACCAGCCGCTTGTATCAATGGATTGTAGTTTTGATTGTAATTCTTTAAAATCTGGCCAACGCTTTTCAAAGCTAGCTTTGGTATAATCAGGAGCACCGTCAAATAGGGGAGGTTCTTCAAATGTTCGCCATTCTTTGAATAGAGTAACTAAATCTTCATAATTATTGGAGGAGTAGTTTACTTCGTTGGAGCTGCTTTCCGTAGTCTTTACTCTATCATTATTTTGGCAGCCAACAATAATAATACTTAGGAATAGGAGGAGTGAATATGTAGTTTTCAAGTGATTAGCGTTATGGATTGTTAATTCAGTTATGGTCTAAGGCATTAATATCTACAATGCTTTTCAACAATATTAAAGTAGTGATTAGCACTGAAAAAGCCTAATCTCCATCATCTTTAAGCTCTTTGACACTGACTAAGCTCAAAAAAGAAAGGATCAATAACTTAATCACCAGCCCAAGTGGAATGCATCATTTTTAATTTCCACCCATCTTTTGTCGAAACGGCCAATGCGCTTTCTAGCCATTTAGCTTCACTTACTAAGGTGTCAGCTTGCGTAAATTCAGCGAAGTTATAATAGGCAATTTGAATTGACTCACCGTATTTGTCTATCGCAATATATTCCATTCGGTTCGTTCGCTTGGGTCTGTTAGCTCGTGCTAACTTCTTCCGTATATATTCTTTTATTCTATCATTGTCCCAGATTTCGCCTTGTTCTAAAATAATGAAGTCATCTGTATGGTACTTGCTAATCTTAGTAGAATCTAATCCTGCCCACAAATCATCGAATGATCCTTGAATGAGGTCTTTCGCAATCTGAATTTCTTGTTCAGTAATGGGTTGGTATTCCTTTGTTTGCGTTTGACATGAACATAATAAGGTAAAGGATAAAGCTATAACTAGATATTTCATAAGATTAGTTAATCAGTTTAATTGTGATGGTTGCATGATTAAATATGCAGCTTTTTTTTTTAAAAGGAAGCTCGCTTGAAATTACATAAGTGTTTTTGGAATAATGTGTTTTCAACGTCCCATGAAATAGTCTGCTTAGGATTAATATGGTATGAGATTTTGAAGTTTTTTATTAATTGAGCATCAAAAACCGCCTTCTTTGTATTGGATTCAACAGTTCATTCTGGCTTTAGCTGTTTTTTAGTGTTATCTGCCTCTTCGTCCTATTGGGTAAAATCACTATAATTGATCGCCAGCAGTGCAATCAATTATGATGGTCTACTAATTTCTTTACAGGTTTTAGAGTGCTATAGAGAAGAGAGGTAGGGGATTTTGAGCCTTATTTGGTTAATTATTTTTTTGGGTTATTTTAAAGGAGTAAAAGGAAGCCGTTTTTCCTTGCTTTAAGAAAGTATTAGGTGCTGCTATTGACTAGTTTTAAGCTGATAATAATTCCATTACTTTTCTCTTTTAATACAATTGAACGTTGACTTGTCCCGATTAGTAAATTAAGCTGATTAAAAAGTTTATGGGCCGCTTCTTTAGTTAAGTCTGTTGACGTAAACTCTAAATCAATAAATTCATTTTTCTCGTTCACATGTAGCTGAATTCCGGCAGTAGAGTTTACTTCTTTAAGCTCTGCTGATACTATCAATAAACAATTTGAAATTAGAGCAATCGCTAGATCAGCTTTCGCTTGAATGATGACTTCATCGTCTATATCTGGCATAGGGAAGCCACCTACAGCTTTTGTTGCATTTCGAGTTAAGTCCTGAGCTGAAATTAAAATTTTTGTGATTTCTGATTCTGAAAAATTGGAAAGTAGATTTTTTAATGCGTCTAAACTGTCAATACTATTCAGTACGTTCATTTCAATGTTAAGAATTCTATCTTCTATTAACTCATTAGCCTCAATAGCGGCTTCTAGTGACATTTTGATCGTTTCTGAATTTTGGCTCTTAATCGATATGAATTGATTAGCGATGTTTAGAAAAGACCGTATTGTAGCTACGTTAGAATGACCAGAATCAATCAGTTTTTGAATTGGTCTTATCGAATCCGATATTTCGCTAAAAGCAGGATTTAATGTTCGGTAAGTAAGATCGAGCTTGGTTTGTTTCCTACTTTTAGTGAGCGTCTCCAGTCGTTGATTAACTTTTTCAGATAATTTGTAAAGCATCTGACGTTCCTTCTGAGTGAAGTTCCTAGTCTTGGTATCCAGCACGCAGAGCGAACCAATAACTACATTATCTATTTTTATAGGAACTCCTAGGTACGATTGGATATTAAACTCTTTAACAACATGTTGAGGTATTCTTTGGTCTTCAGTAGCATTATTCACCTCGAATATTTCTTCATCACGGACTACAAATTGACAAAAAGATGCGTCTCTATGTGTTCCTCTTGAAGTTTCTAGAATTTCTGGTAAGCCAGTCTGAGCTTTGAAGAATTGAATTTGTTCTAGGATTAGGCTCACTAACCCCATAGGCGTGTTTAATTCTTTCGCTGCTTCTTTTACTATTTCTTGCAGCTCGGCATCGTCAGTTTCATCTAGTAGATCTTTCGTAAATAATTTGTAACGATCGTATTCATCGCCTAAAATATCTATTCTGTCCATTTACCAATTTTAAGTAAATTTAGTCTAGATATTCTATATTTTAAAATATTCTCTTCATAAAAAAGGGGTGTTCTAATAGATGTGACAGTTCAAGCATAGTTCGGGGCTGTTTAGTTATAGAATTTTATTGAGATGCCATAAAAAAAGCTTGTCGATTATTTTCAACAAGCTTCCTTTTTTTCAATTATGATTTATCTATTCATCATCATCTGATTTTAATAGCGCATATGCAATAACTCCTCCAACCAAGGCAACTCCACCTACAAAAAGACCCACATTGAGGTTTCTTTGAATTTTTTCGGCTCTTGACAAGTAGCTGGATCCAATACCATTTTTAGCAATAAAGCTTTCTAAATCGTGCACTTTATTTTCTAATTCTTTCAGTGTTTTATCTTTTATCGTTGACATTTCGATATGTTTTAAATGATTTAAATAAAAACTACTCTATTATTATACAGGATTGAAGCCTATATTGTTACACCTAAACTTTTTAGATACTTATTATCTGATTGGAATTAATTTTTTCTTTCTACCAGACCAGCTCCGTATTCCTTCTTTACGATTTCTTTGGTGGCGCCCTTCACCAACATATTTCCACTGCCATAAATTTTGGCGTCTAGTTTATCTGACACATTGATTTTCATGGATCCCAAGCCATACAAATTTGCATTTGCATTTTGTACCTCAAAATCATAAGCATCGATTGTTCCTGCTCCGCTACTTTCAATATCCATCTTGTTAGCATATCCTTTGATGGTTAAATTTCCTGGCCCTGATAATTTGGCATCTACGGTTTCACTTTTTATATCTACTTCCATACTACCTGTCCCGGCCACCAAGAGTGAAAGTTTATCAGATGCGATGGAATTTTCAGTGATAAGCTTGCCATTTCCGTTTACTGATAAACTTTGTACATCTTTAATGGAAACATAAACTTTCAGAGTGGGCAACAATTTAATATTGTCAATTTTCTGCCATATGCTTTTACTTGATTTGGAGTCGTCTCTTTTAATGTTGATATGCAAAACTCCTTCTTTCACAGTAATCTCAGTTAAATCATAAATCTCTTTCTCTGCTTCAACCCTTACTTCCTCTTTATTGGATTGTTTTACATACACAGTATAGGCTGAATTGACACTAATACTGTGGAAATCCACTATATTCATCACATCATAACTGTTAACTTGAGCGGTTAGAGAGGATGAGATTGTCAAAAATAGTATTCCTATAATAAAAATTGATTTCTTCATTTTTAAATTGTTTGGTGATGAAATACAAACGATGAGTGTGTCAAAATGTTGACTAATGTAATTAATTAGGATAAATTACATAATTATATCGACTAACTAGTTAAAAACCCATATAAAAAAAAGACTTGCTGTTTAACAAGTCTTTTAAGAATCTAAAAGGAATCAGCTTCACTATCTAATCACTCTATCAGGAAATACCACAACCGATTCGTTTCCATTTTTATCTACCGCAGATACACCGAAATAATAATTATCAATTACAATGCCTTCTAAAGTATGCTCGTTTACTTTTCCTACATATCGGAAATTATCCCAAGTAGGGGAAGTAGTTAATCTCCAATAGATTTTATAGCCTACTATATTATCATTATCCACTTCATCCCATGCTAAAATGGCTGATGGCGCTACTACTCCGCCTATTCCTACATTTTGAGGAGCAGGTGGTGCCCACGCTAATCCTGCCAAAGAGATGGCGTTTACAGCCGTTAGTTTTTTGGCATAATCAAAATTTACGCCTTCCACTACATCTCCGTATTCAATTCCATCCTCCACTCTAATATCCTGATGCTGACGGTTATAATTTTCATGAGCTTCCATGATTCTGATGCCGGCAAAGCCTAAATCATTGAAAGGCCTGTGGTGTCCGCCTCTTCCAAATCGATCCAAACGGTAAATCATCATTGGATTCATTTCAGGCATGTAAGTTTGCGTTTGCTTATGCACATAGCGAGCCAATTGCCGCGAAATTCCGTCCACTTCACCGCCATAGTATCTGCGCATAGTGCGTTCTCTTTCAGTTTCAGTTGGAGGAACGGGTTCAGAGAATATTCTGAAAGTGCGATTGTCAATTACGCCATCTACACCTTCAATATTCCCGATCATATCATTATTTAAAATACCAATGATATTCCATTCGTTTTCTTTGGCATATTCAGCTAAACCGGCTCCTCCAAAGAGGCCTTGTTCTTCACCTGAAAGGCCTACATAAACAATGCTGTTTTTGAATTTATATTTGGACAGCACTCTTGCTGCTTCAATAGTGCCTGCCATTCCTGAAGCATTATCGTTTGCTCCTGGCGCATCAGTTTCATAATCCATCGTATTACTGGCTCGAGAATCTATATCACCAGACATTAATACATGATTGTTAGGGTAATCAGTCCCTTTTTGAATAGCGACTACATTTACTACCCAAGCATCTTTGGGCACTCTGCTGTTGCCTTCTTTGGTCACAAAATCTTTTTGGTAGAACACCTCTAGACAACCGCCACATTCTTCTGAAATTTTATCAAATTCAGCTTTTATCCATCTTCTGGCAGCCCCAATTCCTCTCGTGTTGGATACCGTATCCGAAAATGTATTTCTAGTACCAAATCCTGCTAAGGTTCTGATATCATTTTCAATTCTATCTGCAGAAACTGCTTCCACGATATCATAATGCCGAGTATCCACTTCCTGTGGTGCTTGCGAAAAGGCTGTCAATGCAATGCCGACAAAAGTCAGTGTTAGTATATGTTTTTTCATAGTACAATTTATTTTTTCTTGAATATATCAATATCAAAATCAAAAAGTAAGAGAATTGTTGGAGAATGAGTCTGATCTTTGATGAGTGGGTGAAGAGTTGGAAGATAGAAGTAGGAAGTGAAATCTAGTTTGAAGATGGGAGTACGAAGTTGGAAGTTTCACTTCGAGCTTCCGACTTCAAACTTCTGACTTAAACAAAAAAAACCTCAGAGCATCAAAGAAATTGCGTGAACCCCGATTATTACAGGATTTGGGCTGCTTGCCCGATCAGCCTTCCACTGTTATCCTGAATCCCTAAAAGGGAAACGAGGTCCGCTAGCTAGCGGATGAGGCCTGGCTTTACAGGTTTGCTTCACCCGGTATTGTCATACTTGTTAGGTTCACCAAAATTTGTTTAACACCCTGAGGATGCTGCAAAATTACAGCTTTCAAAGTTCAAACAAGAAGACATTATGGAAAGTTTTCCACAGAAGAAATATATTCTTACAAATTGAAGTAATAAACACTTTCGAATTGGATAATATGGTCTCGATTCGAACTGATTAAGTCGCTATAACGGCTTTGGACTGAAAATTGTAACTTTTGCCCACCCTTTATTAATCTTCCAATTCCTAAAGAAAATCTATTTTCCAGTTCATCTCCAAGGCCATTAAAAGCATAAACCAGTTCATTGCCTCCGATTAAATAAAATTCTTTTGGATCCAAACTTTCCCCTTGCAAGGGAAAATCATTGCTGATGGCATATCTCAATCTGGTTAAATAAACGCTAGATCGGATTCTTTGCTCTATTCTAAATTTATTTCCTAATCGGTAGCCACCAAAATTGGTGATAAAGGCAAATTGTTGCGTGATTCTATGCTCCCAACCACTTTCAGGTTCAAAAGGATCAACCGTCCTATACATATAGCCTAAACTTAATTTTTTACCTCCAAATAGGGTATATGTGCCAAATGATTTTATTTCCCAACGATCCGTTTTAAGATTGCTTTCCCCTTCACCATAATTTGTAAAACGTTGTCTGCCTGATATGGACATATTATAACTCCAGCGTGAATCTATTTTTTTGGTAACTGAAATTCCGGGTTCCCAACGGAGGGAGGGTTTGTGCTGGGTATTTCCCAAGAAGGGAATTGATATGAAAACAATAAAAAGAAATTTAGTAAAGTACGTTGTCATCAGCTCTTTTTACGATTTTCTTGATTTGCTCAATTTCACCTTTAGCATCAAAAAGATACTCAAAAAAGCCTCTTTCATTTTCTTCATCTACCACTTCAGCTTCAATTTCGTATTTGATGATCAGGTCTTCCAAATCCATTTCCATGAATTCCTCTACATACTCTTCATCATCATCAATTTCCAGTTCTCCATCTTCATATTCCTGTTCTCTGTTGTATTGAATCTGGATTCTGTTGAGCTTATACTTTTTATAATTGGTTTGAAAATATTGTTTTATTTGATCTTGAATGTCTTCAGGTAGCTCATTGAGTTCTTTAAGGATTTCGATATCCAGCAGGCTGCCGTCCTTTAAAAATTTGATACTGATTTTTTCATCTTTATAGATGGTCTTTACTTCAAAAAAGTAAGTTTCCTTCTCATAATCTTTGAAAAATCGAGTTCTTTTCCCCTTTTTAAGAATGGGTTCAATTAATTCCAATGCAGGTTCTGGAAATTCGTCTTGTTTTATTTTCTCCTCTCTTTCATATTTTTCACCAATTTCTTGGGCATAGGATATGCCAGTGAAAGCAAAAAGAGTAAAACAAATTAGTGATTTTTTTAAAAGAGAATTCATGAATTATTCACTTAAAAGACTGTCCATTTTAGCATTGAAATCTTCTACGAACTCTTCATAGTATTTTCCTGTTCCAGGACCGTTGAAACCTGTATGAATATTCACCAATTCACCATTTTTATCAATGATAATCATAGTTGGAAATGAAATTACACGGTTCAACATCGGCAGCGTTTTAGAGGCTTCTTCCTTATCATTAGTTCCCGCGATCAAGAAATCATATTTCACATCATATTTTTTGATCATTTTTTCAACCCTGCTTTTAGCATATTCAAAATCATCCTTGGCCTCATAAGCTAAACCAATAATTTCAACCCCTCTGTCTTTATTTTCATCATACCATTTCGTAAGAAATTTGGTCTCGTCCATACAATTCGGGCACCAAGTTCCAAAAATTTGTACGATTACTACTTTGTCCTGATACTTTTCATCTTGAAGACTCACTTTCTCTCCTTCCAAATTCGGGAAGCTGAAATAGATATTATCATATCCTTTTTTCAAATAAGTTAATGAATCGGGATGAGGGAGTTCTGCATCTTCATTTCGAAAGGCTGTCCAGCTTTCATACCAATCTTTTCCTGAATAAAAATGACCTTTTAAGGTATTATCAGGTTGCAATTCAGCTTCAAATAGAAAGGCATGGTTCCCATCAAAAGTGCTTAATTTCATTTGATTTCCTTCAGCAATGCCCACTAAGTAGCGGTAATCACCCAAAGGTGTTAAAAATGTCCCCTTGATATTGCTTCCGTTTTGCTCAAAAATTCCAACCGCTTCTGTGGTATCTTGTTCCTTAGGTTCTATAAAAGTAACTTCCCATTTTCCTGAGAAATCCGCAGGCTCTTCATTTAAATCACTCTTAAATCGAGTATCTCCTTTGTGAAAAGTTATAGGAAGCACATAATCTGCTTCGTAGTGTTTAGTATAGGTTCCCGCCAAAACATTATTGCCAATTTTTACATCTATCGAAATGTCGAATATATGTAAAGGAATATGGAGGGAATCATTTCTTTTTTCAATTTCATTTAATTCGATCTCTTCTTCACCATTAATAATGCTTGCTAGAATTTCTCCGTCTTGCTTTTCCTGAATTTTCATTTCGAAAGGCATGATTTTTCCCTGCATACTAATTTCACCAATCCACTTTCCAGATAATTCAATTTTTTTCTTTTCGGGAGAGCATGCAAAAAGTACAAGTAAAAGGCTAAATAGATATAATTTCTTCATAATAACTTATATAGTTTATAAGATTAATAACATTTGAGCAGACAGAAAATGTTTTCAGTTAGTTGATGGAAATTCTCCTGTTATGGCATTATAGATTGATTTTAACTTATAATGGAGTTTTGTGTTTCGTGAATTTCGAATCTAAAGTAAAATACTTTTGAGAAATATAGAGGGAAAATGGAATATTTCTTTGTTAGTGATATTAGGATATGGTTTTAAGAGCAACTTTAAATTCAGCTCCTTTTCCTTTTTCACTTTCTACCCATATTCTGCCGCCCATTTTATCAGCCATGGTTTTCACAATATAAAGCCCTAAACCTGTAGATTCGTCTGTCCCTATTGGTTTGGCCGAAAGTTGCTGATACTTTTTAAATAAGCGGCTTTTATCATCATCCGTTAGACCAGGACCTTGGTCTTTTACGGAGAATATAATTTCATCCCCTTCTTGATAGATAGTGTAATTTATTTGTGTTTCATTAGGGGAAAACTTAATGGCATTAGACACCAAATTGTCAACAATTCTTCTTAGATAAGTTCTGTCAACTTCAAGTTTCAGATTTTTATCTAAAACCTGTGTGATAAAAATAATATTCTTCTTGGCTGAGAGCAGTTCATATGGCATCAAACTCGAATCCACAAACTCTTGCACATCAATCACTTCAGGATTGAATTTTTTATCATCCAACACCATATTGCCCGTATCCAAAAATCCTTTCACTATTTGTAAACCATCCGCAACAACTTGCTTAATTAAGTTGATTCTTTCCACTTGCTGGGGACTCAAATTTTCCTGATTATCAGTTAATAAGAGTTGAACGATAGTGTAAACTTTAGCAAAAGGAGTTCTCAAATCATGGGTTACCTTTCCTAAAATATCATTATCATCATATTGCTGAATAATTCGTGACTCCTCAGCTTCCAAATCTGTAATACTTTTATTGCTGGATTTGCTCTGAAATTCAGTTAGGTTGGCATTTATTTCATTATAAGCAACATTAAGTTTCCTGAAAAGTGAATTTAGCCTTTCGTTAGCAAAATACAATTCACTTACATTATCAAACACCCATAATTCTCCTTCTTTACCTCCGATATAGGCATTTTTTCGGATTACTTTCAAGACGGAATTTTCAAATTTCCATATCCAGTCTTCTCCAAAACTTGAAGGCAATGCATTTAGGCTTATCATATTGCTGCCCACCAATTCTACTTCTTCTTTATTGGTGACTTTAACCTTTAGCTCTGATAGTTTTTTACTGAAGAGTTCGGAAGGGATTGATTTTTCGTTTTTCCCTAAACCAAAGATTTCAAGAGCCTCATTATTTAGCCAAGTATCACCATTTTTATTTTCAGTAAAAACTATGGCTTGAGGCAGACGATCTAATATCGTCTCTAAGCGCTGAGATTTTGATTTTTCTTTTCGTTCGTTATTAATCAGTAGGATCAGCTCTTTTAACCTTTCTGAAATAACATGGAAGAATTTTTTGTCTTGAGATGTTAAGTCAAACTTGTGTTGTGATGAAAAACCAATATAAATTTTCTGCTGATTAAGGTCAATAGGGAATATTAAATGGTGCTTAAAAAGCAAGAATGGCTTATTTATTTCAACAGTAAAGAAAGGATGCTGGCTTTTTTCCTTTAATTCATGGTTAAAAGGAATGCTTTCTTTTATTAAAGGGTTTTCCAAATCCCACTTAAGACAATGGTCTTTTTTACTTTCTTCTACCACCCAGTGTTCATCAGCTTCAAATTCACGAGTGATGAAATTTAGCATATTATTTAATGCTTTTGCAGGAACACCATTGGCTTCAACCAGTGAGCTTTCTTTCATTATTTTAAAAAGAAGTTCACCAGGAAGTTCAGAGGCAATTTCAGCGGTATGTTCTAATTTGTAAGCCATAAAATACACTAAGGAATTTAAATTATTTTATTTCATCCCTAAAAACAACTTAAATATACGCTAAAAATCACATCTTATCGAAAAAAGTAAGAATGAATATTTTTTTTAAACTGCTGAAATTCTTACAAAACTTGGTCAGGTTGACGTCAATATTGGCTAAACCTCATGATAGAAGTGGCTAATAGTAGAGTAGTGAAATATCGAAATTGCAGTATTATGGATAATCGCCAGCTAATATGTCGGTTAAGAAAACTTGTTCTTTTTTAGATTTTTTTCTGCCTAAAAAAAGATCTCGTTTTTCGTCATAAAAAATTTGGTCAAATTGCTTGTCGATTAAGCTTGTACCTTTCCTTGACAGAATTCTTGAAGTGCCGTATTTTTCAACCTTTAGAAAATCCTCGCTTACAGATATCTGATTGTAGGTTGGATAAGAAATCACTTCTCCTTCAATGTTTGCTATTCCCCATTTTGAGGCCTTACGCAACAAATAGAAGCCTTCTTCTTTAACAATTTCATCATATTCGGCTTCAATAATGAAATTCCCATTTATATCTATCAATCCATATTTGTTGTTGAATTGTACGAATGCGGTATTGTTTTCAAAATCAGATACCTCTGTATAGTAAGGCTGAACCACCAAATCTTCATTGCGGTTAATAAACCCCCATGAATTTCGGATTCTTACTGCAGACCTTTCATTATGAAATGGGCGCACGGTGTCATAGCGGTTGGCGACCCTTAAGATACCATCGGTGTTAATAAATCCCCACCCTCCCTGTTTTTGAATAGCTAAATACTCATCATCTGAAAATATGATGGTGTCATATTCATTAATTCTGAAAAGTTGTTTACCTGATTTATTGAGCAAAATATGCTCTTTTTCATTTCTAAATATTATCCCTGATTTTCCATGGCCATTATACTGGCCTTTTCTAAAATCTGTAAGTGCGTTTCCTTTAAAATCTATTAATCTAGATTTATAATTTACATCCTGCTCTACTCCAAAATTGCCATAAAAGTCATAATATAACCGAGCTTCAGATTTGCTTTTTCCGTCAGATATAAATTCACGAAGATATCTATCTACCAATTTATAATTAGTATTATTAATGGGTTTGATTTCTTTGTATTGAGGCGGGATAACCCAGTTGTTATCACGGTCAATTACTCCATAAAGCCCTTTGAAATTTACTATAAATTGATCTCCATTAGGCTTTATAGTTTCATATAGAGGTGGAATGATTTCAGTTAGTTTCTCATCAAAAATACCCCAATAGGATTTGATTTGTAATAGTATTGCATTATCGGTAAATTCATAAGATGCGGCTCTTAAGGATTCCCCCTTGCTACTGATGATGACATATTCATGACCTTGATATGTTTTCTTTTTCGCTGCAAAAAAATTCTCATTCCATTTGACGCTCCCGCTAAATTTCTCACTTATTATTTTATTGCTGTCTTGAACAATATATGTTTGAATTGAATTATTGAGGATAAAGTTATCTCCAAATACACCAACAATATCGGCATGAAATACTTGTTTGTTTTCTTGGATATCAGCATTGTAAATTTGTGCAAAAGAAGAGGTGTTCTTTACAATTAATTTATCGTTTAAATAGAAGATAGAATCAGCTTTGTGTTTTCCTATTTCTCTCCCTGTTTTATTCAGAACGGTCCATTCATCCAATGGGGTCACATAAATTTGTTTCCCATCATTCCACTCAATCTTTTTGTAGTCAATAGGTAGTAAAATTTTACCATCCTGCCTGATGAGGCCTTGTTTACCATTTTTGAAAATTATAGCCACTCCTTCCCTAAAAAGTGAGACACTATCCATATCCTCTAGAAGTATCTCGGGTTTAGGATCTACTTTTATAAGCTTTTTGCTTCCGTTTTTTTTGGTTAAAGTAAAATTATCATGCCCTAAATATGCAATATGAAAATACTCAAATGGGATAATTGCTTTACCAGCAGCGTTCATAATGCCAAAGAATATATCTTTTTCTTTTTTTGTAGCAGTGATTAGGTTTTCTCCGGCAGGATATATATTTCTGTAGCTTGATTTTATTTTGCGCTTTCCATTGGATTTGATTATACCATAAAACAGTACTTTGGAGTACTTACTTTTTTCAGAAATAATAAATAAATCATCTCCAAAGGGTACTAAGCTATTGTATTTGGGTTTTGAGATTTCTTCAAAGCCACTGGACATTAAGCCCCATAAACCATTTAGTTGATAGCCTATAAGTTCACTGTTGTGGACAGGTTTTCCATCAGACCAGCCGAAAGCTTGATATTTAGCATCCAGAATGATATTCCCACTTTCATTCCTTATTCCTTTCTTCCCCTTTTTGGAAAATATTTCTAAGCTACTGTCATTTGGGAATTCAGCATAAGCCTGAGCCATACTGGCGTAGGCAAATAAAGACCATGGAATTAGGAAAATATAAAGTATTTTTGTCATAATTGTTAACCTCAAAAATATAAAAGTAAAAGCAGTCTGCATATATTATGAAGGAAAAGAATGATTTTTTCGATCAGGTATACCAAGTTGTTCGATTAATACCTAAAGGAAGGGTGACATCTTATGGTGCAATTGCTAAATACTTAGGGGCTGCAAAAAGTTCCAGAGTGGTGGGCTATGCAATGAACGCTTCCCATGAAATGGAAGATGTTCCAGCCCATAGGGTTGTAAACAGAAACGGATTATTAACTGGAAAAATGCACTTTAAAACTCCAGATACAATGGAAACCTCACTTGAGGCGGAGGGGATTAAAGTAAAGAATGATCAAATTCAGAATTTTAAAGAAGTTTTTTGGGATCCTATGGAAGAATTGGAGATTTAATTAATCAAGTTAAAATTGACTTTTAATAAAGGGTATTTATGATTCCTAATACTACTTAAATATATTTTCAAGATATTTATTTCTGATATCTCTGTAGATATAGAAATCAGAATCTATGCTTGCAATTTGATGAATCCCTTTTACCTGTGAAGCAACAATCAGGCTTGCATCTGCCAAATCCATAGGCACATCATCATATTTTTTAGTTAATTCAGAGAGTCGATCAATATGGTCATGCTCCATTTCATAAATCTTCAAACCACCTCTTTTTATCCATTCTAAAAAATTAGCCTGAGCTTTTGTGCCGAAACTCAACATATGAGAAGTCTCGGTAATTACTGGCCAAGTAGTAATAAGTCCTCTCTCGAGTGATTTAAGAAATGAAATTGCTTTTAAATGGTATTTATCGCTTCTGTCAAAAAGCGCAATTAAAGGGCCTGCATCAATGAGAATGTTTTTCATTTAGCATCTTTCTTAAGCGTTGCTTATAGGTGGTTGAGCGATCAGTTTCATTGCTTGAGGCTGCACCAAATAAATCTTGACCAGTTTCATAGGCGGAAACCTCTGACTTTTTAGTTAGATATTGAGCAAGTGCTTCTTTAACAACCTGAGATTTTGAAAGCCCATTTTGCTCACAGTATTCTGCAAGTTTCTTTTCTTCAGCTGATGTTAGTCGTGTGGTAAGCATCTCTAATTTATCTAGTATTACAAATGTAATACATATTTTTTAATCTGCAAGTTCCAATTTACTTTTTTTAATCAAAAATAATCCAAAGAAAGTAAGTAATCCGTTGACTACCAGTATTTCAAAACCAAATTTATAGCCACTGAACCATATTTCTGAATTGTCATTTATGATATATGAAAGAATAGGTGAAACAACTGCAACGACAGGGACCCATTGATCTTTTAACTGATATTTGGTAATTAAACCAAAGGTGAATAATCCTAAAATAGGTCCGTAAGTATAACCTGCCGCTTTAAAAACAGCAGTAATTACGCTTTGATCATTAATGGCTTTGAATGCTATGATGACCAAAAATAGAATGACTGAAAAGGCCAAGTGTACTCGGATTCGAATTTTCTTTGAAATGGGCTTATCGTCTTGTCCTAAACCGAGGAAATCAACACAAAAAGAAGTAGTTAAAGCTGTAAGGGCTGAATCAGCACTTGAATAAGCTGCAGCAATTATGCCCAAAAGGAAAACTACTCCTGCAATTAAAGGGAAATGCTCTAATGCAAGCAGTGGATATAAATCATCAGTTCTCGTTGGAATAGCAATATTCATTTCACCAGCATAAATATAAAGCAGGGCTCCCATGCTCAGGAACATGAAGTTCACAATCACTAAAACAATACAAAACCAAAACATATTTTTCTGTGCATCTTTCAAAGATCGACAAGTCAGGTTTTTTTGCATCATATCCTGATCTAAGCCTGTCATCACTATGGCAATGAAAGCACCGCTTATAAATTGCTTAAAGAAATTTTGACCGCTTTGCCAATCCCATACAAAAATTTCAGAATAGCCAGAAGCCGAAACTTTTTCTGTTAACTGAAACCATGACATATCCAAAGCATCTTTCATTAAATAGATGCTGATGGCAACTGCCGAAATCATGAAAAGAGTTTGTAGAGTGTCCGTCCAGACAATGGTTTTGATCCCACCACGGAAAGTATAGAGCCAGATTAATGCAATGGTGATCGCAACGGTAACCGAAAAAGGCCAACCATAAGCATCGAAAATAGCTAATTGCAGAACTCCAGCTACTAAAAATAATCTAAAAGAAGATCCTACTATTCGGGATAGTAAAAAGAAAAATGCCCCACTTTTATAGGAGTATTTTCCAAATCTTTGTTCCAGATAAGTATAAATACTGATTAGATTAAGTCGATAATAAAGAGGAAGTAAGACCGTGGCAATCACGAGATATCCCACCAAATAACCCATTACCACTTGAAAATAAGCAAATGCAGTATTGCCTACTTCGCCTGGCACACTTATGAAGGTCACCCCAGAAAGAGAAGCTCCGATCATCCCAAATGCCACCAAATACCAAGGCGATTGTCTGTTGGCGGTGAAAAATGTAAGATTGTCATTTTTACGCGAAGTAAGATAGGAAATCCCCATTAAAACCAAGAAGTAAACGGAAATGACTGTAATAACCAGTATTGGACTCATATAGAAAAGTTATGGTAAATGAATTCGAAAATACAATTACAAAAATTAATTTTTATCAATTAATCCTATTTCTCAATTAATTTTAAAATCGGCTTTTCTTAAATAAAACCGAATTTGGTTAAATTTTCGTAAATTTGCATGTGAATTATGCTTAATTGTAACATTAGGCTATTTTTAAAGTTATTGAGTCGTGATGAGTGATTTTAAGATATATTATCAGTTTGAAGAAGACAAAAGAGAAGAGGTTTTGGAAACGACCTCTGATGAGGATATCAATGATTTAATTGTATATAATGATGATGTGAATACATTTGACCACGTCATCAATACATTGATAAAAGTTTGTAAGCATTCTCCAGAGCAAGCCGAACAATGTACATTATTAGTACATTACAAAGGGAAATGCGCTGTAAAGAAAGGTTCTTTTGTTGACTTGATTCCTTACAGACAAGCTATAGTAGATGCAGGAATAAATGCCGAGATAGAATAATATGGAGTTTTCCTCTAAATTAATTGAATCTGCAGTAAATGAATTTTCGAAGCTGCCTGGCATTGGAAAAAAGACTGCATTAAGATTAGTCCTACACTTATTAAAACAAGACGAAAATTTTACTACTGATATTGCGCAATCTCTTGTAGATATGCGTCAGAATATCAAATACTGTAAAAAATGCCACAATATTTCTGATGAAGTGGTTTGTAATATCTGCAAAAGTCATAAAAGGGATAATTCTATTATCTGCTTGGTGGAAGATACTCGTGATGTACTAGCAATAGAAAATACTTCTCAATACAATGGCTTGTACCATGTTTTAGGCGGAATTATTTCTCCTATTGAAGGAATTGGACCAGAAGACCTGACTATAGATAGTTTGATGGAAAGAGTTTCGAACTCAGATTCAGAAGTAAAAGAAATCATTTTCGGACTGTCTCCCACTATGGAAGGCGATACCACTGCTTTCTATATCAGCAAGAAAGTAAAGCAGTTTGGTATTAAAACCAGCACTATTGCCAGAGGAATTCCAATTGGTGGTGAGCTGGAATATGCAGATGAAATTACTTTGGGTAGAAGTATTGTGAGTCGAACGGCTTACGAATAGCCCTAATCCTTAATCCTTTTTCTTGATAGAGAGGGATCGATTATTAGAGTTATTAACTTTAATTAGTTGTCAATCAAGTATTTACAAATAAAGTATCAGTTTTGGCACAATACTTGGTTAATCCTTCATAACACCAAACAATTAAAGTTATGAAGAAGCACATATTACTTCCGTTTGTTTTAGGATTAGGATTATTGTTTTTCTCTAATTCTGCAAAATCTCAAAATTTTCAAATTGTGGCTTCTTTTGGTACAGCACATAACTGGGCAGTTCCAAATGCAGTACTTTATGAAATTGATTACTACTATCCGTATCATCAGATTGTTCATATCAATCGTGAGCAAAGAGGTAGAAATCTATTTTATAATGTTTTGCTAGAGAGAAGAGGTCAGTTTGTGGAATTGTTCTTTGGTAGACACGCAATTATTTTGGATGTCAACTACTACAATAGATATCCATTAGCACAGCATATATGTAGCGGTCATTGTGGTTATCATGGTAACTTTTATAGAGCTCACCAAGTAGTTTGTAATCATAGAGGCCATAGACATGGTCGTCATAATGGGCATAACCACATTGCTTACAGAAGTGGTAGAAATTATAATTCTTATGCAGTTAATAATGGTGCTGTCAATAGAAATGTAAGACCGAGTTATGCGTCAAATAATGTAAGAATAGATTCAAGAAGAAGTTCTTCTAGCCGAAGTTCAGTCGCTAGAAATGATGCTAGGGGTAACTCTAAGAGCAGAGGCAATAACGCTGGATACATAAGAAGCAATTCAAATTCAAGAACCAATAATTCTGAAGGAAGAAGCAATAGCTCAAATTCAAGAGTTACTGAATCCGTTAGAAAACCAAGTTCCGCTGTGAGAGGAAATGGGAAAAATAGAAGTAGTGATAGTAAAAACTCTAGATCTGCAAGTTCTTCTTCCAGAAGTAGAAATTAGTGTAAAGTTTTAATTTAAGTTTGAAGGCCTCAGAAATGAGGTCTTTTTTTTGTGAATAGGTTAAATAATAAAATGACTTTAATTATAACCGTTTATCAATTACATTTTAAATAGTATAAAAAACGATGTAAATTGAAAAATGAATTTAATAATCACTCCAACTATTTATACAGTATGAAAAAACTCTTTACTCTCATTCTCATATTTTTCCTTACAAGTGCTTTGTTTGCTCAAAATCTTCAAAGTCCTGAGCAAAAGTTAGGATATTCATTGGGCGATAAATTTACTTTTCATCATCAAGTTGTAGATTATTTCAAATATCTAGCTGAAAATTCTGATCAAATTATCTTAAAGAAATATGGTGAAACTTATGAAGGAAGACCACTTTATTATGCAGTGATTTCTTCAAAAGAAAATATAGCAAATCTTGACGAAATACAGCGTCAAAACCTTGCGCAAACAGGGCTGAAAGGCAGTTTTGAAGCTGTTGCAGATAAGGCTTTGGTATGGCTGAGCTACAATATTCATGGTAATGAAGCCTCATCAACCGAAGCATCCATGAAAACAGCTTTTGAATTATTGAATGGAGGAATGGAAAGTGAGGAATGGCTAAAAAATACTGTAGTCATAATGGATCCTTGTGTAAACCCAGATGGAAGAGATCGTTATGCTAATTTTTACAGAAGATATGGCGCAATGGATTTTAATCCTAATTTAGAAGCTGTAGAACATGATGAGCCATGGCCAGGTGGTCGACCAAACCACTATTTATTTGATTTGAATAGGGATTGGGCATGGCAAACACAAACTGAATCAAAAGCTAGAATGAAAGCATATCATGAATGGATGCCTCATATTCATGTCGATTTTCATGAACAATCCATCAATAGTCCTTATTATTTTGCTCCTGCAGCTGAGCCACTTCATGAGGTGATTACGGATTGGCAAAAGGATTTTCAAATCCAAATCGGTAAAAATCATGCAAAATATTTTGACCAAAATAATTGGCTATACTTTACCCGCGAAAGGTTTGATTTGTTCTATCCAAGTTATGGAGATACTTATCCAACTTTCAATGGTGCAATAGGAATGACTTATGAACAGGCTGGTAATGGCAGAGCAGGTTTAGGAGCTTTAACTTATTTAGGAGATACGCTTACTTTAAAAGATAGGCTAGAACATCATTTTACTACAGGTATGAGTACGGTTGAGATAGCTTCTCAAAATGCTGAAAAGCTGAATACAGAATTCAGGAAATACTTCTCTAAAAATATTAACAATCCTGAAGATCAATTTAAAACCTATATCATAAAATGGACTGAGGCTAAAAAAGGGGAAATCAAAATCTTATTAGGCTTTTTGGAAGATCAAAAAATAGAAGTAGGACAAGTAGGGAAAGATCAGAAGCTCAGCGGATATAGCTTTTTTGAAAGAAAGGAAAGTGGTTTCATTTCAAATAAAAAGGATTTAGTAATTAGTGCCTATCAACCAAAATCTACCTTAATCCAAGCACTGTTCGATCCTAAGCCACAATATAGTGATTCCCTTACTTATGATATAACCGCTTGGGCGATTCCTTATGCTTATGGATTGGAAACCTATGGTTTGAAAAGTAAAATTGGTTCTCAGCCTATTGTAAATACAAAATTTGTTCAAGAAAATTTACCTCCTGCTTATGCATATGCTGTCAGATGGGAGTCTTTCAATTCTGCTCAGTTTTTGGCAGAAGCACTCAAAAAAGATGTAAATGTTAGAATTGCTTATAAAAACTTGAATTTTAGTAGTAATCAATTTGCAAAAGGAAGTTTAATTATTACTCAAACTAATAATGAACATATCAAGAATCTTAATGAAGAATTGTTGAAGCTTGCAAATCAATTTGAGATTGAAGTTTTTCCTATATCGACAGGTTTCTCGGATAAAATATATGATATAGGTTCATCGGAAATCCAATTTTTACAAGCACCAAAAATAGCAGTCTTAATGGATGAAGGTGTTTCTTCTCTTGCATATGGTGAAATATGGCATTTTTTCGAGCAGTCATTAGATTACCCAATTACTAGCATAAGGTTGAACAGACTTGATAGAATCAATCTTTCATATTATGATCAGATTATTTTGCCGTCAGGCAGTTATTCCAATTTATCAGAAGAAGGAAGAACTCGACTAGAAAGTTTTTCTAAGTCAGGAGGAAAGCTTATCGTGATGGGCTCTGCCATATCGCTTTTTTCTGATAAAGATAATGAAAATTTAAAGTCAAAAGAGGATGAAACTACAGAGGAAGCTCTGGCTTTATACGAAAATGCAGAAAGAAAGCGGTTGTCAAGCAGTATTTTCGGAGCTATTTATGATATCCAGCTGGATAGTAGTCATCCGCTCGCTTTTGGTTTAGGAGATCAATATTTTAGTCTGAAAACTTCTGGTAAAGCCTATGACTATCTGCCAAATGGCTGGAATGTTGGGGTAATTAAATCGAAAAACAGTCATGTCGCAGGCTTTGCAGGATTCAAAGCAAAAGAAAAGCAGCTTAATAGCATGGTGTTTGGTGTTGAGTCCTCTGGACGTGGTGAAATTGTTTATTTACAAGACGATCCTCTTTTTAGAGCTTTTTGGCACCAAGGAAAAATGTTATTTGCCAATGCTTTATTTATGGTAGGAAATGATTAATTCCTTTATGTAAAGTAAAAAGGCTGTTTTTGATTTTAATTATTCAAAAACAGCCTTTTCTTATGATCTGGAAATTTTCTAAAATTCGTATTCAGGAAGTTTCTCCAAAATATCTTCTACCATATCTTCCAAAGTATATGCCGGCTTCCAATTCCAGTCTTTTTGTGCTTGGCTATCATCTATGCTATTGGGCCAAGTGTCGGCAATCTTTTGTCGGTAATCTACATTGTAAGTAATCTTAAAGTCAGGATGTTGTTTTTTGATTACTTCATAAATGTCCTTTGGAGTGAAACTAAGTGCTCCTAAATTGTAACTAGATCGAACACTTATTTTATCTGCAGGTGCCTGCATTAGATCAATAGTTGCTTTAATAGCATCTGGCATATACATCATTGGGAGGTAAGAATCTTCCCTCAAATAGCATTCGAAATCTTCACCATTTAATGCCTTATGGAAAATGTCAACTGCATAGTCAGTAGTTCCTCCGCCGGGCAATGATTTATAGCCAATCAACCCTGGATATCTTAAACTTCTAACATCTACACCATATTTTTCATGGTAATAGGCGCACCATCTTTCCCCTGCTAATTTACTGATGCCATAAACTGTATTAGGATCCATTACGCAATCCTGTGGTGTATTGTCCACTGGAGAGTTTGGACCAAATACTGCAATTGAACTTGGCCAATATATTTTCGAGAGTTTTTTCTGTCTGGCGACTTCTAAGACGTTAAGCAGACTTTGCATATTAAGATCCCATGCAAAAATCGGGTTTTGCTCCCCCTTGGCAGATAATATCGCTGCTAGCATGTAGATCTCAGTGATATTATATTGATCAACTATTTTAGCCAGTTTTTCAGCATTCATGACGTCCAATTGTTCAAAAGGCTCATTCGGAAGAGGTGCTTTTCTTGGAGCTTGAATATCAGATGCAATTACATTAGCGCTTCCATAAATCGCTCTCAATTCAGTTGTAAGCTCTGTTCCTAGCTGACCATTTGCTCCTATTACTAATATCGTATTCGTTTCCATCGGTAAAATTTTGCACGAATTTCGTTATTTTATTTTGCTAAAAAAATAAATGGAATGAATTGACAATATTTTGTGTTAAAAGGCTGTAATAAGCGGAGCCTTATTTAGAAAAATAATAAATAAGCAGAACTACTTACATCTATTTTATTTCCTGTTACTTAAAAGTTATTTTTGCGTATTCGTTTTAGAATTATGAAAGAAAATTTCAAAGCAATAAGTTTATCATTCAAAAATGCCCCTATCGAAATTAGGGAGCAAGTCTCTCTTAATGACGAGGCTATTGGTAGATTATTGAACTATTTCAAAGAGTTTACCACTGTTTCCGATGTGTTGGTGCTATCCACTTGCAATAGAACAGAGATTTACTATTTCAATGAAGAAGAACTTTCTGAAGATATCATTAAATTAATAGGGATTGAAAAAGGAATCAGTGATTTTGGTTCATTTAAACCCTATTTTGAAATCATTAATGAACATTTACCAGCAGTTGAAAGGTTATTTAGAGTAGCAATGGGCTTAGAAGCTCAAGTTGTTGGTGATATTCAAATTTCAAATCAAGTAAAAAGAGCCTATCAACTTTCAGCTGATTTACAATTGGCAGGTCCTTTCTTGCATCGACTGATGCATACTATATTCTTTACCAATAAAAGAGTAGTGCAAGAAACTCCATTTAGAGATGGTGCTGCTTCAGTTTCTTATGCAGCAACTGAATTAGTGAAAACGCTAACTTCGGATATTAAGAATCCTAGGGTTTTGGTAGTAGGAGTAGGTGAAATAGGTGAAGACGTTTGTAGAAACCTTGTGGGAGATAGTAGGCTTTCAGTTAAAATCACCAATAGAACAGAAGAAAAAGCTAAGGCTTTAGCAGCAGAATGTAATTTTGGGGTCCATCCTTTTACTGAATTGTGGGAAGGTGTAAATGAGGCCGATGTAATTGTTTCTTCCGTGGGAGCATCAGAACCAATATTTACTAAAGAGAAGGTAGATGCTTTAGATATTTTAAGCTTCAAATATTTCATTGATTTATCCGTTCCTCGTTCAGTAAGTAATGAAGTAGAGGAAAATCCAGCTGCTTTGGTTTACAATGTTGACAGTGTGAGAAGTAAAGCGGATGAGGCTTTAGAAAAAAGAATTACGGCCATACCTCAAGTTGAGGATATTATTGAAGAGTCGATGGAGGAATTCAATGATTGGTCAAAAGAAATGGCTGTTTCTCCTACTATTAATAATCTCAAAAATGCACTTGAGCAGATAAGGCAAGAAGAACTTGCTCGTTATCTGAAAGAAATTGAAAGTGAGGACCGTAAAATTGTAGATAAGGTGACCAAGAGCATGATGCAAAAAATCTTGAAATTGCCTGTACTTCAATTAAAAGCTGCTTGCAAAAGGGGCGAAGAAGAAACCTTAATAGGGGTTTTAAATGATTTATTTAATCTTGAAAAAGATACTGAAAAAAAGTAAATCAATAATGCTTGTAGGATAAATGCTTATCCTCTATTTTTGCCAATAAATTATAAAGAAAAAGATATGTTTTACGATATACCGGTAACAGAAGGAGCCAATACATTTTTTTGGATTTTAGTCACTTTAGTGGGCTTAGTAAATGCTATTGCATTTATTGACAAAAGAAATACTGACAAAGAGGAGTCAGAATCTTAATTTTGATCAGTATTAAATTGACATAGTATGAAAAGAATATCCATAATTTTCATACTTTTTTTATGTCTTGTTTCTAGTAAAGAAATAAGGAGCCAATCTTATTTAGGGGTAAAAGGTGGTGCCAATATTCCTTTTGTGAATTATGCTGATTTCACAAATACACCTATTTCAGCCCGATTCTCAACTGCTTATTTTGTTAGTTCAACTTTTGGGATTTCTTATCGCCATATGCAAAGTGACAAAATTGGTGTTCAGGTTGATATAAATTATTCTACAAAAGGCTGGGGGCAAAACACTCTAGATTCTACCAATACCGTCTTTACGAATACTTCTATTACACAAATTGCATATTTAGAAATGCCTTTTTATTTGCACTGGCAAATTTTTGGGACGGATAAATTTAAATTTTTTGTAGATGCTGGAATGTATGTTGCATGGGCATTAAATGCTTCCACTACAACTGAGAATGATCAGGGGCTTGATCAAATTCAGATTTATTATTCTGTGGAGAATGATAATCGGGGAGATTTCGGTCTAGCAGGTGGAGTTGGATTGTCTTATGACTTCTCAGTTTTCGTTCTTCAAATAGATGGAACATTTAAATCAGGATTCGCCAATATTCTACCTGTAAATCATTTCGTACGGGAAAACCCTACCGTCTCTACTAATCAGGTAACCGCCATTCAATTAAGTTTACTTTTCCCACTTTTCAAAGGGTCGAAATAGACTAGGGATTAAAAATAATCTTTCGTATTTTACCCTTTTTATCTATGCAAAGGAACTGTTTTGGTAGTGTATTATGTATTTATGATACCAAATAAGCAGCGCTAATACCTTGGGCCAAACTTTTAACACCTTTATATAAATATGAAAAGCTACCTATTTTTATCCTTGTACATATTTTTTTCAACTTTTCTTTATGCGCAACAAAAACCTATTGAGATTCATTATAAGAAATCTGAGGAGGGCTTTGTGTTTTATGCTAATAATACTGAGCCAATTCCCTATACTGTTAAAATAAATTTTCAAAAGTTGGAGAATTTATACTCCCGATCAGGTGAGAAAAATTTCACAAGAACTATTCCTGCCAATACCTCCAATCTGGAAATTCTTGAACTAAAAAAAATGAAAGTAGATAAAGGGACTTCATTTGATTTTAATTTCCTCTATAATATCGGAGATCAATCGCTGGAAGTTGATACTGAATTTCCATATTTATTGCCTTTCAAACATGGGAAAAGAGTTAGAGTGGGGCAAGGTAATAATGGTGCTGGAACCCATAGAGGAATTAATGCGATTGACTTTAATTTAGAAATAGGAGATAGTATATATGCCGCCAGAAGTGGAATAGTGGTTGAGGTTAAGGAAGATTCTAATGTTGGTGGTAACGATCCAAAATTTGAGCCCTACGGTAATTTCATAAAAGTTTATCATGATGATGGTACAATTGGAAGTTATGTTCATTTAGTGCAAAAGGGGAGTTTTGTTAAAAAGGGAGATCAAATTCAAAAAGGGCAATTGATTGGGATTAGCGGAAATACTGGATGGAGTTCTGGCCCTCATTTACATTTTATGGTTGCTCAAAATAAAGATTTTCGAAATATTACCTTACCTATTAAATTTTTGAACTATAAAAAGCAATTGTTTATCCCGTTGGAGTCGAATAGCTATTATGCATACCATCCTGATAAGCCAGATTTTGAGGTTCAGGACAGTTTTCAAGAATCTAAGTTCGAAGCTGAATTAAAACCATCAGACTTGGACAATACAATAGAATTTGAAACAGAAGAATATGGCGACTACGTTTTGATCTATGTTAATAATGGGATGAATACAGAAATGAATGGGATTTTGAAAATACAATTGAAAAACCTGAAAAGCACTAAAAAATTGCCTTATAGATTCACTGTTCCAGCTCAAACGAGGATGTATTTATTGGCATTGAGCCCTGATGACAGCGGATCATCATTTGGATATCAACTTTCAGGAGAATTTAATTAGATTATTAGATTTTAGATCAACCCAATAGTGCTGATAACGTATGTAGCAACATGGAAAAAGCAAAATTATTATATTTTTACGATCCTTTGTGTGGATGGTGTTTTGGATTTAGTCCGGTAATTAAGAAACTGGAAAAAGATTTTCAGGAACAAATAGATTTTGAAGCCATTAGTGGTGGAATGGTGCTTGGTGATAGAATAAAACCTCTGAGTGAGATGAAGCATTACTTACAAGAAGCAATGCCTCGCTTGGAGGAAATGACTGGAGTTCAATTTGGTAAACCCTACCTAGAGATTTTGGAAGAGGGAAGCTTATTGCTTAATTCTGAATTGCCTTGCATTGCTATGACGGTCTACAAATCTATGACCAACAAATCAAGCATTGATTTTGCCTCTGCTCTACAGTCAGCTTTATATGAAAACGGAGTAAACCTCAATGAGATTGATAATTACCAGGAATTAGTAGAAAGCTTTGACTTGCCTTGGGAAGTATTTAGAAGTAAAATGGAAGACTCAGCTTACAAAGAAAAAACTTATCAAGAATTTCAAATTGGTCAGCAAATGGGAATTGGTGGCTTTCCATCAGTTGTTCTAAGTATTGGCAAACAAGGCTATCTAATTGCAAGAGGCTATAGGCCAGAGTCAGAAATGAAAACTGTAATTGAAGAAATACTCAGTAAAGAAACAGCTGATTCAAAATAATCTACTCAATCACAAGTCAAATGGGATGAGTTCATTAAAAGTGAATCCATCCCTTTTTTATTATTATTTACCACTTCTTCAAATTCAATCCATAAAACCGCTTCATCAATTATTCTAATTGATTACCTTTGCCCAAAATTTGAATTAAGATTTTATCATGCATAGGACACATCATTGCGGAGAGTTAAGAATAGAAAACAAAGGAGAGAAAGTAATTTTAAGCGGTTGGGTACAAAGAGTACGTAATAAAGGCGGCTTGCTTTGGATTGATTTGCGCGATCGTTACGGAATCACACAACTTTTATGTGAAGAAGGAAAAACGAATGAAGACATTCTGAAAGTCGCACGAAAAGTAGGTAGGGAATTTGTTTTGCAAGCTAAAGGCGAAGTTTTGGAGCGCTTCTCTAAAAATGATAAAATGGCTACTGGGGATGTTGAAATATTCCTGGAAGAATTGAATATCCTTAATGCTGCTAAAACACCGCCTTTCACTATTGAAGATGACACAGATGGTGGAGAGGAATTAAGAATGCAGTACCGCTATTTGGATTTAAGAAGACCTGCAGTAAGGGAGAAACTAAAACTCCGTCATCAATTAATGCAAGCCACTCGTAGATTTATGGATGGAGAAGGATTTTTGGAAGTGGAAACCCCTGTTTTGATAAAATCTACTCCTGAGGGAGCTCGAGACTTTGTGGTTCCTTCTCGTGTTCATGAAGGTGAATTTTATGCATTGCCACAATCTCCACAGACATTTAAGCAATTATTGATGGTTTCTGGTTTTGATAAATATTTTCAGATTGTAAAATGTTTTAGAGATGAAGATTTACGTGCCGACCGCCAGCCTGAGTTTACGCAAATTGACTGCGAAATGTCTTTTGTTGAGCAAGAAGATATTTTAAACACTTTTGAAGAAATGGTAAAATACCTTTTCAAAGAAGTGAAAGGTGTTGAAATTGAAGATTTCGAAAGAATGACCTATGATCAGGCTATGAAACTCTATGGCTCTGATAAGCCTGACATTAGATTTGGAATGCCTTTCGTTGAATTGAATGACCAAACTCAAGGTAAAGGATTTAATGTGTTTGATCAAGCGGAATTAGTTGTTGGAATCAATGTTCCAAGTGCTTCAGAGTATACCCGTAAGCAATTAGATGCTTTAACTGAATATGTAAAGCGTCCGCAAATTGGAGCCAAAGGCTTGGTTTATGTAAAATGTAATCAAGATGGAAGCTTTAAATCTTCTGTTGATAAATTCTATAGTCAAGACGATTTAAAAGCTTGGGCAGAAGCTGCTGAAGCAAAAGCTGGTGATTTATTATTAGTGTTAAGTGGTGAAATCGATCACACTAGAAGGGCTATGAATGAATTACGCCTGAAAATGGGATCAGAGTTAGGCTTAAGAGATAAAAATGTGTTTAAGCCGCTATGGGTATTGGATTTTCCACTTTTAGAATGGGATGAAGAAACGAAGAGATTCCATGCCATGCACCATCCGTTTACAAGTCCTAAGCTTGAGGATATGGAATTCATTGAATCTGATCCAGGAAGAATCAGGGCTAATGCTTATGATATGGTGATTAATGGAGTAGAAATTGGTGGAGGAAGCATCAGGATACATGATAAATCATTACAGCAGAAAATGTTTAAAGCTTTAGGCTTTACTGAGGAAGAAGCTCAAAAACAATTCGGATTCTTAATGGAAGCTTTTGAATATGGAGCGCCACCACACGGTGGAATAGCATTTGGCTTTGATAGATTATGTGCCATGTTTGGAGGCTCTGATTCCATAAGAGACTATATTGCATTCCCTAAAAACAATGCTGGTAGGGATGTAATGATAGATTCACCTGCAACAATATCTCCTGAACAATTGAAAGAATTACACTTAAGTATAAAATAATATTTATATATTGTTCATCAGTTTAATTTTTACTGAATAGAAATCTGGCAGATTATAGTCAGTAATCTATTGATTTTTAGGTTTTTGAATTGTATTTAAATTGATTGAACATACCTACATTGAGTTTTTGGGATTGGAATTAGCCGATCCCTTAACTTTCATCAGTGATATTTTGATGGCAGCTTTTTGTGCTTATTATGGCTATAAACTTTTCCAGGAATTTAAATCAAAGTACGCTAAATTAGTCGCCTTCTTTTTCTTGGTCCTTGGGTTTTCAGCCTTCCTTGGCGGAACAGCTCATTTACTGGATCTTTATTTAGGGAAGAATCCGCACTTGATTGCTTGGTCTATGCAAGGCATTTCAATATTATTCTTTCAGATGGCAAGCTTAAGACTAATCAGCTCGTCCAAGCTCAAAACGATTTTACAAGGATTAGTATTTGCTTTTTTTGGAATATTTATCTCTCAAATCTTTACAGTCCAGCACTTTGATGTGGTGAAAGTAAACTCCATAGTAGGACTCATAGGATTTGTGTCCATCATTCACGTTTACAAATATTTTGAAGAAGGAGATATTGCCTATTTGAAAATTCCCCTAACCATTATTTTGTTTTCTGGTCCAGCCATGATTCATAGTTTTGATATTTATTTGAATAAGTGGATTGATCAAAACGTAATCAGTCATTTGCTTTTATTGCCTTGTTACTATTTGTTATATAGTGTACTTAAACAAGTTGCAATTCTTAAAAAGAAAACTCAGCCAATACCGCAATCAGTGCCCCTAAAAGAGAAATAAATAATTTTTTGAAATTAAAGCTGTGGTCAGGGCTACTTTCAAAGAAGATAGTAGTGGAAATATGTAGGAAATTTCCAGATACAATCGCAAAAAGTATAAGAAAAACTCTATCTGAGAAGATTTCAGCATCATGTAAAATATGACTGAGTCCTAACCCTGCTGGGCTTGCCAAACTAAAAATAATAAGGATTAATACAGTTTTCCATTTTGTTTTTAAATGGCATATCAATACAGACATCAAAGCAAATGCAGCAGGCATTTTATGCATTAAAATTCCAAAAAATACAGAATTAGTACTATCGTGTGAGTGGATGGTGTCAGGATGTGCCAAAAGTGTCCCTTCTAGGAAAGCATGTATAGATAGTGCGATGAGTAAACCGAGCCATTTGTTTTGTCCATGATGATGGTGGCCTTGAATATTATGTAAATGACCGTGTTCCACGCCTTCAGAAAAGTATTCTAAAATGACCTGAATGAAAAAACCAGCTAGTACATATAAACTAATATGAGCAACACTTTCACCTTGAGAAAATATTTCGGGCAGGATGTGTATTACTGTAACTGAAAAAAGATAAGCCCCTGCAAAAACTAATGCTAATTTGAAAAATGAATTATTCACTTTCGGAATTAAAAACACTAAATAGCCAGCACCAAAAGTGAGTAAAAACAATATAATCGAGTTGCTCATCATAATTTCTTTACAATAAATATCATACGTTCTGAGCTCTCTGGTTTGTATTCATTTAACTCATAATCGCCAAAGGTTTGTAAAAGCATAAAATTAGCATTGCGGAAGTACTCCAGAAAAGACAACCTTCTAATGGCTTTTACTCTTTCTTCAAATTCGTAATCTATTCCGCCATCATTAAATTTAATGCTTTTGATAATGCTTTCACCATCGAAATTTCTTGTTAAGTGAAACTCAATGCCGTCAATAGTTTTGATTTCTTCTTTCACCAAGTTGTGAATAACTCGATAAGGATTTAGAAAATCTAAAGTAAATACCCCTCCTGATTTAAGTGAATCAGCAATCGAGCTTATGCATTTTTGATTTTCTTCCTCAGATTTGAAAAAACCAAAACTTGTAAATAGGTTAAAAGCATAATCGAAATAATTGTTCCTCAAACTATAACGCATATCATGAATATGGAAGTGGAGATTCTCATTTTCATGTATTTTAGCTAGTGAAATATTCCTTTCGGAAAGATCCATCCCCTCTACTTCATAGCCTTGATTATTCAGGAAAATAGAATGCCTTCCGCTACCACAGGCCACATCTAGTAGCTTTGCTTTTTTAGGTATTTTTAAATGATTCAGTAGATTGCTTAGGAAGAATTTAGCTTCCTTCTCGTCTCTATTTTTATATAAGACATGATAATAAGGTGAGCCAAACCACTTATTTATTTCTTCTTTTTTCTTTTCACTCATGACTAAAGAATGATGTTTCCTCCTAAGTTTTCAGTACTGAATTGCAGTAAATCACCCTTTTCATCTTCATAAATAAAAAATGCTTTTAAGTGAGTTTGTTTTGCTAATATTTCTTTTGCTTTTTCCAACCCTGTTACCATAAAGGCTGTGGACCACGCATCTGCTTCCATGCATGTAGGAGCTACCACTGTGGAGCTAATAATATCTCTTTGAATCGGATAACCCGTTTTAGGATTGATGCTATGCCCGTATTTTCGTCCTTCATGCACAAAAAACTTCCTGTAATTTCCTGATGTGGAAATCGCTTCATTATCTAATTTAATAATGGCCACTCTTTTGGCTTTTTGTCCACTTTCCGTTTTAGGATCATCAATGCCTATTGCCCATAAATCTTCATTCTCATTTTTTCCTTTGACTCTTAATTCTCCGCCTAATTCTACCATCATATTCTCAATTCCTTGAACTTTCAAGAAGTCAAAAACTACATCAATGGAATAACCTTGAGCTATAGCGTTAAAGTCTAAAGATACTTTTTCCTTTTCTTTTATCACCCTCTGCTTATTGAAATTAATATGCTCAAAACCTACATAGCTTTTAATTTCCTCAATTCGGCTGCTGTCAGGGAAATCCACTTTTTCGGGCCCAAATCCCCATGCTTCTATCAATGGATAAACCGTAGGGTCAAAAGCACCTGCTGAAGCGTTATATATCGCTTGTGATTTTTCAAGAACAGGATAGAAGAAAGGAGATTCAAATTGTAAGCTATCAGATTCATTAAAACGTACAATCTCCGATTTTTTAACGTAGGTAGATAAGCTAAGGTCGAATTGATGCAGGATAGAATCTACTTCTTCTTTGAAATTTCTATTCTCTTTATCTGAGTACGTAATATTATAGGTAGTTCCCTGTGCTTCACCCGAGATAAAGATATATGGTAGTTTTTCGTTTTCAGGCTTTTGGCCATCTCGATAAAACCAAACGATAGCTACTACGGCAACTAAGATCAAAGAATAAATTGAATTTTTCTTCCTATTGTTCATGTTAAAGTAATTTGAAGCGAAATTACATTAAATGCAATTGAATTGCGAATAGGAGAGGAGATTTTTAAAAATGGTGAGCATAAAAAAAGCCACTTTTTGGGTGGCTTCAAATATTAAATAGTTTGGAAATGTTTGTTTAACACATCACGGTACTTAGAACTGAAATTTCTATAGCACCATTCCTTTAACATATTCAGCTCATGTTCAACTAACAGAGCAATAGCTTTTGTCAACTCCTTTTCAAATAAACGTCTATCGAAACTTACTTTTGAAAGAATTGATTTTGCATAATCTAACATAGCTATTCTGGTTTGAGTTGTAGTTATTACTTTAAAGAACTTGGTTTTGATGGTATCTTGAAAGTAGTAAAAATTTATTAAAATCGAAAATTAAACACTAATTTTAACGTTCGGTTTCTAAAAGTATTTGAATCAAAATACGATAAAAATGAAGTTTAGGTTAGAATTTTTTTCAATTATATTTTCAGTAATGTTTTGTGGTAGTTTTGGGCTTGCTGCTCAAGATATTTCTATTGAGTTAGGACCTGATAGGATTGCTGTAAATGAAGCTTTTACCATTACAATAAAAGTTCAGGGTGAAACTTTGAAATCATACGATAAGTTTCCTGATATTCCTGGTTTAGTAAAAAGAGGAACTTCCAGCAGTTCTTCAACTAACATTTTTAATGGTCAGGTCAGCAGAAGCCAAAGTATTACGCAAACTTATGTTCCGGAAAGGGAAGGAACCATCAATATTCCAGCATTTAGTATAAATGTGAATGGAAAAGTGATCAGTTCGCCTGGAAAGAAAGTTGTAGTTGGTCCTGCAAAACAACAAAATCAAAATAGACGGTACGATCCGTTTGGGAGTGACCCCTTCGAGGATTTCTTTGGAAGAAGGGATGAGCCAGAAGAATTTGTCAATTTAAAGGAGGATGCCTTCTTTGCGCTTACCACTGATAAAGATGAAATATATGTGGGAGAGGGTGTGAATACTACTTTAGCATTTTATGTGTCTAATGAAAACAGAGCACCCTTGCAGTTTCATGACCTAACTAATCAGCTATCTGATATTTTACGTGAAATCAGACCTAATAATGTATGGGAAGAAAATTTTAATATCGAAAATATTACTGCTGAACCTGTTAATATTGGAGGGAAGAGATACAGCGTATATAAAATCTTTCAAGCAACATTTTTCCCTTTGGGTGAGCAAGATATAGAATTTCCGAAAGTAGGCTTGGAAATGATTAAATATCAAGTAGCCAAAAGCCGAAGCTTCTTTGGTCAGAATAGAAAAGAAACCTTCAAAACCTTCTATTCTAAGCCGAAATCGATAAAAGTAAAACCATTACCGGATCATCCATTAAAAGACCAGGTGTCTGTAGGGAATTATCAGCTTTCCGAAAATCTTAATTCCACTGATTTAAACACTGGTGAAAGCTTTCAATATGAATTTTCTGTTAAAGGGGTTGGAAATATTTCAGGGATTACAGAGCCGGATGTGAAAAATGAAAAAGAATTTGAAATTTATTCTCCTAATGTAAGTGAGAATATTACTCGAAGTGGAGTTTCAGTTAGAGGATCCAAGGCTTTTCGATATTATATGATTCCTAAAGAGCCTGGAGAATATGATTTGTCTGATTATTTTCAGTTCATATTTTTCAATACCTCAACAAGCAAATACGACACTTTAAAATCTGATTATAAAATAAAGGTAAGTGGTGAGAGCATGGCAAATGTCAATATCGAGCAAGCTTCTTCTGATGGATTATTCTATGACAGAATTGATGGAGTATCAAATCAATTGCAATCTCACCAGACCACTGAAATCTGGAAATGGGTATTTAACATATTTCTTGTAGTGGCTTTTTCACTTTCGTTGTTCATCTTACTGAAAAAGTCCTAAATTGCGCATCAATTTTTGTATAAATGAGCAATAGTTTCGGAAAAATCTTTAAAATCACCACTTATGGGGAGTCTCACGGGGTGGGAATAGGTGTTATCATTGACGGCTGTCCTGCTGGAGTGAAGGTTGATGAAGCATTTTTGCAATCTGAAATGCAGCGCAGAAAACCAGGTCAATCGAAAATTACTACCCAAAGAAAAGAAGAAGATGTGGTTGAGATTTTGTCAGGTATTTTTGATGGCGTAACTACTGGAACCCCAATTGCTTTAGGAATCAGAAATACTAATCAAAAAAGTAAAGATTACTCTCACATTAAGGATAGCTATAGACCTTCTCATGCAGACTACACCTATCAAGAAAAATATGGTGTTCGCGATTATAGAGGAGGTGGTAGAAGTTCTGCTAGGGAGACTGCAGCGAGAGTAGCAGCAGGAGCCATTGCTAAAATGTATTTAGAACAAGCTGGAATCAATATTCAAGCATATGTTTCTCAAGTTGGAAGTTTAAAGCTTGAAAAGCAATATCAAGAAATGGATTTGAACAAAGCTGAAGAAAATATAGTGCGCTGTCCTGATCCAACGATGGCTGACAAAATGATTCAGCATATTGATGACACTAGAAAAAGTAGAGATACTATTGGCGGAATTGTCAGTTGTGTAATTACAGGAACTCCGGTAGGATTAGGAGAACCAGTTTTTGATAAATTACATGCTATTTTAGGGCAAGCAATGCTAAGCATTAATGCAGTAAAGGGCTTCGAATATGGAAGTGGTTTTGAAGGGGTTAAAATGTACGGTTCTGAGCATAATGATCGCTTCGAAACTGAAAATGGCAAAGTGAAAACAACAACCAATCATTCAGGTGGAATTCAAGGTGGTATTTCAAATGGGCAAGATATTTATTTTAATGTGGCTTTTAAACCTATTGCCACAATCATGAATGATCAGGAGAGTATTGATAAAGATGGAAACAAAGTAACAGTAAAAGGCAAGGGAAGGCATGATCCGTGCGTAGTGCCAAGGGCAGTACCCATTGTGGAGGCGATGGCTGCGTTAACAATTGCTGATTTTATGTTAAGGGCTAAAACAAATAAAATTTGATGAGAAAATTACCATTACATATTAGGATTATAATTGGTTTGGTTTTAGGAATTGTGTGGGCTTTTATATCTAGCTATTTAGGCTGGAATCAGTTTACAATTGACTGGATCGATCCATTTGGAACTATATTTATTAGAGTATTAAAAGCAATAGCTGTCCCATTGGTTTTGTTATCTATTATTAGTGGTGTATCTAGCTTAACAGATATTAATAAACTTGGTAAACTCGGTTTAAAGACGCTTGTATTCTATTTAATGTCTACTGTGCTGGCGGTTGGCATTGGTTTGACTTTAGTGAATTTAGTAAAGCCAGGAAAGTTCGTTAATGAAGAACAAAGAGTTAAAAATAGAATTAAATATGAATTATGGGTGAGTGAAAATCCTGATGTTCCCAGACCAAAAGATGGGCGTTCTTTCCTGAAGGAACAAGAGTATCAGGATTTAGTGAATTCAACAATGAGTGAGGATGCAATGGATTCATTAAGAGGTGTAGCTGCTTCATCAAATGACAGAGTAGACCAATTATCTCAATCTGCAGAAGAAACAACTAGTCAAGGGCCTTTGAAGTTTTTCGTTGATATGGTGCCCGAAAATGTATTTGGGGCTTTTAGCAGTAATGCCAATATGCTACAGGTTATTTTCTTTGCTTTATTCTTTGGAATCTGTTTGGCTATGTTGCCTAATGATAAAGTAGGAGGTGTGATTAGTTTTGTAAATGGTGCTAATGAAGTGATCCTGAAAATGGTGGATATCATTATGAAAGCGGCTCCGTTTTTTGTTTTCGCACTTTTGGCAGGGGTAATAGCCAAAATGGCGGATACACCAGCACAAGTCCTGCAAATTTTCAAAGGACTCGGAAGTTATTCTATCACCTTATTAGTAGGATTACTATTTATGATATTCGTGTTATATCCGTTGATCGTATCCATGTTTATCAAAAAGTTATCTTACAGGGAATTCTTAAAAAGAATAAGCCCTGCTCAATTTTTGGCTTTTTCAACTTCTAGTAGTGCCGCTACATTACCAGTAACCATGGAATGTGTAGAAGAAAATATGGGAGCATCTAAAAAGATAAGCAGTTTTGTGCTTCCAATAGGTGCAACAGTCAATATGGATGGAACCAGTATGTATCAAGCTATTGCAGTGGTTTTCTTAGCTCAATTGCATATGGTTGATTTAACTTTAGGTCAGCAGTTGACTATTGTTTTAACCGCCACATTAGCTTCTATTGGTTCTGCAGCTGTACCAAGTGCTGGTTTAGTCATGATGATTATCGTTTTAAATTCTGTAGGATTGAATCCTGCTTGGGTAGCCATTATTTTTCCAGTTGATAGAATTTTAGATATGTTTAGGACAGTGGTGAACGTTACAGGCGATGCTACTGTTTCTACATTAATTGCTAAGTCTGAAGGTGAACTTAATGTTCCTGATGACGTTCCTGCAAATAAATAATTTGAAAAATTTAACTTAAAAAGATGAGTACGCAGACACAACAACCTGTTACCATTTACATGGAAGCCAATCCAAATCCGAATTCTTTGAAATTCGCCACTAACCAAATGTTGGTGCCTGAAGGGGATTCATTCGATTTTCCATCTATAGAAGATACAGCTCAAGCCCCATTAGCAGAAATCCTTTTCAAAAAGGAATATGTAGACAGGGTGTTTTATATGAGCAATTTCATTACGGTTACAAAGAAGCCAGAGTACGAATGGGTAGAAATTCAAAATGATGTAAAGGATACCATTAAAGAGTTTTTGGAGTCTGGCAAGCGAGTAATCGAATTGCAAGCAAAAGACTTATTTGAAGAAACCAATACCAGCGAAAATGCTGAACTGGAAGAGCAAATCAAGAATATTTTAGATGAATACATTAAGCCTGCAGTAGAGCAGGATGGTGGGGCGATTTCTTTCCATTCTTATGAAAAGGATACTCAAAGAGTAAATCTTTTATTGCAAGGAGCTTGCAGCGGATGCCCTTCTTCTACTATTACATTAAAGGCAGGGATTGAAAATCTTTTAAAAAGAATGTTGCCTAATGATGTGAAAGAAGTACAGGCAGAAGGCGTCTAAAATTTTTATTGAAATATAAAGCAGTCAGTTGAATATACTTTAACTGACTGCTTTTTTTTAAGCTTCCAAGCCAAAAGCTGGCAAGCTATCCTTAATCTTTCTTCAATGGAGATGGGAATACATTATTTACTAACTTCAAACTAAAATGGTTGGTGTGCCACCAACCATGGTGCTGCCCCGGTCGGTGGCACACCGACCAGAATCTGTGATAATAAAGTATTTAAATCTACCAGTTAAAAATATAAAATATCATAAAATGAAGAATATCAGACCTTTTCATGTGGCATTTCCTGTGACGGATTTAAATGCAACTCGCCAGTTTTTTGAAGAAGTATTGAATTGTAAAATCGGTCGTACATCTGAAAGATGGATAGATTTTGATTTGTATGGACACCAAATCACCGCCCATTTAACAGATGATGCTATTCAAGAGCCAGCAGCTAATCCTGTGGATGGAAAGTCTGTTCCTATTAAGCATTTCGGAGTGATATTAGAATGGCAACAGTGGCATGATTTGGCAGATAGATTGAAAGAGGCTAAAACAGATTTTGTTATCGAACCCTATATTCGATTCAAAGGAGAACCTGGCGAGCAAGCTACCATGTTCTTTTTGGATCCTAGTGGTAATGCATTGGAGTTCAAATCATTTAAGAGGGACGAAGATATCTTTGCCTCATAATTATTTTATTTAGAAGAATTGGTCAAACCGATTGCTTTCGCTTTTGGTTATGGATAATATAACTTTCTGGCAATGGAGCTAAAAGACCTATATCGATTGGTAAGACGTGGGGAGGGAGATACACTTGAGTTCAAAAGAAAAGCTGCTCATCCTGAAAAAATAGTAAAAGAGTTTGTGGCTTTTGCTAATACCAAGGGTGGTGACATTCTAATAGGTGTGGATGATAATGGTAATATTCCTGGTGTGAAATATGCAGAGGAGGAAATCTATGTTTTGAATAAAGCATTAACAAAGCTTTGCAAGCCTAGGCTCAAATATGAGTATAATATTATTCCTTTAGATGAAGATGAAAGCAGGGCTGTAGTTCACTATGAGGTGGCTGAAAGTAAGAAGAAACCCCACTATGCATTACCTGATGAAAATACAGATTGGGGAAAAGCATATGTTCGCTTAGCAGACAAAAGTATTCAGGCCAGTAAAGAAGTTCGGAACGTCATTAAGTTTTCACGAAGGAAAACAGGTAGAATACTTGAGATTCAGGAAAAAGAAAAAGCCTTGTTGGAGTATCTGGGTGAACACGAATCTATAACGCTGGCAAAGTTCCAGGAAATATCAAAACTGAATCGGTATAAAGCATCTAAAATTCTAGTGAACCTGGTGGTGTCTAATATTTTGAGAATCAATCCTTCTGACAAGGAAGACACTTTTAGCATGGCGCCTATTATTAATTTATAATTTTACAGCTAAGCCTACTCTTATTGCAAATCCACTGCTAACTGCAAAGTAGTCAGCCATAGTTTCCAATCGCCAGTTATTATTCAGACCTATTGCATAACCCATACCTAATGCCAAATCTGAATTATTTTTTAATATACCTCTCATTCTTAGAAAAACAGGATTGATAGGATAGAATCTGAAACCTGCTGATCCGCCTAAATCTTTTTCTATAAATTCTAATCCTCCAGTTAAAGCAAATCGGTTAGCCATGAAATATTGAGCCTCTGCTCCAAATCTATACTTAGGGATATTTTCGAAGAAAGGTGTACTCAATACATCAATACCAGCAGCCAAACGCCATTGAGCTTTTGATTCTGAAATAGCAAATAATGAAACTAAACTTAAAAGTAGGATTAATTTTTTCATAGCTGTAGTGTTAATACCAGTTACAAAATTAACTTAAACATTTAATATTATGTTATTAGAAAATTATGTTTTGTCTATTGAAACTGGAAATAAATAGAGACACTATTGGTAACCAATTCATTAATAGGGCTGCTGTAACTATTTTGCCTATCAAATAAAGCATTAGTCACACCTCTTGAAAAGCGGATTTCGGGAGAGAATTTAAATAATTCGTAATAGATATCGATTCCAAAACCTACCTCCAAAGCTAGATTGAAGGTGTTGATTAATAAAACATCTTCGTTAATTTCAGATGGTCTTTTACCGCTCACTTCAAATGATGGCTTTACCCCTCCGACCATATAGGCTCTGAAATTTTTTCTTCTTTGTGACTTGTACTTTAATAGAAGAGGTAATTCTGCATAAAATGCTTCTTTCTTTCCTTGGTAGGTGATTTCTTCAGCTTGATCGTATGTATTATAGTTCAGTGTATATTGGTAAAGACCTACACCTGGCATTGTTCTAAAGTCTAAATATTGTGCAATTCTTAAGTTGAAAATAAAACCTACTGTAAAGCCTGGTGTGCTTTGTGGAATTATAGAATGAAGGGAGTCAAATTCATTGGTAAGGAAAGCTTCGTTATACCTAACTTTCATATTAGCTGTATGTCCCCCCAAATAAAATCCATAATGAATCAACTGTTCATCGTAGTTGGGAAGGTTCTCTTTCTCGTAATATTGAGCTGAAGCTTGAAAACTAAATAGTAGTCCTAGAACGAATAAGATTACTTTATCCCCGTGTAAATTGAGCTTATTCCTAAAGTTAGCGGTTTGCATACAGTGTCTTTGAAGCCTAATTTATCCAAAATCGAAGTGAAATCTTTTCCATCTGGAAATGACTTAACCGATTCAGGTAGATAAGTATAGGCTGCATTATCTTTTGAAATTGTTTTGCCTAAAGTAGGTAAGATATTTTTAAAATAGAAATTATAGAGCTGTTTAAACGGAAAGCTTTTAGGTTTGGAAAATTCCAATACCACCACTTTTCCGCCTGGTCTTAATACCCTAAACATCTCTGCCAGTCCTTTTTCTAGATTCTCGAAGTTTCTTACCCCAAAAGCAACGATGATTGCATCAAACTTATTATCTTCAAAAGGAAGGTTTTCTGAATCACCTGAAGTTAATGTGATTTTGTCATCCAGTTTTCTTTTCTTCAGTTTCTCTCTTCCGACACTTAACATGCCCTCGGAGATATCAACCCCTGTCACATGATCAGGATTTAATTTCAAAGATTCGATAGCAAAATCACCAGTACCAGTTGCAATGTCCAAAATTTGCTTAGGCTGGATTTCTTTCAACAATTTGATTGCTTTCTTTCTCCAACGAATGTCTATTCCTAAACTTAGAAAGTGATTAAGGAAATCATATTTGTGACTGATGTTGTCGAACATATCCGCCACTTGTTGTTTTTTGCTAGATTCCTTGTCTTTGTAGGGTAATACTGTCATCTGAAATTGGATTTGCTATTTATGTAGGTCTAACAGCGTGTATTGAAGAAATGTTTGTTTCGAAGAAAAATAAAACTGCCATGCATCAAAAATAGCACACAGCAGTTTTATTTCATTTGTTTTAATTATATAATCAACATAGCATCCCCATAAGAAAGGAATCTATATTTATGCTTTATCGCTTCCTGATACGCGTTCATTACATTGTCATATCCTCCAAATGCAGCTGCCATCATCAATAATGTAGATTCAGGCATGTGGAAGTTAGTTAATAATGCATTACAAATTTTAAATTCGTAAGGAGGGAAGATGAAACGGTCTGTCCAACCTTCATTCTCTTTCAAACGATTATTTGCAGTTACAGAAGATTCCATGGAACGCATAGCGGTTGTACCAACGGCACAAACTCTTTTCTTGCTATTTAAAGATTCATTCACCAATTCAGCAGTTTTCACCGGAACTTTAAAGTTTTCCGAATCCATTTTGTGCTTGGTTAAGTCTTCAACATCCACAGGACGGAAAGTACCTAAACCGATATGTAAAGTAATCGGGCTGGTTTTGATGCCTTTTAGCTCCATTCTTTTCAATACCTGTCGAGTAAAATGCATTCCTGCAGTTGGTGCTGCTACAGCTCCCACTTCTTCAGCATAAATTGTTTGGAACCTTTCTCTGTCGGCTTCCTCTACAGGTCTTTTAATGTACTTAGGAAGAGGAGTCTCACCCAAAGAGTCTACTAGTTTGTAGAAATCCTGGTCATCACCATCATATAAAAATTTGATGGTTCTACCTCTTGAAGTAGTGTTGTCAATAACTTCTGCTACTAATTCACCATCTCCAAAGTAGAGTTTGTTTCCAACACGTATTTTTCGGGCCGGATCAACCAATACATCCCACAAGTGCATTTCTTTATTAAGTTCCCTTAAAAGGAATACCTCAATTTGAGCCCCCGTTTTTTCCTTGTTTCCATAAAGACGCGCAGGAAATACCTTGGTGTTGTTGGTCACCAAAATGTCACCTTCATCAAAGTAATCTACAATGTCTTTAAAAGTTTTGTGTTCAATTTCTCCGGTATCTTTGTGCAAAACCATTAGTTTTGCTAAGTCTCTGTCTTCTGCCGGATGTTGTGCCACTAATTTAAGTGGTAATTCGAATTTGAATTCTGATAATTTCATACTTAATATTACGGTATTAAGTGGTTAGATTTAAAAATTTAAGAGGGCAAAGTTAATAATAGTTTTTGTAAACTTGTAGCTTTATATTTTTATATTTACATATGATTTACATTCATCTGCTTCTGGAGAGTTTTCGCTTTGCTTTAAGTGCCTTGCGAGCCAATTTATTGAGAACCATTCTTTCGCTACTTGGCGTTACTGTCGGTATTTTTTCAATCATTACGGTATTTACTTTGGTAGATTCATTGGAAAAAAACATTAAAGACAGTCTTAACTTTCTGGGTGACGATGTGGTGCGAATTGAAAAATTCCCCTGGATATTTGGTGAAAGTTATCCTTGGTGGAAATACGTGAATCGTCCGAAAGCACAATATAGTGAGTATCAGTTTCTTAAAAACAATTCGAAGGAAGCTAGTGCAATCACCATTTTTGCGGAAAGATTTGGTGTAACGGTAAAGCATGAAAGCAATAGTTTGAGCGGAGCAATTGTATCGGGGATAGCCTATCAGCATAAGGACGTATTTGAGATTCCTGTTGAAAAGGGACGCTATTTTGGATTGCAAGAAATCGAGAAAGGAGCAAATGTAACCATAATTGGTGCTGAAGTAGCTAAAACTTTATTTCCATCAAGTGATCCATTAGGACAAGAAATTAAATTGAGAGGCTTGAAATATAGGGTTATTGGTACGATGGAAAAGCAGGGAGCTAGTATAACGAATGCGCCTAGTGCTGATGATTTTTGTTATGTTCCCTATAATACCTTTTTTAAAATGTATTCAGGACAGGGCAACTTTGGAGTTGAATCTATAATTGCATTGAAAGGATATCCTGAAGATGAGGGCTTGAAAAATTTAGAGGGTGAAGTAACAGGCCTACTAAGACAGAAAAGAGGATTGCGTCCTAGAGAGGATACAAACTTTGCAATTAATAGACCTGAAGCTTTTTCAAATTTCCTTGATTCAATTTTTGGAGTAATTACAATAGCAGGTTGGGTAATTGGTAGCTTTTCTATCTTAGTAGGTGGTTTCGGCATTGCTAATATTATGTTTGTATCTGTTAAAGAGAGAACCAATATTATTGGAATTCAAAAGTCACTAGGGGCGAAAAATTTCTTTATCCTGTTTCAATTTCTTTTTGAAGCAGTTTTCCTTTCGGTTTTAGGAGGATTGTTTGGGCTGTTCCTCGTTTATTTGTTAAGCTTTCTCTCTCTAGGAAGTTTAGAATTGACCCTTTCCTTGGGCAATGTAATACTGGGAGTTGGCGTTTCGGTTATAATAGGAACGCTCTCAGGAATTGTTCCTGCTGGAATGGCCTCGAAATTAGATCCTGTAATTGCTATCCGTGCATAATTTTTTAATTCATATAAAAAGTAACTAAATGATTAAATCTATTGGTTTAATATTTTTACTGTTTTTCCTAGTACAGGAACCAGTTTTAAAAAAGCAAAAACTAACTGATTATCTCAGTATGGATGTTTCTACTGAACTCAGAACGATGACTCAGCAAGAACTTTCCGCTAAGTTTTTAGGGGCAAGAATTCCTGATGTAGCCATGACTGACGAACAATCAGCTGTCGAATTCACTATCACAGCCTCGCCTACTTTTTGGCAAGATGGTGATGTGGCACTTCTTAAGGAATTTTATGATGCCAGCATACCGCCTTTATTTCAAGAAATTGATTTTTCGCAAAAGGAATTGGTGGAATTAAATGAAAAGGAATTTGCTGCTTATCAGTTTGAAGGTAAACCGGATGTTGAAGGCAACCGCTCTGCTGAGAAACGCTATACTTACTTGCTTTACACCATTCATAGAAACGGCTTAGTCACTATTAGTTTTTCTTGCCCGCCATACTTGAAATCTAAGTGGAAGCCGATCGCTCAAAAAATGTTTGAAACCACTAAATTTCGGTAAACATAAAATGGAACTCACCGTTAATTCTGACGAGCACTTTATGAGGGAGGCTCTTCGTCAGGCTGAAATAGCCTATGAAGAAGGAGAAATCCCTGTTGGTGCTGTCGTGGTTTGTCAGAAAAAAATCATTGCAAAAGCTTACAATCAGACGGAAAGATTGAATGATGTAACGGCACATGCAGAAATGCTAGCAATTACATCAGCTGCCAATCATTTAGGTGGTAAATATCTGACAGATTGTACGCTTTATGTCAGTTTAGAACCGTGCGGAATGTGCGCTGGTGCACTGAATTGGTCACAAATTAGCGAAATTGTTTATGCTTTAGCAGATGAAAAAAGAGGATTTACTAAAATTAATCCCAATATGATTCATCCGAAAACAAAAGTAAAAAGCGGCCTAATGGCTGCTGAAAGCAAAAAGCTGATCGATGATTTTTTTGCAAAGATGAGAAATAAGAAGAATTGAATTTTTAATAAATGTTTAACCTATAATTTATAAATATTATGGCTTTTGAATTACCAGCATTACCATATGCAAAAGATGCTTTAGAACCACATATAGATGCAAAAACTATGGAAATCCACCATGGGAAGCATCACAATGGATATGTTACTAAATTAAATGGAGCTGTTGAAGGAACAGATATGGAAGGCAAGTCTTTAGAAGAATTGCTTAAAAATAATAGTGACAACAAGGCTGTTAGAAATAACGGTGGTGGTCATTACAACCACTCATTATTCTGGACTGTCATGAGCCCAGACGGAGGCGGAGAGCCTTCAGGAGCTTTAGCTGACGCAATCAATGCAGCTTATGGGTCTTTTGATAAATTCAAAGAAGAATTTTCAAATGCCGCTGCAACTCGTTTCGGGTCAGGTTGGGCTTGGTTATGTGTTCACTCTGGTGGAAAAGTAGAAGTTTGTTCTTCCCCAAATCAGGATAATCCAATTATGCCGAATGTAGGCTGTGGTGGAACTCCAATTTTAGGTCTTGATGTGTGGGAGCATGCATACTACCTAAATTACCAGAACAGAAGACCTGACTATATCTCAGCATTTTTTAATGTAATTAACTGGGACGAAGTATCGAAAAGATATGAAGCAGGAAAATAAATCTGAAATTTAAAGAAATTCAAAAAAGGCACTTTGCAGTAATGCAGAGTGCCTTTTTTTGTTTTAAAAAAACCTTCTTCCCAATCCCTGTCTGCCAAATAAAGCAAAATCAAGAGATACCATTAAGGAATGAGTGCCAAAGCCGATTAGGGCAGTGTTGTTAAGAGGTAACTCGAAAGCATAGCCTAGTTTGAGTGTCTCACCTACTTTCATTTGTGTATTTAAGCCCACAGTTCCGAAATTTCTTAAAGAAGCACCCAGCCATATAATCTCATTTAGTAAAACTGAAGCATTTAGGTCAAGCGCATAGTTGTCTTGATCAATGTACATGAGCATCATAGAAGGCTTAAACTTGATGGAAAAAAGCTGATCAAATACATAACCTGCACTCAGGTAATAATGCCTTCTATAGCGGGTACTTTCTGTGCCTCCGTCATTGACGGTAATATCAAATATTCGGGGGACAGATAATCCAATGTAGTAATCCTTGCTCATATACCAGAAGCCTACTCCAAAGTTCTCCTTGGTTACATTTTGTTGTGGGTTTAAAAGTGCCACATCATCTACATATTGTAGGGTCAGTCGGTCGTAATTATAATTGTAATTAACGATTCCGGCTTGCAAGCCCATGGAGAATACATGCCCAAGCGGAGTGGTGATTTTATAGGAATAGGCAAGATTGAATTCTGTATTATTGTTGATGCCATAGGTATCATAAATAATGGTGCCTCCAATACCAACTTTATTCTTAAAAGCAGAGGATGTCACATTCAAGGTATTGGTAGTAGGTGCCCCATCAATTCCCAGCCACTGTGTTCTACTAATAGCGGTGGCGTTAAATATATCATTCACGCCAGTATAGGCAGGATTAATCATCGCCTGATTAAAAAAGTACTGGTTATATAAAGGATCAAGTTGCGCACTTAAGCCTAAAGGAAAGCAAGCAAAAAGAACTACAATTATTCTATAAATCTTTTTCATCTGAATTATCTTTTAATAAGTAAAAAGCCACTGATCCTTTGGCTGCCATCACCTTTGTCGATTACATAATAGTAATTGCCGGTAATCAGCTCCTGGCCGCTGCTGGCAATACCTTCAAAAACATGGGTTGTATTATCGTAATTACTGATTTCAAATACTTTATTTCCAAGTCTGTTGAAAATGCTTACAGTATTATTTGGGAATAGACTTATGTTTTCAATGAAAAGCAGATCATGTCTTCCATCCCCGTTTGGCGTAATTAAATTATAGGTGATTAGCTGCGGTTCTTCCTCACTTATCACCTCTGCAATCACATTAAAGGAAAAGTCATTAATACTGCTGGTGACAGTTATGGTAGTGCTATTGAAGCCTACTTTTTTTGAATTAAGTGTAAGAGAAAACTGCTCCCATCCTCCTGCCGGTATGGATCCAGGTATGTTGGAAATAGTGAAAAGTGGGTTGTCAGTAGTGATATCTTCAATAATAAGCTCTTCTGTATCACTCAGGTTCTCTATCCCAAAAAGCCTTTCAATGTTTAGATTAAAACTTGTTTGTCCTAAATCTACATCCTCCTCAGAGATTACTATTCGATTTGTGGAATTATCAGGGTTAGTGATAATGATTACAGCCCGGCCCCCCGATACAACGGCTCTTACATTGAATGAGAAAACCTCTTGGTTAGGGTCATTTGAGCGAATAGAAATTGTAGATTCGAATGCGCCTACCTGATCAGTGGATAAGCGTAAGTCGAATGAGTTGGACTGACCTGCTGAGATGCTTAACGGTAAATTAATGCCTGAACTTGTGAATTTAGGACTGCTACTGCTTATTTCACTTATTAGGAGACTGGCAGTTCCTACGTTTAGAATCTCAAAAGACAAGCTTACATCACTATTTTCATTCACTGTACCAAACTGGACTACTCCATTAATTAGTTCTGACCGCTGCCTCACCTCTATTTCAGGAGTTGGGAGTGGTACTATGGTTCCTGTTAAATTCAAGTTAAAAGAATTTTCATCACTATCATTGCTGCTGATAGAGAGCACATCATTCCAGCTTTGCACCACTGCACTGGAAAAGGTAAGGGTAAAATCTGCTGATGCCCCCGCTGCAATCGTGACCGGTAAGGTTATTCCAGTTATAGAAAAAGCAGTTCCATTGTTTAACTGAATGTCAGTGACTACTAAGTCCGCTGAACCAGCATTGGTAATGGTTAGCAACTGATCAGAAGCGTCATTTTGCACTAGATCAGCAAAGCTGATATTGTCATTGGAGGCTAAACTTACAGAAGCATTGTTGACCTCAATTTCTGGAGTCGGTGTTGGAATGATCGTCCCTGCTACATTCAGATTAAAAGGATTTTCATCGCTGTCATTGCTGCTGATAGAGAGCACATCATTCCAGCTTTGCACCACTGCATTAGAAAATGTGAGGGTAAAATCTACGGAAGCTTCTGCTGCGATAGTGGCGGGCAATGTTATTCCAGTGATAGAAAAAGCAGTTCCATTGGTCAACTGAATGTCAGAGACTACTAAGTCAGCTGTTCCAGAATTAGAAATTGTGAGCACTTGATCAGAAGCGTCATTTTGGATCAGGTTAGCAAAGCTGATATTATCATTTGAAGTTAAACTTTCCGAAGCATTGCTCACCTCAATTTCTGGAACTGGTGTTGGAATGATCGTCCCTTCTACATTCAGATTAAAAGGATTTTCATCGCTGTCATTGCTGCTGATAGAGAGGATATCAGACCAGTTTTGCACTACTGCACTGGAAAATGTAAGGGTAAAACCTGCTGAAGCTCCCGCTACAATTGTGGCAGGTAATGTTATTCCAGTGATAGAAAAAGCAGTTCCATTGGTTAATTGAATGTCAGAGACTACTAAGTCAGCTGTTCCAGCATTGGTAATGGTAAGCACTTGATCAGAAGCATCATTTTGCACTAGGTCAGCAAAGCTAATATTATCATTAGAAGTTAAACTTACAGAAGCATTGCTCACCTCAATTTCTGGAACTGGTGTTGGAATGATCGTCCCTTCTATATTCAGATTAAAAGGGTTTTCATTGCTGTCATTGCTGCTGATGGAGAGCACATCAGACCAGCTTTGCACCACTGCACTGGAAAATGTAAGGGTAAAATCTGCTGAAGCCCCGGCTGCGATAGTGGCGGGTAATGTTATTCCAGTTATAGAAAAAGCAGTTCCATTGTTTAACTGAATGTCAGAGACTACTAAGTCAGCTGTTCCAGCATTGGTAATGGTAAGCACTTGATCAGAAGGATCATTTTGCACTAAGTCAGCAAAGCTGATATTATCATTAGAAGTTAAACTTACAGAAGCATTACTCACCTCAATTTCTGGAACTGGTGTTGGAAGGACGATCCCTTCTACATTCAGATTAAAAGGATTTTCATCGCTGTCATTGCTGCTGATGGAGAGCACATCATTCCAGCTTTGCACTACTGCACTGGAAAATGTGAGGGTAAAATCAGCGGAAGTTTGTGCTGCGATCGTGGTTGGCAACGCTATTCCAGATACTGTAAAAGCAGTTCCATCAGATAGCTGAATATCAGAAATCACTAAGTCATCAGGTCCTGGATTATCAATAGTTAAGATTTTAGAGGTACTAGCACCTTCTACAATATCATCAAAATTAAGGGTGGCATTCGTAGCCAAATTAGTAGCGCCCTCAAAAATGTCTATTTCAGGTGTAGCAATATAATTGAAGCCTGTAATAGAAACGGTTCCGCCAGGAGTCGTTACTGTGATACCTGCTGTCGATCCTCCAGCTGGAACTATGGCAGCTATTTCACTGTCAGAATTAAGGTTGAAGGAAGTTACATTTATTCCGGCAATCAATATAACACTTACGTTACTAAAGTCTGTTCCTTCGATAATTACTGTTTCACCTGCCGTTGCTGAAGCAGGAGTGAAGGAATTAATCACAGGAGCGGGAATAAAGATAAAGTCGGACAAATTCGAAGTACCCCCAGGTGTAGTGACTGAAACGATGCCCGATGATCCTGATCCGACTTCTGCTCTGATCTCAGAATCGGATTCTATAGTGAATGTAGCCGGAGTCCCTCCAAAGGTAACTGATGTAGCTCCTGTGAAGTTATTGCCGCTAAGCGTAACAATTTCACCTTCAGCAGCAGAAGGAGGGGAGAATGAAGTAAAAGAGGGCGGCATAAAAGTGGTCACAGAAGCAGGGTTTCCACTTGCAGTAGGGTCTGTATTGTAGGCTTCAAGTCCCGCAGGGCCATTGTATTCAAATACTTGAAAATAGTAGGTTTCTCCTTGATTTAAGTTTGTAACGGTTACACTATTGCCATTTCCGTTGTACACTACATAGTTAGCAGTACCAATTTCGGTACCTGCAGTGCCAAAAGAGGCATTTGCTGTATAAGTAATTAAGTCGACTGGGTTAGCATCTACTATGGAGCCCGCTTTCGCAATCACTATTCTATTGCTGCCATCTCCATTTGTCCAACTCATCTCTGTTTGGTTTAATCCAGTATTGGAAAAGCTAATGATCGTGGCTGGTGAAGGTGTATCGCAAGCGGCATTACCATCAGTAATGGTCCAATTATTAGGTGTATTGGTCAAAATCTGTCTTTCACTACTGGCAGTGCAATAATTAAGGTTTAGTGCTCCCAAGCTTAGGCTTGGTTGCAGGCTTGGCAAACTTGACCAACCTATCAAAGTAGCATCGTAGTTAGCAGTGGATAATCCAGAATTGTCAAGCATATTACCCATATCAGCGACATTTCCTACATCCCAATTCCCCAGGTTCTGATCAAAAGCGGTAGCATCTCGGAACATTGACCACATATCCGTTACGTTGCTTACATCCCAGCCACTGATGTCCTGATTAAAAATATCATTGTAACTGAACATACTCCACATCTGCGTGACATTGCTCACATCCCAACTATCCAAGGGCTGGTTAAAGGCCACAACATTTGCATTTTCAAACATTAAACTCATATCCGTCACCGAGCTTACGTCCCACAAGTCTAAGGGCTGATTGAAAACTTCCGCGCCACCAAACATTTCCTGCATAGTGGTCACACTGCTGACATTCCAATTGTTTAATGGCTGGTCAAATGCTTTGGTGTAAGAAAACATCCCATTCATGAATTGCACATTACTCACATCCCATTGATCTAGGGGCTGATTGAAATCATCTAGTTCAAAAAACATAAGTTCCATGTTGACAACATTGCTTACATCCCAACTATTTAGGGGTTGATTATAAGCATAAGCACCGCCAAACATATATGCCATATTAGTTACACTACTCACATCCCAATTGCTGATATCCTGATTAAAAAACCAGGCAAAATTGAAAAGGTAACTCATATCAGTTATTGTACTAACATCCCATGTACTCAAATCAGTATTGGTAAAAGCAGTAGCTTCTCTTACTCCAACAAACATGCTCGCCAAACTAGTCACGTTCGAAAGATCAGGAGTGTCAGCGGCATTTATCACCATATTGCGGCAACTGTGAAAAGCTCCTTCCATACTTGTCCAAGGGTTATTCCCCCATTGTTCAATACTTCTAATTTTTTGTTGGTTTTGAAAAGTGCTACCTCCGAAATTAATCCTGGGAAAAACGCCTGAAATTCTCACCTCATAAACATCTGTATTAGCAAGTCCGAATATAGTAGTATTACCTGTTCGGCCAGAAAAGGAACCCTCACCCGTGCCTGGATTCGTCAGATTGGACCAGGCAACGTCATAGTTATACCCACCACCTGATGTGGGTATGATGATACTTCCATTATCAGTAACCCAAGTGGTAACAAAAGGACTAAACATAAACCCGTCTAGACTAGCGGTGCCATCAGCTGTAGTGACTGCTACAGCTCCTGAAGTTGATCCCGCTGCCACCACAGCTGTTATTTCAGTATCAGAGACAAAAACATAAGACTCGGCAGGAGTACCCCCGAAACTAACATCTGTCACTCCGGTAAAATCTTCTCCTGTGATAGTGATGGTTTCACCCGCATTAGCATAGTTGGGAGAAATTGAAGTGATGACTGGTCGTACCCAAATAGCAACTGTGAAACCGGCAAATGATAGGTCACCTCCTGCTAAATCAGCAATGCCATCATTATTGAAATCAGCTGATATTACGCCATAGGGTCGACTTGGACTAACATTCAGTGGAAAAGTACTGAATGAACTCACAGCGCCAATTCCGTCTCCTTGCAATACAGGAAAATTTGACTGGTTTCCACCCCCAACAACTATATCAGTAGTGCCATTTCCATCAAAGTTTCCGCGATTTAAGCCGAAAGGAGTAGAACCCATAGCTACTGGGCTCCCTGATGCTGTGAAATTGCCAGCTCCATCTCCTGAATATATTTCAACAGTTGGGGAAGTAATATTCAGAATTGCTAAATCCATATTAGTATCACTATTAAAATATCCCGTGACTAATCGGAAAGGTCGTGAGCCCGTAGCAAATGATATAGGGGCATCGAAAAGATCTGCACCCTCATTAAATAGCATTATATGTCCCTGATTATTATTATAATCGAGTAGTGCAATATCTAAAAAACCGTCATTATTAAAATCTGCCACATCCAGAGCACTGGGTTCACCTAAACCGGCAGGAATAAAGGGTGAATAGCTGGCATGGGCAAAATTACCTGACCCATCTCCAAGCAATACTGAAACTTCATCGGAGATATTAGCGGTGATAATGTCCATATTGCCGTCTTTGTTGATATCTGCTATGGCTAATCCTGCTTTATCATTGATAATAGTTGAAAAAAAAGCGGGTGATGGAAAAGCAGTAAAGGTACCGTCCCCATTACCTTGAAAAAGTTCAAGACCTCCGTTTTTGCCTGCTGCAATATCTAAATTACCATCCCCATCAAAGTCCGCTACTTGCAGATTTCTAACCTCACCACTCGCTAGGGCAGTGTTAGCACCAGTAGAGAAAACGCCACTTCCGTCATTTTCTTGAAATTGAATAACGTTATTGGTGTTGGTTCTGTCAGCTATGATGATATCAACATCTCCGTCATTATCAAAATCACCCGCAGCAATTGTATTAGATTGGATACTGCTAGAGTATTGGGTTGTTGAGAATCTAGTATTTGTCAGAGGCAGAGGTCCAGGAACTGTTAGGGTGAAAAATGGCGTGCTAGAGTTAATAGAACTTGCCTGCAGCCCATTAGCATTATTCCTCACGATTATTGGGGTCACAGAGGATCCTCCGGCTGGAACATTTACCAGTATTTCGGTTCCTGCGGCATTGGCATTGGCTGTGACTTTCACAGGGCCAAAGAAAATATCATTTGGGCCCGATGGGTTAAACATTGAACCTGAAATAGTCACTTCAGTGCCCACTGGGGCCGAAGTTGGACTGATAGAGGTGATAAGGATGCTTGGTGGAGGAACTAAAGTTTCAGTAGCACCCATGTTCAGCTGCCCGTTTTGCACTCGCACATCTCCCGAGATGTCATAATCAAGAACGGAGCTAGACCTTAATGTTCCATCAAAATTGTAATTAATATTAGGAAGTAGAGCTTGGTTTGCCAAATTTGCAGCAGGCGAATTGTCGAACAATCGGAAATCACTGTTGTCCGTATCAACAAAAAGAGGATCTGCTGTATAAAGCATGCCTGTACCAATAGTTGTTCCGGTATAGCCTGCCAAAACCACGTTGGTTTCTGGCACTAAGGAATAAGAGACATTAAGTAAGGCTTCATTGGAATTTTCCCATGTATTGATATATGGAATACCCGTTCCGTCTGTAGACGTATTTTGCCAGAAAATACTGTTCTGGATATTTATAATATCATCCCCACCTGTTCCTGAGCTTCCCAAGTTATAAATTGCAGCTCCCGAAGAGCTGAAGTTGGTTGTGATATTTTCAAAAAAGCTACAATTTGTAATTTCGACTCTTGCTGTGCCAGTAAAATTATTACCATTGTTATACACAGCACCACCATCAAATCCGGCACTGTTTTGATAAAAAACTGTGTTAATAAGTTCTGGAATGGTGCTTCCACCTGAAAGTGCAAAATTATACATACCCCCTCCAGCATCTGCAAGATTTTGAATAAATTGGCAATTTAGAAGCGTAGGAATAGCGTTGTCAAATTGCCCCCAATTATATATTCCGCCTCCATTAGTAGCGGTGTTTCGATAAAAAATAACATTCTTTATGACAGGTGCAGAGGCTCCTGGCCTCCCACTGTTATACCAACCACCACCATCTTGAGCGTTGCCAGTCCCAGTGGCAGCACCACTTGTAATGGTAAACCCATCAACTAATGTCTGACTAGAAACTCCATAAGTATACACTACATGGTAGGCATTTTCTCCGTAATTGTTATAGGCAAGACTAGGGAAAGTGTTACTGACATTGTCATCTGCAGCTAAATCTCCACTCAGAATTGTTTCATTAGCTTGGCCAAAACCGAAGTTTATTCTTTGGCTAATAGCTGTTTCTGTGCCAAGGAATCCACCATATACCTTTACACCATCAGTGATTTTGAATGATACGAGTCTGTTGTCTCCTGTTGTAGTATTTCCAGAAAATAACTCCCATTGCTGGCTAGGCAAGTAGGTGCCACGTGCTACCCAGATTTGATTACCGCTAAGGGCTGCGGTTAAGGCGTCATGTAAGGCTGTAGGCCCACGATAAGCATCAGCCCAAGTCGTCCCGTCATTATTGCCCGTAGCTAAAGAGCCATTAACGTAGATCTGGGCAATTATCTGACTGCTCAAAAACATAAATATTAGAGCAAATCCAGTAGCAATTTTTTTATAAAAATTCATTTTAACAGGCAGTATATTAATTTCTCGCATCGTAATAATTTGTTAATCGTTCACAGGTTGCAGCAAAATTCTCCAATTAGGTTGATTAGATTTTTTTATTCTCCTCATCGATTTCTGATTCCTGCCATTTTGTACAATAAGATTGATGAGCTTTTTATTTCAATTTGTTTTAGTTAAAGCAAATGGGTAGGTCGGATTTACATTTTATTGCTTTTAAGTCAGATTATGCTGGTGCCCTACCATTACTCTTCTCTGAAATAAGTGATAATCAGTGAGATGGAAAACCGATCTAGGACGAAGACCCTGATTTATTGTCCGAAGACCAGGGTTTATTGTCCGAAGCTCTATTTTTACTTTTCGACCAGAAGCTGGGACTTGGAAAAATGCAGGCTTAGATTTTTTTACTTTAGCTTTCCACTGATTTTTTTAATCACCTCAATTAAGTTTTGTATTATTGTTGATTGTAATCTATGATACTGGAGTTAAAAAAATATCTGGAAGCACGATTAGCGCAAGAACTGCCTGGAGATAATGCCCATCAACAGATGATGGCGCAACCCATCGGACAGCGCTTTAAAATGCAATATGACAAGCCACCCAAAAAAGGAGCTGTGATGATTGCGCTTTACCCAGATGAAGGTAAAATCTACTTCCCTTTAATGCAAAGACCACCATATCAAGGCATTCACGGAGGACAAGTAAGCCTGCCAGGAGGTAAAAAGGAAGATTCTGATGATAATTTGATTGAAACCGCTATCAGGGAAACTTTTGAGGAAATTGGAGTAAAAATTCCTGATAATCAAGTCATTGGAAGCCTATCGGATTTAAATGTAACGGCTAGTAATTTTATAGTGAAGCCAGTGGTCAGTATTTTAGATCGAAAGCCCGAATTTATTAAAGACCCTCGTGAAGTTGAGCATATTTTTAAAGCTGAAGTGCAGCATTTAATCCATCCCCAAACTTTACAGGAGAAAGAACTGACAGTAGCCCAAGAAATTAGATTAAAAGCCCCTTTCTTTGATATAGAAGAAAAGGTTGTTTGGGGTGCTACTGCCATGATTTTAAGTGAATTTGTAGAAATTTTGAAAGAACATTATAAATAATGGAGAAACCTTTAATCACCAATGATGCCGTAGTTTTAGGCCTGTTAATGTTAATATTGGCAGCCATTTTTATCACCGCTTCTAGCAAAAAATCAGGCTGGCAGAAATTCTACCGATTTGTACCCTCCGTTTTACTATGCTATTTCATTCCATCTTTATTTAACACATTTGGCATCATTTCAGGAGATGAATCCAATCTTTACTATATGTCTTCTCGCTATTTATTGCCCAGTGCTTTAGTGTTATTGACCATTAGTATTGATTTAAAAGCCATTGGAAGATTGGGGAAGAAAGCCATCATTATGTTTTTCGCAGGTACTGTTGGGATTGTCATTGGAGGCCCGCTGTCCATTTTAATTGTTTCTTCTTTTGCACCTGACATTGTTGGGGGCGTTGGTCCTGATGCTGTCTGGAGAGGAATGGCCACCATAGCCGGAAGTTGGATAGGTGGAGGAGCCAATCAAGCCGCGATGTTTGAAACTTTCGGAGCCAGTGAAGATTTATTCGCTACCATGATCACCGTGGATGTGATTGTAGCCAATATCTGGATGGCATTTTTACTTTATGGAGTCGGAATTTCTAAAAAACTTGACAAAAGATTAAAAGCTGATGCTTCTTCCATAGAGGAGGTGAAAAACGGAATTGAAAAGTACCAGGCTTCTATTATGAAAATTCCAACTCTGCCAGAAGTAATGACTGTTTTAGCTATTGGCTTTGGAGCAACGGGTATAGCACATTTCGGAGCTGATATCATTGCTCCTTGGATAGGTGAAGTAGCTCCTCAATTAGATAAATTCAGTTTGACTTCCTCTTTCTTTTGGTTGGTCGTAATTGCCACTACCATTGGCTTAGGGCTATCATTTACCAAAGCCCGAAAATTCGAAGGCGTAGGTGCTTCCCGTCTGGGAAGCGTTATGATTTATATTTTGGTAGCTTCTATCGGAATGCTAATGGATGTAACCGCCATATTCGATAATCCTGGTTTCTTTATGGTAGGTTTGATTTGGATGGCAGTTCATGTCATCGTTTTACTGGGAGTAGCCAAAATCATCAAAGCACCGTATTTCTTTGTGGCTGTCGGGAGTCAAGCTAATGTTGGCGGTGCGGCTTCAGCTCCAATAGTTGCAGGTGCTTTTCATCCCAGCCTAGCTCCGGTTGGAGTGCTTTTGGCAGTTTTAGGGTATGCGCTAGGTACTTATGCAGCTTATATTTGTGGGTTATTGTTACAGGCGGCTGCGGCTGTTTAACTTTTTCCTTTTGTAAGGAGAATGCCTTGGCTGCCAGAGCTTCACTGCTCGTGTTGTAAGTAGCTGATTAGCATGTTGCCAGCCAATGCTTCTGAAAAAATATTCCGTACCTTTTTTTACTCATTTTTCGATTCAAATATTTTTTCAAACGCATTGTATACTGCAATGTGTAGTGCATCACCATGAGATTTGCCTTCTAAAAAATTGAAGTACAACTGCGAGTTCTGATTTTTGTTTTTCAATAATTTTTCAAATAATTCTTTGGCAGTACGTTCCATTACTTCACCTTCCTTTCCTACTGCCACATAGATTGATTTTTTGGAACCGTAGGATTTTGGATCTCTTTCCAAAAGATTTTCATTATCCCACCATAAACTCGGACTGACAATAATGTAGTTATCGAAAAGTTCAGGTTTTTCAAATAATATTTCAGTGGCTAATAGTCCCCCTAAAGATTGTCCAATTATCGTTTTACTTGATTTTGTCCGATAGACTGAGTCAATAAATGGTTGAAGTTCCTTTTCCAAAAAGCTTATGAATTTTCCCGATTTTCCAGAGGTGGGGAATTCTTTTTGGTCTAGTTTATTTTCAGAAGGATATGTGAAATCTCTTTTTCTATCAATATTTGCAATACCGACCACTATGGATTCTGGTATCATATTGATCCAGGGAAAAGATCCAAATTGAACAAGTCCTGAAATATGAATAAAATCTTCATCTCTAGAGCCATCCAGCAAGTAAATCACGGGATATTTTTTTGAACTATCAGCTTCATAATTTGAAGGTAGGTAAATATTTAGGGTTCTGTTTTCATTCAAAATTTTTGAATTGATACTAACGATCTTACCTATTGTGAAATCAGTTTCACTAATTTTCTCAGGTAATGTTTGACCAAATGAGAAGTTAGCTATTAAAAAAAGTAGAATGCTTAAAAATATATGTCTCATAAAATGCTCTTTAACTTGAATACCATGGCATAGATCGATTTATGGAATTGTAAAAATAGAAAAAATGAATTTCCAATCGAGCTACTTTGAAGTATTTCCTTGATTACCCAACTAGCGTGACTTCCCCATTTCGTGCTGTAATTATAGCTACATCAGCATGTTAGAAGGCTGTTTTTTAATTACTTACAAAAATAAAAACAGCGCTTCCGTAAAAATATTGTACTCCAAATTTGGTTAAGTCAAAATCAAGTTTCTATATTTGAGCCATCATATCGGTTTCGACCGATTTATATAGATGAGGTGAGAGAACAGGCTCGTTGACCCTCTGGCAACCCCCAAGCAATTTGGAAAGGTGCCAATTCCTGCCCAATGAAGGGAAATATAAAACGGTAAAACAATGAACAAACTGAAAATTTACATTTCGCACAATCTCCAAATTGATTTACACGATCAATCATTGGAATACATGTCTATTTCTAAATCCAATAATCAAATTAGCATTTGCTGTTGTAGCAACTGCTGTTGTTGATTTCCAATTTAAGCTTTTGGGGAACAGCTAGAATTTGTACAGGATTGTAATCCTTGCGATTCCCGTACGCACCTATAAAGCTAATCCAACTCAATTTTTGTCAAATTTAATTTCCTCTAGCAGGAAAACTATAATCAATATATTTATGTCTCAACATTTCGAAACCCAGGCTATCCGTACCCAAGCTGCCCAAAGTGGCAACAGAGAACATGCTGTGCCGCTTTATCTAACTTCATCATTCACTTTTGAAAATGCAGAACAAGCCAAAGCATTATTCAATGATGAGGAAGAAGGCAATATTTATTCCCGTTTTTCTAACCCTAATAGTTCGGAGCTAATTGATAAAATGACTCGTTTAGAAGGCTTGGAGGATGGTTTTGCCACGGCAACTGGAATGGCGGCTATGTTTGGAAGTATGGCAGCACTGCTCCAGCAAGGCGATCATATTTTGGCGGCAAGATCATTATTTGGTTCTACCCACCAATTATTGACGCAGATTTTCCCGAAATGGGGAATCTCTCATACTTATGCTGATATCAGCAGGACGCATGAATGGGAGAGCCTGATTAAGCCTGAAACCAAAATGATTTTTGTGGAAACACCCTCCAATCCAGGTTTGGAAATCATTGATTTGGAGTGGCTAGGAAAATTGGCGGAAGCACATAATTTGATTTTGGTGGTGGATAACTGCTTTGCCACTCCCTATTTACAACAGCCAGCCAAATGGGGTGCGCATATTGTTTCCCATAGCGCCACCAAATTTATTGATGGACAGGGAAGGGTTTTAGGCGGCTTGATCCTCGGCTCCAAAGAATTGATTAAAGATGTGCGCTTTTTCAGTCGACACACAGGCCCAGCCATTTCGCCTTTTAATGCCTGGGTGCTATCCAGAAGTCTGGAAACCTTGGCTGTGCGCATGGACAGACATTGCGAAAGTGCCTTTAAAATTGCAGAATATTTGGAGGGACATACTGAATTGGAAAGCGTGAAATACCCCTTCTTGAAATCGCACCCTCAGTTTGATTTAGCCCAAAAACAGATGCTTAAAGGAGGCGGTATTCTCACTTTTATAGTCAAAGGAGGAGGCGAACGATGTAGCAAATTTGTGAATAACCTGAGTATGCTTTCGGTTACTTCCAACTTAGGGGATACCCGATCCATTGTGACGCATCCTGCCACGACCACTCACAGCAAACTAAGCGAGGAGGAAAGGCATAGGGTAGGAATTGCAGATGGCTTAATCCGCTTATCGGTCGGTTTGGAAAATGTGAATGATATAATTGAAGATATTGAACAAGCACTAAAAGCTTCAAAATAATGGAATTAAGAATAGAAAATAAGATCTGTTTTATGATGTGTTGCAAGGCTCCTCCGGATGCTGCATGATATCGCTATACCCAAATTATAGTGCCTCTTGCAGATAAATCCGCAAGAGGCATTTTTTTTACCCAAAAAATTAAAATTATGACACAAGTAACTGAAAATTTAGCATTACCGAAGCCAGCAAAAAAAGACATAGCTGAGCTTAAAAATAAAATTGAACTCTTCCGATCCGGGCAAATTGATGAAGAGAAATTTAAAGCCTACCGATTAACGCGTGGGGTTTACGGACAAAGACAACAGGGCGTGCAGATGTTCCGATTGAAAATTCCTGCAGGTAGAATCACAACTGATCAATTGCGAGTGGTGGCTGATCTATCGAATCAATATGCAACAGGAAATTTACATTTGACTACAAGGCAAAACATCCAATTTCATTATGTGAAACTGGATGATTCACCAGCCATTTGGACAGCTTTGGAAGCTTCCGGTTTAACCGCCAGAGAAGCTTGTGGAAATACGGTTCGGAACATCACCGCCAGTCATAAGGCAGGCATTGATCCGCATGAGCCCTTTGATGTCACGCCTTATCTGGATGCGGTCTTCCGGTTTTTCCTTAGAAACCCGATTTGCCAGGAAATGGGTAGAAAAATTAAGATTGCTTTTTCATCCAGTGAGAAGGATACGGCTTTTGCTTTCATCCATGATTTTGGATTTATCCCGGTTCTGAGAAAAAATGGAAAAGAAGAAGAAAAAGGATTTCGGGTTTTAGTGGGAGGCGGATTAGGCGCACAAACTATTCTGGCTCAAGAGTTCTTTGAATTTCTTCCTGAAAATAGATTGATCACCTTCCTGGAAGCAGCATTAAGAGTTTTTGATCGATTTGGTGAGCGTGAGAAAAGAATGAAGGCCCGTTTGAAATTCCTTATCAAGAAGATTGGATTGGATGAATTCAGGAGATTGGTAGAGGAGGAAGAGAAAGTTTTACATCCTAAGCCATTGGATTTAAAACCTTCAAAAGTAAAGGAAGCTAAGCCTCAAAAAATCTATTCTAGCTATGATGTGCAAGATCAATGGGCCTACCAGCAATGGTTGGATTCCAATGTTTTTGAGCAAAAGCAGCAAGGTTACTTTGGGGTGTTGGTAAAAGCGCCTTTGGGCGATATCGATCATGAGACTGCCAAAAAATTAGCCGATATCATTGATGAATATGTTGGCGGTGATTTGGTCATCAGTGTATACCAGGGCTTGGTCATTCGCTTTGTCCGAAAAAATGCCTTGCCGGTTTTATTCGAAAAATTAGGTGAACTGGGCTTAAATCAATCCGGAGCAGAAAGCTTTGCGGATATCACGGCTTGCCCGGGAACGGATACTTGTAATCTGGGTGTGACCAACAGTACCGCTTTGGCGGATGTTTTGGAAAAATTCTTATTGCAGGAATTCCCACATCTGGCGCATAGCAAACTGATCGATACCAAGATCAGCGGATGTATGAATGCTTGTGGTCAACACATGATTGCCGGTATTGGTCTTCATGGAAGTTCCATCAAAAACAAGGGAAAAGTAGTGCCCGCCATGCAAGTGGTTTTGGGCGGTGGATTGCGTGCAGATGGGACTGGCTTGGCTGCAGAAAAGGTCATCAAACTGCCGACCAAAAGAATTCCGGAAGCCTTTAGGATTTTGCTAAATGATTATGAAGCTAATGCTAAGGGTGCTTTTTATCCAGATTATTTCAGAACGAAAGAGAAGAAGTACTTCTACGATTTGCTAAAGCATTTGGGTGATCTGACTGATATCAAAGATGAGGACTATATCGACTGGAACAGAGATCAAGAATTCACGCCCGAAATAGGCTTGGGCGAATGTGCCGGAGCCAGTTTTGATTTGGTCAGCACCATTTTCAAAGAAGCTGAGGAAAAATTGGTGAATGCTTACGAACAATTGCAGGAAGATCAGCTAGAGCATGCATTGTACAATAGCTATAATGTTCTTGTCACCACGGCTAAAGCGCTATTGCTGGCGGAAGATGTGCAGTGCAATACGCAAGCAGGCATCATAGCAGATTTTGATGTGCATTTTGTGGAGACCGAAAAAGTGAAGCTAGAAAGCTCCTTTGCCGATTTGGTTTACCAGATAAAATTACAAAAGCCAAGCGAGGAATTTGTACAGCACTATCTAAAATCTGCCCATCAATTTTTGGAAGAAGCCAAGAGTTTGAGAGGCATAGCATCAACAGAAAAAACAGTCATCAATCATTTTTATAAAGCATAATCATGGAAAAGAAATTAAGTCTAGTGGGAGCAGGTCCGGGAGATCCGGATCTGATCAGTGTGAAAGGAATCAAAACATTGGCACAAGCAGATGTGGTATTAAATGATGCTTTGGTGCATCCCGAATTATTAAATTATGCTCCATCAAAAGCATTAAAAATTTATGTCGGAAAGCGAGCTGGTAAACACAGCTATAAACAGGAAGAAATCAATGAGTTGATTATTGAGCATGTGTTTAGTCATGGGCATGTAGTGAGATTGAAAGGAGGAGATCCTTTTATTTTCGCAAGAGGAAAAGAGGAAATTGATTATGCCGAAAGTTTCGGGATTAACACTCAGGTGGTGCCCGGCATCTCCAGCATTAATTTAGCCGGAATGTACAGCTTGCCTTTAACCACAAGGGGCGTGAATGAAAGCTTTTGGGTGGTGACGGCTACCACCAAAAGCGGGGAATTATCGCAGGATGTGGCTAAGGTAGCCGAAACTACTGCTACAGCCGTTTTTCTCATGGGTTTAAGAAAAGCTCCGGCCATCAGCACGGCTTATGCATTGCAAGATAAAGCGGATCTGCCTGCAGCCATTGTCTCCAATGGTTCATTGGCTAATGCGAAAGTGTACCGGACAACGGTAGGGCACTTAGCACAGACCATTAGCGAGCAAAAAGTGGCTTCCCCTGGGATCATCTTAGTAGGGGAATCGGTAGTACAGCAAAATGATTTCACCACAATTAAAAGTTTACAGCAGCATGTCACACAGATCTGAAGAAAACCATTTATTCCCTGTTTTTCTAAAGCTGGATAAAATTCAAACGCTGGTTATAGGTGGAGGATATGTGGGCTGGGAGAAACTGGGGGCTTTATTGAAAAATGATCATGAAGCCAATGTGAAAATAGTGGCGCCAGAAATCAGGCAAGAGATCAGGGAGATAGCAGCGGTTCGCTCCACCATTGAGCTGGTGGAAAAGGAATATGATCCAAGCGATTTGGAAGGCATTAATTTGGTGATAGGCGCCACTAATTTTTATGAGGTGAACCAGCAAATTTATCGTGATGCCAAGGCAAAAGGAATTTTGGTTAATGTGGCCGATACGCCCGAGCTCTGTGATTTTTATTTGGGCAGCACGGTCAAAAAAGGCAATCTGAAAATCGGGATTTCCACCAATGGGAAATCGCCCACCTTTGCCAAAAGACTAAGGGCAATATTAGAGGAAGTGCTGCCCGATCATACAGATGATATTCTACAAAATCTGGCCACAATCCGAAAAGGCTTAAAAGGTGATTTTGAAAAGAAAATGGAGGTGTTGAATGAGATCACCGCCTCTTTTGTACATCATAAAAAGGAAAATTGATATGGACAGTATCAAGGGATTTTCGCAAGTTGATTTTGAAAACTATTCCATAGAAGATAGGGTGCGATGGGTTTTCGATCATTTTGCTGAAGAGGAGATTCTGATGACTTCCTCTTTTGGGAGTTCATCTGCTTTGCTTTTGCATTTGATTCATAAAATAAGCCCAAATCACCCCATTTATTTTTTGGATACAGGCTATCATTTTGAGGAAACCAAAGCCTATAAGGATAAACTGCAGGCACAGCTGGGCTTAAATGTGAAAACCATAGGCGCTCCCAAAAATAAGCATCGCTTTACGGAAGAAAATTATACTTATCAGCACAATCAGGATTTATGCTGCTTTATTAATAAGGTAGAGCCTTTAGCAAAATTGCGTGAATCGCATAAAATATGGTTGTCGGGCTTGTTCAAATACCAGAACGAAAACCGCAAGAACCTGACTTTTTTCGATCAAAAGGAGGATATTTTAAAGGTCTATCCGCTATTGGATATGACTCCAGAGGAGGTACATGCCTATTTTTTCATACACGAACTGCCCAGCCACAAATTAGTAGCAAAAGGCTATAGCTCCATCGGTTGTACGCATTGTACGGAAAAAGGAAGCGGCCGAGAAGGACGCTGGACTGGCAATGCTAAGGTGGAATGTGGGATTCATTTGTAAGCCCATAGAGCTTGTATTTAGTATTTTGTAACTAATTACCTAATAATAGGTATTGCCGATGCTATTTTTTAGTTCTACTTTTAGTATGAAAATTTTAGTAGTAAATCTTTAACCAAAACTGACCATGAAAAAACATCCAGTATTTAATTGTTTTCGCTTCGGCAGCGTCTTAATACTTTTGATTTCAGTAGTATGCTGTTTTGAGAGTTATTCCCAGGAGCAAAAGAACATTAGCCCTTACACCAAGTCGGAATCTAATTTGAGGAATAAAGCTTATCAAGAACCTTCGGAAAAGGAAACAAGAAAGCAATTGTTTTTACCGCCAGTCATTATTGACGTGAATGGCGCTATCAATGAAGCTGAAAAATCAGTTCCTTATGATCGCAATGTGTATATATTTTACCCAATGAGTAAAGATGTGGGTGCTTTTACTGCATATTTATATGACACCAGAGTAGCGCAATATGTATTGAAGATAGATGCAGTGGATATAAAGGAAAAGAAAAATGAGAAAGGGGAAAAAGTAGGATATTTAATACCTGTAGGCTTATTAAAGTCGAACCGAGGCTATAGATTAAATTTAGCATTGGATGAGCCGATTGATATTTATTTTACGACAATTTCGGACGACTTCAAAAAAAGGGCAAAAAGCACTATTTCTCCTGATTTTGGTGTAACGGCTGTCTTTTTTAATGATGGGGAGCAATCCCTTGTAAAACCAAGCTTAAATTTTGTAGTGAACTTTTTCCCATTTCCACAGAATAAAGATGTACCAGTTAATTTCTACAAACTTTATAGCCCCTATAGATTTTCCTTGCAAATGGGACTTACTTTAAACTCTCTGGCAATCGATAGAGTAAGCAGTGATTTGGTTGGAAGCAATAACCTTATTTTGGGCATAGCTTATCAGCTTAATGATAAAATTAAATGGTCGAATGGGGCTGTTTTACTTTATGAACATAACAAGCAATACATATCTCATGATTTGAAAACGCTTCAATTTGTTTATCAGACCTCAATCACAATAGATTTAGATATTAAGGATTTATTTGGGGGTATAGCAGGAACTTTAGGATTTAAATAATTAGCCATGAAAAAGTATTTATTCATATTAATCATATTCACTAGTTGTATCGATTTAGAGGAATTTGGAGGAGAGAATTATTATAAAACTGGAATTAAAGTAGTTTATAATGATGCAGATTTTATTGCGGATGGAAAAGACTCATTACGGATAGCGGTGATCATGCCAAGAGAAGCCAATGAGGAATTCAGAACGGTAAAATTTAAAGCCAGTCAGGGCGTGTTTTTTGAAAATGAGAAGTCAGAATATGTAACGGAAACAGCTTTTCGCTCCGGTTCCGATTCCATTGAGTTCATTGCTATTTTAAAAGCCAGCACCTCAACAGAAAATTTTAATCTAAACATTCAAATTCCTGAGCTCTACATCACCAATAGACTCGTGCGTCCAAAGAAGAGCTATCCTGAAGCTATGGAGATCAATAGTAATAAAGTTAAAGTACTAAATGATGGTGTTGATTTCTTAGAAATATCAGTAAAACTGACAAAAGACAATGGGAAAGTTACACAGGGGCATAATGTTAGCTTTACTTATAACGATACTATCACCATGGACAATAATCTTTATTTTAAGAATTATTCAGCCAGTGATTCGAATGGTGTTTCTAGCATTAGATTCTACCCCTATAATATTGAGGCAAGCAGTGAGCCAAGATATATTACAGTAAGTACTGAAACTAGTAATGGGCTTATAGAAGAGCAATATGAGTTTGTAATTTCAGAGTGATTTTAAATAAAGCCGAACAGTCATTCCAACCAGAGGCAGGTCAGCCTTTGGTTGAGAATTGATCTTCAAACGAAAAAGCAAAAGTAATCTTTTGAAAACTTTGTGTCATTGCCGCTCTCGCCTAAAGTGGGGACAATGACCCTAAGTTAAGCCATCCTTCTATTCTTTTTCTGCTATTATTTGAGCCTGCTTGTGCAGACAGATTTTTGCAAATGCTTGGAGAAAAGCTTAGCAAGATGCTGCAAGCTGCTTGTGGAGATACGCTCTTGAAAAGCATACATCCCTTGTGATATTAGGGTGATTAAAAAATAAGTTGAAATTTTTGGACTTTTAAAAGCTGCTCAATAAGTTTGTAAAACTTACTTAAGTATTATTATCTTTTGTTTCAATCAAAACCCGTAGTTATTGCGCTTTTTTACAATTCTCTTATTATTACTATTACCCTATTTTACACTTTATAGCAGCGGTGATGCTCGTTTATTTCAGAGGATAAAGCCCAAGTCTAACAGTCTCTCGTTCAGCAAAAGAATCACGTCTGATAATTCAATATTAATTCCTGATAGGAAAATTAATTCTGTCAAATATTCAAGTTTTCAGCAATATCGGAGTTTTGATGATTCAGGTTCTTTAGGGGAAAATTCATTTAATGATATTATGCATTTTGATGATTTGTCTTTTAATGAATCGATGAATTCCGATTCAATACAATATCATATTAAAGAGGCTCAAAGGTTGTCGAAAGAAGTTCGGGAAGAGGGCAGGTTTATAGATTATTTATCAATTAGTCAATCTTTTCAGCTCCCTGTTGGAATAAAGAAAACAATTTCCGGTCTAGAGTACACCTTGATATTCCACAAAGTTATACTTGATGAAGGTTCGGCATTTATTGATGCTTATTTAACGATTGAACTGCCTAGTGAAAAAGAATTGAGTTTTATGGGGCGAGGCATTGAGTTTTCTGTTGATGGTGGGATTACGGGTGTCGGCAGAGTGGAATTGTTGGGCAATAATAATGTTGCGTTTTCCGAAAATAGTCAAGAGCAAAAAATACTACTGACATTAATCGGGGGAAATTCGAATAATCCAGGCTTTACCTATGCAGAATTTGATTGCTATGGATTTCGCGAACTTTCGATTGATGCTGCATTGACTTTTTCAAAGGATTTATTACTGAAAGAAAATGAAGATGGTTCTATTTCTGATGAAAGACTTACTGCTCGAGTCACAACAAGAGTATCAGATTGGAATAATATTATGGCAAATATTACATTGCCAAAATTTCAAGTAAATGGATTGAAAGGCTGGTCTTTTAAGGTTACCAATGCAATTCTAGATTTTTCAGATTTCGATAATGCTGGAAATATTATTTTTCCTCCAGATTATGATTCTCCTTATTTTACAAGTGAAGGTCAGGCCTTGTGGAGAGGACTTTACTTGAGAGAATTAGAAGTCACCTTGCCTCAAGAATTTAATAAAAAAAATCAAACACGCAGGACTTCTTTTTTTGCTGAAAATCTAATCATTGATGAAACTGGTTTTACTGGTATTGTTGGAGCGAGAGAACTGATTGGATTGGAAGAGGGGGATGCCAATTCATGGAAATTATCAGTCCAAAACTTATCGGGAACTTTTATTCAAAATGAATTTGTAGGGGGTGAAATTTCTGGGCAAATTCAAGTTCCTTCCCTTGAAACGGAAGAACCCTTATTATATACAGGCACTTTTTCAGCCAATGGTGATTATAATTTAATTGCCCGACTACAAAGTACTGCAAAATTCAATGTTTTCAAGGCTGATTTAAACCTTGGATCGAATTCATTGATTGAGCTAAGTGTGATTGATGGAAAATTTAAGCCTAGAGCAATTTTGCATGGTAATATGGATGTAAAACCAACCACCAGTTCGGGTAAAGAAGGAGCTGAGTTAAATGGTTTGATATTCCAATCCTTAGTATTACAAACGGAAGCTCCATATTTTGATGCGGAATATTTTGGATTTAAGCCTGAAGCAGAGGGGAATAAAGCTGGTGGTTTTCCGATTGGAATTGAAGAAATAGCTTTAAGAACAGAAGGAGAAAGGGTGGGAATTTATGCTGGAATCATTGTTAATTTAGTACGTGCCAATGATAGTGGGTTTGGGGCAGGCGCAGGAGTTACTGTGTGGGCGAAGCAAAACCGTTTAGAAAAGCAGGTTTATTATGATTATGAATCACTTGAATTTTCAACTATTTCTGTAAATGTATCCAGGAGTGGTTTTTCATTTGAAGGAACCTTGAATTTTTATGAGGGAGACTATACATATGGAGATGGTATAAAAGGAGATCTCAAAGCAGAATTTGCTGGGATTGTAGTAGAGGCTACAGGCTTGTTTGGGTCTGTAGATGGGTTTAGGTACTGGTATGTAGATGCTATGGTAGAGTTTCCTGATGGAGCTCCTGTAATTGCTCCATTTGCTGTTAATGGACTTGGAGGCGGAGCTTTTTACCATATGCGACAAAAAGGATTAAATGAAAATATTGGTTCTCCTTTAGGGAAATCTGCATCTGATATTATATATATTCCCGATGAAAGTTTTCATTTGGGCTTGAAAGCTTCTGTAAGATACAGCCTACAAAACGCTGAAGCCGCAGCAAACGGTAGGGCTGAATTTGGAATTGCCTTTAATTCTAATGGGGGGATTAACCAAATTGCATTTAATGGTAGTATTGAAATAATGACAGAAGGATTTTCAACTGATCTGGGTGAAATTTCAGAATTGGCCAGAAAAGTTTCAAATCAAGAAGGAATTATATCAGTGCCAGGATCTTCTATAAGAGGAAATGTAAATCTACTTTTTGATAATAAGAATAAAACATTCCACGGAGTTGTTGATGTCTATGTCAATGCCGCTGGAGGGATAATTAAAGGCATTAATTCTGGTGGGTCGGCAGGTAGGGCTACTATTCATTTTGAGGAAAGTTATTGGTACATACATGTTGGTAAACCTGATCATCCTATTGGCTTGGAATTTTTGAGTCTGGCTCAAACTGAGAGTTATTTTATGATAGGCCATGATATTCCTGGTATACCACCACCACCCCAATTAGTATTGGATATTCTTACCTCTGAACAACGTGCAGATAATGAAAGGATTAGGAATAATAGTAGGGAATTATCACAATTAAGTACTGGACAGGGCTTTGCATTTGGAACGCGCTTCACCATTGATACTGGAGATAAAAAGTACTTGATGTTTTATGGAAGATTTGCTGCAACTGCTGGTTTTGACATCAATATGGCACGGTACAATGCAAGTTGTAGCGGTCAAGCTGGACTTGTTGGCATAAATGGATGGTATGCTCAAGGCCAAGCATATATAGGCTTATTGGCTACCATTGGAATGGATATCAATTTGAAATTCATAAAGAAAAAAGTAGAGATATTTCATGGGGAATTGGCTGCCTTAATGCAAGTTAAAGGCCCTAATCCATTTTGGATGCGGGGAGATGCGGCAGGTAGATTTAGTGTTTTAGATGGTTTAGTTGAAGGCAGTTTTGATTTCGATGTTGAAATTGGAGAGGAATGTAAGTTGGAATCTTCTGGCGAAAGCCCCCTAGAGGAGATGAAAGTAATTGCTGAACTAACGCCTAAAAATGAGACTAATAAAATAGATGTATTTACTACTCCTCAAGCAGTATTTAACATTCCTGTTGAGAAGGAATTTGAAATATTGGATTTTGAAAGAAACCCCATTGCTTACAGAGTTAAGCTAGATTATTTTAGACTTAACCAGGGAACCTCTGAAATAGATGCTGAAATAACATTTAATGATGATAAAAATGTTTTTGTATTAGATCCTAAAATAGTTTTGCCTTCTGAGGTGGATCTTGATTTAGAGATAAAAATCCATTTTGAAGAGAGGGTAAATGGAAATTGGGTAAAGCTTGAAGAAAACAATCAAGTAGTTACAGAAACATTAGCATATTCATTTACTACAGGTTTACAACCTGACTATATACCTAAGGAGATGGTAGAGTATTCATATCCTATAGAGGGTATGGTTAATTTTTATCAAGGGGAATCTGATTATGGATACATAAAATTAAATGATCCTGGATTGCTTAGGCCATTTGAAAAAGAAGGTAGATGGGATTTGAAGGCCAGTTTTACGGATGAGAGAGGAAATTCAATAAGGACGGATTTTACCTATAACGATCATTCACATGAGGTGCGATTTAACATACCTGAATTATCGAATAAAAAAATATATCACTTTCAATTATTAAGGGTTCCAAGTCAAGAAAATGTAGCCTATGACAGTAATATCGATAAGGTTAAAAGTGCTATTAGTAAAACAAATGATGGAAAGGATATAGATCTTGAAATCCAAACTATGGAGGCAGAAGGTAGCATTGAAGCACTGTCAGAAGAGGAGATATATTCTTTTTATATCAGAACAAGTAAATATAATTCATTGAGGGAGAAATTTTTCTCAGATGATTATAATACTCTTTCTGGTTCAAGAGAAGTTTTAAGAGATGGTGTGCACCAATTATCACTTGATATTACTGGTGGTAAAGAACAATTTGATAAATACGAAATAGCTGGTGGAACTAATTTTGATCCACTTATTTTTATTGAAGCAGATTTTGAAAATACAGTTTGGTATGAAAATCATTTAGGACCTTTACTTTATGATAATTATCCTTATTTCCCTACAGGTAGGGTCACTAATTCGGAATCTTTAACTTACGGAGTTCCACCAAGTACTGCATTCTATATTAGTCAACAGAATACTGAAGTAAGGTTAAATCAAGAAAGTGAGTTTGGTCAATCATTCTTTAATAATGCTGAATATTTTGCCATCAAATATTTTAGTCCGGATTATGTGGAAAAACAATATGCTGAACTGCGTAATAAGGCCTCATCTTATTATAGGGGACGAACTAGAACAGAAAGAATCAAACGCCTTTTAAATTCGCATTTCCCGTTGATTCGCAAAGGTTTATATCCTACACAATTCAAATACATACTGCCAGGAGGAATTGCTGGTAAGAGTAATTTTAATTTAAGTTTTTACAGTTCAGTCGGCTCAGAGGAATGAAAAATATTTTAATTATATCGACCTTAATTTTAATGCTTTCGACAACGGCTGCTGTTTCACAAGATCTTCCAAAAGTGGAGGTTACAGCAACTTACGATTCGTTAAATCAAAAAATATTGCTAAGATGGGCGCCTAACAATCCCAGATTTTGGCTTTTAGCAAATGAATACGGCTATACTGTTGAAAAATATTTTTATCAGAGAGATGGAGAACTTTTAGACATACCCTTAAGAAGAGATATTTTAATTGAAGGATTAAGTCCCAAAAAATTGGATTTATGGGAGGATATTGTTCAAGCCAATGATTATGCGGCAATTGCAGCCCAATCGGTTTATGGTGAAGGATTTAAATTAGGCGATAGTCAGAACGGTATTATATCAATTGTAAACAAACAAAAGGAAATTAAATCACGCTTTTCTTTTGCTTTGTTTGCTGCGGATCAATCAATAGAGGTTGCTAGTTTTTTAGGATTGTATTATGAAGATTTTAACGTTAATGAAAATGAGCGTTACCTGTATAGGGTATTCGCCAATGTTCCGGATTCAGTTTTGAGAGCTGACACAGCTTCTATTTATTATGGCCCCAATGATTTCACGACTTTACCTGCTCCAGTTACAGAATCAATAGCTCAAAAAGACAGGAATATAGTTCTAAAGTGGTTAAGTGCGCCTTACAGAAATATTTTTTCGAGCTACATAGTGCAAAGATCCTTTGATGGAAAAAATTTTAAAGCTGTTAATTCCTTGCCTACTTTAAACCTTGATTCAGGGCCGTCTAAAAGTAATTTATTCAATACATATATTGATACAGCCAAGTATTCAGGAAAAGCATTTTATCGAATAATAGGAAAAAATACATTTGGACAATTGAGCCCACCATCTGACACACTTTCGATAGAAAAACTAAAACCAATTGACGTACCTCTCCCACAGATCGATTCAATTAATTTTGATAAAAAATCGAATAACATTTTTTGGTCTGCAAAAGGAGATACTGAATATATAGAAAAAGTGTTTTTAGAAAAAGCACAGGAATCGGAAGGGAATTATCAACTAGTTCAATTAGATAGTTTACCAAGGGATTTTGTTTTAAAAGACCATCTACCAGATGAAATAAATTATTATAGGGTGGGCATAACCGCAAGAGATCATATAAATTATAGTCTCCCTTTTCTATTCCAAAACATTGATAGTATCCCGCCTTCAAAGCCGACATTTAGTGAATATTTTGTAAAAGACAGTTTGCTTAGTCTAAGTTGGGATGCAAATTCCGAAAATGATTTAGCGGGATATAGGATTTACAAAAGCCAGCGGCCAAATGCTGAGCCCGCAATGATATATGATGAAAGTAAACTTGACACGGTTGCTGTATTTGCTGAAAATCTATCTTTTACAAATAATGAGCGATACTATTATTTGGTCGCTTTTGATGACAATGGAAATGCGTCTGAATTATCTGATAGATTTACCGTTGAATTACCTGATATTGTCCCTCCCTCACCCCCTCAGATTAGCAGTATTACTAAGATAAAAGATAGTGTAAAAATTGAAATTATATATAGTTCAAGTGAGGATGTTGAAAGCTACTTGCTTTACAGAAAAATAGGCAACTCACTTTATAAACTAATTCATCAGTTTGGAAATACAACAGGTCAAATAATTGATGTGGTGGAAATTGAGGGGAATTACAAGTATAGATTAGTTGCACTTGATAAAGCGGGGAATGAAGGGGTTTCCAAGGCTTTCCCTTTTAAAGTGCTATTTAATTCCAAAACGGAATTTGAATATAGAGTAATTGAAAATGAGGATTCATATGAGATATTATGGGCAGTTCCCAAATCCACTAAAGTAAATAAAGTAAAGGTTTATTATAAAAATGAAAATCAGTTCAATTTTATAAAGGAAGTAGATGCTGCTAAAGGAATATTGGAATTGGACAGGAAGAATAGAGTAAAAGAAAATATCAAACTAATTTTTATTTAGATGATAGACTTAAAGAACATACTGTTGATGAATATAATCATATTTGCTTTTTTAAGTGTGTTTCAAGCAAATACTGCCTTTGGTAATTCATATAAATGTAATCCTGGGGCATCTGATAATTTAGTGGGGAGTTCAGTTTGTGCATTTACTACTGAGACCTATACAGCAGAATTCACCCCCTTAGGGAAATGTAAATTTCGCTATACTTGGACGATTGAAGGAGGTGAATTTAGTTCAAATAGTGAGAGCGAGTTATCTGGAAAAGATCTACATTCTGTTGATGTTATTTGGTACGTGAATGCTGACTGCCACAAGATTTCTTATACAGCAACCAATGCTTTAGCTCCTGGGGATTCAGGGATTGGAGAGGAACTTTGTAAAGGGGAAGAAATGGTGGTTGAAGAAGGTTACCTTTATCCAATACTTACCGGTAATGCAAATCAACCACCAGACTTAAGCAAACTGTCTTTTAATGGGCAAGGAGAAAGTATGTCGCTACTTTGTTCAGATGATGGAGCTTTTTCAGTTATAGAGCACATGCCTGATAGTGATTTTGATATAGAAACTAAGCTTTCATATGTAGATTCAAATGGCGATGAAGTAGTCCTTAAAGATTGGAGTAGTAAGATACCAAAAGATACCATTCCTTTTGAATTTACACCTACCTACGAAGATTTACATGCTAGGATCAAATTTTTAAAGCAAAGTAGGTATGGCGACTGTAATTCAATTACTAATGCTTATGAAAAGGAAATTGATTTTTATAAAAGGCCAGACCTTAAATTAGTTAGTGAAACTCAGTCACAATGCAAAGGTGAAAGTGCAGTCTTTGAATATAGGTTTTTGGAAGGGGATATCAGTTCTGTTGTTATAAATTTAATGAATCAAGTCACTGATTTTAATCAAACTTTTCAAATACTTACAAGTGAAGATAATACTTTCACTATTTATGATGGTATACTTATCGATGCTTATGATCCAACAAAAGAAGAAAATACAAAAAGCAACTTGGTTTTAGAACCAGGTAATTATTCCATGACTATTGAGCCACAAGTATTAGCAGAGAATAGGAATGAAAATGGTGATTTCCCATGTGCTGATGTAGTAAAAATTGAAGTTGAAGAACCACCAGTTGATTCTATTATACTTAATACATCAGATAGTACCATAGCCTGTTCTACTGATAAAGCTACCATTAGCTTTCAAATGCAAAGAGAAGATAAGCCTGCAGCTACTTTCGATTATAGGTTATTTGATGTAGATGAAGATGAACCAGTTGAGAAAAATGGGGTCTCCGATTCAGTTAATTTTTCTGTTGGATTAGGGAATTTCTATATAGAAGGAAAAGAGTCTGGTTGTGAATGGGATACTGATGCGGTATTAGAAAGTAATCATGTAAATATTGTGACCCACTCAATTACATTCCAAGATGGACCGAAAGCTAATAAAGTAAAAACTAATGGCTTTCATATTCTTTGTTATGGCTATAATACAGCTTCTATAACTGTTAAAGCTAAAGATGCCCTTTCAGGTAATTTAGATTATTTATTGAAAAAGAAAAACGATGGTTCGTGGGATGATTATGATACTCTACTCAATGAGAAGAATAAGAAACAAGTTGTGTTTGAAGACTTGCCAGAAGGTAAGTACAAAGTGAAAGTTAAATATAATCGTTGTGATAATTGGGAGATAAGAGATGGTGAAGTAATAGAGTCTGATGTTGTTAGTATAACAGCTCCAGAACTTATAACTGTTGATAACACACCTACTCTAACTAGGCCTAAATGTGCTGTTGGTTCAGTTGGTTCTTTTACTTTTGAAGCTGATGGAGGAAATGGCGGACCTTATGAAATAACTGATGCGGAAATAAGCAATAATCAAGATGGTCAAAATGATTTATTTAGTAAAATGACAATAAATGGTTTGGCCACAGGTGCTGTTGTTGAGAGCATAACAGTGAAGGATACTTTAGGGTGCTCAGAGCAAATTGATATCCAAGATCAGACTATGCCTCCTGCTGAAAACCCACTCCAATTTACCTATCAGAAAAGAATCCAACCCAAGTGTTACAATTCTAATGGAATATTTGAATTTATATATGACAATGATAGGTACATAGATGAGAATAATAGTATTAAAATATATGTAGTTGAGGCAAATGATAGTTGCCTTGACGCCAGACATTGCAGTCAAACTAATAATAAGATTGATGATTCAATTGTTAGTCTTGATGCAGAAGGTGATACGCTTAAAGTCTTGGTTGATTCAAGTGCAATTGTCAATGGAAATGCATTTAAAGTATACATAGAAGATGATTATTGTACTATTATATCTGAAACTACAATAAGCTTCACTAAAAAATTTAGACCCACCTTCTCACCTCCTTCTTCTAAGAGAATACCATGTAAATTTGGTTCTATGGATGTAAGACTTCCTATGAACCATAATCAAGGTTCATTTGATCTAAAACTTGAAAGAAAACCATCTGGGGAAGCCAAGTTTAAGGAAGCGGATCTGGATACAGTGCAAATGTATCGGAATTCAGATAATGAACTAGTGATTAGAAATTTATACGAAGGCGATTATAAATTATCAGGTACTGATGGAAAGGGATGTTCTTTTGAAGATTTTGAATTCACACTTAATGAACCAGATGAACTTTTAGAATTGACTGCTTCACCTCATACTAAATTTAGTGCCGATGGTACTGATTATCACATAAGTGAATATGGTGTTGCCGATGGTAAAATTGATTTTGAAGCTGAAGGAGGAGAATTTAATTACATATTTTATCTGTATAAGAATAGTCAATTTCAAAAATCAAAAACAACCAATAATGAAGGTTCCTTTGATAGTTTAAAAGCATTAGATGATGATGGTAATCCAAATGAATATTATATCGGGGTAAGGGACTCAAGGAATTGTTTTAAAAGGTCTGAAACCTTCACACTTACCCAACCCGATTCTTTAATTTTCACCTACTTATTAAACAATTATATCTCAAGTGAGAATGATACGTTTAATATAAAATGTAATGGTGGAACAGATGAAATAAGAGTTACAACGCAAGGTGGTGTCTATCCACATTTAGTAGAGGTTTACAAAGGTGGTCAATATGAACGGAAAGATTCAGTTTATTCTGAAACGGATACAATAGTTTTCTCAAATTTACTTCAAGATTCTTTCAAAATAGAAGTTACTGATAAATACAAGATTGATGGAGTTACAGAAAATTTAAGAACATCAATAGATGATTCTACTGTTTTAATCGAACCAACTCCATTAAGTGTTGACACAAATTTGACCCAACCTATTTGCTACGGGGATAGCACGGGTTCCATTACAATTACTCCTTCGGGAGGAGTTCCTTTTGCAAATGGTGAATACGATATTCATATTTTTGATCAAAACGGTGATTCGATTCTAAATGATATCACAGACGAATTATCAATTGTGGCTGATTCAGGTATTTATTTTTATACTATTTTTGATGCTTTTAATTGTGAATATGAATCTGAGGATGAATACTATACTGGTCTTGGTAATAAAATCACTGTAACTGAATTAAGTCCTAGACTTACCGTAGTTAAAGATACTATAACTTACCCTCCCTGTGCTGGTGATGAAACCGCAACGCTTTCAGTTAATGCCAGTGGTGGACGCCCAGATGATGGGAGTTATATTTTAGAACTTTATGATAATAATGTCCCACCATTGTACGGGCCTAACGCACTTATTGATAGCGTTTCAACTGTAGAATCTGGCAACTATACTTTTCAAAATTTGTTTGCTGGTGATTATACGGTGATTGCTTATGATGATTCATTATGTTCAGAAATGATTCCAATCACAATCGAAGAAAGAGATTATCCTTTAGAATTTAAAATAGTTGATTCTGTACTTGCTAGATGCCCAAATTCTTCTGATGCAAAATTAAAAATCATTTCAACAGGTGGAGATAGTCCTCATATTTTCTCACTCAATAATATTGATTTCTCACCTTCTGATAGTATAACTTATAGCGATGATAGTACAGAAACATATTATCATAAGACCTTCACAGGTTTAATAGGCGATAGCACCTACAATATTTATTTGAAAGATGATAATTACTACGATGGCTCCTTTAATAATGTATGCTTAATAGATACAAGCCAAATTATTCCTAAAACCCCATCCTTGGCACTGAGTTTTGAGAAGACTGATATAAAATGCTTTGGAGAAGAAAATGGAGATTTTACCCTAAGCCCATCGTATGGAGATAAGAACAACATCAATGACTTTACCATAGAAATTAATGGACCAAATGGTGTAGTAAGTCATGACCAAGGTTATGTAAATAATCTTTCAGCAGGCAGATATAAAATAAAAATTACTTTAGCTGATACTACCGCATGTAAAACGCCATTGTTTGATAAAATTGATATTGATCAACCAGAACCATTAGTTGTAGATATATTTTCTAATACAGAATATAATTGTTCATCTGATGAAGAGATTATTCTTAATGGAGAGATAAATGGAGGATTATCAACTAGCGATCAATTTTTATATGCTATAAACAGTGACAATAGTGCTGATTTTGAATTGCTTGAAGTATCAAAGAGTGAATTTAGAATTAAGGAGAAGCTTGAACCAGGCTGGAATGTATTCTTTTTAAAGTCCTCACCTTATAATTGTATGGTTTCCGATTCCTTTTTTGTGGAATCAGAGCAACCAAATCTTCAAATTATAGCAAATCAAGCTGCGAGCTGTTTTGGCAAATCAGATGGAGAAATTAGAGTCACTTCAAATTTTGAGAAGCTTAATTTTAAGCTGATGAATGATGAAGATACGTTTTCAATTGATGATTCAGAAGCAGATACTGTAGTGTTTGAAGGACTTGAAGCAGGTATTTATCAATTGACCGGAAGAAATTCAAGCTGTCTGGCTGACACTTTAGAGGTTATTGTTAACGAACCTGATTCGATAATAATACAACCGGAGTTAGTGGAAAAACCAACCTGCAATAAAGCCAATGGAATTGGGACTATGAATATTACGGGAGGCACCGCGCCCTATGAAATATTATGGCAAACGGAAAATGGGAATATTTTAGATAGTACATCTTTAAAATCAGGTTATTATGATATTCTAGTGGAAGATGCCAATAATTGTTCAGCTATTTTTAAAGACTTTTTGGTGGAGGAATTGAATGATTTTACCGTTTCTGTTCAAACTTCTTCCAACCCCACTTGTGGTAAAGACAATGGCTCCATTTTAATTCAACCTAATGAAGGAATTCCTCCTTATGAAATAATATGGTTTAAGGATGGATCCAAGTTATTGCATGATACGGACTCACTAACAGGATTATCTGAGGGAAGCTATATTTTCAGTGTTACAGATGCCATGGGTTGTATTTTTGAGGATAGTGTTAAGTTAACTGCCATTGACCCGATCAATATTGGCATATCGGATGAAGTTGCAGCGAATTGTGATACTCAAAATGGGTCTGTTACCTTATCAGTATCAGGAGGAACTCCTCCTTATACCTACTCATGGTCAGATTCTATTCCTAATACTGAGGGAAATTATGCTGAAGGTTTGTGGGGAGGTGAAATTTATACGGTAAGTGTAATAGATGCAAATCTATGCTCTAAGGATTATGAATTTTCAATCGGCAATATTGGTGCACCTGAAGTAGCAGTGCACACCACCAGACCTAAATGTGGTTTAGCAAATGGTAGAATTGAGATTGAATTGCTTTCTGAAAATGATGCTAGTTACGAATGGAAGGAATTTGAGAATACTAATTCAACTTTAGATTCTATTCCGTCAGGCATTTATTTTGTAACTGTATCAGCAAATGATTGCCCTATTACAAAAAGGATTGAACTTACAGAGGATATCAATAATCCTTTATCTGTTAATCCAATTGATTCAAATGCAAGCTGTAATGATAATGGTGGTGAAATTGATCTTAACATTTCAGGTGGTACTCCGCCCTATGCAATTACTTGGGATGACACACCATTAGACGATAGTATAAGAACAGGTCTCTCTTCTGGGAATTACAGCTTTGTTGTAACAGATAGTATTGGATGTACTGCATCGGGTGATATTTATTTGGACAAAGAGGAATTGCTGCAGCTTTCATTAAATTCTTTAGGAAATGCAGTTTGTGGAGAGACAAATGGATATATTCAATTGGATAGTCTTTCAAGTGATTATACTTTCAATTGGTCTCATAATGACTTGCTTGATGACCATTTAGCTGAAAATCTTTCATCAGGATTGTATTCTGTTTATGCTGTTAATGCAGCAGGTTGCAGTACGGATACAGTTTCTTATTACATTAGCAGTAGTAATACAGATTTAAGAATTCAGGAAGTTTCTGTAATTTCTGCTTCATGCAATGAAAGTACTGATGGTAGTTTAGAGGTTAATGCTGTAAATGGTGTTCCGCCATATCAATATGAATGGGATGATGAAGATCAGCAAACAGGCAATATCGCCCAAGGTTTACGCCCAGGAACTTATACTGTTCGTGTAACTGATGCTACAAATTGTAGCCGAGTGAAATCCCTTACTTTAGGTCAAGTTAATCCTGTTTATATTTCAAATATATCCAAAAATGCACCATCATGTACTGATGCAATGGATGGGAGTATAGCCATAACTGCCTCAGGTGGTAAGGGTAATTATTCTTATGAATGGTCAACAGGCGATACCACCTCAACAATTTCCGGATTGGAAAGTGGTGAGTATTCGGTGACTGTATATGATAATTTTGTTTGTTCTGATCAAGCTCGTATTACAATTACTGCACCTGATACCTTATCTGCTGAATATTTGACGGAAAAGCCTAATTGTTATACTACTGCTGATGGTCAAGTTGAAATCTCAATTTCGGGAGGGATACCGCCTTATAATGTAGAATGGGAAGATGGCTCTACATTAAAAAGACGCTTTGACTTGGGGGCAGGTAATTACGAGGTTTTTATTTCAGACAATAATAATTGTAGCCTTATCAAAAATATTAATGTTCCAGCAAAAGATTCTGTGAACATTGATTATGAGATTTCTTCAGTTTCTTGCAATGGTGGAAATGATGGTAGTATCAGAATTAAAAGCATTTCAAATGCAAATAGCCCAAAAGTAGAATGGTCGAATGGTCAGATTGGAAATACATTAAGAAATGTATCCGCAGGTTTTTATGAAGCTAATGTAACGGATTCCTATGGATGTGTTACATCTTTTGAATTTGAGGTAGGCTCACCAGATCCATTGCAAGTTGTTAACGAAACTATTACCGATGTGCTTTGTAAAAATGGTTTCAATGGATCAATTGCTTTTGATGTGATTGGTGGTAACGGAAATTATAACTTTAACTGGGATGATGGACCAAGGATCAAGAATAGATTCAATTTAACCGCAGGGAACTATAAAGTTACGGTATCGGACGATCTAAACTGTACAATTGAGAGACAATTTTCAATAAGCGAACCAGATTTATTAGTACTTGATTATAACGCATCTTCAGTTAGCTGTTTTGGTAGTGCAGATGGATTTGCTTCAATTTCAATTGAAGGAGGTGTTTCGCCTTACCAAATTAGCTGGACAGACGGTGCTTCGGATAGTATAAGAAATGACCTTGCTGCAGGAACTCATGATGTTTTGGTAACGGATGCCAATAATTGCTCAGAGAGTATTGAGGTGATTATTCCTAATCTCAATCCAATTAGAATTAATGAAGTTATTCAAACTATTCCATCTTGCTATCAGGGCTCAGATGGAGGGCTTGAATTAGATATTAGTGGAGGTGTTGCCCCATATTCTGTGAGTTGGAGTAATGGAAAAACAGGAGCCTTCATAGAAAGTATTTCAGCAGGAAATTATAGGGTTACAATTACGGATGATAATAATTGTCAGTTAACGGAATTAATTTCTTTGGGTGACGGAACTCCAATTTATCTAACTAGTTTAGTCACAGCTAACCCTATTTGTTATGGAGAGCCTTCAGGTATGGTAGAAGTTGTCCCTAATGGTGGAAATCCACCTTTTGAAGTGCTTTGGGCAGATGGAACTACTGCCACAAGAAGGGATGACTTATTAGCAGGATCGCATACATTTGATGTTGTGGATGCAACAGGTTGTTCGGTGAGTTATGAAATTAACCTTCAGGATCCGCCTTTGGAAGAAATAGAAGGTTTACCGTCCGAAGTTTTTCTATGTACAGGTGGTGTAGCCAATCTTGATGCAGGTGAATGGAACAGTTATAGTTGGACTGCTGATAATGGCTTTACAAGTAAAGAAAGAGAAGTATCAATAGATGCTGAAGGAAATTATAACCTGACCGTAACCAATCAGGAAGGTTGTGAAGATAATCACCAGTTTACGGTAACAAAGGATGATAATATTTTAACAGCAGACTTTTTATTAACCACTGAGGCGGTAGTTCAAGATACTGTTATTATAGTTGATGTAAGTTGGAGAGTACCGGATTCAGTTCGATGGATAAATCCTGATGATCCTGATTTTTACTTAGTATCTCAAACTGAAGAATATCAGGAAGTTATTTTTACTAGAACTGGAGAGTTTGAGCTTAATATGAAAGCAAAACTTGATTTTTGTGAGGCTAATGTGTCTAAAACTATAACAGTGCTTTCAAGAGAAGAAGCCGCACGTTTATCAGATGAAGCAAATAAAAATATCTCTAATGATCTTCATGTTTCCACTTCAATTTATCCAAACCCTAATCATGGCGATTTCAGAATTGAAATGAAAGGGAATAAGGAATATGATCATCATTCAAAGATAATTGATGTGAATACCGGTATTGAGTATTATCGATTTAGTGGTAAAAAACAGATGAATTATGTTTTCAATATAGGGGATAACCGACTTCCTGATGGAGTTTATCTCCTTATGTTGGAAACAGAAGGGAAAACAATTACAAAAAGATTTATAGTTAAGTAATGAGAAAAAGCTTTATATTTTTCCTAATACTATCATTGACCTCAGTTATAGTAAATGCCCAGAACTTTAATGAAGTAGCTTCTACAGGACTTCCTGCAATAGGAAATAGCCAGATAGAATGGGCTGACTTTAATAATGATGGATTTAAGGATGTTCTGATTCTCGGTACTGATAATTCCGGTGGAATAATATTTGAATTGTATTCCAATAATCAGGACGCTACTTTTTCAGCTTCAGGTTTGCCAATTGGGGCTTTAAAAAATTCGAATTTTAGCATTCATGATTTTAATGATGATAATCAGCTTGATATTTTCTATACGGGTAGAGATGATTCAGAGAATATTAAAAACTATCTGCTGATCAATGATGGAACAGGGTTTACAATTCTTAATGATGTCATTGGCCAGTATTACAGAGCCAGAATTTTATCCTTGGATATAAATTTAGATGGTCAATTGGATTTGATTATCAGTGGGTATAATGAAAGCAATACCATTGAACAATCCGTATGGATTCAAGATGATTTATCTTTTACTGAAAGTACAGATTATGCACTTCCTGATATAGCCGTAGGAAGTTTAGTGGCGGCTGATTTCAATAATGATGGGATTATGGATTTTCTAACTTCAGGGGAAAATTCCAATGCCCAGTTTGAAACTCATATCTACTTAATCAATAAAGATGCTAGCCTAACAGAAAAGATTTTCTCACCTATTTCCAATATCTTAATTAGCGATATAATGGCTAAGGATTTTACTGGGGATGGGCTGACTGATTTTGTGTTTTTTGGCATAGATGGTTCATTTAATTCAGTTAAAAAATGGTATAAACAAGATGGATCGAATTATACTGAAATCAATAATGTAATAGATGTAGAGTCGAATGCATCTATCGATATGCTTGATCTAGATAATGATGTAGACAAGGATTTTGCGGTAAGTGGTTTGAACAACTCGGGAAATTATACTACTCAAATTTATGATAATGATGGTTCAGGAATTTTCACATTAAATGGAGAAGTATTAACTGGTGCATCCAGTGGCAGTATCAATATTGTTGACTTTAATAATGATAGTAAGAACGACTTGTATGTAAGCGGCTATTCTGATGTTGATCCTGATAATGCAATTATTAATTATTTATCAGAAAACAATACTGCTTCCACAAATGCAAGCCCTTCGATTCCTGCAAACCCAGCAAGCATTGTTTCTGCTAATGAAGTAAATTTTTCATGGGATAAGTCAACTGATGATTTGAGTTCTTACAATGAAATCAAATATGCTCTCACTTTAGGTAGTTCCACAGGCAATTATGATCTAATAAGTCCACTTAGCCTTAATAATGGGGTTGATCCCTTAATGGCTGAAGTATCTTTATCAACTCACAATCAATATTACCTCCAAAATTTAGATGAGGGTGAATACTTTTGGAAAGTAAGGGCAATTGATGCAGGGGGGAAGAGTTCAGCATTTTCTGCTAAAGAAAGTTTTATCATTTGCGATTCACCTGACTTAGGGCCAGATCAACAAATTTGTTTTGAGGATGCGGTTCATTTGTCTGCTGGAACTGCCTCAGATGTAGTCAATTGGTATTCGAAAAATGATGGATTGCTTCAAAATGGAGGAAATGATTTTTCATCAAGTTTTCCAACTAATGACACTATCATTGTAGAAGTGGAAAAGCCTTTGGGCTGTATTGTTTATGATACAGTAAATGTAGAAGTAATCCCACTTCCTGTAAGTATGCTTCCAGCTGATACTTCAGCTTGCTATGGGTCAAATATTTTACTGGAAGTATCCACTGATTTTAATAAAGTCAATTGGTATAGAAAAGATGAAGGATTAATTAGATCAAATAGCGAGTTTATTGAAATTGGATTGTTTGATAATGACACGATTATTGCAGAGCTCATCAATGCTGAAGGCTGTATTGGAAAGGATACCGTTTTACTTTTTACTAATGAACTTCCCAATAAAATAGCAAATCAAAACTTTTCTTTGTGCTATGGGGACAGCTTGAGCTATACTTTACCCAATAATTACGATTCAATCCGATGGGAATCCTATCAATTGGGTTTGATTGCCTCCAATATGCAGGGCATAGATTATCTTTTTAATGAGAGTGATACTTTATTAATCACCAAAGTAAATGAGAAAGGATGTTCTGGTACAGATACTGTATCTGTGACGATAAATCCTTTGCCAACTATTGGGTTAGTATCAGAAAAAAGAGTGTGCGAAGGTGAGATCGCTGAAATATCCATTGATGGTACTTGGGCAAATATCAATTGGAGAAGCGCAAACAATGGCTTGATTGATACCAATGTGAATAGCATCGGAATACCCGTAACAGCAGATGACTCCATTTTTGTATCTGTAGAAGATTCATTTGGTTGTGTCAATGCAGATACCTTGAGGTTGATTAAAAAAGACCTGCCCGTATTTGATTTAGGAAATGATACGACCCTTTGTATTTATGAAAGCATCTTATTGGAAACTTCCTCTGGTTTTTCCAAGGTAGAATGGGAATCCTTACAGCAAGGGATATTAGAAGAAGAGGATTGGTTTCTGAACTATGAGGTGTTTCAAACGGATACTTTAATCGCTACAGCTTATGCCTTTAATGGTTGTACTTATGCTGATTCTATCATAGTAAATGCCGTTGATTTACCGCAATTTTCATTGGGTGAAGACAAATCTATTTGTATTGGAGATTCTGTTAGCATTAGTTTAGATGGAAGTCCCGACAGTGTGAATTGGTATATGGACGGAACACTTCTAGAAGCCCATGAAAATTCTATTCAATTATTACATCAAAATTCCACCACTATAATTTCAGAGTATTTTAACACCACCAATTGTGTAAACCTCGATACTCTTTTGGTCACGGTAAATGATTTGCCTACTCTCAATCTAGCAGATACTATAAATGTATGCGAAGGAGAAATGACGACTATTTCAATTGATGAAAATTATCAATCCATTGATTGGTATTCAGAAAATGATGGACTAATAGCGTCTGATCAAATTGAAATTAGTTTTCAAGTTACACAATCAGACTTGATATGGGTGGAGGTACAGGATACTAATTCTTGTTTCAATAGTGATAGCATTAGAGTAATTAAAAATAATTTACCAGAATTTTCTTTAGGTCCAGACCAGCAAATTTGTGAAGGAAATATAGTTCAACTTGAAATTGATAATCCTGCAGATTCTATCAATTGGTTTAATAATTTAGGCGAGCAGTTGTTAGACACTACAGCTATCTTGAATTTTGAGGTCAATCAAAACCAAACTTGGTGGGCAGAGCAATGGAATGCTACCTCATGTGTTTTTAGCGATACTATTCAAGTCACCAACATTCCACTGCCTGTTTTTGATGCAGGGGATTCCATTTTGATCTGTGAAGAAGCCGAAATACAATTAAATCCTGAGGGAATTAATGAAAATTGGACTTTTGAATGGAGCCCGGCTGCTTTCTTATCCGATGCCTCTAGTGCAAATCCTTTTGCGAATCCTGAAGAAGATACATGGTTTTTCCTTGAAGTACAGAATGAAGAAGGGTGTGTTTATATGGATTCAGTTTTTGTGGCTTTGGATCAACCCTTGATTTTAGATGCTGGTGAAGATAGAACCATTTGCTTGGATGAAGTTACTGAGTTGGGTGGGGCACCTACAACTGATGGCAGCAATTTTCCTTATAATTATGAATGGAGCCCGGCTGAAACCTTAGATGATCCGAATGTGGCAAATCCAATAGCGAATCCATCAGAAACCACAACCTATCAATTAATTGCTTGGGCAGGAAATTGCAAAGCGGATACTGCAGAGGTTACGGTTAGCGTTCAATTGCCTCCTGAGATTACACTTACGGCTGATACCACTATTGGAGCAGGAGATGCCATTCAGTTGCTAGCTTCTGGAGGAAGCTTTTATCAATGGAAGCCGGAAAGAGGGCTGTCCGATGCTACCATTTCCAATCCAGTTGCAAGTCCTACTCGCACCACCACTTATACTGTCGAGGTCCTAGATTCATTAGGTTGTATATCCGAAGAACAGATGACCGTTTTTGTAGAAAATCAATTATTTATACCTAATCTCTTCACGCCCAATAATGATGGTCAAAATGATTTTTTCAAAGTCTATGGAGCTGGGATAAAACAAATTGAATTCAAGGTATTCACCAGGGGAGGAAAATTATTGTACAGTACCAATTCTGTGGAGGAAGCCTATGGAGAAGGCTGGGATGGAAAATATAATGGTAACCCAGTGGAATCCGGAGTCTATGTTTGGAGCATAAAAGGGGAATACTTTGATGAGCGTCCTTTAAGTTTTAACGGACAACAATCAGGGGTAATTAATTTAATGAGATAGCGGATGGAGAAAGTTTACGAAAAGAATCCTATTTATTTAGAGAATTACTTGAGCAATTGCTTTTCCAAAGCAGTTGGATTAGCACTGATATTTTGTGCTCTAATAAGTAGCTCACTTTATGCTCAAAATGCACAATTTTCCAATTACGGTGTTGGTGAAATAGCACTGAATCCTGCAGCTTCCGCTTCTGAAAATTTGATTGGTGCTAATGCGCTTTATAGAATTCAACGCTATAATAATGGAATGAGCATCAACAGTACCCAACTGCAATTTCAGTATGCTCTAATCAATCAAACAGCTGGAAAGCGGTGGGGAGGATTTAGTTTGGTGGCTCAAAGTGATAAAGTTTCGGAGGGTATTCCTTATACCTTTTATAGCATAAAGCCTGGATTTGCTTATAATTTGGAGATAATTCCCAATAATTTTTTGGCAATGGGCGTGGAGCTGAGTGCTAATCAATCAGGCTTTAATGCTGCCAACTTCACAACAGGAAGCCAATGGATGAATAATCAAGGATTTGATGAAACTGCTGACTTGGGGGAAGAATTCCAAAGACAACAGCTCACTTATTTTTCAGCTGCAACCGGATTAATGTGGTACGATAATGATCAAGAGGGTTATCGAAGAAATTATTTAGGCTTTTCAGTTTTTAATCTTAATCAACCGGTTCGAAGTTTTATTAGTGAAGATGATCAAATCCCAATTCAATATACAGCTTTAGGTGGATACCAATTTTTCAATTTAAATCGCCATGCTTTTTATGCAGAAGCTGTAGGGACTAAAAGCTTGAATGAAATTTTTTGGGGAGCAGGATCAAGATGGTCTTATCGATTTGAAGATACTAGCCCTTTCGATCCTTTTACAGCAGGTAAGTTGGATATTTTTGCTCGCTATTTTTCTGGGGATCGTATTAGCTTAGGAACACAAATAGCCCAAAAGAATTTTTCACTAGGCTTTGCAGTGGACTTGCATTTAGAAAATGCTGCGCAGATGGCTAGCACTGAGTTTTCAGTGAGCATATTTAAACGATTGCCTATCACTAAACAAAAAGAGGTGGCTAATGATGAATATGCTATTGGAAGTTCCAGAGAATTTGAGGATGATAATTTCCAAGATCAGCCAGTAAAGGTCATAGAAAAGGAATACCAAACTTCAGTAAGCCGAGATTTCTCATTCGAACTTAGAAAAAACTTCAATTACGGGTTTAATGAAACCAATTTGAATGATGAGGCCAAATCCTATCTGGATGATATTGCCGTGATGATGGAGGCTAATCCTGCTTTAAAACTAAAAGTGACCGGTCATACCGATAACATAGGGACAGAAGACGCCAATCAAAAAATTTCGGAAGAGCGTGCAAAAGGTGTTCGAGATTATCTGGAAAGCATTGGAATAGCTGCTGAAAGATTGAGCTATGAAGGAAAAGGAGCTACTGCACCTCTTTATAAAAACAATACTGAAGAAAATAGAGCGAAGAATAGAAGAGTAGAATTTTTAATTTATGCTGAAAAGGATTAAACTAAATATCATCATATCATTGATGTTTGTAGCGGCTACTTTTCAACTGCAAGCACAAGACCTGAGCCAGATTGGAAAGGGAAAAGCACTAAAGGTAAATGGTGGTATTTCGCTATCTCAATTATATAATACTGCCTTTGGAGGTGAATTGAATAGAGAACCCTACAGTTATTACCTTAATGGAAATATTAACTTTTCAATTTATGGCTTAAGCATTCCATTAAGCTTTAATTTTTCAAATGAGCAATTCGGTTATTCCCAACCTTTCAATCAATATGGAATTAGCCCAACTTATGAATGGATAACATTGCAGGCGGGCTATACAAGCATGAGTTTTAGTCCTTATACTTTAAGTGGTCATTTATTCTTAGGTGGTGGTGTTCAATTGCGACCAGATGGCCCTTGGTCGGTAAGTGCAATGGCAGGAAGATTACAGAAAGCAATAGCAGTAGATACTGCAGTTGGAAATCAACCCGCCTTTCATAGGTTTGGCTACGGAAGTAAAGTCGACTATCAAGGAAATGGATATAATCTTAATTTTACTTTTTTCAAGTCGAAAGACGATCCCTCAACAGCTACCAATTTAACGGATAGCATGGAAGTATTTCCTGAAGAAAACTTAGTGTTGGGTATTGGTGGAAGTACGACCTTATTTAAAAGAGTAGCTTTAAATTTTGAATATGCAAATTCAGCTATTTCTCGTGATATCCGATCTGAAGGAGTAGAGAGAGGAACTTTTCAGCCATTTCCTTCTGGTGGCGCTTTATTTGAACATAGACTTTCCACTGCTTATCATCAGGCATTTAAAACTGGTGTGAATTATGGTGGAAATGGCTATAATATAGGGTTAGGATATGAAAGAGTAGATCCTGGATATAAGACCCATGGTGCTTATTTTTTCAATAATGACCTTGAAAACATTACGGTTAACGGAGGAACGCAATTATTTAAAAGTAAATTGAGCATCAGTACCAATGTCGGGCTTCAAAGGGATAACCTTAATGATGCCAAAATTAATCAAATGACACGCTGGATAGGTGCAATCAATTCTAATTGGACAGTTTCCAAAAAACTGAATGTGAGTGCTTCTTATTCAAACTTCCAGACCTATACAGTTATCAGATCGCAATTTGAGGACATCAACAATATTGATCCGCTTCGACCAATTGATACATTGAACTTCACCCAAATTTCCCAATCAATTAATGCGAGTAGTAATTACATCCTCAAGGCAGATGAAAGCCGGGTTCAATCATTAAATCTGAATTTGTCAGTGCAGCAATCAAGCGATGAACAGTCGGGCGAGGAACAGCCAACAGGTTCTAAGTTTTATAATAGCAATATAGGTTTCAGCAATCAATGGAAGGAATTAGGGCTGAATATTTTCACTTCTATTAATGCCAGCTGGCAGGAAGCCGGAGAGATCAATAATACTACGCTTGGGCCAGTGCTTTCAGTGAATAAATCTATGTTTGAAAAGAAACTAAGGCTCAGCCTTACCAGTGCTTTTAATAATAGCTATTCACAAAGTGATTTAACCAATACTGTATTCAATTGTCGTTTAAGCGCAGCTTATCAGTATAAGGAAAAGCATAATATTAGCTTTACCAATGCCTTTTTAGCCCGAAATACACCGCAAGATGATGGCAGTACGAATAAATCAACGCAATTAAATGGCACTTTAACCTATACTTATCAATTTTGATGTACACATTGCAACATATCGTAAGAAAAGTGAAAAGCTGCAGCCTTGTAATTTTAGGTTTTTTACTATTCATGGCAAAGGCTGAAGTTTCAGCACAAGGCACATCAGCCCCTGTGCAGGTCAATAGTCAGTTGACACCGCCCAATTCCATTTATCTATCTGATTATGCCAATGCCTCATTAAATAAATGGCCGATTACCTTAACATTGCGTGATTTTACCAAATCTGATTACCGTGTAAGGCTACGGATTACTATTGAAAGCCAGACCGTTCGCTTAAGAACGAAGCCTAGTTTCCGGCCAACGGGTATGTATCTCAATGCCGGTATCCCAACACAAGTGCCATATGATAAACTTGGTGCTTATTTAAACCCCAACAACTTAGAGATTAGCGGCATTAATCCAAGTACTTTCTCTAATTCACAACAGCTGCCAGAAGGCTTTTATACCTTTACGGTGGAAGTGTTGGATTACCAAAGAGGGAATGTAGTAAGTAATCTAGGGAGATCAGTGGCATGGATTGTTCAGAACGACCCTCCTTTATTAAACCTCCCTTATGAAGATAAATTAAGGATTCAAGAACCACAGCAAGTCCAGTTTCAATGGACACCCCGACATACGGCATCCCCGAACAGTGCATTCGAGACAGAATATATATTCAGACTATGGGAAATATGGCCAGCAGATAGAAATCCATTTGAAGTAGTAAGAACTTCAAATCCTATTTTTGAACAAAGGACAAATTTAAACAGCTATTTTTATGGCCCTGCAGATATCCAATTGATTCCCGGGAGAAGCTATGCTTGGCAGGTGCAGGCAGTTAGCAATATTGGGCGCGACTTATTTAAAAATGATGGGAAAAGCGTGGTAGAGAGCTTTCAGTATGGTGATGAATGTTTGCCTATTACAGGATTGGGGATTGAAGCATTAGGCCCCGACCGCATTAAGGCAGACTGGACAGGGGATTGGAACCATTCCGGCTATGTAGTGAAAGTTAGGGAATCCGGCACCACCGAATGGACCAGTTATGCTACCAACATAGAAACGCAAGTACTTTTTGACTTGGAAACGGATACCGAATATGAAGTACAAGTATTCTCAAAATGTGGAGTACTTACAGGCGAAGGCTCAGATGTTTTAGCAGTAAGAACGCTGGCTGCCAGCGAAAGTAATTTTGAGTGTGGAGTTGATCCTGATAACCCAGCTATCACTAACAGAGAGCCTATTGCCAACTTACAAGTAGGCGATAAAATTGAGGCACTTGGCTTTAAGGTTCGCATTACAGAATTAAGCGGTTCAGGTCCCTATAATGGAAAGGGCGCAATAGAAGTACCACTATTTAATTTAGCGGGCGTTAAGGCAGATTTAGTAAATATTGAAGTAAACACCGATAAAAAACTAATAGGTGGATTTGTAGAAACCACCTTAAACCCTGCAGGCCCTTTTATTGTAGGCTTAGGTGGAGGAGATGAACTGGACGAAGGAAATGCTGATACTGCAGAAGATGGAACAGAAGAAACACCGGATACCGATATAGAAGTTGATGAGGTAATCTCAGATGTGGATGTAGATGATGAGACAGGGGTGATAACTGTAACAACCGAAGATGGTGAAACCACCACCATAGACCCAGATGAAGAAGGAGTAGATGAAAATGATGATGGGGATATCGTAATAGAAGATAGCAATGGCGATACCTGGGTGGTAGGGCCGGATGGAAATGTAAGTCAGGGACAGAATACTGGTGGACCATCCAACCCAAATACACTACCATCTGATGCTAATGTTGACTTTATCGTAAACTTTGAGAAAAGCGATCAGCAGCAATACGGATTTGATGCCAAATCCTTAGAAACCCTTTCCAGCTACTATACCCAAACACAGGTCAGGGATAACGATTACTGGTTAGCTTGGAAGTCAGTTGCCAGTGGACGAACCGATAAAGTATTGGCCAAACAAAGCAGCGGAGACAGCTTTAATAATGCCATAGGTTTTAAAACTATTACTGGTAATCTGCCCATCACCGCAGCTTCAGAAGATTTGGCCAAAAATGTGACCGTACAAGGCACCACCCATCAGGATGAGCAAGTAGTACAGGCCTATGTATTGAAAGAAACTCAGGATGATCAGGGCGAAACTTCGGAAGAAGAAATTATACTGGGAGAACTAAATGTAGTCAGCTATGACAAGCTTTCACAAAAGGTAGTCATAGTACCGGTTAATGGTGTGTCTGCACCAACGGCTTCCACACTTTCAAACGAATTGAACCGTATATACGGGCAAGCAGTGGCAGAGTGGGAGGTAGTAATGGCAGGCAACTACACCAGCGAAATGTCATTAGATGGCTTGGATGATGAAGGGAGTAGCACGTTTTCAGCTTATTCCTCTGCCATGAATGATTTTAAACGCGAGTATAAGCGTAATAACAATATTGATAGAGATGCTTATTATGTATTCCTGATGTCGGGCACAGGCTCCAGCAAATTGGGTTACATGCCGTTTAAAAGGCAATATGGATTCATTTTCAGTGACAACACCAATGAACTCACCAAAACCATAGCTCATGAACTGGGGCACGGGGCCTTTAGGTTGCGCCATACCTTCAGTAATGAAGGTTATATAGCGAGCCAGGGAAGCACCAATAACCTGATGGACTATAGTGACGGCACTAAACTCTACAAACACCAATGGGATTTGGTGCACGATCCTGAAAATGTCAATACACTTTTTGAGGATGAGGAGGAGAGTGCAATGGGAGGAGAAATTGAATGGGTGGAGTTTGATGAATTTCAATTCAGTCAGCCGATGGAAGCTCAAAATAAAGCTGGGTTTTTAACTTATTTAACCCCAACAGGCTATCCAATTACTTTACCCTTTGATGCGCAGCCCACATTTTCGGGAACTACTAATAATGATGAATTAAACGATTTAGTAGTAAATGGAGTGCTTTTGGGATTCAGATTAGGTTCAGATTTATTTACTAGTTCATATGGTAAACGAAATGGCAACTGGATGTTTAAAGGTTATAAAAAATTAGGATCAGATAACTATTTCTATAAAGACGAAAATTCATCTGGGCTCAATTCGATATATACCGTTATTGTAGGAAAGTATGAAGAGGAAAACTGTGCTATCAATATAGGTTTAGGAGACTACCAGCAGGATTATACAGCGATTGAAGGAAATGAAGAGGAATGGCAAACCATTTCTGCTGAATTTTCTTTAGAATCCATTTCAATAGATTATACAACTGCAGGGAAAGATTATATAGATAATAATTGTATCAAGGAAGGGCCTGGGAAATATTTTTATGATCTCAGGAAGGATAATGGGTACATTTCAGAGTCAGAATTAATTGAGCTTTCTATTCTAATAAATAATCTTCATGAAAGTATTTATGACGAATATGTTGAAGAGTCAATTGAAAATTTAGGGGCCGATGATCTATTCTTTTACGATTTAGGGGCATATAATTCTAAGGAATCCTATAACAATTTTAAAGAGGCTTTAATTGAATTTAACACTAATAAAAGCATAATAAAGGATACTTTTATTGAAATAATAAATTCAGAAAATTCAAGTTCAGATGAAGCACTTAGGGTTCTAAGTATGATGACTGTCCATCATTGTGAGACGTTGACAGCAGAAAATAGAATTAAAGCATTAAAAAAGTTAAATGAAGGAGTATTAACTGGAAATTGGTTTTCCTCAAATGGAGGAGAATTCAATGTTATTAAATTAATTTCAACTACACCGGAAAATCAAATACCAACATTTTTTGATGGCTTAAGGCAAGATGATTTAATAGCAGATCTTGACAAAGGGGTAAACAATTTTTTTGGACCGAACAATTACACTAAGTTTATTATAGAGCTAAGTAAGCTTTTTTATCAATATTATGAAACAAATCCTGCTAACGAGGAAATGCTAAGTAAATTAATTGATGAAGGGAAAATCATACGATGGACAAGTATTGATATGACATGGGTTCAGGAAAATGAGTACAGTGCATATTACAGTGGGGGTGATCTAATTTTTAAATTAAGTACTACGGATTGGGAAATTGGTGATATACCAGACGATACCCAGTCCAGCTATGCTCTTGCAGATGCAGTTACAGAAGTTGGAAGTGAAACAGAATTCACTTTTAATCCTTTCGAACCAGTCGGGATATTTTTTGAAACACAGGATGCAGCTAATCAAATAGGCGCAGTGGCAGGTGAAACTTATATATTTCCGGCATTTTACTTTCTATGGTTAAAAAATGATTCAGATAATGAAAAAATGGAGCAAGGAATTTCTGATGCTGTTTTAATAGGTAGTTTTTTTTATGGAGGAGCTGAATTAGTCCTTGCGAAAAATATAATAAGATTTGCCATTGCATTAGGTCAATTGAATATTAATATAATAGGGGTTATATTAGATGAAGAGACGAGAGAAAATCTGAAAGATAATGGATTTGAGGATTTTTTAATTGCGTTTGATATATTATCAATTGGTTCCGAGATGGTTTCTCTTAGAGAAGGTAATTATCAGAATGCTGTAAATTTGATTAATATTTGGTCATCATCAAAAAACTATATGTCTAACTTTGTTAGTGAAACCGAATATGATCAAATGGATACTTTTATTAATAATCTGGATGAAAGATTAAATACTGAGGAATGAGTAAAGTCCGTAATTTTTTTGATAGAGTAAGATACTTGAGAAGTTTTAAATTATTAATTTTTTCTTTTTTTTCAAGTGTTTTTCTGATTGTATTATTATATGAAAATATGACCCGTGGATCAGATGTTGATTGCTTATCTGGTGAAGTCACGAATATCTCTAAGTCTAGTTATATGAATAGGTCAGGAGGTGTAAGAAAATATGACCTAAAGATATCATTGGAGGGTAGACAATTCGTTCAAAGTTTTGTGAAAAAGAAAGAATTTGAAAATATTCTAAAAAAAGTTAAGATGTCAGATTCTTTAGAGATTTGCTATATAAAAAATCAAGTGATCTCTATAAAATCACAAAACAAAGAAATATTTAATGCGAATTTCAATAATTTATTCCTTATTTTTCTCTTAGTTCTAAGTATTTTATTTTTTATTTTAACTGTTTATTATTTACTAAATTATAAGAGCGATTTAACTCGCTGAAAATAAGGAGTGGATTTCCTCCAACCTCGATCCCCTCCAGTTCCCGCCATGCTCTGCATGGTGGCTTGTTTATAATTAACTTGAGGCATCCATTATTTAATTATGCTCTATTTAAACCCCAGGATTTCATGAAAATTATTTACACTGTATTCTTATTCCTATTCACTATTCAATCAAGCATAGCTCAATCAAGCCTTGACCAACTGAATAGCTACATGCAAGAAGTGAGAGCAGGAAGCTACGAACCCGTCCCACAAAACATTTTAACTGAACAAGCGCATGCAAATGAGCTGTTAACCGCTTTGGTTACCTACCAAAATGATTCAAATGCAGTGATAAGAACAAGAGCTTATAATATTAGCAAACGTATAGGCCAGAACCATCCTGAAATTGCAATAAGGCAACAAGCCATTAGCCAACAAATTAAAGCGCTAGAGGATAAGGATGCAGGTATCATGGTGAAAGCCATCAATGCACTTACTGGTTTTCAAAATACAGATTTCACCACTAACCAACAATTAAGGATCATCAACAGGCTCAAAGCAAATATTCCGCACTTAGCCCAATATGCACGCTTGGTCGGTTATATGCCTAATGAAGCAGCTATTGAATCATTAAAGCAGGCTCAGGTTCAAGTAACAGATGGCTGGGAAAGCTTTAATTTAAATTTAGCCTTAGCCAGAAGAGGAGATGAGCAAGCTACCACTGCAGTGCTCAATAAAATACAGAATGCCCAAATCAATGATGCATTTGTCTATGATATCGTGCCGGTGTTGGTTTATACACGTTCAATAGAAATCTTTAATTTTTTGAAAGAACTGATTTTCAGCGATGAAGCCAATTGCAGCTCCGCCAACCCAGATAGCAATGCGAACATATTATGTGGCTACCGCATCATGGAGTATGTTGCACCCGCCATTGAGAACTTCCCACTACCAACAGATGAATATGGTGAACTTGAAGTGGATGATTATGAAACTGCTTTGGTAAGGCTGAGAGGATGGCTGACCCAAAATCCAGATTACCAATTGGTAAAAGACACGTATTAGAGAATCTGGCACCACAGAAGAATGGACGAGTTATGTTACCAACATAGAAACCCAAGTGCTTTTTGACCTGGACGTGGATACAGAATATGATGTAAAAGTGTTCTCAAATTGTGGAGTGCTTACAGACGAGGGCTCGGATATTTTTTTAGCTTTCACCCGCCAAAAAGCAGCCGTGGATGTTTTGGTAGAGCAGGTATTCAATGATAAGCAAAACTGCTCCTCACCAGACCCGGACAGCAATCAAAAAATCACCTGCGCCTACAGAATATTGGAAATCATAGCCCCCATTATCCAAAATTTCCCCATCCCCGTAGATGAAGCCACAGGAGATTTGGATACAGATGATTATGAAGCAGCACTGCAACAGTCAAGGGAGTGGTTGGAAGCCAATCGGGCGGATTATGTTGTTATTAATGGATAGGTTTTTTTATCGAAAAGGCAGATTGCTGAAAAAATATTGATTTAGATTTCACAAAATCAAAAATTTACTATTTAAATTTCCCGCCCTGCAGTTCTTATCCCAATCAAAACACAAGTCGTAAAGAAGTATTTCGCACATCTTATTGAACATTTTTAATTAAAATTGCTTAATGAGTTGTGCATTTTGTATCTTTGTGTAAAGAAGTACATTATCATGAGAACACTATATCAGAAATTTGAGACGCTATTACAAAACACTACCTCAGATTTTAAGCGTTATTTATATGAGAATGTCTCGTGGGATAGCAGAATGCTTGGAATTATTGGTCCTCGTGGGGTCGGGAAAACCACCATGATTTTACAGCAAATCAAGGAAAATTTAGATAGCAAAAAAGCATTATATGTATCAGCCGATGATATGTATTTCAGTGAAAACAGACTCTTTGACTTAGCCGATGATTTTTATAAAAATGCAGGAGAGCACTTGTTTATTGATGAAATACATAAATACAATGACTGGTCTAGAGAATTAAAAAATATTTATGATTCATTTCCAACTTTGAAAATTGTTTTTACGGGTTCTTCTGTGCTTGACATACTTAAAGGATCATCGGATTTAAGTCGTAGAGCAATAATTTACAAATTGCAAGGGCTCTCTTTTCGTGAATATTTGAAATTCTATCATAATTATGAATTAGAAGCTTATTCATTAGAACAAATCGTTAATAATGAGGTAAAACTTGAAAATATTCAACACCCCTTACCCTTATTTAATGACTATTTAAAACGTGGGTATTATCCTTTTGGAATTGAAGATGAAATGGATTTACGTTTGGGTCAAATCATTGTACAAACATTAGAATCCGATATTCCGCAATACGCAAATCTAAATGTAGGAACAGGTCGAAAACTTAAGCGCTTGCTTTCAATTATTGCTGAAAGTGTGCCTTTTAAACCCAATTTTTCTAAATTATCAGCAATGATTGGTGTAAGTCGGAATTCCTTAGATGATTATTTTTCATATATGGAAAAAGCTGGACTTATTGCGCAGTTACGCAATGAAACAACGGGTATTCGTGGACTAGGAAAAGTTGATAAGGTGTATTTAGATAATACAAATGTCATTTTCAACTTGGTTCGAGATAAATCAAATATTGGAAATTTGCGAGAAACATTCTTTTTCAATCAAATGCGAGTAGAAAATGAAGTAACATCTTCAAGAAAAGCTGATTTTGTTATTGATGATTATACGTTTGAAGTTGGAGGAAAAAATAAACAACAAAATCAAATTGAAAAAGATGGCAAATCCTTTTTGGTAAAGGATGATATTGAATATGGTTACCGCAATGTTATTCCTCTTTGGGCTTTTGGATTCAATTATTAGAAATACATTAAGATGAAAGGGATGCCAGTCGTTAAATAGCCTTTAAAATCTAGGGCAGTAAAAATTTTCAGCTTTTAATAAAATTCAGTAATAATTTGAAGAGTAAGTGTATAAAAAATAACTCTAGTATTTATGTTTGAAATACTAAGTAATTTACTGTTAATGCATGCGTGTACTCAATAAGCTTAAGCCCCCTAACGTAATGGTGAGTGCTTAGATTGTTCTAAAATCAAAACCTTTCTTTTCTAATTAAATCACCATCTTCATTATAAAACCTCCATGTTCCTGATTTTTCATCATTCCTATAGCGACCTTTTACCACCATATTACCGAGGCTATCATATTGAAAATATCTGCCATGTTTTAAACCATCTTTAAGGGAAACTTCAAATTTGACTTGTTCATTTTCATAATATTCAATAAAAGTGTTGCTGTTCAGATCTTCGGGTAAAATATTCTCTATTGAAATTAAATCTTCATCTTCCGTTTCGGTGGAATCGGTTACTTCATCTTCTTTAAATTCGCTTTCTTTTACTAAATCATTCCAATTGCTTATTTGCTCATGGTTTAAATAATTCAGTTGAATTTGATGACTGAGCAAATCCCCATCTGCTTTAATTTGCATCCCAATCATCGGGAAACTTTTAAAGTAAGGCTGATGTGGCTTTAATTCTTTCCATGATGCTGCATCTAGTATTCTTTCAGCATCGCTCAAAAGTTCATTTGCACTGAGGTAAATGAATAAACTGGATTCATAATCGAAATTCTCCATGAAAACAGCATACTCTTTGGTATGATCTAAAGTACTTTTTTCTTCTACTGATGAAATAATTTTGCCCAAAGTTCGAGGGGAATTACTGAAGACCACATAATCATCCAAAATGGTATAATAGGGTTTGTCAATTCCTTCAAAAGCCTTTCCAAACATAAGCTTAAAAAATCCTTTGATGGAAAGAAACTGAATGTCATAACCTTTATATCTAATCCCTTTAAATTTAACTGGTGTTTTCTTTCTGATTTGTTGTTCTATGTAGCCCAATCTTTCTTGAGTATCTTCAAAATCAGTATGTTTTATAGCGACAGCCAATTCCACTTTATTTTTATCACTATTGGAGTTAAGCTGAATCAAAGCTATTTCATTATCGATCCAGCTTAGAAAATCATCTGCTATGGAAATATCAAGATAGTCTTCAATTTTTTGTTTGCTTTCCATATAGGATTCACCGTCTTCACTATTTTTTAAGACTTCCTCCATTTGCTCATAGAATTCTTTTGCATCATCAAAACCCAAACTCATAAAATAGGAAGCATTATCTGGCACAATGGTACCCACGCCAATCTCCCCCTCACCTGAATTCATTAAAGCGGTAAGCAAATTTGGTTGGTCTTTTTTAACATTCGTATATCCCTCAACTGAAAATACTTTATCAGTAGCTTCTAATGACATCCCACTATATTTTAAAATGCTGAAAATATCTGAGCTTTCATCTTCAGGATCATCCATCCATATTTTCAAATAATCAGAAAATGCGGAGTAATTGATGTACATATTAATATCATTTGAGCCCAAGGCTTTTGTGATATCAATAAAATCAAAATCCCGAATTAAAATGGGCTTTTTCAATTGATCAATAGATTGCTCAACAAGAATATGAGTAGAAGAAACGCTTAATAGATTGTCATAGATAAACAAGTAATAAGTGGTGGGGGAGTCAATAAATTTGATTTCAAGGATTTCCTGTTCTTTGTAAGTTCTGGTATATACTTTCTCAATATCATCACTAAAATCATTAATGTAGTTTTTGATAAAATCGAATTGAGTTGCGCGCTGTAAATCGATCACATAAAGGAAATCATAGTCTTTCGGTCTGGTTTTATGGACAGACATCACCATAGGACGATCCATTACCAATTCCCACAAGCTTGAATTGCCTTGCATATCAACCGTCAAGCTGTCCATTTCCTGGCCAATATCTTCAAAATAGGGATTGGTTTTTAAATAATTCCAGATTTTATTATCAGTGATTTCATTCCATTCCTCAAAGGGGTTTTCTAGTTGAAAAATCATGCTGGCATTAGGCGGGACAGCCATTAAAGGGTTGTTTTTCTTAATGGGCTGGAGGTAAAAAAAGTAGACAAAAGTAAGAGCTATTAGCAGTACTATAACCGCAACAACAATAATGACTTTTTTCATAAGGCTATGGATTTAAAACAATAACGTCAAAAATAAAGAAAGATTTAAGGGATTGAAATTTTTGGTGGGGGAATAAGGTACGAGCTGGGAAGCTCGCACCCAATGTCGTTAAGTTAAGAAAAACTGCTCTAGTTTAATACTTTTACACCAATATGAGACTTCAAAAATGAATACAAATCGCTATTAAAAAAAAACTTGAAGCATTTATTGAATAATTGGAGACAAAGAAACTTTTGCATTCTTATTATCCAGCGCCAGAGGCGCAAGTAACCATCACCATCCAGAGGATGGCGATAGAAAAATAATTTCCTTCCGCTAGCCTCCGGCTAGTGGAAACTACTACCGCCTCTGGCGGATTTTATTAATTTTCTATTAAGAAACAATTAAACTGCAATGTCAGGTATGAGTAAAAACAGATGCCCGAGATATAATAAAATCCTTAACTTAACGACATTGAGCTCGCACCAGCGGTTGGTGTAAAAACGATTTAGATTGAAAGTTCTTATATTAGGCATTTTCTTGTCCAATAAATTTAAAATGAGGTGATGAAGCACATTCAATATTCTTCAATTAATACAGCAAATTTCATAGCTGTCTTTGCTGGAATTACATCTTTTTCAGTACCTATTTATATGGGAGAAAAATTTTTATTTTCAATGATGATATCTATTCTAGGCTTACTATTTGCAAGACTTTTAACAATCACCAAATGCTATAAAATATCCTATGATAAAAATGAGGTAAATTTAATCAACGCATTTTTGCCATTTATTGAATACCGGTATCAGCTATCAGATATAAAAGAAATTTATGAAGTGGGTGTTATGAATTGGGGGAGTGGTATTAATATTATTGATCAATCAGGTAGTTTGAGAACATTTGGGACGGATGGTTCTAGTGATCAGGAGGTGACCGAAATGGTTGATTTCATAAATGCTAAAATAAAAGAGGGGAAAAATACATCAAAATCAGAATAGCATGAAGATATTTTTTACATTAATAATCATCTTACTCACCACCCTCACCCAAGCCCAAAATCTCACTCAATCCATTGAGTAACAAATCAATGCAGCAAGCGAGAAAGAAATTGGCTTCCGAGCTCGCTCTAGCTTGTGAGTAAAATAATCTCGATTATTTCCTCTGTGCCCTTCGCGTAAATCTTAGAGAAACTTACTGGTTAATCCAAAACAGCCTTTGGCTGTCCTTTTGTTTTCTTTTGTATCTATTGCGGTTCAATTATATCGCTAGCGCTAGCTTCCAGCTTATGTTTTCACTCCTTCAGGCTCAGGCTGCCTCAAATAAGCAAGACTTTCTTTTAAAAAACCCATTCCATAAGCAAAAAGCTGAATAAAAGATGTGATTAAACTTAGCCATGCTACTAGGAAGTTTTTGGTTTTCATAAAGGCATCAATTCCAATCAATATAAAATATACCGCCAATAAAGTAGCTCCCAATTGAAATAACTCCCATTGCCATAAGGCGGTAGAAAGCCAGAAGAACAAGCCAAGCACAAAAACCACTGGCAAAAGATGGACCGCTTTCAACTCACTTTTATAAAATCGAAAGATGTTGATTCTACCTCTTCCAAAGAAAAATAATTGCTTATAGAATTGATCGAGTTTGGTTCTTCTTTTATGATAAACCCTTGCATCAGGAATCAATCCGGTTTTGAATCCAGCTTTTTCTATTCTTATACTAAATTCAATGTCTTCTCCCATTCGGGTGATGTTATAGCCTCCAGTTTTTTCATATACTGCTCTTGAAATCCCCATATTGAAACTCCTAGGTCGGAATTTCTCTAATTGCTTATTGCCGCCTCTGATTCCACCTGTGGTAAAGAAAGAAGTCATGGAATAGCTAATAGCTTTTTGCACAATGGTAAAACTATCCAAAGCAGCATCAGGTCCTCCAAAGGCATCAAGTGGATTTTCATTTAAGAAATCATCAACTGTTTCGAAATAGTCTTTTGGAATGATGCAATCGGAATCAAAAACGATATAATAATCTCCCGTAGCTTTTTCAAAGCCGAAATTTCTACTGAAGCCTTGTCCTGAATTTTCTTTATAGAAATATTGAAGATTGAGCTTGTCCTTGAAAGAATTGCAAATGTCTGCACATTTAATTTTAGAACCATCTTCCACTATAATGACCTCAAAATTGGTGTAAGTTTGCTTGGTCAAGCTCTCCAGCAGCTCTTTAATCTCATCAGGGCGATTGTAAATGGGGATAACTACGGAATAAAATCGCATCAGAAACCTGTTTCTTCCTCAATTATGTAATCTATTTTCTTTGGTGAATTCATGGTGATCATTTCCCCAATAAATCCAGCCAAGAATAACTGCACCCCAACAATTAAAGCCACTAAAGCCAAAAAGAACAGCGGTTGATCCGTAATTTCTCTTACAGGCAATTGATTGTGAATTTCATAGAATTTTCTACCTATAATATAAATGGTAATGAAAAATCCTGCTATAAAGGATAAAGTCCCAAAAGCACCAAAGAAATGCATAGGGCTTTTCTTGAATTTTGAAACAAAAGTGATGGATAAGAGATCAAGAAAACCGTATAGAAATCGCTCTAAGCCGTATTTGGTCTCTCCATATTTTCTAGCTCTGTGCTGCACTACTTTTTCGCCTATTTTTCTAAAGCCATTCCATTTGGCAATAACCGGGATATAGCGGTGCATTTCGCCATAAACCTCTATGTTTTTAACCACTTTACTGCGATAAGCTTTCAATCCACAATTAAAATCATGCAATTTGATGCCCGATATTTTACGGGTTACAAAATTGAAAAATTTAGAAGGAATAGTTTTGCTGATCGGGTCGTGCCTTTTCTTTTTCCAGCCGGAAACAATATCATAGCCTTCTTTAACTACCATATCGTATAGCCCTGGGATTTCATCTGGGCTGTCCTGCATGTCGGCATCCATTGTGATTACCACTTCTCCCATTGCATGTTTGAAACCAGTATGAAGGGCTGCTGATTTCCCGTAATTTCTAGAAAATTTAATTCCTTTAAGCTGAATATGTTGTTGTGAAAGCTCTTCTATGATTTCCCATGAATCATCTGAACTTCCATCATCAATCATTAATATTTCATAGCTTAATAATGGATGAATAGCCATCACTCGATTAATCCATTGGGTTAATTCAGGCAATGATTCCTCTTCATTGAAAACCGGTATAACAATGCTTATATTATACTTCATACTCTTTTGGGTTCACTGGTTCTCATGAAAAGGGAAACTAAAGGCGTAACTAATGCACCAATAATCACATTATTGACTGCCAAGCTGCCAATTATTCTGGCATTAGATGATTCACCAGACTTCAGATACTCCTGATAACCTTCCTCACCCATTTTGTCCACTAACATATCTTTTCCGGCTATGATTTTTTCAATTATCATGGCTCTATACTCATCAAAATGATCTGTTGCAAATAAAACTGCATCTGACCAAAGGACAATAGAATAAAATAGGGTAAAAAATAAGGTATATAAAATGCCAATGGAAAAGCCTTGCCAAAATCTCAATCCATCAGGATTGGTATCACGAAACAGTTTTACAGCAAAGAATAAAAACAAACTCAAAAGCGGACCAATAAAAATGATATTACTGGAATAGATCACTGGGTTTTTATCTAATAAAATCAAGATGAAAAACATCAGGATCACAAAAACTGTAGCAATCAAGCTGAACCTTAAAGGGCTTTTTACTAATAAATTCATATCAGGAATTTGTAAATTTTGAATCTAAATATTGGTGCTTATTTTTAAAAACCCCGATTGCCTTAGCCGAAAAGCTTTGACCCATAAATGGAGAATTATCACTTTTAGAAAAATTGCTCTCAGGGGTGAAATCCCATTCCATATCATTGGAAAACAATGTAAAATCGGCCAGAGCACCTTTTTCTATTTTAGCCTGTGGTTGATTTAATATTTTCTTAGGATTAGCTTCTATGCAACTGATAAATGTGGAAAGCTCAATTTTGTTGGCAAGGAATTTATGATACATAGGATACATAATTTGAGCACCCATAATGCCAAATTCTGCCAAGTCGAATTCCATTTTTTTATGATCCTGATCGAAAGGTTGATGCGAAGAAACGATTACATCAATAGTGCCGTCATTCACTCCGGAAATTAAAGCTTCAATGTCTTTTTGAGTTCTTAAAGGCGGTAAAACTTTATAGTGAGTGTCAAAGGTTTCCAAATTTTCATCATCTAGGATTAAATGATGGATGTTCACATCGCAAGTCACATTTAAGCCTTCTGCTTTTGCTTTCCGGATCATTTCTACACTTTTAGCACTGCTGATACAGCTAAAGTGCAGTTTTCCGCCAGCATATTTCAATAATTCTAAATCTCGTTGGATAATAATTTCTTCTGCTAAATGCGGGATTCCTTTCATGCCTAAGCCAGTACTTACTATGCCTTCGTTCATTTGCCCGAAAAGCGCCAACTTATGATCTTGAGGCATAGTCATCAGTAAGCCATCAAATTTTTGAAGGTACTGCAATGACTTTACTAAAATATCACTATTCCATAATGGTTGTGCACCATCTGTGAAAGCAATAGCACCTGCATGGTAAACATCTAGCATTTCGTTCAAATTCTCGCCATCGCAATTGATCGTTACGGCTGCAGAAGGTAAAATTTGAGCTACTTGTCCAGTATTTCTGGACATCACCGTTTTAATATCAGCCTTATTTTGAATTACAGGATTTGTATTGGGCATTAATAAAGCACTTCCAAATCCACCGGCTTCCAAAACATTCGCCAAGCTTTCAAAATCTTCTCTGTATTCCTCGCCAGGTTCACCAGAAAAAACGCGCATATCCAGCCAAGAAGCCGAGGCATATAGTTCTTTTTCCTCAATAACGATATCGGTATCGATTTTTCCGGAAGGATTGATTTCTGTAATTACACCATCATCCACCAATAAATTAACGGACTGATTGTGCCACTGAGAGGCGGGATTAATAATTTTGACAGCCTTGATGTAAGTTCGCATATCTATTTGAGCAAGCGGATGATTAAAACTTCAGCTAATAAACTCAGCAAAGCTAATACTAAGAAATATTTCCACAAAGGAAAACCGTTTTTGGTTTCATCAATATAATCTTTGATCGATGAAAAATCATATCCATCTAAAATTACAACATTTTCTTGATCTTGAAAAAGAGATTGCAATTCAGCAGTAGTATAATAGCCTGTTTCACTTTCTTTTTTGGGGATGTTTAAGGCTAATACTCCCAATTTTTCTTCTGTTTTTGTGTTGATTATACTGTAAAATCCAGATTTTATATCTTCCTGTGGCAAGATTAAGCGCATTTCATTGCCACTTATTCTTTGGTCTGGCACTAATTCTTGTTCTCCTTGTTGCAATTTCACCACTGTGCCTTCTGGTATATCTGATTTAGATAATTCTATTACATCCTGATTTAAGAAGAAATATTGAGTTTGATTTTCTTTTTTGCCACTAAAAGCAATTTTATAAAAAACAGGCAAGAAAATTCCGTGTTGTGTGAAATTAGTGTAAGACTGATCAAAAGGTGAAGCAAATAGAAAGATATTCTCATTGATTCCGGTTAAGCCTAAAAAGGGATAGCCATTGATAAAAGACAGTATTTTTTGACCTGAATTCCATTTTAAATACAATGCAGCTTCTGGCATGCTGATAGCTTCATTCATATTATTAAATACATTTCTGAAAAATGGGTTTTGCAAATCAGGACTTTGAAGCCTCACGGGGGTTTTATCCTGGCGAGAAATATTGGAGACATTTGAAAAGCCTAAATCTTCCAAGAATATATATTGGTCAAAATTTGTTTTAGGAATGACCACTAAATTATTGCCCTTTGCAGCATAGGTTTTCAATGCTCCAGAAGCAAAATTATTGAGTTGATTTCCAAGTTCAACTATTACCAAATCATATTCATCCAGATCCTGAAAGGCAAAATTATTCAATGATTCACTGCGGAAAGTGAACAACTCATCATTTTCAAATACTGTACTTAATAAAGTATTGCTTTTGCTTTCAGCCAGTAATAATATTTTCAGTTTACTCCTTTCCGGTAGACTAAAGTAGAACGTATTGTCAAAATCTAAATCGCCTGCTTCCAATTGGATGCGAAAGGATGAACTCATATCTGATGAGAATCTTTTGATCGGGAAGCTCACAGTTTTCTTTCCCTTATTCTCCAAAAATAATTGCTGAGTACCAATTAATTGTTCGTCATTTTCTAATGCAATATTGATATCTCCAGACTCTCCCAAAGAGCTGATTTGCACTTTTAATTCTTCATTTCCTGAGCCATCGTCCATTTGTACTACCCATAGAGAATCAACCCAGATATTGTTGGGTTTCTGTTGATAGGGCGGCATCAAAACAAAACCCTTTGAAGAGTCAGAAAAAGTGGAAGTATTATTGTCGATGACAGATTTCTGGAAATCGCTTAATAGCAATAATTTTTCTGAAGATTGATTTTCTTTGATTATCCTTTCCAGATTCAGTGTGACTTCATTTTCTGCTATTTCAATTTCCTGATAAGCTTCCAATGAGTTACCAGACTGGTTAACCGCTTTCAAAGATTGAGGATAACTTTCAAAAAGCTGGTTGATGTAGCTCATGTTTTCCTCAATTATAGGACTAGAGCTCCCTTCTGCATAAGCCGTATTAGAGGCAGATTGATCCAAAACCAATAAATTCACTTCAGAATTCATGGCTTCACTTTTCCAAAAAGGTTTGGCAATGCTTAAAACCAGAAAGAGAATTAAAAGTATCCGGCTGATTAAAATGAGTATGTGTTTTAATTTTCGGCTTCTCTTTTGTTCTTCATTTACTTCACTGAGAAAAAAGAGATTACTGAATTTTAAACTTTTATATTTCCTAAACTGAAAAAGATGAATCAGGATAGGAATAATGATTAAAAAAAGAAGCCAAAAGGCGTTAGGATTGGTAATATTCATACAAAAGGCAAATTAGTGCAATAGCTTAAAGGAATCAATAGTTTGCGGCATTATTTAATGCTATCCGTAATAAAAAGTTGAGGAGAACTTATAATTCTTTCATTCAATATTTTAACATCTTCTTTTCTAATAGTAATTATTTTTTTACATATTGAAAGCCTAAGGCTTTTACTGAAACTTATAGAAGCCAAAGGCTTGAGGTAACTCTCGCTAAGGCGCAGAGACGCTAAGACCTCGCAACGAAAAATAAGAGAAAAATGATTATTTTATTTTACAGAATTGTTTTTCTCTTTGCGAAAACTTTGGGCCTTCGCGCCTTCGCGAGACATTTTAAGCGTCTTTAGACGCCTGCGGTCAATCTAGTTGTATAGTAGAAAATAGATTAAAGAGAAAATGAAAGATTATTTATTCCTATTAACTTCTCTCCATAAACCCCCAATACTCCCTTTTCCCTTTATCTGTCAAATAGGGATAGATCATTTCAAACAGCAAATCACCATAATATTCAACCGAATTGTCTTCATCAAAAGTAGCATAAACATTTATCCAGCTATCTCCAATAATATTCATTCTTTGATATAGCCTTTCATATTCTTGCTCAAATTCTGCGGGTCTAAAAATCTCAGCTTCTATTAGCATCCGAAACACTGATTGAAATTGCTCATTCCTAAACTTCATTAAAGCTGCATAATGGGATTTTATCTTTTTATTTTCATTCATTAAATGTATAAAATCGATCAGGATGAATTTATAGTCATACATTTTTTCCATTGTCTTGATTGAGGACTTATATAATGACTCTAATTGATTATCCAATTCCATGGATTTCATCTGATTATCCATTTCTTCTACTAACTGAAAATACAATGCTTCCACAATGTCCTCTTTCAATTTGAAGTGGTAATTCAAATTTCCTTGACTTATATTCAACTCTTGGGCAATCTGCCTCAAGCTGACATTCACCATGCCTTTTTCATTGAACAATAGAAGAGATGCTTGCAGAATTTTCTCTTTAGTATTTTTCATTTTAGTAAACTTGACCTAATTATATTATTTTAGTACATTTGACCTAAAATTAAGAATAAGTATGGAAATAGCAATAATTGGAGGAGGAATAGCCGGTCTTACTACTGCTTTGGCTTTAAAAAATGAGGGTATTTCATCCATAGTTTATGAACGTGCTGATCAACTGAATGAAGTAGGGGCTGGAATATGGTTGCAACCAAATGCACTCAAAGTATTGAATCGTTTAGGTTTGAAAGATAAAATCTTAGAGAATGGTATTCAATTGGAAGGAGTTGATATTACAAACGATCAAGTAAAGCCGATTAAAGAAAGAGATACAGCAGTTCACGATGATGAAGGCAATAAAATTGTTTCAATACATCGAGCAAAACTGCAGCAAATTTTATTTGAAGCCTTACCCGAGAACTCAATAAAATTAGGACATGAATTGAAATCTTTTAGTCAAAATGCCAGTGAGGTTGATCTTGAGTTTGATCATGAATCCGTTAAAGCAGATTGTGTTTTGGCCGCAGATGGAATAAATTCGCAAATTCGTAAACAGCTATTTCCGCAATCTTCACTAAGACATTCAGGTCAAACCTGCTGGAGAGGAATTGCCAGTATTGATTTACCAAAAGAATTTCACAATGTAGGAAGAGAAGCCTGGGGTAATAATGTTCGCTTTGGTTTTTCCCCAGTTTCTGAAAATTCCGTTTATTGGTTTGCCGTTGCTAAAGCTAATCCTTTTCAAAAAGATGATAAATCGAAAATTAAGGTACAATTAAGTGAGAAGTTTATAAAATTTCATCCGATTGTGAATCAAATCATTAATGCAACAGACGAGCAGAAAATTATCAGAGGAGATTTAATGGATTTGAGAAGACTGGATAAATGGCATCATCAAAAAATAGGTTTAATTGGTGATGCGGCACATGCCACTACACCCAATATGGGACAAGGAGCAGGACAAGGTATAGAGGATGCCTATGTAATGGCAAAATTATTTTCTCAAAATCAGGCTTCTGAAAAACTTTTCGAAACTTTTGAAAAGCTACGAAGGGAGAAAGTAGATTATGTAGTGAACAATTCTTGGCGTTTTGGAAAAATGGCGCATAGCCCATTTGGCAGGGTAATAATGAAAACGGTAATGAAGATGACTCCGCAAACTGTGATTAAAAAACAGCTAGAGAAGTTGTATGTGGTTAAAGTATAAAGAATCGGAGAGTTGTTTTTGAACTCTCCGATTCTAACAGCATAGCCTTACTATCTATATCTTATTTGTTTAAATTGATAAGGTAAGTTAAGTTAAAACTGAATATTCTATTTTTTGCACCAAAATCGTAAGTTATATCTTGGTTAGCAGAGTTGTCAGTAAACTCATTTGATGCATTTAATACTCCAAAATTGTAACTAGCTCCAACTTTAATTATTCGTTTTTCATTTATATTATATTCAAAATCAGCTTTCAAAATCAGTCCGATATCAAGAACGTAAAATTCATTAACATCATCTGCTTCTCTAGTACTGATTATATCTCTGTCAATTTCAGAGTCAGTAATGCTTTTACCCGAAAATGCATAACCCCCATAAAATCCACCTCCAAGTTGTAGGTAAGCTTTATTAAATAGATCAGTTCTAAAATTAAATATTAAGGGTATTTGCACGTAATCTAAGGTAGTGGTTACATCACTGGTTTGGTATCCGGCACCTGAGTAAAATAGTCCAATATGAAAGACAAAGTTTTCTGTAGCTCCCCCTTCTGAATAAATACCAGCGTTTAAACGAGGCATAAAACCTAATTCAGGATAAATACTAGGGTCATTTATTTTAGTAAATTCCATACTGGGTGAATTCAAGCCTATTTGTAATCCTACTCGGGCTATTTTACCTCGGTCAATTCCACTTTGGTTTAACGCATCATCTTGTGCAAAGACTATATTGGAAATTGCTAAAAATAAAAGAGTGATTTGTAATTGTTTTTTCATCATTAATAGTTTAAAATTTTAGGGTTGCAAACCTAATTAATTAACTTCTTTCAGGAAAAAATAAACTATTATTTTCTTATTTGCCTACAAAAAAAGCTACATTTTTTAGAATGTAGCTTTTGTAGAAAAGTATATTGAGATGGTGTCTAAACCGTCATAATCTCTTTTTCCTTATGCTCTAGAATGTCATCAATTTTTTTAGTGAAATCATTAGTTAGGGACTGCACCTTATCTTCTCCTCTTTTGACATCATCTTCAGAGATACCTTCCTTTTGCAATTGCTTTAGTTGGTCATTTGCATCCTTTCTAGCATTACGAATAGAAATTTTTCCATCCTCAGCCTCATTTTTGGCTTGCTTAGTTAAGGAAATTCTTCTTTCTTCAGTTAAAGGTGGAATATTAATTCTAACAATTTCCCCATCATTTTGAGGAGTGAAACCTAAATCACTATTGATTATAGCACGTTCTATTTCACCAATGATGTTTTTCTCCCATGGTTTAATAATGATAGATCGTGCATCTGGTGTACTGATAGAAGCAACCTGGTTAATAGGAGTGTCATTACCATAATAATCTACCATTAAACCATCAAGCATTGCAGGGGAAGCTTTACCTGCTCTAATTTTCTGCAAATTACTTTTTGTGTGCTGAATGGCTTTTTCCATTAGCTCTTTTGCCTCATCCAATACTAAATCTATTTCTTCCATTGCTTTTTATTTTTCAGAATTTATCAATGTACCAACATTTTCACCATTTATCAGGTCGTATAAGTTGCCAGCTTTATTCATGTCAAATACAATAATAGGTAAATTGTTCTCTTGACAAAGTGTAAAGGCTGTCATATCCATAACATTTAATCCTTTTTCATATACTTCTTGGAAAGTAATATTAGAATATCTAGTGGCATCTGCGTTTTTCTCAGGGTCAGAAGTATAAACTCCATCCACTCTGGTTCCTTTTAAAACAACATCTGCTTCTATTTCAATAGCTCTTAAACTTGCCGTAGAATCTGTAGTGAAATAAGGATTTCCAATCCCTGCTCCAAAAATTACAACTCTGCCTTTTTCTAAATGGCGGATTGCTCGTCTTCTAATAAAGGGTTCGCAAACTTGCTCCATATTGATGCCTGACATTAAACGAGTGAACATTCCATGGTTTTCTAATACACCTTGAACAGCCATCCCATTAATAACGGTGGCAAGCATTCCCATATAATCACCTTGCACTCTATCAATACCAGCAGCTTCAGCTTGAATTCCTCTAAAAATATTTCCTCCGCCTATTACGATAGCCACTTCAACGCCTTGGTCGTGTATTCTTTTAATTTCCTTTGCATATTGAGCTAGCCGCTTGGGGTCAATACCGTAGCCTTCATCCCCCATAAGAGCCTCACCACTTAATTTCAATAGAATACGTTTGAATTTCATAAGTTAAATTGTTGCTGTCCCTTTAAAAGTCTAATTTATATATTTTAAAAACCAATTCTATTATCTAAACTATTAGAATTGAATGATCAATTGATTTTTCTCAACACTATCGCCTTTTTTGGCTTTAATCTCAGCAATGGTTCCATCACCTGCTGCTTTTATCACATTTTCCATTTTCATGGCTTCTAATATTAATAAAGGATCTCCTTTCTTTACCTCGTCTCCTGGTGATACCATTATATCTATAATTAAACCTGGCATTGGAGCCTTAACATCATTCATCTGATTTTGATCCAAATCACTGATGCCCATTTCCTCCAAAAGTAAATCCATCTTGTCTTTTAATTCCAATTCAATGATTTTACCGTTCAATTGTAATTTGAACGTCTTACTTTCGTAGTCGATCTCTACTAAATGGGCATTGAAAGTTTGGTCGTTATAAATAATATGGAAGGACTGTTGATCAGTTTTACTTATGTCCCAATCAACTTGCTTGTCGTCTATGAAAATGCTACCGTCTTTAGTGGATAGTCGATATTCTTTTTCCGATTGACTGAATTTTATTTCGTACATAATTAAAATTTAACACGAAGATAGGAACACATATTAAATTTTACACATTTCATTTTAAAATTAGTGGGTACTGCATGGATTTTTTTTCACCTTTGGTGCTGAGAATTATACTAAATGCTTTTGCTGACCAATCAATTCAATTGGTAGGCTTCTTTTTCAAAACATTTCTCAAAATAATTTTTCTTATAAAGAACTGATTTACAAGAGATAGCAAATGCATTAAAATTAAGATTAAAAAAAAGTAATCTTTTTTGTCAGTAAAGTTTGATAAAATATAAAATCCATATAATTTTGCACTTCCTAAAACGAAAGGGATTTAGGAAATGCTTATTGAAACCAATTGGGGGAATACCAAAGCGGCCAACTGGGACGGACTGTAAATCCGTTGTCTTTCGACTTCACAGGTTCGAATCCTGTTTCCCCCACTTTGTAATCCGCAGCTTTAGCTAGGGTTTACATTTTGAATAAAATAATTACTTTTTATTAAGTAGATATTTTATCAAACAAGCGAGAGTAGCTCAGTTGGTAGAGCGGCAGCCTTCCAAGCTGCAGGTCGCGAGTTCGAACCTCGTCTCTCGCTCTAATAATACAATAGGCATTTCGGTGTAAATTAAGGCAGAACGGAAACGTCACTGCCTTTGTTAGGATGTGCCTGTAAGGGCACTGAATGATTTTAAGCCGATGTAGCTCAGGGGTAGAGTGCTTCCTTGGTAAGGAAGAGGTCGGGGGTTCAAATCCCCTCGTTGGCTCAATCAGTGTTATTGAATAAATATATTATAAATTTTAACTAAACTGAGGATTTTTCAAATATGGCTAAAGAAACCTTTGACCGTTCGAAACCACACGTGAATATCGGAACTATCGGTCACGTGGATCATGGTAAAACTACATTAACTGCAGCAATCTGTAAAGTACTATCTGATAAAGGATTTGCTGATGCAAGAGATTTCTCTTCTATTGACAACGCTCCAGAAGAGAAAGAAAGAGGTATTACAATTAACTCATCTCACGTAGAGTACGCTACAGAAAACCGTCACTATGCGCACGTTGACTGTCCAGGTCACGCGGATTATGTGAAAAATATGGTTACTGGTGCTGCTCAAATGGATGGAGCTATTCTAGTAGTAGCTGCTACAGATGGTCCAATGCCACAAACTCGTGAGCACATCCTTTTAGCTCGTCAGGTAGGTGTTCCTGCTGTTGTTGCTTTCTTAAACAAAGTAGATTTAGTTGACGATGAGGAGTTATTAGAATTAGTTGAAATGGAAGTAAGAGAATTGCTTTCTTTCTACGAATTCCCAGGTGATGATCTTCCAGTTATCCAAGGTTCTGCTTTAGGTGCTTTAGAAGGTGATGCTAAATGGGTAGGAAAAATTGACGAGTTAATGCAAGCTGTTGATGACTACATTCCATTACCAGAAAGATTAACTGACAAAGATTTCTTAATGCCAGTTGAGGATGTATTCTCTATTACTGGTCGTGGTACTGTTGCTACAGGTAGAATCGAAAGAGGTGTAATCAACTCTGGTGATCCTGTTGATTTGATCGGTATGGGAGCTGAAAACTTAAAGTCTACTGTGACTGGTGTTGAGATGTTCCGTAAAATATTAGATAGAGGTGAAGCTGGTGATAACGTTGGTCTTTTGTTAAGAGGTATTGAAAAAGCTCAGATCAAAAGAGGTATGATTATCTGTAAGCCAGGTTCTGTAACTCCACACGCTCATTTCAAAGCTGAGGTTTACGTTCTATCAAAAGATGAAGGTGGTCGTCACACTCCATTCTTCAACAAATACCGTCCACAGTTCTACTTAAGAACTACTGACGTAACGGGTGAGATCAAACTTCCTGAAAACGTAGAAATGGTTATGCCAGGTGATAACGTTACAATCGAAGTTAACTTGATCAACAAAGTTGCTTGTGAAAAAGGTTTACGTTTCGCTATCCGTGAAGGTGGTAGAACAGTAGGTGCTGGTCAGGTAACTGAAATCTTAGACTAATACTTAAGATATAGTAATAAATTAAACAATGCGCTCTCGAATTTTTCGGAGCGCATTTGTTTCTTATAAAACTTTTATCTACCTTTGCAGACCATTTTGAGTTGCATTGGTAAATACGGGTGTAGCTCAATTGGTAGAGTAGTGGTCTCCAAAACCATTGGCTGGGGGTTCGAGTCCCTCCACCCGTGCAATTTTAACACATTAATAAGATGCAGAAATTAAGTTTATTCTTAAAAGAATCGTGGTCAGAAATGCGATACAAAGTAACTTGGCCTCCTTATAGTAAACTACAAAATAGTTCTATTTTGGTATTGGTTGGAGCTTTGATTTTTGCCCTTTTAATTGGTGTTATTGATTTGGCATTTGATAATGCGATGGAATGGTTTTATAATGCATTTTAGCATTTAAGATATAATTGAGATAATGTCAGAATTTAAATGGTACGTTTTAAGAGTAATTAGTGGTCAAGAGAAAAAGATTAAATCTTATCTTGAAAACGAAATTGCTCGACAAAAAATAGAAGATTTTATTCCTCAGATTCTTATTCCTACAGAAAAGGTGTATGAGATGAGGAATGGCAAAAAGCGTGTCAGGGAAAAGAATTTCTTTCCAGGATATGTTTTTGTATCAGCTGATATTTCTCACGGAGAAGCGCATCACGTAATCACTAGTATTCCTGGAGTAATTGGTTTTCTAGGTGGACAAGGTGATGAAAAAGAGCCGGTTCCTTTAAGACAAAATGAAGTGAACCGTATACTCGGAAAGGTTGATGAAACTGAAGAAATGGATGAGAAACTGAGCACTCCTTATATAGTAGGGGAATCAGTGAAAGTGATGGATGGACCATTCAGTGGGTTTACCGGATCCGTAGAGGAGGTTTTTGAAGAAAGAAAGAAGCTAAATGTTATGGTGAAAATCTTTGGACGAAATACTCCGGTGGAATTGAATTACATGCAAGTAGAAAAAACAGAATAGCAAGATGGCTAAGGAAATAAGTGGATATCTGAAATTACAGATTAAAGGAGGGGCAGCAAATCCGTCACCTCCCGTTGGTCCTGCATTAGGTAGTAAAGGACTTAACATAATGGAGTTCTGTAAGCAATTTAATGGAAGAACTCAAGATAAGGCTGGGCAAGTATTGCCAGTGGTAATTACAATTTACAAAGACAAGTCTTTTGATTTTGTAATTAAAACTCCTCCAGCTCCGGTACTTTTATTAGATGCTTCTAAAAAGAAAAAAGGTTCTGCTGAGCCAAACCGAGTTAAGGTTGGTTCTGTAACTTGGGATCAGGTGAAAGAAATCGCTGAAACCAAGATGACTGATTTGAATGCATTTAAAATTGAATCAGCCATGCGTCAAGTTGCAGGTACTGCAAGAAGTATGGGAATTAAAGTTACAGGAACTGCTCCTTGGAAATCTTAAAAAATAGGTAAAATGGCAAAGCTTACTAAAAATCAAAAAATTGCAGCTGAGAAAGTTGACACTACTAAAGTTTATGCTTTAGATGAAGCCTCTTCTCTAGTTAAAGAAATTACAACTACCAAGTTTGATGCTTCTGTTGACCTAGACATAAGATTAGGAGTTGACCCACGTAAAGCAGATCAGATGGTTAGAGGTGTAGTTGCACTTCCACATGGAACTGGTAAAGATGTTAAGGTTTTGGCTTTAGTTACTCCTGACAAAGAACAGGAAGCTAAAGATGCTGGAGCTGATTACGTTGGATTAGACGACTACATCAAGAAAATTGAAGGTGGTTGGACAGATATTGATATTATCGTAACCATGCCTACTGTTATGGCGAAAGTAGGTAGGTTAGGTAAAGTGTTAGGCCCAAGAGGTCTAATGCCGAATCCAAAATCAGGAACTGTTACGCTTGATGTTGGAAAGGCTGTCCAGGAAGTAAAATCAGGTAAAATTGATTTTAAAGTGGACAAGTTCGGGATTATTCATGCAAGTATTGGTAAAGCTTCCTTCTCGAAAGAGAAAATTACTGAAAACGCAAATGAATTAATTCAAACTTTAGCGAAGCTAAAACCAGCTTCTTCTAAAGGTACGTATTTCATGAGCATGACCATGTCATCTACGATGAGCAAGGGAATCTCAATTGATAAAAACTCTATAGCTGGAATTTAATATGAATAAAAAAGAAAAAGGACAACTTATAGAGGAACTTACAGAGAAATTCGCGGAATTCCCGCATTTTTATCTGGCTGATGGTTCAGGAATGACTGTTTCGCAAACTAATACTTTTCGTCAATTATGTTACGAAAAGGGGCTTGAGTATAAAGTAGTGAAAAACTCTTTGATACAAAAAGCATTAGAGAAGCAAGAAGGAGATTACTCTGAGATTTTTGGAGCATTAAAAGGTTTCTCAGGAATTCTATTTTCTCCTGAAGTAGGTAATGCGCCTGCCAAGGTTATTAAAGAATTTCATAAGAAAAATAGTACAGAAAAGCCTTTATTCAAAGCTGCTGCTATAGATACAGATATTTATGTAGGTGCAGAACACTTAACGCCATTAAGCGAGCTTAAATCTAAGAAAGATATGCTTGGCGATATAGTGGGTCTATTACAATCACCTGCGAAGAATGTTATTTCTGCTTTACAGAGTGGAGGACATACTGTTTCAGGATTAGTAAAAGCGCTTGAAGAAAGAGCACAATAATTAACAAATTACTAGAACAAAATCATTAAAATTTAAATAACACAATCATGGCTGATATCAAAGCAATTGGAGATCAATTAGTAGAATTAACAGTAAAAGAAGTTAATGAACTTGCTGATTACCTAAAAGAAACACACGGTATCGAACCTGCTGCAGCAGCAGCGCCTGTAATGGCAGCTGGTGGTGCTGGCGGAGGAGACGCAGCGGAAGAAAAAACATCTTTTGATGTTGTTTTAACTTCTGCAGGTGCTGCTAAATTACAAGTTGTTAAAGCTGTTAAAGAATTGACAGGTTTAGGCTTGAAAGAAGCAAAAGAATTAGTTGACGGTGCTCCTAAAGCAGTAAAAGAAGGAGTAGCTAAAGACGAAGCAGAGGCGCTTAAAAAGCAACTTGAAGAAGCTGGAGCAGAAGTTGAATTAAAGTAATAGGTTGATCCTGAAAGGGTTAACTGATTTCTGCCCAAGAAATTAGGCCTGGTCCCCGATAATGTTTTTTCATTATCGGGGTCAGGTCTTTTCCTGTTTGTACTAATTTATGAAGCAGGATAGTGCTATTAAGCACTTTTAAGAATTACAAAAACTTTAAATATTCAGAGCCTTGGCTAATATAAATCAATCTGAAAGAATCAATTTCTCGTCAATTAAAACAGTAATTGATTACCCTGATTTCCTTGATGTTCAACTCCAATCTTTCCAGGATTTTTTCCAATTGGAAACTCCCGCTGAAAAAAGAGCTGAAGAAGGAATTTTTAAAGTATTTCAAGAAAACTTTCCAATCTCTGACTCCAGAGAGAATTTCGTTTTGGAATTTGTTGACTATCTTGTAGATCCACCAAAATATGATATTGATGGATGTATTGATAGAGGGTTAACTTATTCTGTTCCTTTGAAAGCAAAACTACGTTTGATTTGCAATGATGAGGATAATGAAGACTTTGAAACCATTGAGCAAGAGGTGTTTTTAGGGAACATCCCCTACATGACCGAAAAAGGCTCATTTATCATTAATGGGGCTGAACGTGTAATTGTTTCGCAATTGCACAGATCTCCAGGTGTTTTCTTTGCTCAAAGTAAGCACACAAACGGAACGAAATTGTATTCAGCAAGAATTATTCCTTTCAAGGGTTCTTGGATTGAATTTGCTACCGATGTGAACAATGTCATGTATGCTTACATCGACAGAAAGAAAAAATTCCCGGTAACTACTTTGTTACGTGCCATCGGTTATGGTTCTGATAAAGACATTTTAGATCTCTTCAATCTTTCCGAAGAAGTTGATGGAACTAAAGCAGCATTGAAAAAAGTGATCGGAAGAAAGCTTGCAGCTAGAGTTCTTAAAACTTGGACGGAGGATTTCGTGGATGAAGATACTGGTGAAGTGGTATCTATCGACAGAAACGAAGTGCTTTTAGAAAGAGATTCTGTTATTGAAGAAGAAGATATAGACTTAATTATAGATGCAGGTGTTAAATCCATCATTCTTCACAGAACTGATGTGAATATCACTGATTACAGCATTGTATATAATACTCTACAAAAGGATAACTCTAACTCTGAAAAAGAAGCGGTAGAACAAATTTACCGTCAATTGAGAAATACAGAGGCTCCTGATGAAGCAACAGCAAGAGAAATTATTCAAAATCTTTTCTTCTCAGAGAAAAGATATGACTTAGGTGAAGTTGGTAGATATAGAATCAATAAAAAATTAGGTTTAGATATTGATGCTGAAACTAAGGTATTGACTAAAGTGGATATCATCCACATAGTGAAATACCTTATCGGTTTGATTAACTCCAAAGCTATTGTTGATGATATCGATCACTTAAGTAATAGAAGAGTTAGAACAGTAGGGGAGCAGTTATATGCTCAGTTTGGTGTTGGTTTAGCTAGAATGGCTAGAACAATCCGTGAAAGAATGAACGTTAGAGATAATGAGGACTTTAAGCCTGTTGATTTGATCAACGCTAGAACCTTGTCTTCAGTGATTAATTCATTCTTTGGAACGAACCAGCTATCTCAGTTTATGGATCAAACGAATCCTTTATCTGAGGTAACTCACAAAAGAAGAATGTCAGCCTTAGGGCCTGGTGGTCTTTCCAGAGAGCGTGCTGGTTTTGAGGTTCGTGATGTTCATTATACGCACTACGGTAGATTATGTACTATTGAAACTCCTGAAGGTCCAAACATTGGTTTGATATCTTCATTATGTGTTCACGCCAAAGTAAACGGTATGGGATTCATTGAAACTCCATACAGAAAAGTTGAAGGTGGTAAAGTGGACATGAGTGGTAATGTACTTTATCTTACTGCCGAAGAAGAAGATGATCATAACATTGCTCAGGCAAATGCCCCTATTGATGATTCAGGTAAGTATCTTAACGATAGAGTTAAAGCTAGATTTGAAGGTGATTTCCCAGTATTAGAGCCAAAAGAGCTTTCTTACATGGATATTGCACCTAACCAAATTGTATCGGTTGCAGCTTCAATGATTCCATTCTTGGAGCATGATGATGCAAACAGGGCATTGATGGGATCAAACATGCAGCGTCAAGCAGTTCCATTATTGAGACCTGAGGCACCTATTGTAGGTACAGGTCTTGAAGGAAGAGTTGCTAGAGACTCTAGATCAATGATTGTAGCAGAAAAGGATGGAGTTGTTGTTTTTGTAGATGCTACAAAAATTGTCGTGAAATACGACATGAATGAGGAAGAGGAATTAGTTTCTTTCGAAGATGATGAGAGGGTTTATGATCTAATCAAATTTAGAAGAACTAACCAAAATACAACGATTAACCTTAGACCACTTGTTTACAAAGGGGATAAAGTTAAGAAAGGTCAAATTCTTTGTGATGGTTATGCAACTGAAAAAGGTGAATTAGCTATCGGTCGTAACATGAAAGTGGCATTTATGCCATGGCAAGGTTATAACTTTGAGGATGCGATTGTAATCTCTGAAAGGGTTGTAAGAGAAGATATATTTACTTCTATTCACATTGAAGAATTTGAATTAGAAGTTAGAGATACTAAAAGAGGAGAGGAAGAATTAACTTCTGAAATACCAAATGTTAGTGAAGAGGCTGTTAAAAATCTTGATGAAAACGGTATCATCAGAACTGGTACCGAAATCAAAGAGGGTGACATCCTAATTGGTAAAATCACTCCTAAAGGTGAAACTGATCCAACTCCAGAAGAAAAGCTACTAAGAGCAATTTTCGGTGATAAAGCTGGTGACGTAAAAGATGCTTCAATGAAAGCTTCTCCATCTTTAAGAGGTGTTGTAATTGATACCAAGCTTTTTGCTAGACATAAAAAGGATAAAGACGGAAGAGCTGATGCTAAGAAAGAAGTAGAAGTATTAGCTAAAGAATATAGCCGTCAATTATTGAAATTAAGAAATCTTAAGATCGAAAAATTAGCTACTTTGCTAGAAGGTAAAACATGTCAAGGAATCAAACACAAGTTTGGTGACGAGATCATGAGCAAAGGAGTAAAATTCACTCAGAATAACATTGAAAAGAACTTATTCCCTGAGAAGAATATCTACAGAGATGAAAGTAACTACAATGTTCCAGAAGAAGTGAATTTGATTTCTGATTTGATTTTGGATAACTGGACGAATGATGAGAACACTAATAAACTTATAGTTGATCTAGTTAGAAATTATAATAAAAGAAGAAACGAAATAGCAGGTAAATTCAAGAGGGAAAGATTCACTATTGAGGTAGGGGATGAATTGCCAGCAGGTATCGTTCAATTGGCTAAAGTTTATGTTGCTAAGAAACGTAAATTGAAAGTTGGAGATAAAATGGCGGGTCGTCACGGAAACAAAGGTGTTGTAGCCAAAATAGTTCGTGATGAAGATATGCCATTCTTGGAAGATGGAACACCAGTTGATATCGTATTGAATCCATTAGGTGTACCTTCTAGGATGAACATCGGTCAGATTTATGAAACCGTATTAGGTTGGGCAGGATTAAAATTAGGCAGAAAGTATGCTACTCCAATTTTTGATGGGGCATCTTCTGATGAGGTTTCTGCTGAATTAGCGGAAGCTGGATTGCCTGAATTTGGTAGAACACACTTATATGACGGTTTAACTGGTGATATATTTGATCAGAAAGTTACTGTAGGAGTGATTTACATGCTGAAATTAGGTCACTTAATTGATGACAAGATGCATGCACGTTCTATTGGACCATACTCATTAATTACACAGCAACCATTGGGTGGTAAAGCTCAATTTGGTGGTCAGCGTTTTGGTGAGATGGAGGTTTGGGCATTGGAGGCCTTTGGTGCTTCTCATGTTCTGCAAGAGATTCTTACAATCAAATCAGATGATGTGATTGGTAGAGCTAAAGCCTATGAAGCGATAGTTAAAGGTGAAAATATGGGTAAACCAAATATTCCAGAGTCATTCAACGTATTGGTTCACGAATTAAGAGGTTTAGCGTTAGAAATCACTTTAGACTAATTTCAATTGTTTTATCGGGGCTTTAACCGGCCCCATTTAGATACATTTATTATGGCGTTCAAAAAAAATAAAAAAATCAACACTGACTTTTCTAAAATCACCATTAGTTTGGCTTCTCCAGAATCTATTTTGGAAAGCTCTCATGGTGAAGTCACTCAGCCTGAAACCATTAATTACCGAACTTATAAGCCGGAAATGGGTGGTTTATTCTGCGAAAGAATATTTGGGCCTGTTAAAGACTGGGAATGTCATTGTGGAAAATATAAAAGAATCAGATACAAAGGCATCATTTGCGATAGGTGCGGTGTTGAAGTAACTGAGAAAAAAGTTCGTAGAGAGAGAATGGGCCATATCGAATTGGTTGTGCCTGTAGCTCATATTTGGTATTTCAAGTCTTTACCGAACAAAATCGGATATCTTTTAGGCTTACCAACCAAAAAGCTTGATCAGATCATCTATTACGAAAGATATGTAGTAATCCAGCCAGGTACTAAAGAAGAAGACGGAATAGCGTACATGGATTTCCTAACGGAAGATGAGTATTTAGATATTTTGGATAAGCTTCCTGCAGAAAATCAGAAGTTAGACGATGACGATCCAAACAAATTCATCGCCAAAATGGGTGCTGAAGCGTTGGATATGTTATTAGCTAGAATCCAACTGGATGAACTTTCTTACGAATTAAGACATCAAGCGGCTACGGATACTTCTCAACAAAGAAAAGCAGAAGCTTTAAAAAGATTGAGAGTAGTAGAAGCTTTCCGTGATGCTAGAACAAGAATTGAAAACCGTCCGGAATGGATGATTATCAGAATGGTGCCAGTTATTCCACCGGAATTGAGACCTTTAGTGCCTCTTGATGGTGGTAGATTTGCTACTTCTGACTTAAATGATTTATATAGAAGAGTTATTATCAGAAACAATCGTTTGAAACGGTTGATCGATATCAAAGCTCCTGAAGTTATCCTTAGAAATGAGAAAAGGATGTTACAGGAAGCAGTTGATTCTTTGTTTGATAACTCTAGAAAAGTAAATGCAGTAAGATCTGATGGAAACAGAGCCCTGAAATCACTTTCAGATATGCTGAAAGGGAAACAAGGTAGATTCCGTCAAAACTTATTAGGTAAAAGGGTTGATTATTCTGGTCGTTCAGTAATTGTTGTAGGACCTGAATTGAAAATGCACGAATGTGGCTTGCCTAAGAATATGGCAGCTGAGCTTTTTAAACCTTTTATTATTAGAAAATTAATCGAAAGGGGAATTGTTAAAACTGTTAAGTCTGCTAAAAAGATTGTTGACAGAAAAGACCCTGTGGTTTGGGATATTTTGGAGAACGTAATGAAAGGACATCCTGTGTTATTAAACAGGGCTCCAACACTTCACCGTTTAGGTATCCAAGCTTTCCAACCAAAATTGATTGAAGGTAAAGCAATTCAGTTACACCCATTAGCGTGTACTGCTTTTAATGCCGATTTTGATGGTGACCAAATGGCGGTTCACGTTCCACTAGGGCATGAAGCGATATTGGAAGCTTCAACTTTAATGCTTTCTTCTCATAATATATTAAATCCGGCTAACGGAGCACCTATTACTGTACCTTCACAGGATATGGTTTTGGGTCTCTATTATGTTTCTAAAGGAAGAAAATCTACCAAAGAAGAACCAGTATTAGGTGAAGGTAAGAGATTTTACAGCTCAGAAGAAGTAATTATTGCTATCAATGAGAAGCAACTTTCTAAGCACGCCAATATTAAGTTAAGAACTAAGGTTCGTGATGCGGATGGTGAATTGGAAACAAAAATTATTGATACTGTAGCCGGACGAGTAATATTTAATGAAAGTGTGCCTGAAGAGGTGGGTTACATCGATCAATTATTAACTAAGAAGAATCTTCAAGGTATAATTGCCCACGTGTATAAGCTAGCAGGATCTGCTAAAACAGCTAATTTCTTAGATAACATCAAGGAATTAGGATTTCAGATGGCTTATAAAGGTGGTCTTTCAATGGGACTTGGCGATATTATGGTTCCTGAAGTTAAAGATACTTTAGTGGAGCAAGCTAAAGAAGAGGTTGATGCAGTTTGGAATAATTACTTGATGGGTCTTATCACTGATAATGAGCGTTATAATCAGGTAATTGATATTTGGACTAGAATCAACTCTCAATTGACTAATACCTTGATGCAACAATTAGAAGAGGATAATCAAGGTTTTAATTCTATCTATATGATGATGCACTCGGGAGCCCGTGGTTCAAGAGAGCAAATTCGTCAGCTGGGTGGTATGAGAGGGTTGATGGCTAAGCCACAGAAAAACCTTGCAGGCTCAGTAGGAGGTATTATTGAAAACCCAATTTTATCTAACTTCCGTGAAGGATTAGATGTTATTGAGTACTTTATCTCTACTCACGGTGCTAGAAAAGGTCTTGCCGATACTGCACTGAAAACTGCCGATGCGGGTTACTTAACCAGAAGACTTGTTGACGTTGCACAAGATGTTGTAGTAAACGATGTTGATTGTGGAACTTTGAGAGGATTGAATGTTTCAGCATTAAAAGATAATGATGAAATAGTAGAGTCATTAGCTGAGCGTATCCTGGGTAGAGTGAGTGTGCATGATGTGTATCATCCACAAACAGAAGAATTAATAGTTTCGTCAGGTGAAACAATCACTGATGAGATTTGTGATAAAATAGATGAAGCTTTAATAGAAGAAGTTGAAATCAGATCTGTATTAACTTGTGAAACTCGTCAAGGAGTGTGTAGCAAGTGTTATGGTAGAAACTTAGCAACCTCTAAGATTGCTCAAAAAGGTGATTCAGTTGGTGTAATTGCAGCACAGTCAATTGGTGAGCCAGGTACTCAGTTAACATTGAGAACCTTCCACGTTGGGGGTACGGCCTCTAACATTGCTGTTGAAGCTACAATTAAAGCTAAAACTGCTGGTATCGTAGAATTCGAAGATTTGAGAGCAATCCAATCTACCGATGATGAAGGTGAGTCAAGAACAGTTGTAATGGGAAGATCTGGTGAAATCAAGATCATCGATCCAAAAAGCAAAAAGGTATTGATGAGTAATCACGTTCCTTACAGTGCCACACTGAAAGTTAAAGAAGGAGAAAAAGTTGATAAAGATCAGGAATTATGTTTCTGGGATCCTTATAATGCTGTAATTCTCTCTGAATTTGAAGGAGTTACTGAATTCGAAAGTATTGAAGAAGGTGTTACTTACAAAGAAGAATCTGATGAACAAACAGGACACAGAGAGAAGGTTATTATCGATACAAAAGATAAGACCAAGAACCCTGCTGTTATTGTAAATACAAAAGGTCAAGATCCTAAAACTTATAATATTCCTGTAGGTGCTCACTTGTCAGTTGACGAAGGGGCTACCATCAAACCAGGACAGATTTTGGCTAAGATTCCTCGATCAACAAGTAAATCTAAAGATATTACAGGGGGTCTTCCTCGAGTAACGGAATTATTTGAAGCAAGAAATCCTTCAAATCCAGCAGTAGTATCTGAGATTGATGGTGTTGTGACTTTTGGAGGTATCAAGAGAGGTAACAGAGAGATTTTCATTGAATCTAAGGATGGTGTTAAGAAAAGATACTTAGTTTCTCTATCTAAGCACATTCTAGTTCAAGATAATGACTTTGTAAAAGCAGGTTATGCGCTATCTGATGGTGCTACTACGCCTTCTGATATCTTGTCTATTAAAGGGCCGACTGCTGTTCAGGAGTATATTGTAAATGAAATTCAGGAAGTTTATCGATTACAAGGTGTGAAGATCAATGATAAACACATCGAAGTTATCGTTAGACAAATGATGCAGAAGGTTCAAGTGTTAGAGTCTGGTGACACCACTTTCTTGCCCAACCAAGTTGTAGACCGCTTTGTATTCAGAGAGGAAAATGATAGAGTGTTGGATATGAAAGTTGTAACCGATGCGGGTGATTCACCTAACTTGAAACCAGGTCAAATCATTTCAGCTAGAAAGTTAAGAGATGAAAATTCTACTTTGAAAAGAAAAGACTTGAAGCTTGTGAAGACAAGAGATGCTGAGCCGGCCGTTTCTAAACCAACGTTGCAAGGTATTACGCAATCATCTTTAGGAACTGAAAGCTTTATTTCAGCTGCGTCATTCCAGGAGACTACAAAAGTGCTAAGCGAAGCCTCAATTAGAGGTAAAGCAGATCATTTGAATGGTCTTAAAGAAAATGTAATTGTTGGGCACTTAATCCCTGCAGGTACTGGATTGACTGACTGGAGTGAAATGATTGTTGGCTCTAAAGATGAGCTTGATAGCATGAAGGAAAGTAAAGTAAAAGAAGAAAAGACTGAAGCTTAATTCAGTCTTTTTTAAATTATAAATCCAATAATAATGGAGGAAAAAAAAGGTAATAAGAAACAACAAAACCAAATCAATATTGAACTGCCTGATGATGTAGCGGAAGGAGTTTATGCAAATTTGGCAATGGTTGCGCACTCAAACAGTGAATTTGTGATTGACTTCATCAGGTTGATGCCTGGTGTGCCAAAAGCAAAGGTGAAATCTAGAGTTGTAGTAACTCCAGAGCATGCCAAAAGGCTGTTGAATGCTTTAAAGGACAATATTAGTAAGTATGAAAATAATTTTGGTCCAATAAAGCAGTCCGAGGAATCGCCTAAATTCCCTATGAATTTTGGTTCAAATGTTGGAGAAGCTTAAGCTTATTCCTTATAAATTAGGACTTTGTGAAAATAATTAATCAGATGTGTTTGGATAATGCATCTGATTTTTTACCTTTGCAGTCCTAAAAATCTCAAGTAGTAATAGAAGATAAAGTTATAATAAATGCCTACTATACAACAATTAGTTAAAAAGGGTAGAAAGAAATTGACTTCAAAGTCAAAATCTCCTGCTTTGGATTCTTGCCCACAAAGAAGGGGTGTATGTACTCGTGTTTATACCACCACTCCAAAAAAGCCAAACTCAGCAATGAGAAAAGTGGCTAGGGTTAGGTTGACCAATCAAAAAGAAGTGAACGCTTATATCCCAGGTGAAGGTCACAACCTTCAAGAGCATTCTATAGTGTTAATCAGGGGTGGAAGAGTGAAAGATTTGCCTGGTGTGAGATATCACATCATTAGAGGCGCATTGGATACTGCCGGTGTAAATGGGCGTACTCAAAGAAGATCAAAATATGGAGCAAAAAGACCTAAGAAATAAAGAACGATGAGGAAAGCAAAACCTAAAAAACGATATATTCTTCCAGATCCTAAATTTGGAGATACCTTAGTTACAAAATTTGTTAACTATTTAATGGTAGACGGAAAGAAAAGTATTGCCTACAGCATTTTTTATGAAGCCTTAGAAATGGCAGAAGAAAAAACAAAGGAGAATGGATTAGAAGTTTGGAAAAAAGCTTTATCTAATATTTCTCCTGCAGTTGAGGTGAAAAGTAGAAGAGTTGGTGGGGCTACATTCCAAGTACCTCTTGAAGTTCGTCCTGAAAGAAAAGTATCTCTTGGGATTAAGTGGATGATTACTTTCGCAAGAAAAAGAGGTGAAAAAACCATGACAGAACGTTTAGCTGGTGAAATCATCGCTGCTTCCAAAGGTGAAGGAGCTGCTATCAAAAAGAAAGATGATACGCACCGTATGGCTGAAGCAAATAAAGCATTTTCTCATTTTAGATTTTAATAGCTAGTATAATGGCAAGAGATCTCAGACTAACACGTAATATAGGTATCGCAGCACATATCGATGCCGGAAAAACTACTACTACTGAAAGGATTTTATACTATACAGGTGTAAGTCACAAATTAGGTGAAGTTCATGATGGTGCGGCCACTATGGACTGGATGGAGCAGGAGCAAGAAAGAGGTATCACTATTACTTCAGCTGCTACTACTGTATTCTGGCCTTATAAAGATGAAGAATATCATATTAACATTATCGATACTCCAGGTCACGTTGATTTTACTGTTGAGGTAAATAGATCTTTAAGAGTTTTAGATGGTTTAGTTTTCTTATTTAGTGCGGTTGATGGTGTTGAACCTCAATCAGAAACTAACTGGAGACTAGCAGATAATTATAATGTTTCGAGAATCGGTTTCGTAAACAAAATGGACCGTGATGGCGCTGACTTCTTAAATGTTTGTCGTCAGGTGAAGGAAATGTTAGGTACTAAAGCAGTTCCATTACAACTACCTATTGGTGCAGAAGGTAACTTCAAAGGAGTTGTCGACCTTGTAGAGATGAAGGCAGCTGTATGGAATGAAGAAGATAACGGTATGACCTGGGAAGAGGTAGAAATACCTGCTGATATGCAAGATGAGGTGAACGAATATCGTGAGCACTTACTTGAATCAGTTGCAGAGTATGACGAATCCTTAATGGAAAAATACTTTGAAGATCCAGAATCTATAAGTAAAGATGAAGTGATCGCTGCTTTAAGAGCTGCTACATTAGATTTGGCTTTTGTGCCAATGCTTTGTGGCTCTGCCTTCAAGAATAAAGGTGTTCAAACTTTATTAAACTATGTAATGGAACTTTTACCTTCTCCATTGGATAGAGATAAAATTGTAGGAACTAATCCTGATAATGACGAGCCAACATCTAGAAAGCCAACTTCAGATGATCCATTTGCAGCATTAGCATTTAAAATTGCTACAGACCCATTTGTAGGGCGTCTATGTTTCGTAAGATCGTATTCTGGTACATTGGATTCTGGTTCGTATGTTTTTAATACGAGAACCAATAAAAAAGAAAGAATTTCTAGAATCTTTCAAATGCACGCTAACAAGCAAAACCAAATTGATACACTTCATGCTGGTGATATTGCTGCAGTTGTAGGATTTAAAGATATCAAAACGGGGGATACGCTTTGTAACGAGAAACATAAAATCGTTTTAGAATCAATGGTTTTCCCTGAGCCTGTTATCGGTTACGCTATTGAGCCAAAAACTCAAGCTGATGTTGATAAAATGGGGATGGCAATCGCTAAATTAGTGGAAGAAGATCCAACTCTGCAAGTGAATACTGATGAAGAAACTGGTCAAACAATCCTTAGAGGTATGGGAGAGTTGCACTTGGATATCATCATGGATCGTTTGAAAAGAGAATTTAAAGTTGATATTAATCAAGGTGCTCCACAGGTTGCATATAAAGAAGCTATCACTAATTTGGTAGATCACAAAGAGGTTTATAAGAAGCAATCTGGTGGTAAAGGTAAATTCGCTGATATCGTATTTAAGTTATCTCCAGCTGAACCAGATGAAAAAGGTGAAATCCAACCTGGTTTACAATTTGATAATAAAATTACTGGTGGGGTAATTCCTAAGGAATTTATTCCAGCAATTCAAAAAGGATTTACTGAGGCTATGTCAAATGGTCCTTTAGCTGGATACCCAATTGAAGCAATGAAAGTGGAATTGTACCATGGTAGTTTCCACGATGTCGATTCAGATGCTTTATCTTTTGAGTTGGCAGCAAGAATTGGTTTTAAAGAGGCTGCTAAAAAGGCGGGACCTCAATTGTTAGAGCCAGTTATGAAAGTAGAAGTACTTACTCCGGAAGAATATACCGGACCTGTTACAGGTGATTTAAATAAAAGAAGAGGCTTGATGAAGGGGATGGATCCTAAAGGCGCAGCGCAAGTAATTAGAGCTGACGTTCCATTGTCTGAATTATTTGGATATGTTACTGACTTAAGAACAATTAGTTCTGGTAGAGCAACTGCATCCTTAACTTTTTCACACTATGACCCAGTTCCTCGAAATATTGCGGATGAAGTAATTGCAAAATCTAAAGGGGAGACTGTTAAATAATTAGGAATCATGAATCAGAAAATAAGAATAAAGTTAAAATCATACGATCACAATTTGGTAGACAAGTCTTCTGAGAAAATTGTGAGAGCTGTAAAAACAACAGGTGCAGTAGTGAGTGGCCCAATTCCTTTGCCTACTGAGAAAGAAATTTTTACAGTATTGCGTTCTCCTCACGTGAACAAGAAATCTCGTGAGCAATATCAACTATGTACTTTTAAGAGACTAGTAGATATTTATTCGAATAGCGCTAAAACAGTTGATGCTTTAATGAAACTTGAGCTTCCAAGTGGAGTTGATGTTGAAATAAAAGTGTAATTGTAGAATATTTAAAATTTGGAAAACCAATGGTCTGGATATCATTGGTTTTTCTTTTTTAGAATTTTGTATTTTTTAATGTTGTAAGTTTTGTAGCTTATAATATTTTACTAACTTTGCAGTCCTTTCGGGAAAAGCTACGGTAAAACCCGTTAAAAGGTTGTTAATCAAATTAATAATGTCTGGAATAATAGGAAAGAAAATCGGAATGACTAGTATCTACGGTGTCGATGGACGAAATGTCGCATGCACGGTGATAGAAGCTGGTCCTTGTGTGGTTACACAAGTAAAAAAAGAGGAAACCGATGGTTATTCTGCTATTCAATTGGGCTATGAAGAGCGCAAGGAGAAGAATACACCAAAAGCATTGCAGGGGCATTTCAAAAATGCTCAAACAACGCCTAAGAAAAAACTAGCTGAGTTTCGTGAATACGAAGGTTATGACACGTTTGTAGACAAGTTCACACTTGGTCAAACAGTAACCATTGGTGATGTTTTTGAAGAAGGTGATTATGTAGATGTTGCAGGTTCTTCAAAAGGTAAAGGATTCCAAGGTGTTGTAAAGCGTCATGGTTTCGGTGGAGTTGGTCAAGCAACTCATGGTCAGCATAATAGACAGAGAGCGCCTGGTTCAATCGGTGGTGCTTCTTATCCGGCAAGAGTATTCCCGGGTATGCGTATGGCAGGTAGAACAGGAGGGGATAGAGTTAAAAACACTAATCTAAGAGTTTTAAAACTTATCCCTGAGAAAAACTTACTATTAGTGAGTGGATCAATACCAGGTGCTAAAAATTCATTTGTAATAATAGAGAAATAAAGATGGAGCTTTCAATTTTAAAACATACAGGCGAAGACACCGGAAGAAAAGTTTCTTTATCGGATGCCATCTTTGATATAGAGCCAAATGATCACGCTATTTATTTAGACGTGAAACAGAAAATGGCTAATGCGAGACAAGGAACGCATAAATCTAAAGAGAGAGCAGAAATTTCTGGTTCAACTAGAAAAATTAAAAAGCAAAAAGGTACTGGTACAGCTCGTGCTGGTAGTATCAAATCACCAATTTTTAAAGGTGGTGGTAGAGTTTTTGGTCCAAGACCGAAAGACTACAGCTTTAAATTAAATAAAAAGTTAAAAGCTGTAGCTAGAAAATCAGCTTTAACTTATAAAGCAAAGGATCAGATGATATCTGTATTAGAAGGGTTTACTTTTAATGAGGTCAAAACCAAAAACTATACAGATATGCTGAATAAATTGTCTTTGGATTCAAAAAAGACACTTTTAGTTCTTCCAGAAGTAGATAAGAATATTGTATTGTCTGGAAGAAATATCAAAAATACGCAAGTAACTACAGTAGATTCATTAAATACATATGATGTACTTCATGCTGACCAGTTACTTTTCGTTGAAGGTTCTTTAGAGAAAATTGAAAACTTATTTAAGTAAAAGATATGAGCGTTTTAATAAAACCACTTGTTACGGAAAAAGTCTCAGCCCTCAACGAAAAAGGTAAATATGGATTTGTTGTAGATATAAATGCTAACAAAATCCAGATTAAAGCTGAGGTTGAAAAAACGTACGGTGTAAATGTAGAGAGCATCAATACTATGAAGTATTTGGGTAAGCAGAAATCTCGTTACACTAAGTCTAGGATTCTTACTGGTAGAAAGCCTAGTTTCAAAAAAGCAATTGTAACTGTAGCAGAAGGAGAGGTAATCGATTTCTACAGCGAAATTTAATGATCTGAAAAATGGCAGTTAAAAAATTAAGACCAGTTACAGCTGGACAAAGATATAGGTTAGCACCGGTTTATACCGAGTTAAGTAAAGTGGCTCCTGAAAAGTCATTGCTTGCTCCAAGTAAGAAATCTGGTGGACGAAATAATTCTGGACGAATGACTATGCGCTACTTAGGTGGTGGTCATAAGCAAAGTTTAAGGATTGTAGACTTTAAAAGGAATAAATTTAACATCCCTGCTAAAGTAGCTACTTTAGAATACGATCCAGGAAGAACGGCTTTTATTGCGTTATTGCATTATGCTGATGGTGAGAAGAGATATATCTTAGCGCCAAACGGATTGAAAGTAGGAGAAACTATTATCTCGGGTAAGGATATTGCCCCTGAGGTAGGAAATGCATTACCATTGTCTAATATACCGTTAGGTACGATCATTCATAATATTGAGATCAAACCTGGTGCTGGTGGCGCTATGTCGAGAAGTGCAGGTTCATATGCACAATTATTGGCTAGAGATGGTAAGTATGCGACATTAAAATTACCTTCTGGTGAGATGAGATTAGTATTAGCAGCTTGTATGGCAACTGTTGGTACTGTTTCAAATGCCGATCACATGATTGTGAAATTAGGTAAGGCAGGTCGTAAACGTTGGTTAGGTCGTAGACCTAGAACAAGAGCGGTTGTTATGAACCCAGTTGATCATCCAATGGGTGGTGGTGAAGGTAAGTCTTCAGGAGGTCACCCAAGATCAAGAAAAGGTTTATTGGCTAAAGGTTTAAAAACCAGAACGCCTAAGAAATATTCCAATAAATTAATTATCGGTAAAAAGAAATAATAGATGGCTAGATCGTTAAAAAAAGGACCTTATATTGACTTTCGTCTTGAGAAGAAGGTTGATACTATGAATGACTCCGGTAAGAAATCGGTTATCAAAACATGGTCAAGAAGATCTATGATTTCTCCTGATTTTGTTGGTCATACTTTTGCAGTACATAATGGAAATAAATTTATTCCTGTTTATGTAACTGAAAACATGGTTGGACACAAACTAGGCGAGTTTTCTCCCACTAGAAACTTCAGGGGTCATATAAATAAAAAAGATAAAGGTAAGAGATAATGGAAGCAATAGCTAAATTAAATAACGTACCTACTTCTCCTCGAAAAATGAGGATGGTAGTGGATCTTATCAGAGGTGAAAAAGTTAACCGTGCTTTGAATATTCTTAAGTTTGAATCTAAGCATGGAGCAGCTAGAGTAGAAAAATTATTGCTTTCTGCAATTGCCAACTGGCAACAAGCAAATCCAGAACTAGATCTTGAAGATGCTGATTTATATGTTAAATCTGTACAGGTTGATGGTGGTAGGGTCTTGAAAAGACTTAGACCTGCTCCTCAGGGTAGAGCTCATAGAATTAGAAAAAGATCAAACCACGTAACTTTGATTGTTGACAGTGCTGCGGATAGAGCGGTATTGGCTGAAACTGATAACGCTGAAAATAAATAACAATGGGACAGAAAGTTAATCCAATAGGTTTTCGATTAGGTATCGTTCGCGGTTGGGAATCCAACTGGTACGGAGGAAAAGGTTTATCTTTTTCTGACAAGTTAATAGAAGATCAAAAAATCAGAGAATATATATTAGCTCGTATTCCAAAAGGTGGAATCTCTAAAATTGTTATCGAAAGAACTTTAAAAAGAATCACTTTAACTGTACACACTGCTAGACCAGGAGTTGTGATCGGTAAAGGTGGTAGTGAAGTTGATAAATTGAAAGAGGAGCTTAAGAAGTTGACCAATAAGGATGTTCAAATCAATATATTTGAAATTAAGCGTCCAGAGTTAGATGCCAAATTAATTGGTGAGTCTATCGGTCAGCAGTTAAAAGCTAGAATATCTTACAGAAGAGCAATGAAGCAAGCAATTGCTTCAGCTATGAGAGTAGGAGCGCAAGGTATAAAGATTAAAGTTTCAGGTCGTTTAGGCGGGGCTGAAATGGCACGTACCGAAATGTATAAAGAAGGTAGAATTCCTTTGCATACATTGAGGGCAGATATCGACTATGAAACAACTCCAGCACATACAATTTATGGAACAATTGGTGTGAAAGTGTGGGTTTTCAAAGGAGAGGTTTTCGGCAAGAGAGACTTGTCGCTTAATGTTGGGGCAGGCGCACCTGGTAATAAAGGTGGTGGCCCGGCTAATAATAGAAGAAGTGAACGTCCTAAAAGAAAGCGTAAATAGGCGCTTTCTTGGTAAAAGATTTTTAGAAAATGTTACAGCCAAAAAGAACAAAATTTAGGAAAAAGCAAAAGGGTAGAGTAAAAGGAATTGCTCAGAGAGGTCATAGAATTGCCTTCGGAAGTTTTGCTTTAAAGTCACTGGAGCCGGGTTGGATTACCAGTAGACAGATAGAGGCAGCAAGGATTGCCATGACTAGAGCAATGAAAAGACAGGGTCAAGTTTGGATTCGTATTTTTCCTGACAAACCGATTACCAAAAAGCCTGCTGAAGTTAGGATGGGTAAAGGTAAAGGTGCTCCAGAATATTGGGTAGCAACCGTTAAGCCTGGAACAATCATGTTTGAAGCTGGAGGTGTATCAATGGCGGATGCCAAAGAGGCACTAAGATTAGCTGCACAGAAATTGCCAGTGAAAACCAAGTTTTCAGTAAGAAGGGATTACTCAGAAAATATAGTATCATGAAAAACGCTGATATTAAAAAATTATCCATTGACGAGCTCAATGAGAATATAAAAGTTGAAGGACAAAAACTTCACAAGTTGAAGTTTGCACACGCAATCTCTCCAATAGAGAATCCTATGCAAATAAGAGATACTCGTAAGAATATTGCTCGTTTGCAGACTGAACTAAGAAGTAAAGTACTTGCTAAATAATTGCTAAGATGGAAAGAAACCTTAGAAAGGAAAGAGTAGGGTTAGTTGTAAGTAACAAAATGGACAAGTCCATTACCGTTTCTGTAGAAAGAAAGGTTAAACACCCTATGTATGGTAAATTCGTAAAGAAAAATACCAAATTCATGGCTCATGATGAGGCTAATGATTGTACAATTGGCGATACCGTCAGAATACAAGAAACTAGACCGATGAGCAAGAATAAAAAATGGAGATTAGTAGAAATCGTAGAAAGAGCTAAATAACCATGATACAACAAGAATCAAGATTAAGTGTTGCGGATAATAGTGGTGCCAAAGAGGTATTATGTATTCGCGTATTGGGCGGTACTAAGAAAAGGTATGCTTCCATTGGTGATAAAGTGATTGTAACTGTTAAGTCTGCTCTTTCTTCAAGTAACTTGAAAAAAGGTACCGTTTCTAGAGCTGTCATCGTACGCACTAAGAAAGAGGTGAGAAGAAAAGATGGTTCTTATATTCGTTTCGAAGATAATGCAGCTGTATTATTGAACCCTAATGATGAGCCAAGAGGTACTCGTATTTTCGGGCCTGTTGCTAGAGAATTGCGTGAAAAGCAATTCATGAAAATTGTTTCTTTAGCACCTGAAGTATTATAATATTATGGAAAGGAGAAAAAATAAACAACAGAAATTTCATATCCGAAAGGGTGATACTGTTAAAGTGATCGCTGGTAACGCCAAAGGTAAAACTGGAACGGTATTGGAAATGATAGGTGAGAAAGATAGAGCTATCGTAGAAGGAGCTAATATTGTAACAAAACATAAAAAGCCTTCTGCTAATAGTCCTCAAGGTGGTATCGATAAAGTTGAAGCACCAATTCACATCAGTAACTTGATGTTGGTTGATCCTGCAACGGGCGATGCAACGAGAACTGGGCGTAAGCTTGACGAAAACGGTAAATTGCAAAGATATTCAAAAAAAACGGGGGAGGTGATCAAAAATGGCTAATCCAAGAATAAAAGATTTATACCTGGGTGAAATAATTCCCGCTTTGAAAGAGAAATTTCAATATAGCTCTGCAATGGAAGTTCCTAAGCTCACAAAAATTGTGATCAACAAAGGAATTGGAGCAGCAACTGCTGATAAAAAATTAGTGGATATAGGAGTTGAGGAATTGACTATGATAACTGGTCAAAAAGCGGTTCCTACTTATGCTAAAAATTCTATTTCGAATTTTAAGTTAAGAGAAGGGATGCCTATTGGAGCTAAAGTTACACTAAGAGGTGAGAAAATGTACGAGTTTTTGGATAGATTATTATCTGTTTCTTTACCTCGTGTACGTGACTTTCAAGGTGTGAAAGATAAAGGCTTTGACGGAAGAGGTAATTATACCCTTGGTGTTAAAGAACAAATTATTTTTCCGGAAATAAGCATTGATAAAGTTTCAACTATTTCCGGTATGGATATTACTTTTGTAACCACTGCAAAAACGGACGAAGAGAGTTTTGAATTATTAAAAGCTTTCGGAATGCCATTTGCCAGTAAAAACAATAAATAATTATGGCTAGAAAAGCAGTAATTGCCAGAGAAAAGAAAAGAGAGAGATTAGTCGCTAAGTATGCAGCCAAAAGAGCTGAGTTAAAAGCAAATGGTGACTATGAGGCTTTAGATAAATTACCAAAAAATGCATCTCCAGTAAGATTACATAACAGATGTAAATTAACTGGTCGTCCTAAGGGATATATGCGAAAATTTGGAATATCAAGGGTAACCTTCCGTGAAATGGCTTCACAAGGTAAAATACCAGGGGTAACCAAAGCAAGTTGGTGATTTTTAATATTTTATTTTTATAAACAAATTAATTTCTTAACTTTGCACGCCTGTTTCGGCAGAGCAACTAGAAATTATAATTAATTAAGAGATGGTAACTGATCCAATAGCTGATTTTCTTACAAGGGTTCGTAATGCTATAAAAGCAAATCACCGAATCGTAGAAGTACCGGCATCAAACTTGAAAAAAAGTATGACCAAAGTACTTCATGAAAAAGGTTATATCCTGAATTATAAATTCGAGGAAGATAACGGACAAGGTAATATTAAGATTGCTTTGAAATATGATCCTGAAACAAAAACTCCAGCTATTTCTAACTTGGAGAGAGTTTCAAAACCAGGGTTGAGAAAATACTCTGATTCTGAAAACTTACCGAGAGTTTTAAATGGTTTAGGTGTTGCGATTATGTCAACTTCTAAGGGAGTTATCACTGATAAAGAAGCTAGAACGCTTAAAGTTGGTGGTGAAGTATTGTGCTACGTATATTAAAGAATAGAAATGTCACGAATAGGTAAAAGTCTTATAAAACTGCCTCAAGATGTAACACTTGAAATTGCTAAGGATAACTTAGTAACAGTAAAGGGTTCTAAAGGTACTTTAACGCAGCAAGTTGATACTGCTATTTCTGTTAAAAATACTGATGGAGTAGTGCAACTAGAAAGAGCTACAGAATCTAAAAGACATAAAGCAATGCACGGTTTGTACAGAGCTTTATTGAATAATATGGTTACTGGAGTATCTGAGGGCTACAAAAAACAATTAGAACTTGTAGGGGTAGGATATAAAGCTACTGTACAGGGTAATATATTGGAGTTAAACGTAGGTTATTCTCACAGTATATTTTTAGGTTTACCTGATGAGGTAAAAGCTTCTGCAGAAACGGTTAAAGGTCAAAATCCTATCGTTACTTTAGAAAGCTTTGATAAACAATTAATTGGTCAAGTAGCTGCAAAAATCAAGTCCTTACGTACTGTTGAACCGTACAAAGGAAAAGGAATTAGGTTTGTGGGTGAACAAGTTAGACGTAAAGCAGGTAAAACTGCCGCTAAATAATATTAAAAATGGCTATTAGTAAACAAGATAGACGAGCTCGAATAAAATTAGGAATTCGTAGAAAGATTTCCGGAACTGCTGAAACACCTCGTTTGACGGTATTTAAAAGTAACCGTGCCATTTACGCACAAGTAATCGATGATTTAAAAGGTCATACTTTAGTTGCTGCAAATTCTTTAGAATTAGGTGCTAAAAGTAATGCTGACATCGATACGGCATCAAAAGTTGGTGAAACACTGGCCGAAAGAGCTAAAGATGCAGGTATCAAATCAATTGTATTTGATAGAGGTGGTTATAGATTTCATGGAAGAGTAAAAGCATTGGCTGACGGTGCTCGTAAAGGTGGCTTAAAATTCTAAAAATATGTCTCAGAGTAATATAAAATCTGTTAGAGCAAGCGAAATCGAACTGAAAGAGAAGGTAGTAGCTATTAAAAGAGTTGCTAAGGTAGTGAAAGGTGGTAGAAGATTTAGCTTCTCTGCAATCGTAGTTGTGGGAGATGGTAATGGTGTTGTTGGTTATGGATTGGGTAAAGCCAATGAGGTAACTGATGCTATTACTAAAGGAATTGATGATGCTAAAAAGAATTTGGTGAAAGTGCCTATTCTTAAAGGTACTGTTCCTCACGAACAAATTGGTAAATATAGTGGTGGTTTCGTATTGGTGAAGCCTGCATCTCCAGGTACTGGGGTGATTGCAGGTGGTGCGATGCGTGCTGTTTTCGAAAGTGCTGGTGTTCACAACGTTTTAGCAAAATCTAAAGGTTCTTCAAATCCGCACAACGTGGTAAAAGCTACTTTTGATGCGCTACTTAAGTTAAGAGATCCTTATACAGTAGCAAAGGATAGAGGAATTGCACTTTCTAATGTATTTAATGGTTAATTACGATGGCTAAGAAAATTAAAGTAACACAAACAAGAAGTGTAATAGGAAGACCAAAAGACCAAAAGTTGACAATTCAAGCTTTAGGTTTAGGTAGAATTAATAAAACTGTGACTAAAGAATCAACTCCTCAAATAGAAGGTATGTTGAGAAAAGTAGATCACTTAGTTAATGTAACTGAAGGATAAGATGAAATTACATACATTAAAACCAGCAGAAGGTTCTATTAAAGATAGAAAGCGTATTGGTAGAGGACAGGGTTCTGGAGCTGCCGGTACTGCAGGAAGAGGTCATAAAGGAGCAAAATCAAGAAGTGGTTATTCTTCAAAACAGGGTTTTGAGGGTGGTCAAATGCCATTGCAAAGAAGAGTTCCAAAATTTGGTTTCAATAACATCAATAGAGTAAGCTACAAGGCGATCAATTTAAGTGATCTTCAAACGCTTCAAGAGAAGTATAGTGTGGATACTATTGATTTAGACTTATTGAAAAGCAAAGGACTTGTTGCTAAAAATGACTTGGTTAAAATTTTAGGAAACGGAACCTTAAAGGCTAAATTGAATGTTACAGCTAATGCATTTTCTAAAACTGCGTTAGAGGCAATCGAGAAAGCTGGAGGAACTGCATCAAAAATATAATATGAATCGTTTTTTTTCTACCATAAAGAATATTTTCTCTATAGAGGAGCTTAGAGATAGAATTTTAAATACCATTGGGTTTTTAATTATTTTCCGATTAGGCTCTTTTGTGGTTTTACCAGGAGTGGATCCTTCTAAATTGTCGGGAGATGCTCAAGGTATATTCGGTCTTTTAGATACCATCTTAGGTGGAGCATTTTCAAATGCATCCATCTTTGCGTTAGGTATAATGCCTTATATTTCTGCAAGTATTGTGATCCAGTTATTAACAGTAGCGGTTCCTTACTTTCAAAAAATGCAGAAGGAAGGGGAATCTGGTAGAAAAAAGATTACTCAAATAACTAGGGTGTTGACAATCGCTATCACCTTTGTTCAAGGTGTTAGTTATGTTGCTGGAACTATTCCAAGTGAGGCAATTATGATGAGTCAAACATTTTTTACCTTCACTTCAGTAATTGTCCTTACAGCTGGTACAATCTTTTGTATGTGGTTAGGAGAGAAAATTACTGATAAAGGTATTGGAAATGGTATTTCTATGTTGATTATGATAGGGATTATTTCTCGTTTCCCTGGTTCGATCGTGGCAGAAGCTATATCTCTAGGAATGAGTGGTTTATTGTTCTTTATTTTAGAGATAGTAGCCTTGTTCTTTGTAGTTATGGTTACTGTTATGTTGGTTCAGGCTACAAGAAGAATACCAGTTCAATATGCTAAGCAGGTTGTAGGCGGAAGAGTTTATGGTGGCCAACGCCAATATATCCCATTAAAGGTGAATGCATCAGGTGTAATGCCTATTATATTTGCCCAGTCACTAATGTTCTTACCTGCTCTATTAGCAAACTTATGGGCGGATGACAGTGATACTGCTGCTTATATTGGGAATGTTTTTTCTGACTTCCAAAGCTGGCAATATAATTTAACATTTGCTTTATTAATAATAGTATTTACTTTCTTATATACGGCTATTACGATTAATCCTAGTCAAATAGCAGATGATATGAAAAGAAATGGTGGTTTCGTTCCAGGTATTAAGCCAGGGAAAGAGACTTCGGATTTTATAGATAATATTTTAACTAAAATTACTTTGCCTGGGTCAATTTACTTAGCATTGATTGCAATATTACCTGCTTTTGTTGCTAGGGCTGGAGTTGGAACTCAATTCTCTCAATTTTTTGGTGGAACATCCCTAATCATTATGGTTGGTGTTATTTTGGATACCTTACAGCAAATTGAGAGTTATTTATTGATGCGTCATTATGAAGGAATGATGAAGTCAGGTAAGGTAAAAGGTAGTTCATCACAAAGAACAGCGGTAGCTTAATTAGTAATTATGGCAAAACAAAGTTCAATAGAGCAAGATGGAACAATAACAGAAGCATTATCAAATGCAATGTTTCGTGTTGAATTAAGTAATGGTCATGAGGTGATAGCTCATATTTCCGGAAAGATGAGAATGAATTATATTAAAATTCTTCCTGGGGATAAAGTGAAGTTGGAGATGTCTCCTTATGATTTAACAAAAGGTAGAATAGTATACAGGTACAAATAAAAAGATTATGAAAGTTAAAGCTTCAATCAAAAAGAGAAGTGTTGATTGTAAAGTAGTCCGAAGAAACGGTAAGCTTTATGTGATCAACAAGAAGAATCCACGTTTCAAACAAAGACAAGGGTAATTATGGCAAGAGTTTCCGGAGTAGATATTCCTGATAATAAAAGGGGAGTTATATCATTGACCTACATTTTTGGTCTTGGTAAAAGTTCATCAGCAAAGATTTTAGAAATGGCTGGTGTTGACGCTGATAAAAAAGTAAGTGATTGGACTGATGACGAAGCAAATAGCATTAGAACAGTCATTAGTGAAAACTTCAAAACAGAAGGTGTTTTAAAATCTGAGGTTCAAATGAGCATCAAAAGGTTATTAGATATCGGATGTTACAGAGGTTTACGTCACAGAAAGGGGCTTCCATTAAGAGGGCAGAGAACTAAAAATAACTCTCGTACTCGTAAGGGAAAAAGGAAGACTATTGCAAATAAAAAGAAAGCTACTAAGTAATCATTAGATCATGGCTCAAAAGAGAAAAGATAAAGCTAAAAAAAGAGTTGTTAATGTTGAAGCTATCGGACAGGCACACATCAGAGCTTCGTTCAATAACATCATCATTTCATTAACAAACTCAACAGGTCAAGTTATTTCCTGGGCATCTGCCGGAAAAATGGGGTTTAAGGGTTCTAAGAAGAACACTCCATACGCTGGACAAGTTGCAGCTCAAAATGCTGCACAGACTGCCTATGATTTAGGTCTTAGGAAAGTTGAAGTATATGTAAAAGGACCTGGCGCAGGAAGAGATTCTGCAATCAGAACTATACAGAATACAGGTATTGAAGTAACGGTGATTAAAGATGTTACTCCATTACCACATAATGGATGTCGTCCACCTAAAAGACGTAGGGTTTAATTCATCGCTTAAGTAATTAAAGAAAATGGCTAGATATAAAGGACCAAAATCCAAAATAGCAAGAAGGTTTAACGAACCAATTTTTGGTGCAAGTAAAGCATTATCCAAAAAAGCTTATCCTCCTGGGCAACATGGCAGAGGAAGACGTAGAAAACAGTCTGAATATGCTATACAGCTTATGGAAAAGCAAAAAGCTAAATACACTTACGGTGTTTTAGAGAAGCAATTTGCTAATTTATTTGATAAAGCTTCTAGAAAGAAAGGTATTACTGGTGAGGTATTACTTCAATTATTGGAAAGCAGATTGGATAACGTAGTTTTTAGATTAGGAATTGCTCCTACTAGAAGAGCTGCTAGACAATTGGTAGGTCACAAACATATTTTGGTAAATGGTGAGATTTTAAATATCCCATCTTACCAAGTAAAAGAAAGTGATGTGATTGGTGTAAGAGAAAAATCTAAATCTCTAGAGGCTATTACTGATAGTCTTTCATCAAATACAGCATCAAAGTATTCTTGGTTAGAATTTGATAAGTCTTCAATGTCAGGGAAATTTGTAAATATTCCTCAAAGAGAAGATATTCCAGAGAATATTAATGAGCAACTAATTGTCGAGTTGTACTCAAAATAAACAGTTAATTTAAAGAAATTTTATAATATGTCCATTTTAGCATTCCAAATGCCTGAAAAGGTTGCAATGGAGAAAGCAGACGATTTTCACGGGCTTTTTACATTCAAACCATTAGAAAAAGGATATGGTGTTACAGTAGGTAATGCCCTAAGAAGAATTTTGTTATCTTCACTTGAAGGTTATGCTATAACTGGGATAAAAATTCCTGGTGTATTGCATGAGTTTTCTGCAGTTGAAGGTGTTGTGGAAGATGTTTCTGAATTAATCTTGAATCTTAAAATGGTAAGATTTAAGAAGATTGCTGAGACTGCTGACAACAAAATTAATATTTCTCTAAAAAACACTAAGGAATTCAAGGCTGGTGACATTAATAAGTTCACAACCGCTTTTGAAATCTTAAACCCAGATTTGTTGATTTGCCACATGGATGAATCAATAAATTTTGAGATAGAATTAACTATCGAAAAGGGAAGAGGATATGTTTCTTCTGAAGAAAACACATTAGTTGATCAGGTTGCAGATTATATTGCCATTGATTCTATTTTTACTCCAATTAAAAACGTTAAATACAGCGTTGAAAATACAAGGGTAGAACAAAAGACTGACTATGAGCAATTAGTTTTAGACATTGAAACTGATGGTAGTATTCATCCTGAAGTGGCTTTAAAAGGTGCTGCTAATATTTTGATCAAACACTTTATGTTGTTTTCTGACCAAAATATGGTATTGGATGCTGGCGGATCTGATGAGCCAGAAGCTGTAGATGAGGAAATGTTGCATATGCGCAAATTGCTTAAAACAGCTTTAAATGACTTAGATCTTTCCGTAAGAGCATATAATTGCTTGAAAGCTGCTGATGTTAAAACTTTAGGTGATTTAGTTGCACTTGAAATTTCTGACATGATGAAATTTAGAAATTTCGGTAAGAAATCTTTAGCTGAATTGGAGCAATTAGTAGCTGATAAAGGTTTAACCTTTGGAATGGATTTATCCAAATACAAACTTGACGAAGAATAAGGACAATGAGACACGGTAAGAAATTTAATCATTTAAGTAGAACTGCTTCCCATAGAAATGCGATGTTATCTAACATGGCAGGTTCTTTAATCCTTTCTAAAAGGATTACAACTACTGTTGCCAAAGCAAAAGCACTTAGGAAGTATGTTGAGCCTTTATTGACAAAATCAAAAGAGGATACTACTCACAATAGAAGGATTGTTTTCTCTTCTTTAAAAAATAAAGAAGTACTTAAAGAGCTTTTTGACGAAGTAGCTACTAAAATCGCTAACAGACCAGGTGGTTACACTAGAATCATCAAATTGGGATCTAGGCTAGGAGATGATGCTGAAATGGCATTAATTGAGTTAGTGGATTACAATGAGATGTTATTAGGTGGAGGAGAAGATAAAAAAGAGAAGAAGACTACCAGAAGAAGCCGTAGAGGTGGTGGTTCTAAATCTGCTTCTACTAAATCTGACAGCTCTGCTAAAGAAGCAAAAGAGACTAAGGAAGAAGCACCTAAGAAGGAAGCTAAGAAAGAGGAATCTCCTAAGACTGAAGCTAAAGGAGCAGAGGCACCTAAAGCTGCAGCAAAAAAGGAAGAAGCTCCAAAAGCAGAGAAAAAAGAAACAAAATCTGATGATAAGTCAGATGAGAAAAAGGGAGATGAATAGTCTTTCTACAGATAGATTTAATAAAAGGGATTGGATATTTATTCAATCCCTTTTTTTTTATTTATTTTTGTCTCGATTTAATTATAGCTCCTTTTCATTTTCAATTTCAGAATAAGATCTGATGAAGTATAAAAACAAAAACAAAGCAATATTACTTTTAGAAGACGGAACTGTCTTCCATGGCAAATCAATCGGTTTTTCAGGTACCAAAGGTGGTGAAATCTGTTTCAATACAGGGATGACAGGTTATCAAGAAGTGTATACTGATCCTTCTTATTATGGACAGATCATGGTGAATACCAATGCACACATTGGGAACTATGGTGTTCACCCTGATGAGTCAGAATCTGACAGTCCAAAGGTGTTTGGTGTTGTGATCAATTCGTTTTCAGATGATTACAGTAGAGGTCAAGCCGTAGATAATCTCAATAATTATCTTGTTAAGCATGAAATACCTGGGATTTGTGATGTGGATACTAGAAAAATTGTAAGACATATTCGAAACAAAGGTGCAATGAATGCCATCATTTCTTCTGAAATATTAGATATTGATGAGCTGAAGAAGGAATTAGCAAAAGTTCCTTCCATGGAAGGTCTAGAGCTTTCTTCCTATGTCACTACCAAAGAGCCTTACGAAATGGGACAGGATGATGGCATAAAACTAGCAGTGATGGACTACGGTATCAAAAGCAGTATATTAAAGCAATTGATACAGCGTGGTTTTAGATGTAAAGTTTTTCCTTCCAGCGCTTCTTTTAAAGAAACAGAGGAATGGAATCCACAAGCATACTTTTTGTCTAATGGTCCTGGTGATCCGGGGGTGATGACAGATGCTATAAATAATAGCAAGCAAATAATTGAAAGTGACAAGCCTCTGTTTGGTATTTGCCTTGGTCATCAGTTAATTGCATTGGCAAATGGGATTAAGACCTTCAAAATGCATAATGGACATAGAGGTTTGAATCAGCCAGTGTTGAATACAGAATCTGGGAGAAGTGAGATTACTTCTCAAAATCATGGGTTTAGTATCGTAACTGAAGATGTTGAAAAATCATCCTTAGTTGTAGCTACTCATTTAAATTTAAATGATAATACGGTAGAAGGACTAAGAATGAAAGATAAGAAAGTGTTTTCAGTACAATACCATCCGGAATCATCTCCAGGTCCTCATGATTCCCGATATTTATTCGACCAATTTATTTCACTAATCAACTAATAAAACTATGAGTATAATAGAGAACATTCACGCAAGACAAATATTGGATTCCAGAGGGAATCCTACAGTAGAAGTAGAAGTTTTTACGGCCAACGGTGGTTTCGGTAGAGCTGCAGTTCCTTCTGGAGCAAGTACTGGAATTCACGAAGCTGTAGAATTAAGAGATAAGGATAAGTCCATTTTCATGGGAAAAGGGGTTTTGAAAGCTGTTGATAATGTAAATGGTGCCATTGCAGAAGAATTAATCGGTTTCTCTGTGTTTGAGCAAAATCTTATCGACAAAATCATGATCGAATTAGATGGAACTGATAACAAAGCTAAGTTAGGAGCTAATGCTATTTTAGGTGTTTCTATGGCATGTGCTAAAGCAGCAGCGCAACTTTCTGGTCAGTCACTATATAGATATATTGGTGGGGTAAATGCCAACACTTTGCCGGTTCCGATGATGAATATCTTGAATGGTGGTAGTCATGCGGATAATAAAATTGATTTTCAGGAATTTATGGTGATGCCGGTTAATGCAGAGTCATTTTCTGAGGCTCTAAGAATGGGAACTACAGTATTCCATCATTTGAAAGAAGTATTGAAAAGCAAAGGCTTGTCTACCAACGTGGGTGATGAAGGTGGATTTGCACCTAATATTGAATCCAATGATCAGGCTATCGAGGTGGTTTTAACCGCTATTGAAAAAGCAGGTTTCAAACCAGGTGAGGATATCTTCATTGCTTTAGATGCGGCAGCTTCTGAATTCTATGATGAAGGCAAAAAGAAATATGTGTTTGAAAGCACTGGTGAAGAATTGACTTCTGATGAAATGGTGGCTTATTGGAAGAGATGGACAGATAAATATCCGATTCTTTCAATTGAGGACGGAATGCAAGAAGATGATTGGGAAGGTTGGGAAAAACTTACTCGTGAAATCGGTAGAACTGTCCAGTTAGTAGGAGATGATCTTTTTGTTACTAATACAAAGAGATTACAAAGAGGTATTGATGAAAAGATCGGAAATTCGATTCTGATTAAAGTAAATCAAATTGGTACCTTAACTGAAACTATTAATGCTATTAGAATGGCGGATAAAGCTTCGTATAAGAATATTATATCTCACCGTTCCGGAGAAACAGAAGATACTTTTATCGCTGATTTAGCAGTAGCAATGGGCTCAGGTCAAATTAAGACTGGTTCTGCTTCTCGTTCTGATAGAATGGCGAAATACAATCAATTATTAAGAATTGAAGAAGAATTGGGTGAAATGGCATATTTCCCTGGTATTAACTTCTAATAATACCTAATTTAAGGAAAAGGCTATTGGTGTATTCACTAATAGCCTTTTTTATTTTTAACATAGAAATTCGGCTTTTTAGGCGAAATCATTTTTTTATATTACTTTTAATGTATCAATTTCAATGAGTTTCATGGATAGGGTTCCAAAAATATTTAAGAATTTTTACTTCATAGCAGGAGCTGTTTTTCTGATTTGGATGTTGTTCATCGATGGCAATGATTTGATTTCTCAATGGAGACTTTCTTCCAAGTACAATGATTTACTTAAGGAAAAGGAATATTATCAAGAGAAAATCAAGGAAGTGGAAATGGATCGGGAAGGATTGATGAGTGATGATGAACTATTGGAAAAATTTGCCAGAGAAAGATATTTAATGAAAAAAGAATCCGAAGATCTTTTCGTTATAGTTGAAAAAGAATAACATTGAAAAAGCTCACTTTAATTCTCTCTCTTTTCACCCTATTGGCTGTTTTTTCTTGCCAAAAGTCTATTGCCCAAAAATATGTAGACGAAAGCTCTAGCTTTATGGATAGGGTATATTTTGGTGGGAATTTTGGTCTTCAATTCGGGAATTTCACTCATATAGAGGCTTCACCCATTGCGGGTTATATGATTAATGATAAGCTTTCAGCTGGCGTGGGTGTAATCTATCAATATTTTAGAATTAGGGGTAATAGCCAGGTTGGTGATTATGAAACCAATATCTATGGTGGCAAATTATTCGGCAGGTATAACTTTTCTCAACAATTATTTGGCTATACTGAATATGAGAATATCAATCTGGATGTTATTTTTAATACCCCTAATGGATATGAGTTAGGAAGAGCTTGGGTACCGGCTTTATTCGTGGGTGGCGGCTATTTCCAACCTATTGGAAACAGGGCAGGCTTTACAGTAATGGCTTTATACAATCTGTTACATTATCCTGGCCGCTCTCCTTATAATTCCCCTTTTGTTCTTCGAGTAGGCTTTACTATTTAGGTTCTTTAAACCACGAAAGGTATCTAAAAGCTACTTTTACTTTAACCACTGAGTTGCACAGAGGCTTTCACAAAGAGCACAAAAATAAAGCATGTAAAGCTGATTATTTCTTTGCAATACAATGCTTTTATTGTACCATTTTTAAAGTTTCTGATTAGTGCTTAGAAATATTCTCTAGATGTTTTTGGAAAAGTTAAGTAAGCCACTGGGTAACATTGTGGTTTAACTATGTTTCTTCGTATGTCTACATTCATTAATAAATAGAGTATTATTAATTGAGCAATTTAGTAAGACAAAGACCCATCAACAGCTTTAGCTGTTACTTTGTGCCCTTTGTGAAATTCTTACAGACTCTTTGTGGTCAAACGAAAACAGCCTTTGGCTGCTCTATTTTGATTAACTAAAGTAATAATCGAAATTTAGTTCGAATTTATCCCCAATACTCTTTAAATCCTCAACCACTGCAGGTAATAATGGAATTCCATTAGCTTTTCTCTCTGTACTAATTTCCCGTTCTGGATCTCCAGGGATTAATACTTTGTCATTTTCACTAGTTGTTTCTGATTTTCGGAATGTATCAATCCAATTATCCATATGGGATTTGAAATCCTCCGCAGGACGGAAAGCATCAATTCGCATAGCGCCTAAGAAATGACCCAATCCTTCACCTACAGGGTTTTCCTTTAAAGGCAAAAAACTAACGAAGGGTGGAGCCCAAGGCCCATAATTTGCACCAGATAGTACTGCTGAGAAGATATCTACAATTGATCCTAGAATATAACCTTTGTGGCCTGAGTGCTCTCTGGAGCCTCCTAATGGTAACATGCTGCCCCCTTTTTTCAAAGCATCTACATCGGTTGTTCCTTTTCCATCCTTATCCTGCACCCAGCCCAAAGGAGCTTTTTCATTCTTCCTTTTTAGTACTTCTAATTTGCCATTGGCAACAGTAGTTGTAGCAAAATCGGCTACATAAGGGGGCTGATTTTTAGTGGGAATGGCTATAGAAATTGGATTAGTCCCCAATAATCTTTCCTTGGAAAATGTGGGAGATACCAATGGGCTTGCATTCGTCATCGACCAACCTATCATATCTTTTTCCAATGCCATCATACTGTGGTGACCTGCTATCCCATAATGATTAGAGTTTTTGACTGATACCCAACCAGTGCCCACCTTTTCTGCTTTTTCCATGGCAATTCTCATGGCAAAAGGGGCAACTACTAATCCTAATCCTTTATCTCCATCAATGACAGCTGTGCTGGGCGTTTCATGCACGATTTTAATAGCTGGTTTAGCGTTAATTCGATCCTCTTCCCATAATCTGATATAGCCATGTAGACGGGCTACTCCGTGAGAATCAACACCACGTAAGTCAGCATTCACTAGAACTTCTGCAGCCTCCTGAGCTTCATTTGCTGGACATCCCATTTGAACGAAGACATCTTTTACGAAATCTTGTAAAGCTTTGAATTCAAATAAACTCATCAGGATAATTTTATTTCATTTGATAAGATAGCATCCAATAGTCCTTCCTTTAAAGCATAGGTGGATACTTTAATATCAATAAATTCATTGTTTTCAATCAAGAACTGTATTAAACAAACGGCCACCACTATCATATCCACGCGCATTTCAATCATGCCCGGTATAGCCATTCTTTCTTCTTTGGTTTTATGGATGATTTCGTTGAAAATGTGATCGAAATCTTCTAAAGAAATTGAAAAAGAAACATCGTCTGGTTTCGCAATTCCTTTTTCTTCGTAGTTAATGTCTATTAGGGTATCAAAAGTACCAGAGGAGCCAATCAAATGATGTGGTTGATAAATATCCATTTTCACTTTAAGCTCTTCTAATTCCTTTCTTAGAAAGTCATCAAGTTTTTCAATGTCTTTTGGTAAAATAGGATCGTGTTTGTGGAATTTATCCAACAATCTTTGAGCACCGATTTCGAAACTTTGCATCCAGAAAACCTCAATATTATTGCAAATGATAAATTCAACGCTCCCACCCCCAATATCCATGATTAAGGCAGGTTCAGACCCTATTTCTAATGCTTTTTTAACTCCCATATGGATAAATTTGGCTTCATCCATTCCAGAAATAAGGTTAATGGAAATACCTGTTGCATCATAGATTTGCTTCATGACTTCCTCTCCATTTCCAGCATTTCGCATAGCAGAAGTAGCACTTGCAAATATCTGCTCCACCTGTTCTTCATTGATTTTATCTTTGAAATAGAGCATTGTTTTTACTGCACGCTCTTCAGCGGCTTTGCTAATATTTCCTTCACTTATTCCTCCTTCACCTAGCTTTACTGCTATTTTCTCTTTGTGAATAATTTTCTCTTCCCCATCTTTAACTTCTACAATAAGTAAGTGAAAAGTATTTGTGCCTAAGTCTATAATGGCTATTTTATCCATAGTTGTGTACCTGCCTAAAAACAATGCGCAATATACTATTTAGCGGGCAATTGGCAATTGTAATATTTGTTTCACTTATTAATTCTTGCAGTTTGTTATCAAAGCTTCCATAAGCTTTAATATTATTTTAACTTTGTCCAGTCTTTTTTAAGACGCTTTTAGCGATTATCATAAGGTGTATGCGTCAACTTTTAAATTTTCTATTTACAACTACGTTTTTTTTGTTGCTTTCCGGCTGTGCATACCAAGTGCTGAAGGTGGATAAGTTTTTGGCGAAAAATGACATGGCTAAGGCTAAAAAGCGAATTGATAAGGCATTGGAAAAAGCGCCAGATAACCCCGCCAATCAATTTATGCTGGCGAAATATTACAGCCATCCAGTTTGGTCTTTTGATGCAGTGGACTCAGCTCATCTTTACATTCAGTCAGTAAGCGATACTTTTCCTAAACTCAATGATGATATCTCCGAAAAATTAGCGAAAAGAGGTTTAGACAGTGCTGAAATAAGTAAGCAAGCTATAATAATTGATAGCTTGGCATTTGAAAAAGCTGCCTCCATCCATACGGAAGAGGCTTATAACCATTATCTCAATGATTACGAATATCTGGTTTTTGAGGATCGAGCTAAAGAATTTAGAAATCAGGTGGCTTACGAAGCTGCCATTGCCCAAAACACAACCTATGCTGTAAGTGAATTTTTTAAAAAGTACCCTGACGCACCACAAGCTCAGAAAGCTAGAAATGTTTTTGAAACCCTTTATTATGAAAAGAAGACGCAGAACCAGGAGTTAAATAGTTTTAAGGAATATTTGGAGGAGCGACCTCAAACAGAGTTTGCCGAGGAAGCGGCATTTAAGCTCCTAAATATCATCAGTGCGGGTGCCAATGCTCTGGATTATCAGCAATTTATTGAGCAATATGGAGCGTTTAAGGCTTCAAAAATTGCACAATCAATTCTTGATGGCTTGAATTATGAAGAAGTGCTGCCCGAGTTATTGACTCACAAGAAAGATAGTGTTTACTATTTTTTTAATTTGGATCATGAAAAATTACTCAGTTTTCAATTTGAAAAAGTAATTCCAGATTCGTGCTTTTTTATTAGAAAACCCTTCATTTTAAGCACTGAGAAGAATACTGATTATGCCTATTTAAAATCTGGAGAGAAATTAGGTGAATTTAAGATCAACTCCATTAAGTATTTATCAACTGGCTTCTTTAAAATTGATGATTTTGGACGTGAACAACATTTAATTCATTTTAGTCTGAATGAACAGCTTCAGCAAAAAGCGCTGGATTTTTACTCATTGGATAAATTTCATTTAGCAAAAAAGGAAGAGAATGGCTGGCAACTGATTTCTGTTTTGAATGAACCGATTTTAAAACAGCCTGTGGACAGTATTTGGAAAGAGGGTGAGCTTTTCTTTTTCAAAAGTGCAGATGATATGGCAGTAGCATCATCGCTTGATATTAAAAAAGCATCTAAAAATGATTTTAAGACATTAAGTTTTCTTTATGATGATTACGAATGGATAGATGAACAATATGTGAGATTGTATTCCAATGATTTTGAGACTATTTTGGACAGGCAGACGAATGTTGTTTTCCCTTTGGAGAAGGCGAAGTTTGAATACTTTGATGATTTTTGGGTTAAAGATAAGGATGGGGAAATTAAGGTTTTGGATCGAAATAGAAATTCCTTGTTTGAGGAGGATTTGGATGGTTTTCAATTTAAATCCGGGGTTTTAGCACTTCAAAAGGATAGTCTTTGGTCAGTATTTAATAATGGGATAAAAGGATTTCCTAAATTTCAATTTGATTCTGTTAGAATATTTAATGCGTGGTTGACTTACGTACTTCAAGATTCTACTGGCAATTTGCTTTTTCAATCAGGTAAGAAAGTTCGCTTAGAGGATGACGAATCATTCAGGATTTTGAAGAATTATAATGTTGCTTTTTCAGATTTGTCAGATCAAATACGATTTGTGGAAATTTCTAATCAGCAAGGATACTTTAAGCTATATAATGGCTTTGGAAGAATAATCAAAGAAGGGGAAAAGCTTGATATCAATATTTTAACCCCTCAATTAATTCAGCTTCACCAGAATAAAAGGAAGCAATTGATTGATTCTGCTGGCAAGGAAATCGACATCAAAAAAGCCGATGCTTTTGGAGCTTATCAAAATGGTTTAATTCCCATTTTGCAAGACAAAAAGTTTGGAGCACTGATAGTGGATAGCCTAGAAATTATTCCAACACATTCACAAAGCAAATTAGAGGTATTTCTGAAAGACTCCCTCTACATTTTCAAAGAGGATAATTTATTGGGAATTAGTGATGCTTCAGCAGAAATATTATTGGAAGCTGATTTTGAAAGTATAGATTTTTTCAATGATTCCACTGCCATAGTAGAAGAGGAAGGAGAAATAGGGGTATTGAACATTTACCAAAATGAATACCTACATGAAGATTTGGACACATGGGAAAAAGTGCTGTTCGGGGAAGAGCAATTTTACCTAGTCCGAAAAGAAGCAGGTTATGGCGTGCTCAATCAATTTGGTGAGGAAATCATTCCATTTATTTTCAATGAGCTTCAAGCACACAAAAGCAAAGGTAAACTGTATTGGCTAGCAGAGCGCAGACTTTCCGAAATTAATTACATAGTACTAGCTTATTTTGATAAAAATGGGGAAGTCCTTTTCAAAGAAGGCTTGAATTTTGATGATTATTTAGAAACTGCTTGTGATTAGCTCAGCCCCCTTTCCCCCAATGGGGGAACGCACGGAATGGCTATTGTTTTTTAATTTGTCAGAGTAGCTGCTTCATCTATCGGTCAGACGGTGGCTAACCGTCAGACCGAGGGATAACATTTATTTTTTCCCCCATTGGGAATTAACAGGGGCTTTTTTTAATCTGTGATGCTATCCACTTACCCCGTTGGGGGTTAGGGGGCTTTTAATCTGAAATTCCTATCATTAGTCAGTTCAAATTTTTAATTTGCAAAAAATTATAATTTAATTTCAATGAAGAGATATTTATTCGGAGCAGTGGCTCTAATGAGTTTATATGCTTGCCAACCGCTAGAGAAGCAAGATCAAAACCTGAAAAAGCCGAAATTGGTAGTGGGAATCGTAATTGATCAATTACGCCATGATTATTTCGAGCGTTATGCTGATAATTTTGGAGAAGATGGCTTTAAGAGGTTGATTTCTGAAGGTTTTTACAATCATAACACCCATTACAACTATATTCCAACTTTCACAGGGCCTGGCCATGCTTCAGTGTATACTGGGACTACTCCGGCAACGCACGGCATCATTGCCAATAATTGGTATGATAAAAACATCAAAACTTCAGTTTATTGTGCAGAGGATACTTCTGTTTATACCATTGGCTCAACTTCAGAGGCTGGTTTAATGTCTCCACACAGAATGTTGAGTTCTACCATCACGGATGAATTGGGCTTGGCTACCAATTTCAAATCAAAAGTTGTGGGTATTTCCATAAAAGATAGAGGGTCTATTTTACCCGCAGGACATAACCCGACTGGATCTTTCTGGTACGATAAAAGCAATGGACACTTCGTGAGCAGTAGCTATTATGATCATGAAGAATTACCTAGCTGGTTGCAAGATTTTAACAACCGTAATTTGGCAGATGAATACTTAAACCAAACCTGGGAGCTTTCAATGCCTTTAGAGGAATATACCCAATCCACTGCGGATGAAATGCCTTATGAAATGAAAGTAAGAGGTAAAGAGAAGTCGATTTTCCCTTATGATCTAAAAGCATTAAGAGCAGAAAATGGTAATTTTGGCTTATTACCCAATACGGCATATGGCAATACCATTTTAGCTGATTTGGCTATTGCCACAATGGAAGGTGAGCAAATGGGACAAGACAATATAACAGATTTCTTGGCATTAAGCTTTTCTTCTACAGATTATATAGGGCATGGATTTGGTCCGCGCTCAGTGGAAGTGCAAGATACTTATATCAAATTGGATCAAGAGATAGCTCGATTATTCAAGCATTTAGATGAAAAAGTGGGTAAAGGTAATTACTTGATTTTTGTGACTTCTGACCACGGTTGTGCAGAAGTTCCTGAGTATTTGCAAGCCAATAAAATTCCGGCTGATCATTACGATGGAAAAGCTTATGTGAAAAATATTAGCAATGCTTTAAATCAAAAATTTGGCGAAGGTGACTGGATAGAAGATTTTTCCAATGAGCAGTTTTTCTTAAACCATGATTTGATTGCCGAAAAAAATGTTGAGTTAGATGCTATCAGGAGGTTTATGGTCAATGAAGCCTTAAAACTAGAGGGAGTAGCAGAGGCATATTCAGCTAGCGACATGCAAAGCACGGAATTTACAGAACATAAAGCATCAGCATTGCAAATGGGCTATAATTTTAAGCGTTCTGGTGATGTTTTATTGATATTAGAACCTGGCTGGTTTTACCAAACCCGCTCTGCCACTACTCACGGAACTGGCTATGCCTACGATACCCATGTACCATTGATTTGGTATGGCTCCGGTATCAAAAGCGGAAGATCTTATAAGAGACAAAATATAGATGACATTGCCGTAACCTTGGCTCATATTTTAGGGACTAACCTGCCAAATGGCGCAACAGGGGAGCCTATTGAAGAGGTTTTGGAATAGATATTTTTAGATTTATCTGTAAAGTTAATCGTTTAATAAACCTTTAATTAGATACTTAAAGCCTTTTAGGATGGTCTTAACCTATACTGAAAGGCTTTTTTATGGATTAGTATTGCTGTAGGTGTTAGAGATATTGATATATAAAGGTGAAATAGCCATCCTGAGTTTCAGGAATCAAAAATACTAACTCAGGAAGCTGAAAAATAACCTAGGGAGCAATAATGTTTTGCAGGAAGTGTAAATAAGAATCAGGATGGAATATTATTTTGTTGAGAATGTGGATTTAAATGTGTGGGTGCCGTCCTGAAATAAATTGAAAGCTTTGACAAAAGCGGTTTTGTAGCAAATGCTTTTAAAAATATTAGAAATCCTTTAGATTGCCAGACATAATAGATATATAGTCACCAGGGGGTGACTATATTAATTTGTTAGCGGTAATTGAAGCTACGGTTAGAACTTCAAAGACACTTAAAAGCGGTGTATAGAATGCAATGGAAAAGCAATACAAAATTAAAGATATCTACGAAAACTACTTAAAACAGAAAGACCTAAGCCGTGTTTTCACAATAACATTCTTCATATATTTATTTCTTATCCTTTTAATCATATTGAGCGGTGATTTTTCATTGAAATTCTTCTTGTTTTCTTTAATTTATTTTGTGTTAGTAGGGATTGGCCTCCTTGGAAGATATTATACCATTTCCTCTCCAGATAATACAATAATACTCCTAAAGGAAAATCATATTATTCGCAAGGGTAAAGGATTAAGAACAGTTAAAATGAATTTTGAAGACATTGCAGACTTTAGACGAGTTAAATATGGCATTATTCTGTTCGATGATAAAATATCAAGTAAACTTAAGTACCATTTCTATGGTCACGCCATTACACAAGATTCTGGAATTCTATTCATTCCCGAAACTATTGAGGGCTATGAAGAGATTAAAGAATATATAATGAATAAGATTAATTAATTTTTCGTTAAATTGATAGAAAGCATCAGAAATACGAATACCGCTAACAATGTATAAAAACCCATTTGCTCACCACCTTGTAGCCACTTGTCTGCTAAATAGCCCGTAATTTATGCTTGCTTTTCATAGCTAGCAACCAAAGATAGTGCTTTGGTCAAGTGTAGTGCTTGATTATTCTAAGATTTTGCAATTAATGAAGTATATCAGTTTGTGGAGAAAGCATAAATTACTACTTTCAGTATTTCATAGCCTAGTATAGCAACGGGTTTTATACAGGCGTTAGCATTAATTTCCAGCAGAATTAAATCATCACTTTGGAATCAAAATTCAAAACAAACCTAATAATTCTATCTAAGAAAGGATCCAAATTAGGATGCTTTTTTGCCATTGTCATTTTCGTCCCTGGGATTATTGGAATAGTTTCCCAAAACTCATTGCTAATTTTATTAGGGTTCGCTGGGATATTATTAATTGTGCTTATTCAAATTATTACCAGAAATAAACATAGTACGACAAATAATATTCAAACATCCGAATTTATCGAGTTCGACCAAGCATCTTTAACAATTTATAAAAATCAGCAAGTCAATAGATTTAATTGGACAGACATGCATGATATAGTTATAAGGATTCACGATTTTAAAGGAGAGGTATCCAGAGCTTCAGGTGAAATTTTAAATACTAGTCATGGAACCTTAAACTACATTTCTTTCAATCTCATTTCTGAAGAACATAGATATCATTTTTATTTAAAAGATTCCCAGGATAAAGAAGCCTTAATCAATTTAATTGAAAACAGTTTGAGACCAATTCTTACACAATCTAAGAGATTAAAAACATTGAATATAAGAGCTACTGATAGCTTCTATAATTAATAATGCTAACATGATATAAAACCCATTTGCTTACCACCTTGTAGAGAATTGAGTGCTAAATAGCCCGTAATTTATGCTTGCTTTTCATAGCTGGCAACCAAAGATAGTGCGCTGGGCAAGTATGGCGCTTAATTATTCCAAGCTTTTGCAATTAATGAAGTGTATCAGTTTGTGGAGAAAGCATAAATTACTACTTTCAGTATTTCATAGCCTAGTATAGCAAACGGGTTTTATACAGGCGTTAGGTTTTATTTATGAGCCAGAAATTAGAGAAAAATATCACCAAAGTATTTCATGTGGCTTTATTAGCATCCTTCCTTACTATTGCTATTCCAATAGTTTTTGCTCTTATAACTAATTACAATCAACCAACTGTAATCATCTGGTACATCGGATACGCAAACCTTTTTGTTCTATGGCCATTGATTATACTATCTCTCATTGGATCGGTTATTCTAAACTTTAAATATCATGGCTTATCTAGAGGAACCGAGAAATCCTCAGTAAGAGTAATAACTGTGATTTTGGCAGTAGCGCTAGTTTACTTAGGAACTAATGAACTTAAATTCCAAAACAACCGATTGGACGTGACCTTTAAAAACAACACATCTAAAATTATTAAGCATATTAGGTTATTTGGCAGAGGCGCGCTCACTGAACTTGATTCATTAGCGCCCAATTCTGACACAACTGTAATTTTCAGAGGTAAATCAATTCTACGGAAGATTGATAACGACTATGAAAATGAAGTAACTCTTCTTTATTACACCGATTCAACACATTTCAGACAACCAATCCTTCAAGGTTTTGGAAGATGGAGAGTATTTAACGGACCCTTTCAACTTAACTTCTATGGTCCTGATTCTGTTGAATTAAATTACTTGGAAAAATGACAAAACCTAACATCCTGTATAAATCATGGCTGTTTGTAGGTTAATGTGACTTCAGCTCTTTGTAGAAAGCCCGGCAATCCGTAGGATTGCCTTATTGGTGAGACTTAATTTAATAAGCCAATCCTGCGGATTGCCTCGGTAGTTAACGCAAATTTTTATACTTTTAATCAGCCACGAATTTATACAGGTTGGTAAGCATGGGGGCGAACGAAGAAATAAGAAATTTCGTACCTTTGAATATGGAATGGAGAAAACACATAATAGCTGATGAAACTGTACTGCCTGGGAGGCCTACTGTAAAAGGAACTTGCATATCTGTTGAGCATACGCATTGGACTCCTTACTCAAGGATGGACAGAACAACGAATTCTTGAAAATGATCCTCGAATAAATCAAGAATCACTTCAAGCTGTTTTTTCTTACATTCAGGAATGCTTAAAGGACGGACTTTTATACATTAATTCTTAAATTCACCCAACTTGAAGTATCTAGCTAATGAGAATGTGCCATTCTCCAGTTTCACCCAGGCCTACTACAGTATTTCGATAGCGTCCATTTAAATCCTAATGATTCTTAGAAGGAAATATTTAACGAAAAAAGGGTAAAGAGCTTTTAAATATTAACTCGCTAATAAAGTTACACAATCTAGCCTCGTTACATAATATGCCGGCCAGTACTATAAAAAGAGAAAACACTATTCTCTTCTTGAGTTAATTTTCGTAGTTTGTAACATGAATTGGATTCCAACTATACCTTTCATTTGCCTACTTCTCTCAAGCTCTATTGCAGATGCACAGGAAAAAGAATTAGCGGTTGATCCTGATTTGGCCAAAAATGCGGAAAAATATGAGGTAAAATATAAAGCTTATAGGGTTGGAAGTATGCCTAGGTACCGATTTGGTTCTTTCAAAGTGGTAGCAGGAAAAGCAGGATGGACACAGACTTCACGGCTTTCTAAAATATGGAGTACCGAGGTCAAATTACTTAGTGAAAATAAATCTCATTTTAACCTAGTCAATGGCCAGGGAGACACCGCACGGGTAAGCACCTTTTTTTATGTTAGCACTCAATATGAGGAAAGTATAACGCTCTTTTCATCCTCTTTTATCAATTTAGCCATTGGTGAGGACGGAAATTTTAAAGAAGAGGCGCTTTTTACGGCAAGTATATCCTTGGATTCAGTTCATGATGAATGGTTATTACGCTTGAATGCTGTCGAAAATGAATCGCAGTATATAGAAACATACAGCCTACTAACGAATGGAGTCCGCAAAATAGTCTTAAAACACATTTATACTGATTTTAAAAAAGGTTTTTTCAATGCGCCTGCCCTTGGTTATGAATTTTGGGAAGCAGGTGAGGCTATAGGAGCAGTCAAGTATTTCCCTGGTAAGATGGGCTATAATGCAGTCTGGTTAAGGAAAAAAATATCTGAAGATGAGAAATTACTTTTGGCAGCTGCTGCTACAACGATTCTATTTTTGAAAAGTACGAATGATTGATACATCAAGAGGTAGCTATGTAGCATAAGTTCATTATTGAAAAATATGATGCTTTAAAGATTACGATGGCTCAAAGGAGCTTCTAAAAGTGCGGGATCTGCATGGGGAGATTATTAGGTTTATTTATCGAATTGCACTGCAAAAATCTCCTTCCTTTTTGACCCACAGCAACAAGTAATTATGTGTTTGCTCCAGACAATTCATCATTTCTTCGTTGGTGTTTTCATCAACCAGTAATCTTTATCCACTTTCACACTTCCTTCTGCTTCCGATTTAAAGGCTCAACATAGATGGGTAAGGTAAAGAGACATCGTTTACAAAAGTTAAAGGGACATGGTTTACACTTTTTAAGCAGTAATTTGATTTAAAAATCAGATTGTTATTCCTTGGAAGATCAACAAATACTGGGTAACTATCTTAAAGCATCGGATGAATCTCGTAAAGCTATTTACTCATAAACTTAAGAGCTAAACGGATAGGCTGTTAAAACCGAATGATTAACTAGCTATTGTTCAAATTATATTGACCTACAAATAATGCACTATTTCAAATAAAACGGAATTTAGAGTATATTCGCAATTAGTCAGAAAAGAACCAATGAACCACAACCTAGAATCTATCAAAAACAGCATTTACGATAAATGTGGTTTTCAACTTTCAGATTTTAAAACCGAGAAAGAAAGCGAAGATTATGACGCTTGTGGGTTTAAATTGAATGAGTTAAATGTTATCAGTAGAAGTGCAAAATTAACACCCAAGAAAGCAGGTCAATTTGTTACTTTTTGGAAGCGATGTGGGAATGGGCCTATAGAACCTTATCATGAAACTGATCCATTTGATTTACTCGTAGTGAATGTTAAGGCTGGAGATAACTCCGGACAATTTGTTTTTCCTAAATCAGTACTAATTGAAAAAGAGATAATTTCCTCAAGCAAAAAAGGAGGTAAAAGAGCGATTCGGGTTTATCCTATTTGGGATGTAGCTAAAAGTAAACAAGCTGAACGAACTCAAAAATGGCAACTTAAATATTTTTATGAAATTGGAGAGACAGCTGACATTGAAAAGGTCAAAGGCTTATATGGTTTAAAAAACTATATCAATTCTTAAGAATTCAACGTACTGAGGTCTAGATTTAAACCTTATCAAACTGAGCAAATACTAAGTTTAAGTTTTGATTACAAGCACTCAAAAAAACATCAACTAAATGAACCAAAAGAAAATTCTACTTATAAACGGGCACCCTGATGAGGAAAGCTTCAATTTTGGCTTGTCACAAGCGTATAAAACAGGTGTGGAAAGATCAGGTGCTGAACTTCGAGAAATTAAAATTAGAGAGTTAGATTTTAATCCTAATCTGAAATTTGGATACCGAAAAAGAACTGAGCTAGAACCCGATTTATTAGAAGCTCAAATCAACTTAAAATGGGCTGATCATATAGTCTGGGTTTATCCAGTCTGGTGGGGTTCAGTCCCTGCAATTATGAAGGGCTTTCTGGATCGTGTTTTGTTGCCAGGTTTTGCATTCAAAATTAGAGAAGACTCTCTGTGGTGGGATAAGTATTTAAAAGGAAAGACATCAAGATTGATTTGTACCATGGATCAACCAGCTTGGTATTATTCAATTTATAATGGGGCTCCAAGCCATAAGGCTATGAAAAAATTGACTATGGAATTTGTAGGTGTGAGGTCAGTGAAAATAACATCAATAGGGCCTATAAAACAATCTTCTGAAAAATTCAGAGCTAAATGGCTGAGGAAAGTGGAGCAATTAGGAGAGAAAAACAAATAGTTCTACGGGTTTAAAAGTGAGGCTTAGGAAACCTATTGATTATTTCAAGGCAATGCTAAAGTTCATCTGAGTATTTAACAATTAGAATAGCAAGAGACTTGGGTTTTAGTATGTTTTATAGCAAAAAGTCTGATTTTGCTTATCTATTCCAACTTGACACACTGAAAATGAAAATCTTATAAAGCATATTTTATCGGTTCAGATTTTCTCTTATTCTTCTAAAGTCTCCTTTCATTTTAGGCATTATATTAATGTTATAATTCCAGATTTTTTAGCTAAATTAATTTCGTAAACATAAAACTAGGACTATGAAATTAGGAGCATTTTCAGTGAGTTTAGCAGTTAAAGATATTAAATTATCGAAAGCATTTTATGAGAAATTAGGTTTCTCTGTATTGAGTGGGGATTTAGAGAAGAATTATCTTATCATGAAAAATGAGGATTCTTTAATTGGCTTGTTTCAAGGCATGTTTGAAAATAATATTTTGACCTTTAATCCTGGATGGGACACTAATGGTAACGAAATTGAAAGTTATGATGATGTAAGAACAATAGAGCAAGATTTAGAAAGTAAAGGAGTTCAGTTTGACCAGAAAACCGAAGCTGGTGAAAGCGGACCTGCTCATTTTGTTATTACTGATCCGGATGGAAATACGATTTTGGTGGATCAGCATATTTGATTTTAACCATGGCATAACATAATGTCTGTTCTATATTGATTTTCTATGCTGAAATTTTGGGATGTGCTGCGTTTAGATTTTTCCTTTGCATATATTTATTCATTAAAATAGTAATCCTAACAATCTTTAAACCATGAAAGCTAAATCTGCTGAAAATTCAAGAACAACCATCACGGAATTGATGATTCCTTCTTATGCCAATTTCGGAGGTAAAATTCATGGTGGTATCCTTCTTTCTTTAATGGATAAGGTTGCATATGCAACGGCTACCAAGCATAGTGGCGCTTATTGTGTGACAGTATCAGTTGATAATGTAGATTTCCTTCAGCCAGTGGAGGTAGGGGAATTAGTTTCGATGATGGCATCAGTAAATTATGTAGGTAATTCCAGTATGGTTATTGGTATTAAAGTGATAGCAGAAAATGTGAAAACTGGCTTGGTAAAGCACACCAATACCAGTTATTTTACTATGGTGGCTAAAAATGATGATGGCGGTCTAATGACTGTTCCCTCGCTAATTTTAAATACGAAAGATGATGTGAGGCGATTTGCAGAAGCCGTTAAAAGAAAACAATTAAGAAAGGGCTATCAAGAACAAATGGAAGCAGAAAAGTCAGCTTTCACTTTTGAAAAGCAAAAGGAATTAATTTCAAATCAGCGGTGCGAAGTTCATATTAAAGAAAAAAAGTAAGCCTTTTATATTTTGAAAAGCTTACTTTTTCAGATTTGCTTGTTTATGCTTGTTTCGATTTCAACCATTCTTTGGCTTCTTCAACGGTCTTAAATGTTGCCATTTCCAAATGTCCGCCTATGTTCATGTTTAATTCTTTGGCAGACATTTCTGAAAAAGTGTTTTGAGATACTACGTGAGCGTAATATTTAAGTCCGGCTTCAATAACTTTAGGAATCAATACTGATTCAATCCAATCCATCGCTTGAGTCCACGGACCTGTTGATTTACTGTCATCATTTAACAAATACGGACATTTTGTTTTTTTAACTAAATCAGTAAAATCTAGGCCCCAGCTTTTTATGGCGTCAACATTGGCATAACCTTCCCAATCGCAAAAAATCCAATTATTCTCTTCCTGATACTCTGTCTTACATATAACTCTGTCAAGGTTGTTTTTGGTATTAAATTTCATTTCAATAAAGTAGTTTTAAAGTTTAACATAGGTTTAATTTAATATTTAAAACAAATAAACTAAAATATTAAGAACCATAAAGTTTATATTTGATTCGTTTAATACATAAGTGGTAAATTTTTTCAATTCCAACTAATTAAGAAAATACATATGAGAAAGATAATTTTAATGATTTCGGCAGTTGTTATTGGATTGATATTCTACTCCTTGTTTGAAACCGAAAATATTAATTCACTGGAAGGTAATTTCAAGGAACTGGCCTTCGAAAGAAATAAAAATAACACAGGCCCAGTTCATCGAGTATATGTATATTCCATTGAAGATACTTTGTGGTCAGAAATGAAGAAGCATGCAGATTTATTACCTCATACCAAATATGGAACCACCGAGGTTTTCTATTTTTTGGAAAATAGTGTTTCAGATTTCCAACTTACCCTTAGCATAAAAGGAGTCAATCTGGAAGCCCATCCCTACTGCATAGCTTATGCTGTTAAAGATGGTCAATCTAGATTAAAGTTCGATCAGGATCCTTTCTAAAGTTATTTAGGGTTTCAATAGAACTTTCCAGGCTTCCATTACTTTGTTTTCTTCCAGTAATTGATGAGCTATTTTATGCAAATCATCTTTATCGTTTTTATCGCATGTAACAGAGATTAAAAGCCCTTCTAATTCTGAAGCTTCAGGAATTTTCTCTACATTACCTAATTTCCCTAAGTCATTCCCTGATAAGACGTCACTGTTTTTTATCTCTTCAGGCAAAGCATCCACTCCAATTCCAAGTTTTTGCAACGGTTTTTCTACTTCAAAAAGTGCTTTCTTAGAACGGCTATACCAATTCCCTCCTAATCTTCCTATAGGATCCAATTTGAAAGGATCAATTTTGCCATTTTCATCTAAAATTTCTTCATTGAGATGGATATGGATTACCTCACAGATCACGAGATTACCGGCCCCACCATCTTTTCCCGTTTCTATCACTTGCTTTACTTTACATTCAAAGGCAACAGGCGATTCAGCAACTCTAGGAGGCTTAACTTTAGTTGATTTAGCTTCTGTAAAACCTGCTTTCACAAATTCGTTAACCCCTTTATCATATTCAGTAGAAGCCAATGACATTTGTTCTACCATAGGGTAATTAGCAATATTGATCACTACTTCAGCCACCTCTTTCACATTTTCATAAGAATGTTTTGTGGTATTATCTCTGCCTCTTCTGGCTGGCGAGAAGATTAAAGTCGGTGGATTCGACCCAAAAACGTTAAAGAAACTAAATGGACTTAAATTTACTTTCCCTTCTTTGTCGATTGTGCTTGCAAAAGCGATAGGTCTAGGGGCGATAGCTCCTAATAATATGCCATGCAATTCCGGGGTTTTGATGGATTTCGGATCAAATTCTTTGTAACTCATACTCGAATTTTGCTAAAGTTTTCTGAATATTCAAATGTTTTATGATTAGTCGATCGCTCAAATTAACAAAACTAAGTTTTATTAAGCTTTATCCCATAATCCTTCTCTCCACTGCTATAAAATCAAAACATTTTTTCACCACAAAAGGAAACGAATACAAAAAGTAGCCAAAGGCTACTATCACTTTAACCACAAAACCTGTCCCGTACTGTTAAGTCGGGAGTCAAACTCAAATTAGTAAAAATTGGTCAACAGCTTTAGCTGTTACTTTGTGTACTTTGTGAAAATTCCAAGAGAATCATTGTGGTTAAATAAAAACAGCCTAAGGCTGTCCTTTGTGGTTAAAATTTAAAAGTTGATTACTTATTCCCGAAGGAAAAGGAGAATTGCTTAATCTCAAGAATTTTAGTTGTGCTCTTGAAGCCACATTTCGAGAACTAACAAGGCATAAATCATATAATCAGTATTCCTTTCCTGATATTTTACACCCTTCATCAACATCATGATTTCAGTATAATTAATATAGTTATAGATTTTAGCTTGAGGATTATAAAGCAAATCTTTCAATAGCTCTTTAAAATCATGTTTTAGCCAATTATCCAGTGGTGCTTCAAAAGAAGTCTTTGTTGCTTGTGTTACTGATGAAGGTAATTTATTGCTATAGATTGATTTTAGTAAATGTTTTCTGCTAAAGCCTGAAATTCTGAATGAGTCAGGTAACTGATTTGTGATTTCGAATAATTGATGATCTAAAAATGGCGATCGAGATTCTATCGAATAGGCCATACTTGCCCGATCCATTTTTGCTAAAATGCCCGAAAGCAAATTGAAATTTCTATCCCAATTCATTAATTGGTCAAGGCTTGAAATTTCGTGCTTAAAATGTTTTTTTAACAGATCTAAAGAGGAGGTCTTGGCTTCATTTGGGTCGTTCCAGAAAGATGAAATATCAGCGTCCTGAAACATATCAGTTGTGTATAATAAATATCGTTCAGAAGCGGGTAATGCTGAAATTCTCGAAATTCTATTTAGAAAGCCCAGTTTTGATCGCCTCTTTCCAATTGGAAGAAGAGATTGTAAATATTTTGTAAAGGCTAAATAGTGAATGTTTTTAGCGGTAAAATATCTTCTATAACCCCCGAAAAGTTCATCTCCTCCATCTCCATTGAGCATTACTTTAACATGCTGAGAAGCTGCTTCTGCTATTGCTAAATTGGGTAGAGCACTACTGTCAGCCAATGGTTGGTCAAAAGTCCTGATTGATTTTTCGAGTATTGATAAGGGACTTTTATCAATTTTTATCATCTGGTGGTTTAAGCCAAATTGGTTGGCTGTTTCTTTAGCGATTTTGCTTTCATTTTGCGTGGTTTGAAATGGATATTCCACCGTAAATGCCTGAAGGTTTTGCTCATGTTTAGAAGCTTCATAGGCAATTACTGAGCTGTCCCAACCTCCAGATAAAAACAAACCTTTTTTAACATCTGCCCTTAATCTTATTCTGACTGAATCTTCAATTGCAAGCTGTGTTTTTTTCTTTGCTTGGTCAAATGAGATATTCTCTTTTGGTAAATATTGATGTTGCCAATATGCTTCGGTAATTGCTTTTCCATTTTTATATTTTAAGTAATGAGCAGGAGGAAGGGCAAAAACATTTTTATAGATTGTTGAGGGCTCTGGAATATTGGAGAAACACAAATAATGAAATATCGCATTTTTGTTAATTATTGCTTTAATATCAATTAATTCCATTAAGCGTTTCAAACTCTTTAGCTCAGATGCAAAAAGCAGATAGTTTTCATCTTGGTAATAATATAAAGGCTTTTGGCCCATTCTGTCCCTAGCCAACAATACACTATCTTCCTTTTCATCGTAAAATGCAAAGGCAAACATTCCCCTCAACGATTCTAGTGCGCCCTGAACTCCAGCTTTTAAAATAAGTTGAAAAAGAATTTCAGTATCGGATTGAGAATTGAAATCAATTGAATTAGAAATTTCAGCATAATTGTAAATAGCGCCATTGAAAGCCAAGTAATGTCCTAGGTTATCGCTAAGAGGCTGTTGTCCACTTTCAAGTCCGATGATTTTTAATCTTTGAGTGCCGAGGTTTGCCCGAGCGGTTTTGATAGAGTGGCTTTCATCTGGTCCGCGGTGAAGCATTAAATTGAGGGCACTGTCAAATTTATCTTTTTCCAAAGCACCATTTTTTGACCAAACCCCAGCTATGCCACACATAATTAAATCATTTAGGATATTTTAATTTACCGAAAATTAAATAAAACTATTCACATCTGATTAAATTTTCACTCTATTCCACCCTTTGTTTTCTCGAATGTTTACAGTCATAAAAAATAATAAACTGATTAATGTCAGACATTGCAAATGTCGGACATTAATCAGTTGGGTTATCGCAAAATATCTAACTGTGTCAATAAAATGTCCGACATAGACTAACTTTATCAATAAATATTAATTTCTAAGACTAGAAAAAGCAGATTGCAAAAATGGCTGGTTTAGTAGAATGTCTGACATAGACTAACCTTCTTTGTGAAACTTTGAGTTTAACTTAGATAATCTCGTATGTTCAAGAATTATTAAAAATATAAGTATTTTTAATAAAGCAATTAGGCAAAGTGAGAGCAGTATTTGTGAACAAACAAGCTAAGAGCTATGTTCTCGCAAAGATATTCCTCACTTTGTTTTTACTCTTTTTAAATTCCGAACCAGAATCAAAAGAATTTCATCAATTGAAATATCTTGTATTAACACGAGACAGGAGCCAGAAGAGTATCTTATTGCTATTGTGGAACTAAACTTTAAAGCCATGAAAGTACTTAGACAATGCTGTGGAATCGATGTTTCAATGGATGCTCTGGATGTTGTTTTGATGACCCTCCAAGAGGATTTTGAATTAAAAATTGTATCAAGTGGTCAGTTTGCCAATACCAAAAAGGATATTAAGAAATTGATGAATTGGGTTAAAAGACATCAACTTAATGATCTTCCTCTTCAAGTAGTCATGGAAGCAACAGGTGTTTATCATGAGCAATTGGCTTACGCGCTTTACGATAATGGTTTTGAACTTGCCGTTGTTCTGCCCAACAAAGTAGCTAATTATGGCCGTAGCACTGATGTGAGACGCATAGACGATAAAATCAGTGCAAGGCACATCGCTGAATTTGGGTTATTAAAAAAGATAGACAACTGGACAAAACCAGATGCCTCTTTATTGAAATTAAAAGGTCTGAGCAGAGAACGAGAGCAATTACTCAATGAAAGAACCAGGGCCAAGAACCAACAACATGCCAAAGAACACATGGCAGAAGTCGATAAGTTTACATTAAAAAGAGCCAAGCAACACATTAAGTTCTTGGATAAGCTGATTGACCAAGTAGAAACTCAAATGAAAGACATAGTCGATCAAACCCCATGGTTAAAAAAGAAAATTAATTACATATGCTCCCTAAAAGGAGTTGGCTTTATTACAGCAACCATTGTAATAGCAGAAACAAATGGCTTTAACCTTATCAGAAACAGCCGTCAATTGGTATGTTATGCCGGTTATGACATCAACAACAAACAATCTGGAACATCGGTTAACACCAAAGCTAGAATTTCCCACAAAGGAAATAAACATATTAGAAAAGCACTCTACTTCCCAGCATTAACGGCAGTCCAACATGATGAGCCATTAAGTAATTTTTATAACCGTCTGTTCGACAGACAAAAGATTAAAATGAAAAGCTATGTGGCCGTGCAAAGAAAATTGCTGATACTGATCTATACACTATGGAAAAAAGAAGAAAGATATAATCCAGAATATTGCAAAGATAAATTTTTATTAGAGCAGCCCCAAGAGGCCGCCCTAACCGAGCTGGATCAAGTCCGCTCTTGATTTGTTTTCCTAATTGTAAATTTAATGAAAAATCATTTGGTTTTCAACACAGAATCTTTGTGGTTAAAAAAGCATAGCCTTTGGCTATCAAAATTTTCAGAATAAAAACCACTGATCTTTAGCGAATTCTTCTTTATAAATCTCATCATCAAAACGATAATATTGAGCTGGTTTATGCGATACACCAGTTTCCTTCTCATTCATCGGTACTAAGAATCGGTTTCTCAACATCCGTTTCCTAAAATTTCTTTTATCCAATTCTTGGCCAACTATTGCTTCATAAAGCGTTTGCAATTGTCTTAAAGTGAATTTTTCAGGCAATAAAGAAAATGCTATAATAGGCTCTCTTTTTATTTTTTCTCTCAGCATAGCCCAACCTGTGTTGGCAATTTCATTATGATCAAAACCTAGCTTTTGAGGCTTTTCTATAGGATGCCACAGTACTTCTTCAGCAAAAGAAGAAGGTCGGTAGTCAAAGTCTTCAGTTTTCACTAGTGAGTTATAGGCAACGGTGATAACCCTGGCTTCTGGATGTTCCCTTATAGATTTTATCCATTCCACATCCACAGGATCTGATGTCCTGTCCGGTGAGCCAAAAGTTTTAAACTGCTCTAGGTATAAATTTTCCATGCCCGTAAGTTCGTAAAGAACACGGGCAGCAGCTACGTCCAGATCTTCACCCTTTTGGACTAAATCTCCAGGTAATGCGTAAACATTTTCTCTTTCTTGCTTTCTCTTTATCAATAAAATATTGATCTTTTCATCATCAAAGCCAAAAATGACGCAATCAACTGAAATATGCGGATTGTAATGGAATTCTGACATTTTTCTATTCAATTAGTATTGCAAAGATAATAAAATACTATTGGGTAAGTGTACGTATTACACTATCTTTGGCGGGCTGAACAATTTTTTTAGATGAATAAGATAAATCGAATAGGTGTTTTTACCTCTGGGGGTGATGCTCCAGGAATGAATGCTGCCATACGTGCTGTAGTAAGAGCAGGTATTTATTATAATAAAGAAATAGTAGGGATATATCGCGGATATGAAGGGATGATAGAAGGTGATTTTGAAGAAATGGATGTTCGCTCTGTGGCAAATATTTTGCAAAGAGGGGGTACTATGCTGAAATCAGCACGATCAAAAGAATTCAGAACACCAGAGGGTAGGAAAAAGGCCTTCGAGCAATTGAAAAAAAGTAATATTGATGCCTTAATTGGAATTGGTGGCGATGGTTCTTTTACAGGAATGCATCATTTGTATTTGGAACATGGTATGCCATATATTTGTATTCCGGGCACCATTGATAATGATATTCCCGGAACCGATTATACCATTGGTTATGATACAGCTACCAATACTGCAGTGGAGGCAATAGATAAAATCCGAGATACTGCCTTGTCGCACAACCGTTTGTTTTTTATTGAAGTGATGGGTCGTGATTCTGGTTATATTGCCATTAGTAGTGGAATTGCAGGAGGTGCGGTTTCCATTATTATTCCCGAAGAGGAAACATCCATTGACGAACTAGTGGAGAAATTAAATAAGGGTGGTAAAAAGAACAAAACTTCTAGTCTGGTAATTGTGGCAGAAGGCGGTAAGTCAGGTTCAGCCATGGAAATTGCCGAAAAAGTCAAAGAAAAATCTTCTTATTTTGACACAAAAGTGACTATATTAGGTCATCTTCAAAGAGGAGGCACACCTACCTATTTTGACAGGTTGTTGGCAAGTAAAATGGGCGTTGCTGCAATTGAAGGTTTAGATCAAGGAAAAACAGATGCCATGGTTGGCATTCGACATCATGATATAATATTTAATAAATTTGATGACATTATGAATCAGCCTAAAGATATCCATAAGGACGATTTACGAATTGCTAAAATCTTATCAATATAAATTATGATACTAATAGGTACCAGCGGTTCCACAAAATGCGATTGGCAATTAGTTGATGCCAACAAAACTTTAGTTAGAAAAAGTACTAAAGGCATGAATCCTTTCTTTATGGACGATGTAGCCATCAGTGACATTGCAAAATCGCTAGGCTCCGATATTCTAGATCGTAAATCAGAAATAGAAGTTGTTTATTATTTTGGTGCAGGTTGTTCAAGCAAGCATTTTGCTTCAATGGTGGAAAGAGGCTTGTCCATGGTTTTCAATAAATCTCATCTATATGTTAAAGAAGATATAGTAGCAGCAGCTTTTGCAACTTTTAATGGTGAGCCTTCCATCACTGCTTTAATGGGAACAGGTTCAAACGCTTGTCATTTTGATGGAGATATTGTTCGTCAGGAAGTAAGTGGAATGGATTTTATTTTAGGTGATGAAGGCAGTAGGAGTCATTTTGGAAAAATGCTCCTAAGTAAGTTTTTAAAGAAACAATTGCCACCTGAAATTGCTCGAGATTTAGAACAAGAATTCCGAATTGATAAAGAAGAGATCTTGCTAAATGTTTACATAAAACCTTATGCAAATGTTTATTTGAGCAGTTTTAGTCAGTTTATTAAGGAGCGTATTGATCATCCCTATCTTAAAGCGATGGTTAAGCAAAGCATTACCGAATTTGTTGAAACTTATATCTGCAGTATAAAAAATTACGAAAACCTTCCTGTCCATTTTGTTGGTTCTGTTCCTCACTTCTTTGAAGAAGTAGTAAATGAGGTGCTGGAAGAACATCAATTGATTAAAGGCATATTCGTAGAAGAACCAATAGATTTATTGGTCAGTTATTTAATTAAGAAACATTATAAAAATTGATATTGCTAGCTTATGAAATAGGCAGGGCAATTTTTAAATATTTAGTAGTATGAAAGTTAGCATTGGGATTGACATAGGGGGCACTGGAACAAAATTTGGAATTGTATCTTTAGATGGTAAGGTTTTATATCAAGGTGCTATTCCAACCCAAACGGAAGCAGTTTTTGCTGATTATATTCATTTGCTTTCAGATGAAATCCGTAAAGGTTTAGACCCAGAAAAACATCAATTAATTGGAATAGGAGTGGGAGCTCCAAATGCTAATTACCACAAAGGAACCATTGAACATGCACCTAATTTAAGATGGAAGGGCATTTTACCTCTAGCAAAAACTTTGGAAGATGAATTTGATGTGCCAACCGTTGTCACCAACGATGCCAATGCTGCTGCTGTAGGGGAAATGATATTTGGTGGTGCTAAAGGCATGAAAGATTTTATTGTGATCACGCTTGGGACTGGCCTAGGAGCTGGAATTGTAAGCAATGGTCAGTTAGTGAATGGTGCTAATGGATTTGCAGGCGAGCTGGGGCATACTACAGTGACTTACGGAAATGGTCGGTTTTGTGGCTGTGGAAAGCGTGGCTGTTTAGAAACTTATGTTTCTGCTACTGGGATTAAGAGAACTATTTACAAGCTTTTAGCGGATTATACTGAAGATAGTGCACTGAGGTCGGTAAGTTTTGATGAACTGAGTCCAGAAATGATTACAAAATATGCATTAAAGGGCGATATTATTGCTAAGCAGGCTTTTGAGTATACAGGAAGGATTTTAGGTACCAAGTTGGCTGATACGGTAATACATACTGATCCAGAGGCAATATTTATTTTTGGTGGTTTGTCACAAGCAGGCGATTTGATTTTCAATCCAGTAAAAGAGCATTTGGAATTAAACCTAATGCCAGTTTTTAAAGGTAGGGTAAGGGTGATTTCTTCACAATTACAAAATCAGTCTGCCCCTATTATTGGTGCCAGCAGTTTGATAGTTGATAAGCTTAAGAAAGATGAAATCTCCCTAATGGAAGGTAAGTAGTTTTATTTAGCCTCTCTGTTGAGGTAGTAGTTTTTTAGATTAAATATTTCTTGGTATTTATCCTTGTTATGATTATCAGTATTAAAGTTTAGGGAGTTACCATCAATGATCTTGGGAACGATTTTTTCGTAAATTAATTCTTCAGGTAGTTCTTTCGTCTCAATTTTTTGTTTGTCTTCATTTTTATTCTTGAAAACTTTTTCAAATTCCAATGAATTTAACCAGATGTCAAAACTGCATTTAATATTTTCATGATCTGATTTTAATTGAGTTTTGATATGGTTTTGACTTATTTTGCCATTTAAATTAGGAGTAAATGGTTTATATTTTTCTTCCAAAGCGAACCTCTTACCTAAGTTGATGTTATTTTCATTCATCAAGTTCTTAATCATTTCGAAAAGACCTTGTTGTTTTAGGTCCAGCAGCATTGAGTTAAAAACTTTTAGCTTCTGCCAATCTTCTTTAGGAGTTCCAGTTAGTGCCTCAAATGCTAAAAGCACTCTCAATCTTCTGCAGATTTCTAGTTTTATTTCGTTAAACATTCCATCCAGCTCTTTCTGAAAAGCTTCTTCTTTTCCAGCTAACTGCTTATTCTGATTCAGAATGTCCATGATGGTTTGGAATTTTACCTTTCCGTAAAATTCACTTTGATTGATTTCAGCATTTTCAAATTGGTTCAAAAATGCAATTATATCGTTAGGATTATTAGCCAATTTGAAATGAAAATCAAAATATAAAACAGCGTCACTTCTTACTGAAGACATAAATATTACCACTTTAAAAAGTTCTTAGGTTTGGCTGAAATGATATTAAGATTTACAAATCTTTACTCCATTGTTAACTACGGTTATATGACTTTCAAGTTTTTTCTGCAATTATACATAACGTTAGCTAATTATTTTATCAACTTAACAAGTTTATTATGTATTTTTGCCGTTAAATGAATAGTAGTGAAAAATTAAGTCTTGCAATCGATCAATTAAGCGATGCAGGGTATTTTATTTGGGATGATTTTATTCCAAACGAAGATGTAAAAGAACTAGTCTCAATAGCTGACGAGGCTAGTAATACGGGGGATTTCAAAAAGGCAGGAATAGGAAAACAAGCATTATTCCAATTGGATAAAAGTATCAGGGGCGATTATATCCAATGGCTAGATAGAAATAATGAGAATGCAGTTGTGTTGAAACTACTGGATGAAATTGAACGGCTTAAAACGCGCTTGAACGAAACCTGTTATCTGGGTTTAAGAGACTTCGAAACCCATTTTGCAATATATCCAGAGAATACCTTTTATAAAAGGCATGTAGATCGCTTTCAGCAGAATGCACATCGGGTGATTTCATTTGTTTTGTACCTCAACAGAAATTGGCAAGAAGGAGATGGTGGGGAATTGGCAATTTATTTGGATGGTAAAACCGAAGTAATTCAACCGCTAGCAGGGCGTTTATTACTTTTTAGAAGTGAACTAGAGCATGAGGTTTTGATGTCTTACAAGAAGCGTTACAGCATAACTGGCTGGATGCTAGACAAAGACATGAGTTTAACTTTTCTGCCTTAAAACAGTTTATAAAATAACTTAAAATTTAATTGAAATGGGTTTGCATTTGTGCTTACCCATTTCTTATTATTGTTACAAAGTACTAAACCAAAATTTTACAAAATGTCATTTAAACCCACCAGCTCAAGGAAGCACTATCATCTTTTTGAAGAAGAGCAGATTGACCATATGTATTTTGATATTTCTCCGGCAGGAGAAATAGATGCAAACAAATATTCATTATACAATTTTACGGGCGACCCAAAGCTGGAATATGCCGAGTGGGACAGTCGAATGGATATGATGAACAGCTGGTTTTCTGATATGAAAGCAAATGAGCGTTTCTTATACGAGCGAGAATCAATTAATGGCTCCAAGGTGGTATCTAAAATAATTGATCCTGTCACAAAAGAAGTAAGGGAAATGCTCAATTTTGCTTCTAATGACTATTTGAATTTAACTCAAGATCCCAGGATATTAGAAAAAGTAACAGCAATTGCCCCTTACTACGGAGCGGGAGCTGGAGGTGTGCCGCTATTAAGTGGTTCGATGAATATTATTAAGCAACTGCAGGAAAAGATTGCGGAAATGAAAGGAATGGAACAGTCCATTGTCTACAGTTCTGGTTATGGGGCAAATATCGGTACTATTTCAGGGCTATTAGGGCATAGAGATGTGGCTATCTATGATATGTTTGCTCATGCAAGTCTTATAGACGGAAGTAAGGGTTCCAATAAAAAATTCTTTTCTCACAACGATCCTGCCTCATTGGAAAAGGTATTAAAAAACATTCAAAATAAGTACATCAACAAATTGGTGGTTGTGGATGGCGTATATTCAATGGATGGAGATATATGCAAGCTTCCTGAAATATTGGATATAGCTCACTACTATGGAGCATGGGTTTTGGTAGATGAAGCTCATGCAACAGGTGTTATTGGCAAAACAGGTAAAGGCACTTTAGAGTATTTTGGATTGGAAGGCAAGGTAGATATCATTACCGGAACATTGAGTAAAGCAGTGGGCTCTGTTGGTGGTTATGTTGCGGCCTCAAGCCGATTGATCAATTATTTAAAATATACTAGTAGATCCTATATGTTTTCAACTTCTCCTTTTATCGGGTCTGTGGTCTCTTCATTTGAAGCTTTGAATTTAATTTCAAGGCAAGAAGCAGGAATGGATAAGCTTTGGGAGAATATTCGCTACGTGAAAGACAGATTGTTGAAGGCTGGATTTAACATAGGAAATGCTGAAACAGCTATTTTTCCAATCATAATTGGCGATGATAATAAGGTGAAGGAAATGACCTACCGCTTACATCAAAAAAATATTTTTGTCAATCCTGTACCTTATCCGGCAGTTCCTCGAAAGCTGACTCGTGTGAGGATGACGGTTACAGCAGGCTTTTCCATGGAGCAATTAGACTATACCTTAAACCAAATTGAAGAGATTGGCAAGGATTTGAACATTATTTAGCTTAGGACAGCATAGCATTATACGTTTTAATGCTATGCTATTGTAATATCTTCGGCATCGAAAAGCTTATGCAGATTCTGTCTTCCTATCAGTCTGAAATTTGTGCAATTGTACGCTTTTAGATTTCGCAGATGTTCATAAACGTACAGTAGCTTTTTCATTTTTTATTAAAATCACCTTCTAAACCCAAAATTCACCATTTACAGAATATGGCACATTCCATGCATCGAGTGTTAGCATGAACGCATCTATTAACTAAAGAACAAGACATGCAAACGCTTAAGAACATGGAAACTATTTTAGCTCTATTTACTTTAACACTTTTTTTAACATCATTTGCTCAAGCGCAAAACGGAATGATAAAAGGTGAATTGAAAGACAATCAGAATGCACCACTACCTTATAGTAATGTGGCGGTTTATCAATCTTCGGATTCAAGTTTACTAACTGGAAGCATCACAGATGCAGAGGGTAAATTCAAAATCAATGTAAAATATGGTGATTACTATTTAAAGATTTCAGCAGTAGGTTTTAGAACCTATCTCTCTAAAAGCATAACCGTGAACAGCAATAATCCGACAGTAGATTTTAATACCATAAAATTGCAAGAAGACATACAAGTCATGGACGCAGTTGAAGTACAAGCTTTAAGACCTCAGGTAATAGTGGAGGCTGATAAAATGGTGGTTTCTGTAGAAGGAACTGCAATGGCTGCAGGAACATCAGCCTTTGAGGTCTTAGAGAAATCACCAGGGGTATTTATTGATCAAGATGGAAACATCCAATTAAACGGTCGGCAGGGAGTGCAGATTATGATTGATGGACGAAGATCATACTTATCAGCCACTGATTTGCAGAATATGCTTCAAGGAATGTCAGCAGATAACATTAAGAATATTGAAATCATCAATAATCCATCAGCAAAGTATGATGCAGAAGGAAATGCAGGGATAATTAATATCACTTTAAAGAAAAATAATATTCAGGGAATAAATGGAAATGTAAATGCTGGTTACCGTTATAATGAAGTTCATAATTATAATGCAGGTGTTCAATTAAATCATAAAAAAGGTGATTGGAATTCATTCTTAAATGCAGATTTTTCGCAGCGAGGTCGAATAAGAGATGCTGACTTCTATCGAGAAATAAACCAAACGGATGGAACAAAAACTATTTTTGACCAAGATGCAAAAGAGGTAGTATTGAGACAAGTGCCAGCAATTAGAATTGGTACAGATTACGATATTAATGAAATGCAATCAATTGGGGTAATGTTCAATTTATACGGACAAGATCGTGAGGGTGATTTTGACATAAATTCGGATCTCAATCAGTCAGGAGTAGATCAGTATGTGGAATCAGCCAATAATATGAGTACGCGATTCATGAATACTCAAGGAAACTTCCATTACACACAAAAGCTTGATACCAATGGAACGAAGTATTCGCTTGATTTTAATGTTGTAAAGCTGTTTAATACTGGAGGTGCAACTTTTACGAATTCCTATTATGTTGCGGGCACTGAGGAGCCTACATCGGTTGAAATGTTAGAAAATAATAACCCTTACAAATATGATATTTATTCTGGTCAATTTGACTATGAAGGTAAATTATGGGGGCAGAAAATTGAAAGTGGATTAAAGGCAAGTCAAGTAACTTCAGATAATGATCTTGAATTTTATATAGTTGAGGGTAGTGATAAGTCTTTGGATGATAACCGTTCCAACCATTTTATTTATACAGAACAGATTATGGCTGCATATACCAGTTTCTCGGGCCAATTATCTGAGAAGGTGTCTTATAAAGCAGGTTTAAGAGCAGAACAAACCTTCTCTTTAGGTAAATCTTTAACATTAGACACTGAGACAGAAAGGAATTATTTTAATCTATTTCCAAGCTTTTTCTTGCAGCATAATGTAGGTAAAAATTACCAAGTTAATTATAACTATAGCAGAAGAATTGATAGACCTAACTATGATAATTTGAATCCGTTTATTCTGTACTTAGATCCTTACACTTGGGCGCAGGGTAATCCTTATTTAAAACCGCAAATGACTCACTCTATGAGTATAACTCAAACGTTTATGCGGCAGTTTAATTTGGTATTAAATTATGGATACACCACAGACTTTATAGCCGAAATACCACTTCAAAATCCTGAAGATGGTACCACAGTATTCAAACAAAGTAATTTGGAAAGTCAAGAAAATTATTCTGCAACAGCTGTTATACCCTTTCAACCAGCAAAATGGTGGTCAATAAATGGAAATGTAACTGTATTTTATCAGGATTTTACAACTGAGGTGTTTAACAATCGAGTAGAAAATGAAGCTACTTCAGCTATGGTAAGAGCCAATAACACTTTCATGCTCCCTAAAGATTTTAGGGTAGAACTTAATGGAGACTATAGATCCAATACAGTTTGGGGCGTTTATGAAATCAAAGCACAATGGGGTTTAGATTTTGGCATCAAAAAAAGCTTTATGGATAAAAAGTTAGAAGCTTCTGTGAATTTTAATGATGTTTTTAGAACAAGAAGGTTTCAGGGATCTGCAAATATAAATGGAAATGTAAATGAACTCAGTCAATACTTCGGACAGCAAAGTGTCGGATTTTCATTAAGATATAGATTTAGTAAAGGAGAGGAATTCAAAGCCCGTCAACGAAATACCAATTTGGAAGAGTTGAATAGGGCAGGAGGATAATATCCAGTTTAGGTTAACAATAATTACTGGGTAACGGCAGTCTGTAAGGGCTGCCTTTTTTGTGTTTTAATTCTGAACAGAATTATTTTCTTTTTCGTAATGATAAACGGCACAATATATGTCGTAAAAAAGCATTAAATAATTATTTGATAAAGAGAAGAAATATGAACCAATATTTGAAAACTACACTAAGTGCATTCTCAGGAGCGATTTTGGGTGCTTTACTAATATTTTACCTAACTGATAGTAAGCAGGAGATGATAATGGAAGATTCTGCCATCTCAACTCCCGTAAGAAATGTAGTATTTGAAAAGCGCGAAGATAATAGCAAAGCAACAGGCTCAATACCTGAGGTTGATTTTGTGGAAGCTTCGAAAAATAGCCGTGAAAGTGTTGTTTATATCAAAACAGTTTCAGAAGCCTATGGAAGAAGTTCTTGGTTGGATTTATGGCTCGGTGGAGGAGGTAGTATGCAGCAAGTAGGCTCTGGTTCGGGTGTTATTTTTAGATCTGACGGATATATCATTACGAATAATCATGTAATTGAAGGAGCAGATGATATTGAAGTAGTGAGGAAAAAGAAAACCTACAAAGCAAGTTTAGTAGGAAGAGATCCTTCCACTGATTTAGCAGTATTGAAAATAGACGAAAAAAATCTACCAGCTATTGCCATAGGATCTTCTAAAGATTTGCAAGTAGGTTCTTGGGTGTTAGCTGTTGGGAATCCTTTTAACTTAACTTCAACAGTAACAGCTGGAATCGTCAGTGCTAAAGGTAGAGAATTGAATATTTTGAAAAGTAATTTCCCGATAGAATCTTTTATTCAAACCGATGCTGCTATCAACCCTGGGAATAGCGGTGGGGCATTAGTTAACCCTCAAGGGGAGCTAGTGGGGATTAATACAGCTATTCTATCAAGAACAGGTTCATATGCAGGTTATGGGTTTGCAGTACCAATTGATATAGCCAAAAAAATTGCTTCGGATATCATTGAATATGGAATGGTTCAAAAAGCTTTTCTGGGGGCAGAGGTTTCAAGTCTTAGTCCAGAAATAGCAGATAAATTGGAAACCGACAATTTAGATGGCGTAGTGGTAAGCTACATCCAAGAGAAAGGTGCTGCTGATAAAGTAAATCTTCAAAAAGGTGATATTATCCGTGAATTTAATGGGGAAGATATCAGTACTCATGCTGAATTTGAAGAAAAACTTAGCATGTTATCTCCTGGCGATAAATTGTATTTGACCGTGGAGCGTAAAGGTAAAAATCTTCAGAAAGAGTTGATTTTAACTAATAGCGAGAATACAACTGAATTATTGAAAAGGGATGTCTATTTCTCAAAGTCACTAGGAGCTGAATTTGAAAGTGTTCCGCTGGTTGAAAGAAATTTATTAGATATCAAAAGTGGGGTAAGAGTAGTGGATGTGAAAAACGGGTTTTTTAAACGACTCAATATTGATGAAGGCTTTATTATAACTGACATCAATGGAAATCAAGTAAACAGCCCAAAGGAATTATCTAATATTTTAGAATCAATAAAGGGCAAAGTAGTTGTGCGGGGTGTGAATAAAAAAGGAGTGAAAGGATATTACTCCTATTATTTTTAAGAAAGTATTAAACTAGTTTGGAAGGTATCAATTCTTTTGACTTGATGCCTTCTTAATTTTCAACCCCACTTTCGTGTCGCCTCAATTTGTTGCTTTGTGAGTTAGTAATAAATTCATCTCTACTAAAAATAGGGCGTTCATCAATCAAAAGATCCAAATCAGGCTGACCTGCATTCACCCATGCAGTGTACCAAAAATCCCCTACCATTTTGATGGAGTTTCTCATTCTTCTTTCTACTTGACCACTGAGCATTTTATGGTAGGCTTTGGAAAAATTTCTAGAATAAACTTTCACATTGACATTTCCTCTCAATTCAGAACTGTATTTTGTGTCGTCATCCATCTTTTTAGTTAATTTCTTTTCGAAGCTGAATACAGAATCTAGTGCTAAATGAGCTTCTTTCACCGCATCCCAAATTGCTATTTGTGTATTTTCAACATATTCTGCCTTGCCAACGAAAAAATCATAATCCTCCGAATAAAGCTCAGGAAGACGAGACTCCCAGAAGCCATGAATTCCATACTGATCAGTTAATTGTCCATTGTAATTTTCAGTAGTATGTAAAGGAACATTAGCATCGCCTATGTAATGCCCTAGGTCAGCGGAGTAGCGTAAAATATCTTCGGCATTGTTTTCCTTGAAAGCTTCTGTTAACTGATAGGTCACAAAATGGACGTGCCAAGGGACTATGCCATAAGCTTGTAATGTGTCTTCAGTATATTTTTCAATGGCATCATTCCAGTATCGAGGCATTTTATAAACCGCACTATCTCCATAAACATCTAAATCTATATAGTGCCTAGGAGCTTCGTAATCCACAGCATATCTTCTTTTATCTGGGTTTACTGCATTTTCTGTTATGTATTGAATATGATGTTTGTAAAATGTAGTCATTTCAGGAGGTAGTGTAAAAACTGCCAAGCGATTAATTTTTTGATGAGCAAAGAAACCCCAGCTTGGCTTTCTATTGAAGGTAAAAGAAGCTATAATTTGCACTAAAACAGCAGCTAGCAATATTAGGGGGGCTCGTTTCATTTGATGGTTTTGGCTAATTAAACTTCTAAAGTATAAATTGTAGTTGTAAAAACCATAGAACAGAATTCAATTCAATAGGTGAGTTTTCAATAATTAAGCGTATTTTTGTAAATCTTATTAAGTGAAAGCTTGCTGATTATTAATAATTAGCATTATTTTCAAAATAAATAATGATAAAAACGATTAGACTTTGTTTAGTAAAACAAATTCTTTTAAATTTGCAGTCCTTAAAAAGAAAGCAAGAATTTCAATAGACATAAATCAATATGGCAAATCACAAGTCAGCATTAAAAAGAATTCGCTCAAGTGCGGCAAGACGTTTGAGAAACAGATATCAGGCTAAAACTACGAGAACTTATATCCGTAGATTGAGAGCTACAGAAGACAAAGCGCAAGCTGAGGAATTGTTGAAAACTGTAACTTCAATGTTGGACAGATTGGCGAAAAAGAACATTATCCACAAGAAAAAAGCGGATAATAACAAATCTAAATTAGCAAAGCACGTAGCTAAATTAGCTTAAGAATTTTTAAGATTTTTATCTTAAGCCTCAACTCCATCAGTTGAGGCTTTTTTAGTTTGTGCTATTTTAATACTTTTGGGCTTGTTAGATGAACTATAAGATAAGACTGCAAGTGAAATTGTGTTCTTATTTTGCCTATTAGGTGAGTACTTGTAAAACACTAAGTATTCCATAATAGCTATGATAAGTTTCAACCTTAATCAACCCAAATGAAAAATGAACATTACGCTGCCGTTTCTAGTATAAAAAGCTGGGCAGAAGCCGACAGACCTAGAGAAAAATTGTTGAATCATGGGCGATCTGTTTTATCAGATGCAGAATTAATAGCGATCTTAATTGGTTCTGGCACTCAATCTTTATCAGCCATAGATGTAGGAAAAAATATTTTATCTGAGGTCAGTAATGATTTAAACCATCTGGCAAAATTCTCTGTAAAGGAATTAATGAAGTTCAGAGGAATAGGGCAGGCTAAAGCGGTTTCAATTATTGCCGCCTTAGAGCTTGGTAGAAGAAGGAAAGAGTCGGCTGTTCAGGAAAAGCCAAAGATAGTTGCTTCTCAAGATGCTTTTGATTTATTGAAATCTGTATTGCTTGATTTACATCACGAAGAATTTTGGGTGATCATGATGAATAGAGCAAATAGGGTAATTCGGATGAAGAGGATCAGCAGTGGAGGAATTTCGGGTACAGTGGCGGACGTAAAAATTATTTTTAAGGAGGCTATAGATCAAATGGCTTCCGCTTTGATATTGGCTCATAACCATCCTTCCGGAAATCGCAACCCTAGTGAGCAAGATGTTCGTTTAACCAGAAAAATGAAAGAAAGTGGTCAATTACTGGATATTCCAGTGTTGGATCATATTATCTTTGCAGAAGATAAATATTACAGCTTTGCAGATGAAGCAATGCTTTAAAATTGATGATTAGATTATGGATAATAACCCCGAATTAAGCGGAAAATATTTAGGGACAATAACCGAAGATTTTGTTGCCATTTCAGATACCCTGAAGGAGGCGTCTTATGCTGTGCGTAAGCGTGGCTTTTCAGAGTACCCAATATTCCCTATTTGTAAAACCGAACAACCAATAGGTCAGGTATTAATTGGAGCAGGTGAGCTAAACCTGACTTGGAATTATTTCATAACTTATTTGGATGAGTTCGTGCAAAGAAAGATAGTCGATGAAGACAAAGTGGAAGAATTTAAAGAAGCCTATAAAAATCCGGACGAATTTTGTTGCTTGTTTGTAATCGATACAGATATGACAAGTTTTGTTTATGTGCCTTATCCAGAGGATTGATTATCTCTTTTTTCTTGAATAAGGTTTAGAGCTGTTCTACTTAAGCTGTCATTCATTTTTCTAATAACAACATCCATTTGCTCAGCAGTTGCTTTTAATTTTTCAATCAGGTAGGAAGGGTCTTCATGTTTTTCGAAAAGGGTGGTTAGTCCCATCATGCTTGTTAATGGCCCTCGCAGTTCATGAGAAGTTTGAAATGCATAATCTGTAAAGTCATCTAATAACTTTTGTTGGTTCAGCTGTAGATTTTTCTTTTCTGTAATGTCATAGCTGATGGACATAAATTTATAAACTTCTCCTTTATGATTTTTTATTGGGCTGATCACGATATCTACCCAATAAAAGTCACCAGACTTTTTCTTGTTTTGTATATCTGCTCGCCATATCTTCCCTGTTTTTATTTTTTGCCACATATCATTCCATAATCCTGGACTGTGATAGCCTGATTCTAAAATCTCAATAGGTTGCCCAATTAGTTCATTTTTATTGTAACCGCTCACCCTGCAAAACTCGCTATTAACTTCTTGAATATCTCCATTTATACCGGTTATTGATACTAGTGCTGCTTTATCTAGTGCTTTTTCGAAGTTTTCGCGTTCTAATTCTGCTAATACTTTCTTATTTACGTTTATAGCATTTACTATTCGGCATTCTCGATCTTTGTAATATGATTTGTGGGAATAAATATTAACATAGAAGTAATGCCCAAATTTGTCTTGATGCAACCATTCACCGCTATCTGCGAATTCTTCATTTAAATCTTTTAAATGCAATTGTAATTTTGTCTTCTCAGATGCAGGTCTTAGATCATTTAAATGCAAGTAGCTCATTTCTTTAATGGAATAGCCGTATTGCGAGCTTGCGGCTTTATTAGCTAATAAGATAGATTGGCTTTTAATGTCAAAAATATACATAGGATTCGGATTGTCACGAAACAATCTTCTGAAATCGTTTTTAACAGATTCAATGGAATTGGTTTTTCTTTTTATTAAATAATATAAAAGAAATGTAGTGAGCACCACATAAAAGAAGCCTTTCCATTGGCTAAGTGTATTAATTGAATTTGTGCTTAATTGAAACTCATCACCCAAAAAGAAAAGTAACTCATCACTAAGCCCAATCCATATTATTCCTGCAAATAGATAAATTAGAGGAATGGTCCAATCTTTTTCTTCTAGTTTCATGTAGGGGTAGGGAATTTTTGCTGCTTAGGTTAATCTTTAATTTATTAAGGTATAAAAAATCAAGGTATTTTTATACATAAGTCTTAGTTTATTTAGGTAGAAAGTTTGATAACTAATCGAGTTAATTACAATATTAAGAAGTCGGTTTGCCATCTATGTTTTATCTTTGTGATAAATCAGATTAATTATGCCAAAACAAGCGAAAAATCCAAAAGATACTTACACCATCATGACCGAATTGGTATTGCCCAATGATACTAATCCGCTGAATAACCTTATGGGAGGTCGTTTGATGCATTGGATGGATATTGTTTCAGCCATTGCTGCTCAAAAGCACTGTAACAGGATAGTGGTTACGGCTTCTGTAGATAATATTTCTTTTCAGCATCCTATCGCTTTAGGAGATGTAGTGACCCTGGAAGCTAAGGTGACCAGAGCTTTTAGTTCTTCAGTTGAGGTTCATATTGTGGTAAAAGGAGAGAATATACCTTCTGGGAAAAAATACCCTTCCAATTCCGCATTCTTTACTTTCGTGGCGGTTGACCAATCGGGCAGACCAATTGATGTTCCTGAATTAATTCCTGAAACGGAGGAGGAACAAGAATTATTTGATGGAGCACTGCGAAGACGTCAGTTAAGACTAGTGCTAGGGAAAAGAATGAAACCAGAAGAAGCTACAGAATTGAAATCTATTTTTAAATTGGATGAATAATGGAAATAGAAAAAGACTACTTAGCTCAACTATTTAATGGTGATCAACTATACGTTTTCAAAGATGATAGCGATAAAGTAGTATATGCTGCGGAAACCGAAAGTCCTGCTTCAGACGAAGTTAAGGAGCCTCAAAGTGAAATTAAGTCACAACCCAAGGTTGAAGAGCCTAAGAAAGCACAAAAGGAAGTTGTTATTTTGGTGAATCAAAATTTAGGTAGTCATGAAAGAGATACACTTAATAAATTATTAAAAGCTATAAATATAGAAGAAGGTCAATATGAAATCATTCATGAGCACCCAGAGCAATTGAAAGCTATTCAGCATTTGAAGTTATTCCTTTCTTTTCATAACCAGTTTGTACAGTCCTCCGAATACTCAATTCTTAAAATAAATAAAGGCAATGCGATCTATGCACATGATCTTGCTGAACTTAATCAAGACACTACTAAAAAAGTTATGCTTTGGAACTTGCTTAAAACTATTGTTTAAGCGCACTGACTTTCAAACCCGACCTCGATATTTCATTAAACCTATTATTCCTTGACGGCAAAGTAGTCATCTAATTGCCTTGTATCTCATATCAGCATGATGATGTTGTTCAAAGCACGTTCATTTAGCGGAGTTAAGAACTGAGAAAATTGAGTGTTTCGTTTACAGCCTGTCGTACCCAATAGCAAGAATAACAATGAATCTGTAAATATTTTAAAAAAATTATTTTATAATTTGGTTTATAAAATAAACTAAATTATATTTGTAATGTCAACAAATTAGTGAACCATGAAAAGACAATATTTAATTGCGGTTTTGATTTGCTTTTCAGTGATGATTACTGAAAATGTGAGAGCACAAGGCGGATTCGGAGGAGTACATGTCGGATCAGAGTTTACCAATAGCGGGAATTTATTCTTGGTTGGTGGAGGCGGAGCTTGGGTAATCAATTCTAACTTTTACTTGGGTGGGGCTGGTTATGGCGGATCGAATACATTAGCTACAAGTAATGGAGAGCTGAGTTCGATTGGTTATGGAGGAATGATGTTTGGATACTTTAATGAAGTGAGAGAGTCTGTAAGAATTGGAGGGGATGTTTTGGCTGGTTCTGGTGATTATTCAATTGACGATTTGGAAGAAGGCTTCTTTTTTATTGAGCCTAATCTTAAATTTTGGTATTCAGTCAATAGTTATATGCATATTTCAGCTGGAGTGTATTATCGAATGGCTTTTCTCGATGCAGATGCTATTTTGAATCCGCAAGAGCTAAACAATTTTGGTATTAAATTAAGTTTAAACTTCGGGAGTCTATAAAGAATAATAGAAAATGGAACAAGATAAATTAAAAGTAGAGGAAAGTTTGAACATCATCTCAGAGATGATTAGTACAACTAAATATAACATTAGCCAAGATAAAGTCATCTATCTGATGTGGGGTTATGCTGTAGCTGTGTCATCGATGACTCATTATGTTTTGCAATATCAATTTGGTATTGAAATGGCTTGGTTAGTTTGGTTGACTATGCCAATTGCAGGAATAATCAACGGAATTTATTTTAGTCGTAAGAAAAAGAAAGCGAGAGTAGTTAGTTTTACAGATCGCGCTTTAGCCTCAGTTTGGAAAGCATTTATTGCAGCACTTTTTGTGTTTTTATTTGCCTCTCCGGCCTTAGGGTGGAATGGAATTTATCCTGTTTTGATGGTTTTATATGGTATTGGCACAGCTAGTACTGGTGGAATTATTAAATTTAAGGCTCTGAGTGTTGGTGGATATTTAAGTATGTTGGTTGGCTTTGCTGCTTTTTATTTTGGATTTGAAACACAGTTATTCCTACTGTCATTATCTGTAATTGTCAGTTTTATAATTCCAGGTCATTTGTTGCCTAAAAAGTTAAACGTATAAATCATGTTTGAACCATTAGATCCTTTATTACATTCGCAGTTACGCTTGGCTGTTATGAGTTTGTTAATGAATGTTGAAGAGGCGGACTTTAATTATATAAAGGAGAAAACAAGTGCCACTTCAGGAAATTTGAGCGTTCAGGTTAATAAATTGAAGGATGCTGGATATATAAAAGTTGAAAAGACTTTTAAGGATAATTATCCGCACACAAGTTGTAGAATAACAGATCAAGGCGTTGATGCATTTGAGACGTATTTAAACGCATTGCGGTCGTACATTAAACCGACAGATTGATCTTTTTAAATATTGAGACTTTATAGAGTCTTTTTTTTTATCTTAATGTAGTTTATAAAATAAAGTAGTTTATTATGAAAAAGTTTAGAATGTTTTTAGCAGTTGTTTTGATGATTGTAATCAATTCACAATTAAGTAAAGCGCAGAAAGCAGATAGTTTAATGTATAAAGCATATCTGTTGAGCAGTGAAAATTTATGGGAGTCGTCACTTAATCAATCTGATAAGGAGTGGTCACTACAGAAAGCAATAGCTTACTATGGGATTTTGAATAATACAATGGTTTCATCCAATGAGGAAAAGTTTGATGAATTTGTTGATCCCGCTTTAGAATACCTTGAAAGTCTAGAAGAGCAAGGAATTCATAAGGCAGAAGCGATGGCGCTTCGATCTTCCATCTATGGTTTTATCATGGCTTATTCTCCTTGGAAAGGCATGTACTATGGGCCTAAAAGCTCAAGTGCAATTGAAAGTGCTTTAGAGAAGAATAGTGATTCACCGATTGTTAATATGATTTCAGGAACTTCACTATTCTATACTCCGGAAACTTTTGGTGGTGATAAAGAAGCTGCAGTGAAGACTTTTGAAAAAGCAATAGCGCTATATGAAAAGGCAAATTATAGAGGATGGCTATACTTAAATACATTGGCTAGTTTAGGGAAGGCATACCAAGCTACTGGTCAAAATAATAGAGCTATTGAAGTGTACGAAAAGGCTCTAACTGTTGAGCCAAACTTTAAATGGGTATCCTCTCAACTATTGCCTGAAGCTAAAAGAAGTAAATAAGAGCTGTATTTTAATTGATCAAGAAAACAGTTTTCAATGATGAAGAAGTTATTGTGTTTAATAGGCTTGTTTTTTACCTTGAACAGTGTGTTGGGACAAATATCAATCTCTGGGAAGATCGTTTCAAATGATGAACCGCTTCCCGGAGCCCATATTTGGATGAAAAGCAATTATAACATTAATGCTGTGACGAATAGCAATGGCTACTTTAAAATAGCGGGTCTTAACATCGGTGATACCTTAGTTTGCAGTTTTATTGGATATAAAGAAAGGATACTTATTGTAGCTGAGCAGGATGATAATGTCCTGATTAATATGGAACCTTTTTCCCAACAGTTGGAAATTGTTGAGGTAAAGGCCAGCGTTTTAGGAGCTGAAAACTTTGCTTTCGAGAAATTGAAACCCTTGGATATCTATACAAATCCGAACTCTAAAGCAGATGCTTTGGTAGCTATTAATACACAGATGTCATCAACTACGAAAGATGAAAATGCGGCTGTAGCATTTAGGGGTGCTTCACCGCAACAAACCGGTTACTTCTTGAATGGGGTTCCTGTAAAGAATCCTGTTAAATATGCACAATTAACGAATACTGGAACACTTAGTATTTTCAATACCGATTTTCTAAAAAGTGCTACCGTTTTTCCAGGAAATCCACCGGTAGAATATGGTCAAGCTACCTCCGGTACTGTAGTGCTAGAACTAGCAGATCGATTTCCAGACTATTGGCAACATACGGCTAGTATATCTATGGCCAACCTAGGATATTCAGCTCGTGGAAAGCTTGGAGAAAAATCTAATTTAGGGGTTTTTGGAAATTATCAGTTTGATGAAATCTTAAAGGGAGTCAATACACGTAATTTTGAAGATATCAATAGTTTTAATGCCTACGAAGGCGGTGCGCTTTTCACCACCCATCAGTCATGGGGATCTCTTAAGATCTACCAGTATGGATTAGTTGATTCGTATAATTTCAATTTTGAACATCCCAGCTATCAAGATGGATTTTTACAAAATGCTGAACGAAGCATCACCACTGCTCAGTGGATACAGGATTTTGGGGCTTGGCAAGCCTCAGTGGTTGCAGGCAATTCATTTAGCCAAAACCACTATCATTTTGGTAATCTAGAATATAGTTTACAAAACAATGATCCCTATGCATCGGCAAATTTCACTTATAGTAAAGAGGGTGATGTATTTAAAACAGGCTATGCCTACTGGAACCAAAATAGTAGATTTCAGGGTAGGGTTCCCGCTTTTGCTTATGCGTTGGCACCTGAACACCCCTCAACTGCAATTGATTCAAAAGAACAGCTGCAAAGTCACGAGTATTATCTGTATGGCCGCAAAAAATGGGGTGAACATGCATTCGGTTTAGGAATGCGAACAGCTTATATTCCGAACAGTCGCCAGCAATTGTGGAGCTATCAGTTCAATTATTTATGGAAAATAAATAAAAGCCTGCAGTTGAAGTTAGGCCATGGACAATATTACCAAACGCGCATAGATACTGATCCTCAAGTAATAGAACAGGCTCAATCAAGTATTGATTTGGATTTCAAACAAAAGGGCTGGGCACTGCATCAAAGTTTTTTCCGAAATGACGGAGATAGCTCAATTGCCGGCAGCGAGAGTAGATTAAGTTTTTTCTGTAAACAGAAATTTCAGCTAGATCAATCAGCTTCATTTTATCATCAAAATAGCAACTGGGAATGGTTTACTCGTACTTTTTTAAAGTATATTCCTTACCCAGGATGGAATTTGAATGCTTCATTTCAAGCCTTCAGAGGAAATACTTTTCAATTAGTGAATGGTGCTCAATTTATTTCAAGCTTAGATGTATATGCACCTCATGCGCAATCATCGCCTAACTTCTTTAAGCCTTATACAAATTTCTCTATAGGAGCAAGCAAGTTGTTTCAATTGTCAAGTAAACTAAATGGTCTTGTCTTTATTAATATGGCCAATGTCTTTGATTTCAAAAATGAAAACTCGATCAGCTACAATTATGATTACAGTAACTATAATTCCAATTATCTTACCAGAAGGAGTTTATATGCTGGTATAATATTCAATATTGTGAATGATTAGTAACAGATAAAAAGTAATTGATAGTCAGTTAAACCGTATTAAGCATCAATTTTATAAAAATCAATTTAAATAAGTATTATGGAAAACAGAGATGAAGAATTATGGAAACTAGCTGAAGCTAGAGTTGGATTTAAACGACACCTAACAACTTACCTTTCGGTGAATATATTAGTTTGGTTGTTATGGTATTTTACAGGAAGTTTCGGGAGTAGTTATGGCGATTTCTTTCTTCCCTGGCCTGCATGGATGACATTGGGGTGGGGAATAGGTATAGTGTTACATTTCTTCGGAGTGTATGTTAACAATTCTTACAATTCTGTTGAACGAGAATACGAAAAATTAAAAGGAAAAAAATAGTTAAAATATCTATTGAATTTAGTCACAATAGCTTAATTTGAGTTTTACAACTTTTTGAGACACTGTGATATTACTTTTACATTTATTGATTATAAATTTTACTATAGGCTTTGATCAAGACGTCAAAGCCTATTCACATTTCCTTCAAAAAGGAGATTCTTCTCTAAGCGTTCAAGACTATTCCTCTGCAGTTCATTTTTATTCTAAAATTGAAGAGGGTTCCATTTCCTTTAAATCAGAAAAAGAGAAGCTTACTTATTTCTTAAACTTTTCTGATGCATTGTACACCATCGGAGATTATCCCGATGCCTTGGTGAAGTATGAAAAACTGAAAGCACTGGCAATACAAAATCAGAATAGAAATATTCAGGGTCAAGCTCATATCGGGATAGCCCATTCTCTGTGGAGAATGACAGATAATGTAAGATCAATTGAAGAGATTTTGACAGGGATCGAAATTTTTAAGGAACTTAAAGACACTTCAAACCTTATCACTGCATCAAATATTTTAGCTGGGATTTATGTTAGTCTTAATAAATTTGACGAAGCTAAGCAAATCTACCAGGAGATGCTGGAAAATGCGATTCGATCGAATGACTCAGCAAATATTGCTGGGAATTTTGAATATGTAGGAATAGTAGATTTCTTTCAAGGCGATTTCGAAAGTGCCATTCGCAACTATGAAAAATCCTTGCAGATTAACCAAAAACTGAATAACGCTTTTGGAACAGCTATAAATATATCCAATTTGGCTGAATCCTACCTGGAGCTTGGCCAATATGAAAAAGCAAAAGTATTACTGCATCAGTCAACTGACTTACAAGAAAAACATCAGTTTAAATCAGTTTTGATTTTCAGTTATTATACATTAGGAAAAGTTTACACAGAGCTTCAGGCCTTCGATAGCGGGATTTATTACTATGAAAATTCGCTTGAGATGATGGATGAAACATCAGAAATAAGAGATAGACAGGAGGTGTACAGATTAATTGCCGAAAATTATGCAAAACAGGGAGCATTTGAAACAGCTTACAAATACCACCAATTCCATAGTATTGCAAAAGACTCGCTAATTGCATCGGAGAGAAGCCGTGAACTTGAAGAGATAAAGACACGCTATGAAGTGGAAGATAAAATAAGAGAGAATAACAATTTGATAATTCAAAATTCAGAAAAGCAGAAGGAATTGGCTGCCCAAAAAGAACTGATCCAGTTGCAATATTTCATAGGAGCTTCAATTGCTATTTTCCTTATTATTTCTATTTTTTTAGCATATAAATTATATAAAGCCAGGCAAACGCTATTAAATGCCAATAAAAGTAAAGATAGACTATTTGGAATTATTGCTCATGATTTGAAAGGGCCTATCGGGAATATTGAAGCAATGCTAACATTGTTACAAAAAGAGGAGAGTGAAAGCAGAAAATCTCTTTATGTGGATTATTTAACCAAATCGGTGCAGAATTTATCATTACTAACTAGCCAATTGCTGTCGTGGACTTTTAGTCGGTCTGGTGATTTTGATTTTACATTCAAGAAGCTAAATATTCGCGAAATTGCAGGAAGAAGCATTGCGCTATTTGATTATCAGTTAGCAGGAAAGCGTATTAAAATTATTAATTCAATTGATAAAGACCTCGTGGTCTTAGCAGATGAAAACGCACTTTTAACAGTCTTTAGAAATATTCTTTCCAATTCAGTAAAGTTTACTGACAAGGGAGGTGAGATTAGACTAGATGCAGAAAAGCACAACTCTTTTGTTCAAGTTCGGATTCGAGATAACGGAGTGGGAATGTCGAAAATTGCAATCCAAAAGGTTTTAGAAGGTAAGCATGTGGTGAGTAGCTCAGGAACTGAAAATGAAAAAGGAAGTGGATTAGGCTTTTCTATAGTGATAGAATTTGTAAGGAAACTAAAAGGAAAAATTAATATTGACAGTGATGGAGAAAATGGAACAACTGTGATCATACAATTAAAAAAGGCGTGATTTAGAATTGGTAGTTTAAAATCATTTGAGAATGAAATATAGGCTCACTTAGAAACGAACCTTCAGTAATGCCATTAGAGTGAAAGTAGGAATTTAGAAGTCTTAATTTTAATGCTTTCCAATCACCTCTAAAATGAGTTTGTAGATCAATGCTAAACTGCGTTAGAGAATTCCCCTTTAAATCTGTTCCGAATCGGGTATGGATTCCATAGACCCCTATATTTAAAGCATTCCAGCCATCAAATGGTTGTAGGTCAATTTTGATTGCTTTGCTATTTATATTATCCAATCCTTCTATTCTATGGCGGCTAATAAATGTATAAAATGGTTCTGCTCCCCATTCTGCTGGAAACTTCAAAGCATCACCGGTTAAACTTAATGTTTGATTATAAGATAGCTGCCACTTATCATTGATCCATTTCAGATGCCCCGATAGAAGATGAGCTTGGTGGTTCAGGTTAAGATAATGGTTTTCTCCCAGTGAATGCTGGTAAAGATATTGAAAGCCCAGCTTCGTTTTAGTCCGATGGTATTCTATTTGATTGAAAGACAATAGACTCACCTTATCAATATAATATTGCCAGCTATGGAATCTAATGGTTTCATTAGGTATATAATGCCCTCCTAAAATGATAAGTCCTCTTGTTTTAATGCTTGCATCTTCATTTTCAGGATCTAGCAAGTGGTCATAAAGTCTAATGCTTTCATTGGTTGGAATCCATTCTGTTGTGGATCTTGGAGAAACTTTATTGAAAAATCCTCCATTTAATTCGAAGCGGTGACCCTCATTCCAATCCAACCAAATTCCCTGAAAAGCTGATGGTTTCATTCGGGAATCTTGTGGATTTACCAGCGGAGTATTTACCAGCATTTTTCCGATTTTAATGTAGGAATCTTTGTAGCGATATTTAATAAAAAGCTCTTCGAGTCGGTCTAAATCATGTTTATTATCCGGATTTTCCAAATCAAATAATTGGCGTTCCCATTTCGGGATGTAAGGAGTTTCAGGAGAATCACTCAAATCTGTTGATAAGATATTATAAGTATAAATCCCACCAATCCCCATTTGAAAACCATGCCAATAAGCACTATGGTAATAAATTCTCCCACCTAATCCGGAGGCAGCACTAAAAATTTCACTTTTTGGTCTATAGGTTTGAATCGAATTACTTCGGAACAATCCGCTTACATGTCCTTTTTTAAACCAGTCATGAAAACTATGCGCCTCATTAGGATTGAATGAACCATGTTTTACAGAATCTATAGACTCAAATTGTTGATGGTTATTCTGCGCCTTTAAGAATAGTGGAGACAAGAGCAGTACTATTATATATGAATAATATTTCATATAAAAGATTAAAAAAGAGGCTCGCTTAAATTTTAAGAGAGCCCCTGTTTTATAAATTAGTTACTAATTATTTTAAGGTAGTAGGACAAACATAATCCGTTCTCGGAATGTCAGTTTCAGTGATTGCTTTAAAGCCACCGGCTATATCTACCAAATTATGAATTCCTCTTGATTTCATAATGGACGCTGCAATTACAGAACGATATCCACCAGCGCAGTGCACATGATATGTTTGGTCTTTATCCAACTCATCAAAATTATCATTGATAAAATCTAATGGGAAATTTTGTGCATTTTCCACATGCTCTGATTGGAATTCCGTTGGCTTACGAACATCCAATACAGTTAAACCTCCAGATTTTAATTCAGTTGCAAATTCACTTGCAGGAATTGATTTGAGACTGTCAGTTTCTTTTCCTGCTGCTTTCCATGCACTAACTCCACCTTTCAAATACCCCAAAGTATTGTCATAACCAACCCTTGATAAACGCGTTACAATCTCTTCTTCACGTCCTTCTTCAGCAATGAAGATAATCGGTTGTTGTAAATCAGGAATTAAAGCGCCTACCCAAGGGGCGAAGCTTCCATCAATACCAATGAAAATTGAATTTGGAATATGTTCTTTTACAAACTCATTCTGATGACGAGTATCTAAAACTATTGCTCCTTCATGGTTTGCCATGGCTTCAAATGTCTCAACATCTAGCCCTACATTTCCTTTTTCTAAGATTTTGTCTAAACCTGATGTATCTGCAGATTTGTTCATAGCTACGTTCTGAGCAAAATATTGTGGAGGAGGTAATAAACCATCCGTAACTTCCGCAATGAATTCCTCTTTTGTCATATCCGCTCTCAAGGCATAATTATTTTTCTTTTGATTACCCAAAAGGTCAGTAGTTTCTTTACTCATGTTTTTACCACAAGCGGAACCAGCACCATGCGCAGGATATACCACTACATCATCAGGTAAAGTCATGATTTTGTTTCTCAAGCTATCGAAAAGCATTCCTGCTAAATCTTCTTGAGTAATTTTACCGGCTTTTTGTGCTAGATCGGGTCTTCCTACATCACCAATGAATAAGGTATCGCCACTGAAGATTGCTTTTTCATTTCCTTCTTTATCTAGTAATAAGTAAGTGGTACTTTCTAAAGTATGACCAGGCGTATGTAAAACTTTGATTTTGATATCTCCAATTTCAAAGATTTCACCGTCTGTAGCTTCGTGCATTTTAAAATCTGTTTTGGCACCTGGTCCATAAACGATGGTTGCTCCGGTTTTTTCTGCTAAATCAACATGACCGGAAACGAAATCTGCATGAAAGTGAGTTTCAAATATATATTTGATTTTAGCTCCGTCTTTTTCTGCTTTTTCAATATAAGGAGCAGATTCTCTCAAAGGATCTATGATAGCAGCTTCTCCGTTGCTCTCAATATAATATGCGCCTTGCGCCAAGCATCCTGTATAAATTTGTTCTATGTTCATAACTCTAAATAATTTTCTTTTTTTAAACTTCTGCAAATATACGGCAGTCTTAAAAAGTGGATTGTAACATCAGTTACTGATTGATTTAAAATGCCATTTAATCGGATTTATAAAGTCTTTTTTAAAGAATTTCTATATAATTTCTTCTTTGCTCTATTTTATCTTCCTTCTCCAATTTCTTAAGAAGCCTTGAAATTACAACTCTTGAAGTATTCAATTCATTTGCAATTTGCTGATGTGTTTTCTTAATTTCAAATGAACCGCTTGCAATTTTTTTATCCAGTAGATAATTATAGAGCCTTTCGTCCAAATTCATAAATACCATGCTGTCGATCGTATGCAATAATTCATCAAATCTGGTTTGATAGGAATTGAAAACAAATCTTCTAAAACTCGAATATTTTGTAATCCAATTATCCAGATTGGAAACCGGCATCATCCATAATTCCGAATCTTCTTCTGCTACCACATGAAACGAACTTCTTTTGCCTTCTAAGCAACAAGTGATGGACATGGCGCAGGTTTCTCCACCTTCCAAATAATAAAGAAATACTTCATTTCCATTGTCATCATTTCGCATCACTCTCAATAAACCTGACATCACCAAAGGCATTTCTTGCGCCTCATCATCTGGTGTGATGACCGTTTGCCCTGCTTTAGCTTTTTTCAAGCGACCTGATTTTAAAATTTCTTCTTTAAGTTCAGGCTCAAAAGGGGTTCTTTCTAATACTTCTTTTATTTTTTCGTTCATTCTTTATTCGTAATTAATATGTGAGCAAGAAGTTTTGGTGAAAACACCAAAACGGGAATATGTTGTAGAATTTTGGTTATTATAATTTAGCACCCACTTTTTAGGTGTTTTCACCTAAAAACCTCAATCCTAATTATCAAATCTAAAATCTTAATTATTGTTTATTCACAACAGTTTTCTATACAATTCAATAAATTCTCAATTTCTTTTTTGGCTGAGGAATAATAGATCTTGCGTCCATCTCTTCGTGAGCTTAAAACCCCAGCTTCCTTTAATGCCGCTAAATGATGAGATAAAAGCGATTGTTCACAGTTTTCCAACTTTTCACATATTTCATTCACAGTCATTTCACCATTATCCAGTAAGAGCTGAACAATCCTTAATCTATTATGATTGGCAACAGCTTTTAATACTTTTGCCATGGCGGCTAATTTTTTTTCGTTCTTTTGAACTTCCATAACATTCATATCGTAATATATGAAAATTTGTTTATATATTGATTTGAAGATTTTAAATATTCCGAAGGGAAACCTAAATGTCTGAACTAACTAAATCTAATACTATCAAAAAAACATTTCCAGTAACTGGCATGAGCTGTGCAGCTTGCGCTACAAGTGTTGGCTCCACATTGAAAAGTACAAAAGGAGTGACAGATGCTGATGTGAATTTCGCCACGCATACCGCCTGGGCAACTTTTGACCCTGATGAAGTTTCACTAGAAGATTTAAAAACTGCTTTGCAGGGTGTGGGCTATGATGCTATCATGGAAGAAGATAATGTAGCAGAGAGGCAGGAAGAGGAGCAAATGAAACAATTTCTTAAGATTAAGAAGAGTTTGATTGGATCAGCTATTTTATCTATTCCCGTTTTTGTCATCGGCATGTTTTTCATGTCCTGGGAAGTAGGGCATTATATTTCACTGCCTTTATCTGCCATCGTTTTATTCTATTTTGGGGGACATTTTTTCACTGGAGCCTGGAAGCAAGCTAAAAATGGTAAAGCCAATATGGATACACTGGTGGCGCTCAGTACTGGAATTGCCTTTGCTTTAAGTGTCTTTAATACTTTTTACCCTGAATTTTGGCTACAAAGAGGCTTGGATGCTCATGTTTATTATGAAGCAGCAGTAGTCATTATTACCTTTATTTCATTAGGGAAATTTCTAGAGGAGAAAGCCAAAACCAATACTTCCTCAGCTTTGAAGAAATTGATTGGCTTGCAACCTAAAACCCTGATCGTTTTAGTAAATGGCAAAGAAGAGGAAATTCCAATCAATGCTGTAAAAGAAGGATTTGAAATTTTGGTAAAGCCAGGTGATAAAATTCCGGTCGATGGCCAAGTGGTAAGTGGTGATTCTTATGTGAACGAAAGCATGATTACAGGAGAGCCCGTTCCAGTTCAGAAGATTGAAGGGGCAAAAGTTTTTGCGGGTACCATCAATCAAAAAGGAAGTTTTACTTTCAAAGCAGAGAAAGTAGGAGGGGATACTTTATTAGCTTCCATTATTGAGCGAGTAAAAGAAGCTCAGGGGAGTAAAGCCCCGGTTCAAAAATTGGTCGATAAAATTGCCGGAATATTTGTACCGGTCGTTATCGGGATTGCTATTTTAACTTTCATCCTTTGGCAGATTTTTGGAGGTGAAAATGCACTCACTCAAGGAATGCTTTCAGCTATTACCGTTTTGGTGATTGCATGTCCATGTGCTCTTGGTTTAGCAACTCCAACAGCTATTATGGTAGGCGTTGGAAAAGGAGCGGAAAATAATATGCTGATACGGGATGCAGAGAGTTTGGAAAAAGCCTATCAGGCAAATGCCATCATTTTAGATAAAACAGGAACCATTACGGAAGGAATGCCATCGGTAGTGAATCAAAAATGGTTTTCGGGTAATGAGCAACTACGATCGATTTTATATCAAATTGAAGCAAAAAGTGAGCATCCATTGGCTGAAGCAGTATTAAATCATTTTAAATCTGAAGATTTTTCTTCCTATAGTATTAATGCCTTTGAAAGCATTTCAGGTAGGGGAGTGAAAGCTAAATTGGGAGATCTCAGTTATTTTGTTGGGAATCATTCGCTCATGAGCGAGCAAAATATTGAAGCTAATGATGAGATATTAAAATTAGCAGATGAATGGGAATCTCAAGGTCAGACCGTTATTTATTTTGCAGATGAAAATCAAATTCTAGCATTAATTGGAATAGCTGATAAAATAAAAGTGAATGCAAAATTAAGTATTCAGCAATTGCGTGATAGGGGAATGGAAGTATATATGCTGACAGGAGATGCGGAGAAAACCGCTATAGCTGTAGCGGATGCTGTTGGAATTGAGCATGTGAAAGCACATTTAATGCCGGCCGATAAGTCTAATTTTGTGAAGGAATTGCAATCGAAAGGAAAAGTAGTGGCCATGGTAGGCGATGGCATCAATGATTCGGAAGCTTTAGCTCAGGCAGATGTTAGCATTGCTATGGGCAAAGGTTCTGATATTGCGATTGATGTTGCTAAAATGACTTTGATTGGCTCAGATTTGCAGAACCTTCCAAAAGCATTTCACTTATCTCAATTAACAATCAGAGGTATCAAGCAAAACTTATTCTGGGCATTTATCTATAACATAATCGGAATTCCTTTGGCAGCAGGTTTGCTTTATCCTTTCACTGGTTTTTTATTAAATCCTATGATAGCCGGAGCCGCGATGGCATTTAGTTCTGTTTCAGTGGTATTGAATAGCTTGAGGTTGAAGAGTATGAAGTTGTGATTTTAAAACTCCAACAATTTCTTCACTTGCTCTTCAAGCAATTGGCTGTAAAGTTTGTCTGTTACCTCTTCACCGTCAAAATTGCTTTCAATTCTTGCCAGTTTGGGCTTCAATGCCAAAACATTCATTCCTAAATAATTAAAGATGTCAGTCATATGGCTTAAGGCTAAACCAGCGCCTTGCATCCCTGAAGAAATTCCGACTAATGCGCACTTTTTGTTCTGGAAACTATTAGGGTATTCCATACCGTCAATAAATGCTTTGAGTACACCTGGAAACGAGCCATTATATTCCGGAATGATGAAGACATATTTGTCAGAGCCACGCACTTGCTCTAAAAATTTATTGAATTCAGGGTTTTTTCCATTGTTTTCATAAAGAGCCGTGTAGACAAAATCTTTTGGCAAATCAGCAAGATCAATGATATTGGATTCCACTTGATGTTGCGTTAATAAACTTTGATAAAGATGAGCAACTTTTGCGGAAACTGAATTTTGCCGGTTGGTTCCTGATATAATTGTAATCATTTCGATCGAATATTTAAAAACAAAAATAGGGACAATAAGTCCCTATTCAATAATTAATAAGAATGTTTTAAATTATAGTGATGATAAATTCACAGTCAATTCAAAATCATCATAAATCATTTTATCGCCTAAGCCATCAAAAAATGATCCAGAGCCATATTTAACTTGCCATTTCGTTCTGTCTAAAGCAAAAGAAGCTTTTGCATTAGCTTTTCCATTCTCTACTGAGATATTGGCAGGGAAAGTAATTTTGTTTGTAATTCCTTTAATAGTTAAATCACCTGCAATAAAATGTGTAGCATCAGTTGCTTCACTTTTATTGATTGATGTAATCACAAATTTCGCAGTTGGATATTTTTCAACGCTAAAGAAATCATCTGATCTCAAGTGACCCATTAGTTTGCCTTTATATTCTCCTTCTAGATCTAACACATCAATTGTAGTCATATCGATAACAAATGAACCCCCGGTCACTTGACCCTCTTCCATTTCTAATGCGCCTTCTTTAATATTAACAGTTCCGTTATGTTGGCCTGTAACTTTTTTTCCAACCCATGCAATTTGGCTTGAATTTGTGTCTACTTTTACTTCTTTTTGTAAAATGGTAAAAGCTGCAGCCATAATTAATGCTGCCATTCCGATAGATAAAATTTTTGTTTTCATAATTGTTAAGTGTATTTACATTAAATGTAGATACATATACTTTATAAATCAAGAAAGGTTTAAAATATTTCAAATAAATTTTTGATTGTATAGGTTCTTCAATCAAATTGGAGCAAAATTGTTTAATAAAATTATGAGCACAATAAAAGAAATAAAGGAAGCAACAGATTTTATAAAGAGTGAAATAGATTATAATCCAGAGGTGGGTATTATTCTAGGCACTGGATTGGGAGCTTTAGTGGAGGATATTAAAATAGAACACTCCATATCTTATAAGGACATTCCCAACTTCCCGGTTTCTACAGTAGAAACACACAGTGGGCACTTGATATTCGGTGAATTAAGCGGTAAAAAAGTAATAGCAATGAATGGACGTTTCCATTATTATGAAGGCTACAGCATGAATCAAGTAGTAATGCCAGTCAGAATCATGCATTTGCTAGGTATTCAATATTTATTCATTTCAAACGCTGCAGGAGGCTTAAACCCGAAACTGGAGTTAAGTGATTTGATGATTATCAATGATCATATCAATCTTTTTCCTGAAAATCCTCTAAGAGGTGACAATCTAGATGAATTTGGAGGAAGATTTCCTGATATGTACGATGCCTATGAGCTAAAACTGATTCAGCTAGCTAAGGAAGTGGCTAAGGATGAAAATATAGACATTAAAGAAGGTGTTTATGCTGGTGTTCAAGGGCCTAATCTGGAAACACCCGCAGAATATCGTTATTTAGACAAGATAGGAGCAGATGCAGTAGGGATGAGTACTATTCCTGAAAATATAGCCGCACGTCATATTCAAATACCCGTATTTGCCGTCTCGGTCATTACTGATTTATGCTATCCAGAGAAATTAAAACCAGCAGCTATCCCGGAAATAATAGGTGCTGCAATTAATGCAGAACCTAAAATGACTACTATTTTTAAAGGCTTACTAAAGAAATTATGATTTACACGGGCAGGTAATAGGTGTTTAACTTATAATAGCTTTCACAATCATTGTCAAAACAGGTTAATTGCTTCGTAATTTTGAAACCTATTTTTAAGCAAGCCCTAGATAGCTGTTGATATATTCAAAAATTGTAATGTTAAGTTATTGTTATCTTAAGTTTTACTTTGTTAATATATAATCACGGATTTTGGTCATAAAAAATAGCTTTGAATCTGTTTTATAGATTTTATTAATCATTTGTTAACACAGTATATATAAAGTTAATATAAGTTAGGCTTACTTTTGCGCAAACTTTTAGAATGAAATGCAAAAAATAAGCCTAACTTTTTTAATCTTCTTTTTGATTATTCAGTCATCTCAAGGTCAAATAGAAAAAATGCCTTATGATATCAATGGTAACACCTGGTTTGAGAATATCAAAATAGGCGGCTATGTTCAATCCAGGTATAATCGATTACTCGAAACCAATCCGAATTTGGATTGTAGTCAATGTGATAAAAGCTGGGGTGCTGGCAATGGGATTTCCCTTAGAAGGGTCAGGCTTAAATTCTCAGGTAATTTAGGCGATTATGTTTATTTCTACATTCAACCGGATTTCGCTAGTTCTGGAAGCGGAAGTGGTCAGCATTATGGACAATTGAGGGATGCTTATTTTGATGTTAGCTTGGATAAGGCACGTGAATTTCGCTTTAGGTTTGGACAAAGTAAAATTCCTTATGGATTTGAAAATATGCAATCCAGTCAAAATCGACTGCCATTGGATCGAAATGATGGGATTAATAGTTCCATTAAAAATGAAAGAGAGCTAAGTTTGTTATTTTATTGGGCGCCTCAAGAAACTAGAAAACTGTTCAGGGAATTAGTTGCAGAAGGATTGAAAGGGTCAGGAGATTATGGTGTAGTGGGATTCGGTGTTTTTAATGGCCAAACTGGTAATTCCCCTGAACTTAATGATGCCCTTCACATTGTAGGGAGAATTAGTTATCCTATGCAAATTGGCAATCAGATAATTGAACCGGGCATACAAGCTTATACGGGCCAATATCAAATGCCACGGTCTAATTTAAGTGATGGTGTAAATGTAAAAGAAAACTTGAACTATTTAGACCAAAGAGCTGCTGCTACTTTCGTTTTGTATCCACAGCCTTTCGGGATTCAGGCCGAATATAATTGGGGAACAGGTCCTGAATTTAATAAATACACCAATACAATTGAACAAACTAGTTTGGAAGGTGGGTATGCGACTTTGACCTATAAGATTTCCAAATTCAAACAATTATTCTATCCATTTATGAGGTATCATTATTATGACGGAGGCAAGAAGTTTGAACTTGATGCTAGAAGCTATAATGTAAACGAGTTAGAAATTGGGATGGAATGGAGACCTGTTAGGGCATTTGAACTCGTTGCTCATTATACCATATCCTCAAGAAGATACGAGGATTTCCAAAACCAAGACAATCTGCAAACAGGTAGATTGTTGAGATTGCAAGCCCAAGTAAACTTCTAACAATGCTTCAAGCCCCTTAATTATTTATCCTGAAACTATTTCCTGAGAGCTTCGCTTAAATAGACAATACCAAACACTGGGATTATGAAATTTGGCGATGTTAAAATTGAAGCTATCAAGGGAGATATTACAAAGCAAGATGATATTGAGGCGATTGTAAATGCTGCCAACGCACAATTGCAAATGGGCGGTGGAGTTGCTGGTGCAATACATGCAGCTGCCGGAAAGGAGTTGGCGGAAGAAACTAAATCTTTGGCTCCAGTGAGAGTAGGTGAAGCCGTTGTTTCTGGCGGACATAATTTACCTAATAAGTATATAATTCATACCTTGGGGCCTGTTTACGGCTTTAATCAACCTGAGGAGGAGTTCTTAGCTAATTGCTATAAGAATTCACTGTTAGTAGCAGAAGAAACTAATATTAAATCCATTGCATTTCCGGCAATTTCAACGGGAGCATTTGGTTACCCTTTTGAAGCGGCAACGGAAATTGCCTTGTCTACCGTTCGAGATTTTGCAAAAGAAGCTAAATCCATTCAACTTATTCGTTTTGTTCTATTTAGTGAAAAGGATTTTCAGCATTATCACGATAGGCTAAATTCAATCAAATAAATTCTTTATTCAGATTTTTATGAATTTTATTTCTGGCACTTACACAGATCAATATCAATTGACCATGGCGCAGGTTTATTTCCATAATGATGGAGAATATCAAGATGCTGTGTTTGACTATTTTTTTAGAAAATCGCCTTTTGATGGTGGTTACACTATTTTTGCAGGGCTTGAAAATTTAATTGATATACTTGAAGATCTTAGTTTTTCAAAGCAGGATATTGATTACTTAAGGACTCAGGGATTCGATCAAAAGTTTTTGCAATACCTGAAGGACTTTAAGTTTACAGGGAAGGTTTATAGTGTTAATGAAGGAGATATAGTTTTCCCATTAAGACCTGTAGTTAGAATTGAAGGCAATATAATCGAAGCTCAGATTATAGAGACTTTATTATTGAACATTCTCAACTTTCAATCATTAATTGCTACAAAGGCTTCAAGAATCAGATTAGTAGCGCCTCATCAATCCTTAATTGATTTTGGAATGCGTAGGGCTCAAGGATTGGGAAGCTACCATGCCAGCAGAGCTGCTATTATTGGTGGTTTTGATGCAAGCAGCCACGTGATGGCAGGAAGAGATTTTGGAATTCCAGTTTCAGGAACAATGGCGCATTCTTTCATTCAGAGTTATAATGATGAATTGACTGCCTTCAGGGCATTTGCCAAGTCGCGCCCTGATGATTGCGTTTTACTAGTTGATACTTACAATACTTTGAAGAGTGGTGTGCCCAATGCCATAAAAGTAGCTAAAGAAATGGAGGAAGAGGGGTATAAGTTGAATGGTGTCCGTCTTGATAGTGGAGATTTAGCCTATTTAGCTAAAAGAACTAGGGAAATTTTAGATCAGGAGGGCTTGGAATATGTGAAAATTGCAGCTTCAAATCAGTTGGATGAATTTGTCATCAAAAGCTTGCTAGAGCAAGGAGCTCCTATAGATGTAATGGGTATTGGTACTAGTTTGGTTACCGGAAACCCTGATGGAGCGTTAGACGGTGTCTATAAATTAGCATTTACGAAAGGAAAAGCTAGAATTAAATTATCTGAAAATAAAGCTAAGGTTACTTTACCAGGGAAAAAGCAAGTTTTTAGATTGAGAGATGATCAGCAACATTTAATTGGAGCAGATGTAGTAACGCTTGATGACGAAAATTTAGTAGATGAAATGTTCCATCCTTTTGAAACCGATAAGTCATTGAAATTTCCTGATTGCCAGCAGGAGCCGCTATTGAAGATGGTTATGAAAAATGGGAAAAGGCTCAATAAAGTAAAATCCTTACGAGAAATTCAAAAATACAGTAAAGAAAGGCTAGCTGAATTACCTCTTGAATTTAAAAGGTTTGATAATCCTCATATTTATAAAATAGGATTAAGTAAAAAGCTAACGGATTTAAGAAATAGATTAATTTCCGAAGAAAAAAGAAAGCAGTAATATGAAGACTTTGATTATTGTAGACCCACAATATGATTTTATGCCAGGAGGTGCATTAGAAGTTAAAAATGGTGATGAAATAGTTCCAGTCATAAATTCAATCTCTGATAAATTCGGCTTAGTTGTTGCGACACAGGATTGGCACCCCTCAGGCCATAGCAGTTTTGCTTCTAGCCATGAGGGAAAGAAGCCATTTGATAAGATTGAATGGAGGGGAATGGAGCAAATCTTATGGCCGGATCACTGCGTGCAGGGATCAAAAGGAGCAGCTTTTCATGCTGATTTGGAAACCAATAGGGTCGAAGCTATTTTCAGAAAAGGAATGGATCCTGAGATTGACAGCTATAGCGGGTTCTTTGACAATGGGCACGAAAAGAGTACTGGATTAAGTGGTTATCTGAAAGAGAAGAACGTTAGCGAACTGTATTTTGCCGGATTAGCTGCCGATATATGCGTTTATTTTACTTTAAAAGATGCACTGCAAGAAGGATTTAAGGTAAATTTAATTGAAGATGCAGTGCGCCCACTAAATGCAGATGATTTTGAAGGGCAGAAAAATGAATTGAAAACCAAAGGGGTTCAAATATTAAGTAGCAAAGATTTATAAAAATTAACCTATTAACCTCTGTTTAAGATAGTTATTGATGTCTAAAAGAGCATCTACTATGTTGTCTGCCATTTTCTGGCGCTGTCCTATAATTCTTTGGTTGATAAGTTTGCCTGAATCGCCATTAAAGGCAAACCGACCGATTGTTTTGTTGTTCTTCACTTCGTAAATCAATATTTCATAAATTGAAATATCGATTCCATTATGGTAACCTGTCCCCATTTTCCAACTTAAATCCCTTCTTTCTTTAATGGTGTGGTTTAATAAATCGACTAATGCATTTTTGCTTAAATTCATGATTGTCAATAAGTTGTTTCCCTCAACAATTTAAAGAAAAAATGGTCACTCTAAAAGTGAATTGTCAACATTAAATCAAAAAGTCAAAATTATAGTTTGATTTGCATTGAAGGTACAGCTTAATATATGGAGGATGATAAAAAATACAGAATAAATAGATTGCCGCTAATTTAGTTTAGCCAGCATAATCTCCTGTTTTTTGCCTGCACTCTTTCGCTTTTTTATTGGAGATTATTTTCCAAAAAGGATTTCTGAAAAATAGTGCAGTCTTAACAAAGAAATTATGCATATTTCTTTGAAACCCTGAATGGAATTTTTTGGCATTTTTAGGCATCACTATATACTCATATCCAAATCTTTGAGTAACCTTATCCATACAAGGATTACCATATAATACATTTTGTGTATCCTTAATGAAAATGCTTAGAAGTTTACGCCTAGGATTATTGTTTTCAGGCTCCAAATCAGGATCTTTCTTTATTTTCTCCGTTGAATTTTCCTTGTAGTCAATTTGACATAGACCTTCCAACGAAAATAGAAAACTGCTTAATATGAAAAAAAGAATGCATTTAATCATGGTACAAACATCTTAAAATAATTTAAAATGCCGATTTTTTTATTGATTTATTCGATTAAACGCCTGTTTTCTCTGAAATCATATAGGGTTAATTGCCTTAAATTGTAATAAGCTTGCCAAAAATTACCCAAGGAATTGATGTAATCTCTTTTTGCTTGGTCTTTTTCTGTAAGTGCAATGGACAAATCTGTAATACTTATTTTCCCTATTAAATAACGGTTTTTTGCAATATTATATCTTCTCTGGGAAATGTCATCTGCTTTTTGAGTGATGGCTACTTGATCTCTTAGCATTTCCAATGTTCTTACTTGAGTATAGACTTCTTGTTCAAAATTCACTCTTTCCTGCTCAACGGTATATTGAACTAGTTGATAATTTGCTTCAGCTGTTTTAACTCTAGACTTCTGTCTTCCCCAATCCACAATAGGAATAGAAAAACCTAATTGTACCCTTTGCTGATTTTCAGGCGTTTGGTAAATGGCTGGTAATTTTTCGGCTTGATTGGTTAATCCAAAACTTCCATAAAGATCCATATTTAATCCAGTCTCTCCTTGTGCCCTGTCCACTTCCTTATCAGCCTCCAGTAGCCTCCTTTTAAAACCAATTGCTTCTTGTCTATTGTTTAAAGCCTCTTGCAAAGCTATATCTGCGTCAATTTCAAATAAAGGAACATCTTCAGGAACCACCAAATTTAATTCATCATTGTTTTTTAAACCTAAAAAAGCTTTTAAGGCCAATTGGGTTGTTTCTAAATCTAATTTAGCTTGAGCAACTGCCTGTCGTGAATTCATTAAGCTTAATTCCAACTGCAATAATTCATTTTCAGGAATTTTGCCTAACTCATATCTTCCCTGCGCTATTTTGTAAATAGTGTCATTATTTCCCAGATTCTTTTGAGCTATTTCTAGGCTTACTTGCGCACTTAACAAATTGAAAAAACGAGTAGTCACATCTTTAGAAATTTGCTCAAACTCTTCTACAAACTCTCTTTTAGATTCTTCAAAGCGTAAGGGCTCAATTTTCTTGTCCCATTTTAATTCATTAAATCTAAATAATGGTTGAATAAATCCTACAGATAATGGATCACCACCATATCGAAAATTATTTCTTTCAAAATCATCAAATCGATTTACCGTTGAGTTTAGAAAAATAGTACCACCTGTTAGCCCAATTTGTTGTTCAAGATTTAGAGACACATCAGAATTGCTATTAAATACAGAGCGGTATTCTGTAGATCCATCTTCTTGGGTAATAGGAGTTACTGAACGATTGAAATTTGGTACAGTACCACTTAAGCTTAATTGAGGTACAAAATTGGATTTATATACCCTGTACTGCCAATATCGATTTTCCTTTATGGTTTCGGCTCTTTTATAAGCAGGTGATTGGGTTTTGGCAATTTGTATTACATCTTGTAATGTATAGGTTTTCTGAGCAAAGGAATGATGACCTATAAAAGAGAAACATGTAATAATTATAATAGTATAAAAGTACTTTCTATTCATATCTTAAAGAAGTTATAGGGTCTTGATTCGCAGCTCTTCTTGCAGGTGCTATTCCAAAGATTAAACCTACGGTTGCGGCAACGCCAAAAGAAATTACAATGGATATTCCACTCACGATGGTTGGGATTTCAGCAAATGAAGCCACCAAATAAGCAAAAATGATCCCCAGAATAACGCCTATGATGCCTCCGCTGATGCTAATCATAACTGCTTCCAACAAAAATTGTAAAACTACATCTGATTTTTTTGCGCCAAGTGAAAGTCGTAATCCAATTTCTTTTATTCGTTCCATTACGGATGCTAGCATGATGTTCATAATACCGATGCCGCCAACCAATAGCGAAATGCCTGCAATGGCTCCCAATACAATATTAAAGATGTTTTTAGTTTTTTGCTGTTGTTTAAGAAGCAATTCAGGTATGGTCACTTCAAAATCGACTTTATCATAATGCCTTCTTTTGAGCATGCGGGAAATGATTTCGGCTGTAGCTCCCATTTTATCGGATTCTTCTACTTGCACTGTTAATTTATCAATTTGATGATAATTACTGCTTACTTGATTTTGTGAGCTACCATTTTCCTCATTATTTCTCGCGTTCGCTTTTTTTAATTGAGTTTGTGTAAGCGCTGCTCTGTTGCGGTAATTCACTAAAACCGTTTGAACAGGAGTGTAGATGTCCATATTGAAATCCCTAAGCCCTAAGTTATCCAAGCTTTTTTGACTGTAAATTCGCTCCTTTAGAACCCCAATGACTTGCAGCCAATGTGGTCCGACCTTAATCATTTTTCCAATCGGGTTGGTGTTAGGGAAAAAGCGTGCTTTTACGGACTTACCTATGATGCAAACTCTGCTTCCTGTTTTTAAATGGTTATCAATAAACATTTCGCCTTCCTTCAGCTCAAATGCCGAGAGGTTGAAATAGGCAGGATCCACTCCCACCAACTTGGCAGATCTTCTGATGCCGTTTCGGATGACATAGGTTTCTAGAATGATTTCAGGACTGACTGCAGTAATTCCGGGGATTATTTCTTTAATACTTTCTGCATCTGCTAAACTTAATCCCGGACTAAACTTCTTTTTTTCTTTTTTTCCACTGCCTTGCTCTTGTAGATTTTCCTCAGTTTGCTCTACTATGGGCTCAATCACGATGTTGTTGACTCCTACTAATTTTATTTGATTGAGGATCTCTTGCTGAGCACCATTACCTATTGCTAGCATGGCAATTACAGCAGCCACTCCAAATATAATCCCCAATGCTGTTAAGAAGGATCGGGTTTTATTTGCTACAACAGCCTCAAAGGCAATTCCTAAATTCGCTAATATTTTTTCCTTCATTAATTTTTAGAAGCTTTTAATAGCGAAACATCTTTTTCCTCCATTCCTTCAGGTGCAATTAGATATACTTTTTCTCCAGCATCTATGCCTTCATTCACTATAACCTCATTGGCATTAGCTTTCCCTAATTCTACTTCTTGCTTTATAGTTTCTAGACCTGATTTCTTATAAACATAGGAAATGGAATCACCCTGGTTGAAAACGGATTCCAGTGGTATATAAGTAGCTTTTGGAATCATATCCGTAATAATTTCATTGGCGGTACTCATGGCTGGGCGCAAGGTGGTGTCTGTTTCATTAATTTCTACTTTGACTTCGAAAACCTTAGCATCAGAATTTGGCCTTTGTTCTCCCACATTGGCTACATATATTACTTCACCAGTTAGTTTCTTGTCAGGAAATGCATCAAGACCTATATTCACATGCTGACCCTTGGCAATTTTGCGAATGTCAACCTCGTTTACAAATGTGGTGGAAATCATAGTAGATAAATCAGGAAGTGTGGCCACCGTTGGATCCCAAGCACCAATTGAAGCCCCTTCAGATTTCTTGGATCCGTCATATTCTCGAACATAAATCACCATTCCATCTTCTGGCGCCATAATTCTAAACTTTTGTCTAAGTTCAAGTAAGAAATCTCTTTCATCTCTATCTTCTGATAGTTCTGCTGCAGCTTCTTGCATTTGAGCTACTGCTTTATCTTTCTTTAAAAGATAGTTTTCCTTTGCTTGCTTAAATGCTCTTTCCGCTTTACTTAAATCTATTTCTGCTTGTTTAATGGTGGCAGGAGGTTCAAATTGAGATTGTTCTAACACTAATTTCTTCTCCTCAACAGCGAACTCGAGATTGATTAATTCATCTCTTGATTGTCGAAGTGTCAGTGCAGTATCCAGTTTTGTTTGAGTATATTGAGATAAGCTTTGTTGATATTCGTTTTCTACGTTCCGCAATCTATCAGCCAGTTCAGAGGCATCTAAACTAGCAACAAAGTCACCTTTTTTAACAACTGTGCCTTCATCTACAAGTTTATCTATCTTTACATTCCACAACCTTGCCGCACGAAGACCAGATGGCCCAGTTATTTTGATTGAGTTTTTAGCCTCCAGTTCACCGGTTGTAGTAATGGCAATGACAAAATCTCCTGATTGAGCTTCGGTCATGATTTCAATAGTTTCAGTGGTGCCACCTCCCCTAAAGGTGAAAAAAGCTATTATAACTAGTATTATTGCAGAGCCTGCTATGATGAGTTTTTTATTCATTTTATTTTTTTAAGGACGTTCTTAAACGATGGTTTTGTAAAATTATTGATAATAAATTGAATTTTTGCCACCACTTATCAATTAATCAATCCTACTAGATAAATAGTTGTATTGTAAATATTTGATAGAAAGGCTTATATATTGGATGTTTGTTTCTTTAAAATAGTTGTATTGTTTTGAGTAAAAAATTCAACTTGTCCGTCTTCATTTGTGCCTGCTTGCTCAGGCAAGTCTCCATAGATTTAAATCTCTATTCTTAAGTTTCTTTTCAGAACCCGTCAGACCGTTAAAAGTAGACCTTTTACCATGCTTGAATAGCTAGAGGATTCATTCAATTTATTACCTTTGCAAACCAATACTAACTTATGAAAAAAATTATCAGTTTTATATTAAGAAATGTACCCCGTAAATACATTCAAAGAATAAGTGGTATCAGTTTAAAAATCATTGGTCTTTTTTATCGAGGAAATACTGTTTATTGCCCGATCAACGAGAAGGGATATAGAAAATTCTTACCATATGGTAGGGTCAATCCACGAGAAAATGCGCTTTGTCCAGATACGCTTTCACTAGAAAGACACCGCTTGATTTGGCTTTATTTGAAAGAGAAGACTAATTTCTTTGACAGTAAGCTGAAGGTTCTTCATGTAGCACCAGAGCAATGTTTTATGGATCGATTTGAAAAACTCCATGGTGAAGACTATATAACAGCCGATTTAGAATCCCCTTTGGCAAAAGTGAAGATGGATATTCATGATATCCCCTTTCCTGCAAATACATTTGATGTGGTTTTTTGCAATCATGTGATGGAGCATGTTGAAGATGATATAAAAGCTATGAGTGAACTACACCGAGTATTAAAACCTGGTGGCTGGGGCATTCTACAAATTCCTTTTTTTGAGCCTATTCCTGAAGCAACCTTTGAAGACAATAGCATTACAGATCCTAAAGAAAGAGAGAAAATATTTGGTCAAGATGATCATGTAAGGCTTTATGGAAAAGATTATCCCGATAGATTAAGAAAAGCAGGATTTGCAGTAACGGAAGATAATTATGTAAATGAACTTCCAGAATATAGAGTAGAAAAATATGCACTGCCTAAAGGGGAGATTATTTATAAGGTAGAAAAATAGATTAGAGAAGCCCCCAGCCAGGCTGGCAAGCTATCCTCAATTCTTCCACCAAAGAAAAAGGAGGTTGATAAATGGAGTTGTTTAAATGAAGGTTGTGCACTGAGCAACCTAAGAATTCTTCTTAATACTGTAAAACCCCGCTTATTTGTAGTAATATTTACGCCTTTCATCAATAAAAAAGTGTAATCGGAAAGATAATTTTATTTTTTCGCTATAAATTGTATTAATTTATTTAAAATTGTTGGTTGTACAGCTTAATCAGCTGTTATATTTCATTAATTTGATAGAAGATTTTAAAAACTATACTCTATGGAAATGTATTTACTCAAAAGAACCGCCTTAGTATTGTGCCTGCTAATAGGAATAAATTGGCAAGGAATGGCACAAAAAACCCAGATTTCAGGAACTGTCGTTGATGATGAATCCAAAGTCCCTCTAATTGGAGTGAATGTGGTTGTAAAAGGAAAAGTACTGGGAACCACTACTGATTTTGACGGTAACTTCGATTTTAGTGTTAATTTACCAACCCCTATTACCTTGCAATTTAGTATGGTGGGCTATAAAACTGTAGAATATACGATTGATGAAAGTAGTGACAATCCGGAGAGACAAACTGGCGGAAGCACTGGAATTAAGATAGCTCTAGAAGAAGAGCTCATCATGGGTCAGGAAGTAGTAGTTTCTGCATCAAGAGTGGAGGAAAGTATCTTGCAGTCTCCCGTATCCATAGAGAAAATGGATGTTTTAGCTATTCAGCAAACTCCCGCAGATAATTATTATAAATCTATTGGCTACTTGAAGGGAGTAGATGTTACCCAAAGTAGTATCAACTTCCAAATCGTAAATGCCAGAGGATTTAACTCAACTGGTAATACTCGTTTTGTGCAGTTAACAGATGGAATGGACACTCAGGCTCCTGCATTGAACTTCCCTATTGGTAATTTAAATGGACCTTCAGAATTGGATGTAGAGAGTGTGGAGTTTATTCCAGGTGCACAATCTGCACTTTACGGGCCAAATGCATTTAATGGAATTATGAGAGTTACTAGTAAATCTGCATTTGAATATCAGGGATTTAGTGCTTTTGCGAAGACAGGAGTTAATCACATTGGGGCAGATACTGGGGCTGGAGCACCAAGTACTCCTCAACCTATGTACGAGGCGTCAGTTCGTTATGCAAAATCGCTATTTAATGATCGTTTTGCATTTAAAGTGAATGCTAGTTATATGAAAGCAGAAGACTGGTATGCTACAGATTATTCGTCAGACAGAAATGCTGCATTGCAACCTGATGGATTTCCATTTAATCCTGGCTCAGATGCGCCAAATTTGATGGGTGATGAAGCTGCGGTAAATTTAGCTATTTTATCTCTTTCAGATGCTTGGGGGACTTTGGCTGGACAATTAAGTAATAACTCGCAAATTCAAAGAGATGATATAATTAGAAAAGGGGTTCCTGCAAATCAATTTGTTCAAAATGGATTTTTACCTAATCAGTTGGTTTCTGCCACACCTTTTGAAGAGCATCAATTAATTGACTATGGTGCTGAAAATCTTAAAGCTAATATTGGACTGTATTATAGATTGAATAATAATATAGAAGCGAGTTACTTATGGAATGCTGGTTATGGAACAAGTATCTATACCGGTGCTCAGCGTTATAGTTTAAAGAATTTTGGGATTCAGCAGCATAGACTTCAATTTGAAGGCACTAATTGGTTTGTGAGGGGGTATGCTACAATAGAGAATTCTGGTGATTCATATATTACAGAGTTTTATGCAAAACGTGTATTGGATCTTAGCGTTGCAAATAGTCCAGTTGGAGTTTTTACACAGGATGTGTCAGGTTGGTTAGGTACTTATGCTTATAATTATTTAGCTTATTTAGATGCTCAAGGTATTGATCCTAACACTAATTCGGTGGCCGATGTTAGTGCTCAAATGCAACAAGATGCATTTAGTTATGCACGAACCACTACGGAAGCTTTTTTTGATGTGGACTTTGATTCGGAAGAAGGGCAAGCTATTTTAAATGAAGCTGCAAACGGGACAGTACCAACTGGACCGAAGTTTAATGACCAATCAAGGATGTATCATGCAGAGGCACAATACGACTTTAGCGATAAAATCGAGTTTGTGGACCTACTAGTTGGTGGAAGTTTTAGACAGTATGATTTGAGGTCAAATGGAACTATATTTCCTGATAGTCCTGATAATCCAATTACTATTAATGAAATCGGTGGTTTTGCTCAAGCTTCTAAAAGGCTTTTGGATGATAAATTAAAATTGATCGGTTCAATCCGTGGAGATAAAAATGAGAACTTTGATGCTGTTTTTAGCCCAAGACTATCAGGAGTATTAACTTTCAATAAAACCCATAATATTAGAGCCTCATTCCAAACTGGTTTTAGAAATCCAACCACTCAAGGACAATTCATTAATTTAGATATTATTTCCAGTAGATTATTGGGTGGCTTGCCGGGTAATTTAGAGCAGTATGGAATAGGTACTGATCCAAATATCTATACTATTGAATCAGTTAATGGTTTCGCAGCGGATGTCTTTGCAGCTAGTCCAGATGAAAGAGCAGATCCAAACTTCATTCCTAATGCAGCGCAACAATTAGTAGCAGTGGAGGACTTCAAGCCAGTAGCCCCTGAACAAGTACAGTCTTTTGAAGTAGGTTATAAAAGTGTTATAGATAATAAGTTAATGATGGATTTTGTTGGTTATTATAATAACTATAATAGTTTTATTGTGCAGCAAAGGATGCGCAGAGCTGGATTAAATCCTGATGGCACTCCTAATCCTTTGACGCTATTGAATGGTACTGCTGACAATACTTTCCAAGTGTATACTAATGCAGATGAGCAAATAAGTGCTTATGGTTTTGCTGGAGAGCTAAATTATAGTTTACCAAAAAAGTACACCGTAGGAGTTAACTACAATTATAATAAATTAAATACTCAAAATGCGAGTGATGATTTTGTATTTGGATTTAACACGCCAGAACATAAGTTTAACTTAAAATTTGGTAACAGAAAATTAACTGATAAACTAGGGTTTAATGTGGTTTATAGATGGCAGTCAGAATTCTTCTGGGAATCTTCATTTGGGGATGGGATTATCCCAGCTTTTGGAACAGCAGATGCTCAGGTATCTTATAAGTTACCTTCAAAAATGATGTTAAAGCTGGGTGGTTCAAACTTATTGAATAATTACTACATACAAAGCTTTGGTGCACCTAGAATTGGCGCTATTTACTATGTGTCGATTACTTTCGATCAGTTGATGAATTAATTACGATAAAAAGCTCAATTAAAAAGGTGATCAATACGTTGATCACCTTTTTAATATCTGGTGCTAAAGAGTTAAAAATAAATAATCTGCTTTAATGATACTGATGCTGCTAGTTTTAAATTCCATTCAATTTCGGGAAGAATAGAATTAATGACTTATTTATACTTTATCACTCTTCGCAGCAATCTCTACCCAAGTTTAGATTAGTCTTAAAATAGAAAGCAGTCAAAGGATTCAAGCTAGAATTTTTTGATTTATCCTCCCCCTTCACACACACACACACATTTTATGTTATATGTGCTCATGTCGTCAAGTGCTTATACACTTTTATTGATTTAACCTTATTAAACCACCTGGTGCTTTGCTCTTTTCCTTTTGCTAAATATTCTACTAAACTATTTGGTGTGTCTTTTAGCGAATCGGGAGGATATTACGCATAATGTTTTATGTTTTTCCTTAAATGAAGAAAGGAAAAAATGGAGGTGGAGTTGCAAATGTTTTTTCTTAAAACAAACGCTCTTCAATCTTTAAGGATATCCATAATTGAAAATAGACTTTTTGTTAAAAAGTCAATGATTTGCATTATAGTTCCCAAATCGGTAATTACAATAAGGTTAACTTTCTAATATAAAAAAAGGCCATCTATCAAGATGGCCTTTAAGTTTGATTTTGAATTGTAAATTATTTATTCAATCCATATTTTGCATCAACAGCATATCTACCAGATGAAGCAGGTAGTAAAATACCTGCGATCGCATGTACCACACCGTTTTCTGATTCAATATTAACAATCTCTTCACCCGTGTCAGGATCAACTGCAAAAGTAGCTTCGGCTCCAGATTGTCCATTTGAATCCAAACCTCCAGAAGGCACAACGGTTATAGTACCTTGTGCTAGTGTACGGAAAGTTACTATATTGTCAGCATCAATATAAGTGAATTCTTCTCTTAATTCTTTTGATCCTATTACATGATTAGCAATAATACCATACCACTGTTGAGGTTCGAATGAATCTATAGTGATCTTGCCCATTTCAAATACTTGATTGGGTGGAGCCAAAACAGTGATTTGTGATAAGCCTTCAACTGAACCAGTTAAAATTTGAGTTAGTGGTGTCACGCCTTCAGTTTCAGCTGCATAAGTATCGGCCTTAGCAATAGCATCAGCCAAAACACTAAAATTAGCACTTAGTAAAATAGTTTGAGATACTTTGTTTAAGTTCGCACCGATAGTATTGCAAATCGATGTAGGAACTAAAATAGTCTCTACAACATGTACAACACCATTAGTAGCTAAAATCTCTTCGCCAACAAATTGGACGTCTGTATCAGAACATCCAGTAAAAATATTTCCCTCAGCATTAAAAGTGATATTTTCAGACTGAACAGTTGTTAACTCTGTTTCTTCACTGAAACTTTCTCTTCTCTCAACTGAATTAACAGCATGAAAACGTAAAACTGCAGCAATGACATCAGGTCTAATTTGTTCAAGACTTTCAACCCCTAATGCAATCTTTAATTTATCAAAGGCTGCATCATTTGGAGCAAATAGTGTTAAGTCATCTCCGCCTAAAGTAGCTGCCAGATCTGTATCTGCATTGACAAAAGCCTCTAGCTGAGTGTGAGAGTCACTTTCTGCTACAATTTCTAAAATAGAACTTTCTGGCTCTGGTTCTGGGTCTTCTTCTTCCTCTGGATCACATGCCGTAAACATAAAGGCCGACATTACAACGAACAGCATCGCTAAAAGCGAGCTTGTTGATTTTAAAAATAAATTTTTCTTCTTCATAATAGTTTTATTTGTTTAATAGTTGTGAAAATAGGTAAATAAACCACAATCATAAAATATTGTTACATTTTTTTGTTATGCATAACGAGTATTTTATAGAATATTTTACTTCCTATGTCTGAAAAGACACAATTTAATCTGTATTGGTTGTGAAACAGTGATATTTTTAAATTTCATGTTTTGCTAAACTAATTGATATCCATTGAAATAATCTTTGTTGCTTTTCATGCTTTTTAAATTTACTTTCAATCAAAATTTTAAAAAACGCATTATGAAAATAAAAGCTATACTATTATCGCTTGCGATCTTCAGTTTTATGGGTTGTCAAAACCAAAAAGAGACCGCTGACTTGATCATTAAAGGAGGTACCATCTATACTGTTAGTGATAATCAACCCACAGTGGAGGCAGTGGCAGTTAAGGACAACAAAATTATCTATGCCGGAAGCGCATCGGAGCTTGAGAAATATACTTCAGAAAATACCAAACAAATTGATTTGGCTGGAAAAACAATGACGCCTGGCTTTATCGAAGGCCATGGTCATTTTATGGGGCTGGGCTATAATGAATTAAATGTTGATTTGCTGCAGACTAAAAGTTTCGATGAAATCATTCAAAAAGTGAAAGAAGCAGTGGATGGAGCCGAGCCTGGTCAATGGATTACGGGTCGGGGATGGCATCAAAGCAAATGGAGTGAAATGCCCGAAAACACAATCAATGGTTTTCCTCTCCATCATGCAATTAGTGAAGTGTCGCCCAACAACCCTGTTTATTTGAGACATGCCAGTGGTCATGCTGGGATGGCAAATGAGAAAGCTATGCAAATTGCTGGGGTTTTGCCTTTATCAAAAGAAAGCATGGCAAATTTGGATGTGGAAGGCGGAGAAATATTCAGGGATGAGCAGGGTAATCCAACAGGGGTTTTCAATGAAAGGGCGATGACATTAATAACCAAACATATTCCTGAAAGCACCCCTGAGAAAGACCGAAAAGCTTTTGAATTAGCCGTGAAAGCCAGTCATAGAAATGGCATCACAAGTTTTCATGATGCAGGCATAGGAAGAGAAAATATTCAACTTTATCGTGACATGAAAGCGGAAGGAAAACTGGATGTTAGGATGTTTGCTATGCTAACAGGTTGGGATAAGGAGTTACTTAATGAATGGTATGAAAAAGGACCTGAAGTTGATAGTGCTCATCTTTTAACCATCCGCTCTATTAAATTAAATTGCGATGGTGCTTTAGGTTCGAGAGGAGCTTGGCTTTTGGAAGAATATACTGATCAGCCTGGTCATTTCGGACATGAGACTTTGCCTATGAGTTTTGTTTATACCACTTCGAATAAGGCATTGCAAACTGGTTTCCAAGTGTGTTCGCATGCAATAGGAGATAGAGCCAATCAGGAAATATTAGATAGATACGAAAAAGCAATGAATGAAAATGCGGCACTAACTGACAACCACAGGTTCAGAATTGAACACGCACAACATTTGCATCCTGATGATATCCCGAGATTTGCAGAGTTGGGTGTGATACCAGCAATGCAAGCCGTCCACATGTCATCTGATAGACCTTGGGCCATTGATAGATTGGGTGAAAAGAGAATAAAAGAAGGAGCGTATATGTGGCAAGCTTTACTGCAATCGGGTGTGCCGATTGTAAATGGAACTGATGTGCCGGTTGAGCCGATTGATCCTCTTGCTTCATTTTATGCTAGCGTGAGTCGTAAGACTCTAGAGGGAACTCCTGAAGGTGGTTATGAGCCAGAGCAAAAAATGACGAGAGCGCAAGCTTTAAAGTCTTATACTTTGGATGCTGCCTATGGCGCTTTTGAAGAAGATATTAAGGGTTCAATTGAAGTTGGGAAGTTAGCTGATTTCACCATTTTTGATCAAGATATTATGAGCATTCCAGAAGATGATATATTACAGACGAATGTTGCCATGACGATTTTTGACGGTAGAGTGGTTTATGAGAAATGAGAGTGAAGAATCAAGAACCTAGAGAATAGAGTCTAGAACCTAACCAAAAGTCATGTCAAGAATCAAGAGACTAGAATCGAGAATCAAGATAATAGATTTAGAGACCGAAGAAAATGAATTAACATTATATCTTGACACGGAATAGAACGAGTAGATAAATTAGCAATTTACTGGTATAAATTTAGGTTTGTAATTCCTGTGCCCCATGCTTGGTGGCACACCAACCATCTATAAAGAATTGAATACAAATATTTCAAAAAAAAAAAAGCCTTCGAAATTTCTTTCGAAGGCTTTAAGTCTTGAATCTTGAATCTTGACTCTAGATTCTCTTATCTATTATTCTCCCATAAAAGGATACTTGTAATCAGTAGGCGTTACGAATGTTTCTTTTACCATTCTAGCAGAGCACCAACGTAATAAGTTCAATTTAGAACCTGCTTTGTCATTTGTACCTGATTTTCTAGCCCCTCCAAAAGGATTTTGATTTACAACAGCCCCTGTTGGTTTATCATTTACATAGAAGTTACCAGCAGCTTGGCTTAAGCGCTTGGTTGCTCTTTCAATGATGTAACGGTCGTTACTGAAAATAGCTCCTGTTAATGCGTAAGGTGAAGTTTCATCCACTAATGTTAAGGTCTCTTCAAAATTCTCAGCTTCATACACATATATTGTCACTACTGGGCCAAAGATTTCTTCTTGCATAGTCACAAACTGAGGATCTTTAGTTACAATAACAGTTGGCTGAATGAAATAACCTTTAGAATCATCACATTCACCACCAGCAATTACTTCAGCAACATTACTTTCTTTTGCTTGATCAATATATCCTTTGATTTTATCAAATGCTTTTTTATCAATTACAGCATTGAAGAAGTTTTCAAAATCTTCAGGGCCGCCCATTTTGATATCTTTAACATCAGCAACGAGGTTTTCTTTAACCTCATCCCAAATATTATCAGCAATATAAACTCTTGAAGCAGCTGAACATTTCTGTCCCTGAAATTCAAAAGCCCCTCTAGTTATAGCAGTAGCTACTTGCTTAGGATCAGCTGTTTTATGTGCCACGATGAAATCTTTACCTCCAGTTTCACCTACGATTCTTGGATACGATTTATATTTCTCGATATTTTCCCCAATTAGTTTCCAAATATTTTGGAAAACGCCTGTACTTCCAGTGAAGTGAATACCAGCAAAATCAGGATGTTTGAAAATAATGTCTCCTGTAGTAGGACCATCTACAAATATCAAATTGATTACACCATCCGGCACACCAGCTTCTTTGAAAATTTCCATGACTACATTCGCAGCATAGATTTGAGAATAAGCAGGTTTCCAAACAACAGTATTTCCCATAAGGGCAGCACTTGAAGGTAAGTTTCCTGCGATAGCTGTAAAGTTGAATGGCGTTAGAGCAAATACAAAACCTTCTAATGGTCTGTATTCCATTCTATTCCAAACTCCATCAGGAGAGAAGGGCTGCTCTTCATAGATTTCGGTCATGTATTTTACATTGAACCTTAAGAAATCGGCTAACTCACAAGCTGAATCAATTTCAGCTTGAAAAGCATTTTTAGATTGCCCTAACATGGTAGCCGCATTAATTTTATCTCTATAAGGACCAGCAATCAAATCAGCAGCTTTCAAGAATACTGATGCTCTTTGTTGCCAATGCAGATCAGCCCACTCTTGCTTTGCAGCTAAAGCAGCTTTGATTGCTTGTTCAACATGACTACCATCACCTTCGTGAAACTGTCCTAATTTATGTTGATGATCATGTGGAGGATTTAAAGGAAGCGTTTTTCCTGTTCTAACCTCTTCAGCACCAATATACATCGGAACATCTACTTCTTGAGCTCTTAGCTCTTTAAGCTTCGCTTGCAATGAGGCTCTTTCTGGAGTTCCAGGTGCATAACTATTTACCGGTTCGTTTTTCGGAATAGGTACCTTATAAATTGCTGTTGGCATAATCTGTAATAATTTTACACTATGAAAAATAAAAATCTAAAATTAGGTAAATATTTCAGTTTGCCTTACCAAAAGCAATGAAATTTTACCTTCTCTTCTTGCTTACGATTTTTAAAAATTTTGTTTGGAATGTGTATGTTTTTCTAACAACTCAATTAAAAAGTACATAACTTTAAATCAATGAATTTGATTGACTTATGGGTATGAAAGCAAAAAAGGCAGCGGTTTTGATAACCGCTGCCTTTTTTGCCAATTAGGAGTTTATATTAATTTCCATCCCCAAAAATATCTTTCAATTTTCCCTTGGCTTTGTCTTTTAGTTTTTCTTTTTCCTCTTCTGCTTTCTTTTTAGCTTCTTCTTCCGCTTTTTTCTTCAATCTTTCAGCCTCGGCTTTTGCGCTATCTTTAGCCGCTTGTGTCTGCGCTTCGACTTCTGCTTTAAGCTTTTCTTTTTCTTCATCAATCCTATCGCCAACTTGTTCTTTAACAGATGCTGCTGCTGAACTGCCGCCTTCAGTGCTGGTCTTCCCTAATTTAACTTTTGGATCGTCATAAGTTCCGGTTATATTAAAATTAAGGTTTACCGAACTCCCTACTGCTTCTACCTTACTTCCTAATAAATTAGATATTGCAGAATTGGCAGCTTGACCCATGCTTCCGGTTGGTACATTTAGTTGCATATTATAAGCAATGTCTCCAGCTAAACCTGTGCTACCATCAACAGTGGCTTTATATTTCCCCATTTTTACATCAAAAGGTTTAACACTCAATCTGCCATCTTTAATTTCCGCCTGGACTTGCACATCATCGAGTATCACTTCATTTGTGTTGTCTAATTTTGAGAGCGAGGTGACACCATTGATCACTTTTGAATCTTTTACTGCCGCATCAGCAATCTTTATAAGTCCTCCACCAGAAATAGTGGCTAGGTCAGGCATCATTTCTTGTGTCAATAAACCTTGGATTTTGAAATCAGTACTGAATTTTCCTTGCATTTTTTCAGCAATTGGAACAAATTTCTGGACGGTCATTACATTTTTGAAAGTCTCAGGGATACTAAGCTTGGATATATCTAATTGGAAATCAAATTTAGGCTCGTATTCATCTTGACTATTGTACAAACCAGTCATTTTTATACTTCCTTCTAGCATATCTATCTTTAAAGGATCAAGAGTTAAGATTCCGTCTTTCACTTTAATTTGCCCCACAGCATTTTTCATTTCAAAATTATCGTATTTGATAGTTTGAACAGTAGCGTCAAATGTAAAGTCTATATTTTTTGGAATTACCACTACTTCCATGGCAGTAGTGTCTTCAGTGGTTTCAGCAACATCTTCTTCCGAAACTCCCATCATTTCATTGATATCCAAAAGAGAAGAGCTTAGTTTCATATTACCTCTTATTACTGCACTATCATCTACGGCATAGGCTATATAATTACTCAAGCTCCCAGTTAAAGTGAAATCACTTTTGCCATAATTTCCATTTAGCGTGGTAAGATTGATTGATTCTGGATTAAAATTCATGTCGGCATTGGAAATGCTGAAACCTGGTGCATCTTTTTCTGCATAAGAGAAGTTTTGCATTTTAAGATTTCCTGTGGTTTGTAATTTTCCATAATCCTCTTTTTCTACATCTGCATATGAACCTTTTGAATTAATATTGGCAGTGATGATTCCACCCATTTTGAAATCCTCTGAAGGTTCTATTTTAGATATGATATCCAAATTTAGGCCTCCTTGGACGCTTAAATTCCAAATAGGAGAATCAAAATTATTTACTACGGCCTGAGCAGTAAATCGGTCCTGATCAATTGTTAACCCAAAATTTTTCAATTCCAAAAGACCGTCTTTTAAATCACCTGATTCAGATTTTGCATGCATCTCCAAGCCTATTTTTTCGATCGGAAGCGGTACATCTGGAGCCTTTACAAACCCATCTCTAACGACTAGGTCTACAGCAAAGCCCGGCATTTTTGTATCGCTATAAATCCCCTTTATATATCCAGAGAAGTCAAATTCTCCGCTAGTTTCTAAATCATCAAACCCATCAGCATACATACCGGGCACCAAAGAAAGGACATTCTTAAATTCTGTATCAGTGGTAGCAAAATTGATGTCCATGTCATAATCATCTGTTGGCATGGCAAAATAGCCGTCAAAATTAAGATGAAAATCATTTAAAGTTGCTTTAGCATCCTTAAAAGTGAATTTCATATTATCCATATCCATCCCTAAAAATAAATCCGCTTTTAAGGTTTTGTGGGCCACATAAACATCGCCATCATAAGCGAAAGAGAAATCTTCAGCTGTAGTTTTGGTTTGCATATCGAAAACAGAAAGCGTGAAGTCCCCATTTCCTGTATGATCTACGCCCAAAAGGGAAATAGCCATGTCGTACATTTGATCATAATAGTTGATTCTACCGTTCTTAATTTCCCAGTGGTCGATCCCAAATTTGAATTCATCTTCTGAGCTTGTGTCTTCCACTGGTTCTTGCTCATCGGAAGGATAAGTAATGTCATAATTAGCTGAACCGTCTTTCAAAACCAAGATATTGATTAATGGCTCATCTAGCATTATTCCTTTTATGTTTAAAGGCTCACCTTTGAGAATGGCAACAATGTCCATTTCCACAGAAAAATCTTTAGCTGCAAACAATGTGTCTCCTTCAAAGGTCTCTTTTCCAGTTATAGAAAAATCACGCACCCCTAAAGTCAAATTAGGGAAGTTTGATAATAGCGAAATGCTGATTTTGGCTGGTTCAAAGTTTACTTTGGCATTGATAGATTTATCGATTTCTGTCTGCACCGTAGAGACTATTCTATCTTTAAAGAGAACCGGGACCAGAATAATGGTCAAAACAAAAAGTGCGATAATACTGCCTAGTACGATTAATAGCTTTTTCATAATTTAATCTTGATTTTATGCTAAGGTAAATTTATAAATATTTAACGATTGCTAAAGGATATAGTCTACATATCAAATTATTATTATTTATTTACTGCCAATAATCTTTTCTTAATACAATGAAGGGACGAGTTTAATCAACAATTGCTTGAGGATTGAGTTGATATCCAAAATGATTTTATGAAAAAGACGTTAAGATTAATATTGGGCGATCAGTTAAACTATAGACACTCGTGGTTTAATGAAGCGAGCGATGATGTGTTCTATATGATGATGGAAATGCGTCAAGAAACGGATTATGTCAGTCATCATATTCAAAAAGTGGTTGGCTTTTTTTCAGCTATGAGGGCTTTTAAAGACGACCTGGAAGAAAAAGGACATAATTTTTTTTATCTGAAAATAAATGATTCAGATAATGAGCAATCCTTAACAACAAATATCAAAAAACTCATCGAACAAAATGAAATTGAGCATTTTGAATACCTACTTCCCGATGAATATCGGTTGGATCAGCAGTTAAAAAATTTATGTGAAGAGATTTCTATTTCTACCAATTCTGTCGAAACCGAACATTTTTTAACTGAGAGAGATGATATTGCTGATTTTTTCAAAGGGAAGAAGCAGTTCTTAATGGAGAATTTTTATCGTAAAATGAGAAAAGATCATGATATCTTGATGGAGGGTACTGAACCCGTAGGAGGGAAGTGGAATTTTGATCATGACAATCGAAATAAATATAAAGGCGAAGTCCCAATTCCACCTGCATACAGCTATAAAAATGATGTAAAAGCGGTTATTTCAGATATTGAGAAAGCAGGAATTAAAACAATAGGGACTGTTGATGCCGAAAATTTTCACTGGCCCATCGATAGAAAACAAGCTTTACAATTTGCACGATACTTCTGCCGAGAGCTTCTTCCGTATTTTGGTACTTATCAAGATGCCATGCATAGCGAAGAACAGTTTTTGTTTCATTCCAGAATTTCATTTGCGCTTAATTCAAAATTAATCAGTCCTAAGGAGTTGGTAGATAAAATCATTGAGGCATGGGAAGAGAATCAAGACAAAATTAAGATTGCTCAAGTTGAAGGCTACATCAGGCAAGTGATTGGTTGGAGGGAATATATGCGTGGAATTTATTGGGCAAAAATGCCGGGTTATGCCGAAATGAATTTTTTCGAACATGATCGGAAACTACCTGATTTTTATTGGACAGGTAAAACCAAAATGAAGTGTATGGAGAAATCCATTAAGCAATCTTTAACAGAAGCTTATGCTCATCATATCCAACGATTGATGGTGACAGGTAATTTTGCTTTATTAAATATGACCGATCCAGATGAGGTGGATCAATGGTATTTGGGAATTTATATAGATGCGATTGAATGGGTAGAAATTACCAATACCAGAGGAATGAGCCAGTTTGCAGATGGGGGAATCGTTGGTTCCAAGCCTTATCTTTCAAGTGCTAATTATATGCATAAAATGAGTAATTATTGTTCGAATTGCTATTATGATCATAAAAAGAAAGTTGGGGAAAAAGCCTGCCCTTTTAATAGCCTTTACTGGAATTTTTATAACACTCACCGTGATAAGTTGGCGAAAAACCAACGCATTGCTATGATGTACAGAACATGGGACAAGAAATCTGATCAAGATAAAGAAGAGCTTTTGAAACAGGCAGATTATTATTTAGAGCATGTTAATGAGCTATAAGGATTTATTTTTATGTAATTATCTGTAATTCAATAAAGTAAATAACATTTTAGTAGATTTTATATTACCTATTTATTATATTTATTAATAAATTGTTAACTTAGTGTAATGTTAATTCGTTATATGTTAACATTTAGGTAACATTGAAATCAATTTTATTACCATATCGCAGTTATTTCAGAACAGTCCTTTGCGGATTGTTCATGATAATAGTGGGGCTTAATAATCCGTTAAGTGCTCAAAGTTTCAATCCAAAAAATGAAGAATTATTAAATGATATTGCATTTATAGCATCGATCGATCAGTTTGAAAATCATACTTCTTGGAACAGATTGGTCAAAAAATTGGAAAGAAAATCTGATGCAGATGCCGAATATTTTTTACAATATCTTTTTTATAAAACGCATCAAAAACTTTTAAAGGAATATAATAAAGGCACTACTTTCAGTAATTTATTACAAAGTGGAAGTTATGATTGTGTTTCTGCGAGTATTACCTATTCGATTTTGTTAAAATATTTTAATGTTGATCATAGAATAATTGAAACTGATTATCATGTTTTCATCATTGCTGAAATCGATGAAAAAGAATACATCTTAGAAACTACTGATCCAAGAAATGGATGGATTTCTGATGCAATAGAGATTCAGGAATTTAAGGATGATTTTCTTCCAGATAGTAGCAATACTGCACTGAAGCAAAATGAAGCCATCGGAGCTTTAGCCTATGGTCAGCCAAATTCTAAAACCATCTACAAAGAAATAAGCCTAAGACAATTAAGCGCATTGCAATTTTTCAATCAAGGCCTCATTGCAATACACAATCAAGATTACAAACTAGCTACAAGAAGGTTACAGCAAGCGTTAAATCTCTACAATTCTGAGCGGATCAATACTGTATTTAAAATTGTAGCTCCCTAAGATTTGTGTTTCATAGATTTATAAATAAACTACCATCCTCATTGCACACTATCAAGTCCCCGAGCTTATAGATATTATCCCTTCATTATTTTTTACATATTAATTATCAAAACTTAATCTTAAATTAAAGTCTTTGTGAATTAATGCAATAAATTTGCGGTATCATCTCAAATCATACAGAAAATGTCAAAATTTATTTTAGTACTTTCAGTCACTCTTTTCACATTATCTTCCCTTTTTGCTCAAGACCAAACCTTTGAATTTGATTCAAATGAAACATTGACTTTGGCTTTTGGATCATGTAATCGTCAAAACTTAGAACAGCCATTGTGGCAACCTATCATGAATCATAATCCAGATTTATTCATGTTTTTGGGAGATAATATTTATGGGGATACGGATGATATGAAGCTTTTGGAGGAAAAGTATGAAGTACAAAAGAATCAAGCTGACTATAAAGCATTGACAGAGCAAATGCCTGTAGTAGGCGTTTGGGATGATCATGATTATGGTAAAAATGACGCGGGCCAGGAGTATCCTTATAAAGAAGAAAGTCAGCAATTGTTCTTAGATTTCTTTGGAGTAGCGCAGGAAGATCCTAGGAGACAAAGGGAAGGAGTGTATTCTTCTTATGATTTGAAGTGGAAATCGCATACCGTAAAGGTGATATTATTAGATGCCCGATATCATAGAGGTGAGTTGGAACGAGTCAATAGAGTGTATCAAAAGAATAAAACGGGAAGTATTTTGGGTGAGAAACAATGGTCATGGTTAGAAAATGAACTATCAGATGAAGAGGTGTCTTTATACATTATTGCATGTGGAATTCAGTTTATTCCCGAAGATCATGATTATGAAAAATGGGCTAACTTTCCGCAAGAAAGACAGAAGTTATTTGATTTGATTCAGGCAAAGCAACCACGTGGAGCAATACTTTTAAGCGGAGATCGGCATATAGCTGAGATTTCGAGTTTACAAGTGGAGGAGTTGGATTATCCTTTGCTCGAAGTTACTTCTAGTGGTTTGACCCACGTGTGGGAAAATGCCCCACAAGAGCCTAATCAGCACCGAATTGGAAAGCTGGTCAATAAGCTTAATTATGGTTTACTTAAAATAGAGGAATCTGATAATGGCTTAAGAGTGACCTCTGAAATTAGAGGAAAAGATCAGGAATTGTTGCAGGTTTTTGGTATGGTGTATTGATTGCTAGATGTTAATACTAAAGCTGAATGTCACATTGTGATATAGTTTATCAATAGGAACCACTGGATTGGGATCATGCATGTTTTGATACAGTAAGGTTAGGCCTAAATATCGGGTCAATTTATAGGTTAGCCTTGAGCTACTACCACCTCTTGGATTATCGAAGAGATTTTCAATGTCATCTTGGTAATAGACACTTAAATCTAATAAGAACTTATCTGCTATTCTTTGTTTATAGCTAATATAGCTTCCCAACCTAACTAATTCAGTGGTAATCGGTGTTGCTGGATTAGGGATGTTTTCAGAATCTGGGACACCACGATAGTCCCATTGTTCATATTCATAGAATGGTCCAATTCCTGCAAAAATTCCTGTATTCTTTTTATAGATCACCCGCCATCTGAAATTTGCTCCTACAGCATATTTCCTATCTAATCCTCTCACTTCATTCCAGTGTGCTTGAAAATAGGGTTCTAAAGCAAAGGGAAGTGTATCTTGAATTCTTCTGTATTCAATGAAGAAATAGCCACCACTTTCGAATGTTTCATCACCAAATCGAGATAGTTCTACTTTATTAGCTACTGTAACAGCATTACGATTGAATAGGACTGAAAAATCGGCTGTATTTTCAAATTTTATCAAGTCTTCCTTGAGATTTTGGTATTGAAAACTAGGGACAATATTCCCTTTTACATGCTTTGTAGTATCTAAAATCACTGCAAAGTTTTCGTAGTGCAGAATTTGGCCAAATGAAGAAAAAGAAAAGATCAGGAAGATGAGCGAAAAAGATATTCTGTTCATAAGGTTCCTTTTATTGATATATTGTAATATACAAAAGATTCTAGTAAAGTTGGATCACATGTATTGCTGATTATCTGTTTCTGTTTCGTTGTATTTGGATTAGCTCATTGACAAGCCTATTGAACTTTGACAATAGAAATTCAAGCTTTTTCTAAAATTTGTGGGTGCTATCTTCTTCTCAAAATAGCTGATAGTTGAAGCGAAACATTGAGTAAAGTCATTTTAGCACTTGCATTTCTCTCCAAGTAGTAAATGGCTTTATTGAGGATCTCATTCATCTGGGCAATTTTTTCCAAACTTAAGGTTTTGCTAAATTTCATTACAAATTGTTCATGTTCATCAGGAACTCTCATCAATTCAGTATTTTGCATCAGCGCTACTAATGATTCCCTCAATATATTTTCCGCATGAACCAACCATTGTTGCTGATTCATTTTGCCCCATTTATGGAAATCATCTGACCTCTTTACTAACTTTGTGTAATCATTTGCCCAGCATTCTCGCATCCACTGCTCAAATTCTTGTTGTGCATCATCTGAAACATCGTCAATCAATTCAACTGCTTTGTGGAGGTCTCCCTGAGCAATATGAGCTAGCTGCTTTGCCTGATTTTCAGCTGCTTCATATTTAGAAACCAGAATATCTTTCACTTCATCATCAGAATAGTTGGGCACGTGCACAGCTTGCGTTCTCGAAATGATGGTACCGATTAACTTCTCTCTATTGTTGGAAACCAATAAAAAAACAGTTTTATCAGATGGTTCTTCAATTATTTTCAACAATGCATTTGCAGCGGAAGGGTGTAGGTATTCTGGTAACCAAATCAGCATGATTTTATATTTTCCCTCAAAGGCTTTGAGGGAAAGGTTTCGGATGATGTTTTTACTTTCATCCTTGGCAATATTGAGTTGCTTGTTTCCAGTTCCAATATGATCAATCCAATTAGCAGCAGAGGCAAAGGAATCTTTTAAGAGAAAAGATCTCCAATATTTCATGAAGTTATTGCTTAGTTTGGAGTCGTCTCCTTTTATGCTGTCGTTTGCTGCAGTAGGAAATGAGAATTGAAAATCAGGATGGATGAATTTTGCATTTTTGTGACAGGAATTGCACTGCCCACAAGCATCATTTTCAGTCGGATTTTCACAATTTAAATAAGTAGCATATGCCAAAGCCATCGGTAGGTTAGCCGCACCGGATTTCCCCCAAAAGAGTTGAGCATGTGCAATTTTACCAGATTTTACACCCTTTGTCAGTTGTTCTTTTAAATCAGTAAGTCCTGGTATGTCGGCAAAAAGCATAAACTTATTTTTAGCTATCTTCTAATTTCTTTAATGCTGCTTCCTTTTTATCTTTCCTTTTATGAATAACTGCTGAAATATAAATACTTATTTCATATAATATCAAAAGTGGGAAAGAAATCAACAACTGGCTGATTGGATCTGGAGGTGTTATAAAAGCACTGATCACCAAAATCACAACAATCGCAATCTTTCTATATTTTTTCAGAATTTGTGGATTGATTATACCCGCTTTACTCATAAAAAGAATTACCATGGGTAATTGAAACATCAGCCCGCATGCTAAAACAAGCATCGTTAAAGTGGAAACATAAGATGTGATGTCAAATTCATTCAGAACAGAAGCATCCACCTGATAATTTGCCAAGAAGTTTATTGAAATAGGAGATACTATATAATAGCCAAATAATACTCCAGACATAAAGAGTAAACTCACAAAGAAGGTAGCTCCTCTGCTTGTTTTCTTTTCATTTTCATATAATGCAGGGCTTACAAATCGCCACATTTCCCAGAAGAAATAGGGGAAAGCCACTATAATTCCCAAAACAATGGAGGAAGTAATATGCATGCTAAACTGCCCTGTCATTTTTCTACTTTGAATAATGAAAGGCAATTCATCTATACAAAAAGCAGTTGAATTAGCCATAGTTTGGCCCAGTTGACAAGCCATTTGGTAAAACCAAAAATCAGGTCTGGAAGGACCTAAAATCAAGGTTCCAAAGACAAATTCTTTAGAAGCAAAGGCTACAATAGATAAAATTACAACAGCGGACAAAGCTCTTACGATATGCCATCGGAAGGCTTCCAGATGATCTAAAAAGCTCATCTCCGCTTGTGGTTGATCTGCTGGCATATATTGTTATATGAAATCTAAATTATACGTAGATGAAAATTTGATGATTATATATGATTAACATGCGAATTCATAATTATTTAAATAGAGGAAATTCTACCATCCATTCATTAATCTCATTTTTCACAGAAGTAATTTTTTGCTTATCCTCATGTTGAGTGATCACTGTATCGATGAAATCAACAATTTTCTCCATATCAGCTTCTACCAATCCTCTTGAAGTGACTGCTGCAGTTCCGATTCTCATTCCTGAAGTAACAAATGGTGATTTATCATCAAATGGTACCATGTTTTTGTTGATGGTAATATCAGCTTCACCTAAAACCGCCTCAGCAATTTTTCCCGTAATGCCTTTAGATCTTAAATCAATTAGCATTAAGTGGTTGTCCGTTCCACCAGAAATGATTTTATAATCTCTTTCCATAAATGCTTTAGCCATAACCTCAGCATTTTTCTTAACTTGCAAAATGTAATTGAAATAATCATCAGTTAAACACTGTCCGAAGGCCACTGCTTTAGCTGCAATTACATGCTCTAATGGCCCACCTTGCGTTCCAGGGAATACACCTGAATCCAATAATTGAGTCATTTTACGTAACTCTCCTTTTGGGTTTTTGTATCCAAAGGGATTTTCAAAATCATCACGCATCATAATCAATCCGCCTCTTGGTCCACGTAAAGTCTTATGTGTTGTGGTAGTTACAATGTGGCAATAATCTAATGGATCATCTAATAAGCCTCTAGCAATTAAGCCACTAGGGTGAGAAATATCAGCTAATAAAATAGCTCCTACTTCATCGGCAACTTCTCTTAACTTTTTATAATTCCATTCACGGCTGTATGCTGATGCACCGCAAATAATCATTTTTGGTTTTTCTTTCTTTGCTGTGACCTCAACTTTATCCCAATCAATTAAACCAGTTTCTTCTTCCACTCCATAAAATGATGGTTGGTATAATTTTCCTGAAAAATTAACTGGAGAGCCATGTGTTAAATGCCCACCATGAGATAAGTCAAATCCTAAAATTTTATCTCCGGGATTAAGGCAAGCCAGCATTACTGCAGCATTAGCTTGAGCTCCAGAATGTGGCTGAACATTTGCCCAAGTGGCGCCAAATAGTACTTTAACTCTTTCTATTGCTAAATTTTCGACCTCATCTACTACTTCACATCCTCCATAATATCTTTTTCCTGGTAGGCCTTCTGCATATTTATTGGTTAATACACTTCCCATAGCTTCCATAACTTCTGGCGAAGTAAAATTTTCAGATGCGATTAACTCAATACCTGTTTCTTGTCTTTTTTGCTCCTTCTTTATGAGGTCAAATATTATATTATCTCTTTGCATTTTGTAAACGAATTTGAGCCTAAAATTAGCGCAGAATTACGGGATAAACAATTGAATGGCTTGAAGCTTTTTATTTGGACTAATAAAATTATGAATGGAATCATAAAAACGGCCTTAAAACTAAAAAAGCATGCTTCTAATTAAAGAAAGCATGCTTTAAATTTATGATAAAAGTGATGATTAATTAATCATCAATTGTTACATGTCCCCAATTGTGTCCTTTTCTAATTCTGTTTAATTGTGTATGCGTGATTCCAAATTGTCTGGCGATTTGACTGTACCTGGTCTTTTCGTTTTTTAGCATTTTTTTGATCACTTTAACATCTGATTCGGTCAATTTATAACCAGTAACCCTTTTCTTTAACACTTTAGGATTTTTATTATTGTGATCAGCTAATTCTCTTTCAGAAACCCACTTTAAGTTACTTATATGATTGTTTGATTTGTCATAATCTAAGTGAGTAACATACACCTGATTGTCATTATCCTTCGGGATAAATGATTCAGCAACCAGACGGTGTACATAATAGCTTTGTGTAATTCTTTTATCAAAGCGTACCATGATAGCTTGATAGCCGTTCACATTTGATCCTTTGATGATTTTTCCGGTTTCACGTGTCGAATAACTCTTTATCCTACCGTAATTCGAGACTTCGTATTTGGCATGAGGGAGATCCACATTAAATTCAATCTCTTTCCACTTTTCCAGTTTTGGATCCATGTTCTTTCTTAGTTATAGTTTATGCTTAGTTTTTTATTAAAATTAAAGGTAGGTAATTAAATTAATAAAAAAAATACCATAATTCTTAGATTAGTCATAATTATACTTTTTTCGCCAAAGATTTTGTAGGGTTTGTCGAAAATCTTTCTCTCTAGCATTGTTCTGAGGCTCATAGAGGGTGTTTTTACTAATTTCTTCTGGCATAAACTCTTGATAAGCAAAATTCCCAGGAAAATCGTGAGAATACTTATATCCGCTACCGTAATTCATATCTTTCATCAATTTTGTTGGGGCATTTCGTAAATGCAATGGAACGGATAAATCACCTGTATCTCTAACTAATTGCCTTGCTTTTTTAATGGCTAGATAAGATGCATTACTTTTTGGTGAACAGGCTAAGTAGGTGACACATTGCGCCAATACGATTTCCGCTTCAGGGTAGCCAATCATGCTAACCGCTTGAAAAGTATTAGTGGCAATTAATAAGGCATTAGGGTTAGCTAGTCCGATGTCTTCAGATGCAGAAATTAACAATCTGCGAGCAATGAATTTCACATCCTCTCCACCTTCTATCATTCTGGCGAGCCAATAAAGTGCGGCATTCGGATCACTTCCTCTTATACTTTTAATAAAGGCAGAAATGATATCATAATGCTGTTCACCTGATTTATCATAAATCGCCATTCTATTTTGAGCGATTTCTTTGACCTGATCATTGGTGATTTTGATTTTTTCATCTTTTCCATAAGCATCAATTACCAATTCAAATAAATTCAAAAGCTTTCTGGCATCACCGCCTGAAAGCTGAATTAAGGCTTCGTATTCTTTGATTTCAATATTGAGCTCTTTTAATTTTTCATCATTTTCTAAAGCGGTATTCAATAATCCTTTTAAATCCTCTAATTCTAATGCTTTAAGTGTATAGACCTGACAACGAGAAAGCAAAGCGGAATTGACTTCAAAAGATGGATTTTCTGTTGTGGCACCAATTAAAGTAATGACTCCTTTTTCTACAGCGCCTAAAAGTGCATCTTGTTGGGATTTATTGAAGCGGTGAATTTCATCTATAAATAAAATGATTTTTCCAGATCGGGAGGCTCTTTGGATAACTTCCCTAACATCTTTAACTCCAGCACTTATTGCACTTAAAGTTTGAAATGGCGCTTTCACCTGATTGGCTATGATATTGGCAATGGTGGTTTTGCCTACACCTGGAGGTCCCCAGAAAATCATAGAAGGAACTTTTCCTTGAGCAATTGTCAATCTTAAAACACCTTTTTCGCCTACCAAATGCTGTTGTCCGACTAATTCTTCCAGTTTAGTTGGGCGCATTCTTTCTGCCAGTGGTTTATCTTCTCCGAATATCATAAGCTTGTAAATTTAGAACCTGCAATATCCATATAATCCCTTACTTTTGCCAAATGAATAAGACCTGGCAAATTCATGGAGCACTGGCACTAGTAGGTTTAATCTATGGCGCAAATTATGTCATCGCAAAAGGCGTGATGCCTAATTACATGAGTCCCAATGCTTTTATTTTACTAAGAGCTACGGTGGCAACTATTCTTTTCTGGATTTATCATGCGCTTACTTCCTCAGAAAAAGTAATTAGAAAGAAAGACTATTGGCTTTTTGCCAAATGTGCAGTTTTTGGGGTTATGGGAAATCAGCTGATTTTCTTTAATGGACTGAGCTTGACGAGTCCAGTTAATGCCAGCATCATTATGACGGCTAATCCGATTATTGTTCTAGTGATTTCCTTTTGGTTATTGAATGAAAAAATCACTTGGCGTAAAATCATCGGGATTTTAATTGGAGCTGTTGGCGTGATTCTACTAGTGCTAAATAAGGAAGTGAGTATAGATAATGATGCCTTTTTAGGGGATATTTTTATTTTCCTCAACGCCACTTTCTATGCGATTTATCTTGTGATGGTAAAACCTCTCATGCAAAGATATGAGCCTATCACGGTAGTGAAATGGGTATTTCTTTTCGGAACTTTGATGATTGTCCCTTTTGGAATAGTCCCAATTTTTGATGTTGAATTCCAAGCTTTTCCCTCAGGAATTTGGTGGAGCATAGTTTATGTAATTATTGGAACTACATTTTTGGCTTATCTTTTAAATGCCATGGCTTTAAAGCATGTGAATTCTACTATAGTGGGCTATTATATTTATTTGCAACCCGTATTTGCAACTTTGATCACCATTATTCTGGGGCAAGAAGTTTTCCGCTGGGAAAAGACTGTATTTGCATTGATGATATTTTTTGGAGTATATTTAGTAAGTCAACAAAAGAAAACTAAAAATGAAGAAGCGACTAATTGAAATAAAATGGGGATTAATCTTTGTGATTATGATGCTCGTATGGATGTATTTTGAAAAAGCCATGGGGTGGCATGATGAAAATATAGCAGATCATCCAACTTACACCAATTTCGTTGCCATCCCTTCTATAATTGTCTATGTGCTGGCTTTGCTGGAAAAGCGAAAGAAGCATTTCAATAATGTGATGAGCTGGAAGCAAGGCTTTATTTCAGGTTTGATTATTACCGCTGTAGTGGTGATTTTGACACCTTTTAGTCAGCTGGTAACTCATGAATTAATCACACCAGAATATTTTGAGAACGTGAAAGCCTTTGCCGTAAGCCGAGGGCAAATGACCCAAGAAGAGGCGAACAATTACTTTAATTTAACTAGTTATTTGTGGCAAAGTACAGTTGGGGCTTTAATCATGGGAGCTATAACAGCTGCAATAGTAGCCGTTTTTGTCAGAAAAAAGGAGTAATAGATTCATATTAATATTACATAATCATTCTTTTTAGAGATTATTTCCCCTTAATTTTACCGCATGGGTGAATTCTTTTATCGATTGGGTATTTCATTATTAGGCATTGGGGTCAAGATCCATGCGCTGATAAATGCCAAATCCAAAAAGTTTGTAGAAGGTCGGAAAGATTTGTTTTCTCAGCTGGAGGAAAGGTTTAAATCTGTTGACCAGCCAGTAGTTTGGTTTCATTGTGCTTCTTTGGGTGAATTTGAACAAGGTAGACCTTTGATTGAAGCTTTTAAACAAGAACATCCTAATTTCTTTATTCTATTGACTTTTTTTTCGCCTTCGGGTTATGAGGTTCGTAAAAACTATGAACTGGCAGATTATATCTGTTATATGCCTTTGGATACATCTCACAATGCGGAGCAATTTGTAAAAATTACCCAACCCAAACTGGCATTTTTTGTAAAATATGAATTCTGGCATTATCACCTGAAAGCATTATCAGAAGCGGATTGCTGGGTATATTCTGTTTCTGCTATATTCCGTTCTAACCAGCGGTTTTTTAAATATTATGGAGGCTTTTACCGAAAAATATTAAAGCAGTTCGATCATATTTTTGTACAAAACAAAACAGTGGCTGCTTTGCTAAAAGGCATTCATATTCATAATGTGAGCGTAAGTGGTGATACAAGGTTTGATAGAGTAAAATCCATAACCGATAGTGTGAAACCTCAGGAGATGTTTACTGAATTTTCCAAAGATCAGCCTGTTTTAATAGGAGGAAGTACGTGGGAGCAAGACATAAAAGTAATAGCACCTTTTTTACAGCAAAATCCTGAATGGAAAGCCATTATTGCCCCACACGATATTAGTGAAGCTAATTTAAAACTGCATGAGGAGGTTTTGAAAATTCCTACTAGTCGTTATAGCAAAATAGATTCTGAAGCAACAACGAAACCAAGAGTGATCCTAATTGACAATATAGGAATGCTTTCTTCCTTATATCAATATGGTAAAATAGCTTTTATAGGTGGAGCTTATGGAGACGGCTTGCATAATACTTTGGAAGCCGCTTGTTTTGGCTTGCCCGTATTTTTCGGAAATAAAAATTACCGTAAATTTCAGGAAGCATTGGATTTATTAGATGCTAAAGCTGCTTTTAAAGTAGCAAATGCTCAGGAATTTTTATCTATTATGAATTCAGATGACTTTAAAATTGAGGAATCTTCCCAAAGAGCTTTGGAATATGTCAATCAAAATATTGGAGCAAAGGATAAAATTATGAAGCATATTGCACCTATCATCCAAAAAATGAAGCTATCATGATGAAGGGAAGAGTTTTTAAATCGACAGGGAGCTGGTACACTGTATTGGCGGAGGGAAAATTTTATGAGTGCCGATTGAGAGGTAAGCTCCGCTTGGATGATGAAAAAGTCACCAACCCTGTGGCGGTGGGCGATTGGGTGAATATTGCACCTGAAAATGACACGGAAGCCATTATTAAGGATGTACTCCCTAGGGAAAATTATATCATTAGGAAATCAACTCGGAAAAAGAAACATAGCCATCGTCTGGCAGCTAATATTGATCAGGCAGTTTTAATAGTGACTTTGGCTTTCCCCAGAACAAGTTTGGGCTTTATTGACCGATTTTTAGTGAGTTGTGAGTCCTTCAGAATCCCTGCTGTATTGGTATTTAACAAAGCAGATTTATTGGATGAGGAGGGATTGGAATATTATGAAGCACTCAAATTCGATTATCAGGAATTGGGCTATAAAGTGTTGCTAGTCTCCGCTGAGGAAAATATTGGGATGGAAGAATTGAAAGCCGTTTTGGAAGGAAAGACCTCACTTTTTGCAGGTCATTCGGGAGTCGGGAAATCTACTTTACTGAATTTGATTTCGCCTCATATTGACCAAAGAATAGGGGAGGTGTCGGAATCAGTAGGCAAAGGAGTACATACCACCACTTTTGCGGAAATGTTTGAAGCCTGGGAAGGAGCTTTTGTAATTGATACGCCTGGAATAAAAGAATTGGGGCTTTGGGATATTGGCAATGAGGAGCTAAGCCACTATTTTCCTGAAATGCGGGAATATATAGGAGAATGTAAATTTAATAATTGCACGCATACTCATGAGCCAGGCTGTGCTTTCAGAGAAGCGATGGAAGAAGGAAAGATTGCACCAAGCCGATATGAAAGTTATTTAAGTATTTTGGAAGATGAGGATAGTCATCGATGATGATTAAACCTTCACTGGAAATGTCGGACATAAACAATGAGACAGCCTAAGACTTTGATTAACCGCAAAGGCGCCAAGTCGCACAGAAAGTAAGAAAAATATAAAGACAGCTATAAGCTGGAATTTAACCGCAAAAGAGTCAAAAGAAAACAAAAGGAATTTCGATATATCGAAAATTATGCCCTGTTTTACCTCCTAGTCTTAGCGTCTCGCTAAGACCAGAAAAGCTATTCATTTCTTCTTAAATGCTTTAGCTAGAAAGTATAGTCCTGGTATATTGATGATGATAGTAACTGCAGGTAAAAACCACTCGCCTAGTGTTTCAGAATTTTCTGTTCTAGCATTTACAGTTTTATAAATTATAAAAGCAAATACTAAAACTATAATTAGGTTCAATATTCTGATTAAGTTAGTGGCATTTTTGTATTGCCTTTCAGCATTTTCCTCGGTGATTTCTGTGGGATAATTAAAGATGTGTGGATATTTATTTAAAATAAATAATCCAATAAAAATGACTATTCCTAACAGCGGGAGAAAAAAAATAGATTGTTTATCTCCATATCTATCAGCTTCTCCTGAGGCATTAAAATGAACTGGAATTTCGCTATCAAGCTCTGAATATGACAGGAGAACATAAACCCATGCCAGCACAAGAATTGCTAAGGTGGCAATCTCAATCAAGTAATTAAAGGTTGTTTTTTGAAGTTTAATTTTAGGTCTGTTTTTCTGCATATTTTGTTTAATTAGACCATTACTAATTTCAAATATAATACAAAACCAACATAATTTGATTTTTCTAGAAATCCTGACCAGCACCCTTAAAGGTGTTTTTACTGTTAAGTTCTGAGGAGGTTTGTCAGCCTTGATAGATTAAGTTTCGGTGAAAACCTGCAATGGCGCAAGCGTCCGCTTGTGCATTCCTGACAAGGTCTTAGCAAGACGCTAAGACCAGTGAAGGGGTTTAACTATTTCCTGATCACCACATCAGCAAAGTATTCCTTTTCATCATAAAAATACTTTTCAACGGTCAAGCCGGCTTCTTTAGCCAAGTTTTCAATCATATCTTCATCGAATTTTTGGGATACTTCTACATGAATATGCTCCCAGGCTTTGAAATGGATTGTACTGTCAATGCCTTTTAATTTAACAGTTTGCTTTTTTTGAGAAATTAAAAAACTCTTCGTGGTTCCCGTTTGTGGATCATAAGATGGGTAATGTTTGAATTGCTCCAAATCAAAATCGGCATCTAATTCATTATTTAATCTTGTCAACAGATTCATATTGAATTGGCGCGTGATACCTTGAGCGTCATTGTATGCACTTCTAATCATTTCAGGATCTTTTTTCATATCAAATCCCATAATGATTCTATCACCGTTTCTCAATTTATTGGCAATTTGATTTACAAAAGAATGTGCATCTTCAATTTCAAAATTGCCAATATTTCCACCCATAAAAAGCACTACCATTGGGTTTTTTCGATCTTCATTAAGCGTATCAAGAGCAGAAAAATATTCTTTATTGATGGGTTCTATATCCAAATCGGGAATGGATTTTTGCATTCGTTCCTGCAATAAATTCAGGACATTTTTTGAAATATCTACTGGCTTATAATTGAAAGTAGCGTTTTGTTTAGCAAAATGCTTTAGCAAGATTTCAGTTTTTAGTCCATCTCCTGCACCAAATTCTATCAGATTAAAACCAGCTGCGTCAGAAGAAATAATGGATAAGATATCATCTTTATGTTTTTGGAATATGTTATACTCACAATTCGTGAGATAATACTCTGGCATATTCATGATTTCTTGAAAAAGTCGGTCTCCTTCCGCATCATAAAAAAGCCAGCTAGGAAGAGATTTTTCTTTTTTAGTAAGTCCTTCTTTTACAGCATCTGCTACGGAGAAGTTGATTTTTTCGGTTGTTGTCATAAATCTTTTGCTAATCTTATCCCACTAAAATGCCACTGCAAATGTGGGTGAAAGAAGTTTCTATATGTTTTTCTTGAATGATTTGATGAAGTGGCGCGTGATGAACCTCGCATCACCATCTGGTTGACCATAAATTTGCCATTGTATTCTCCAATAGCACCTGCTGGCTTTGTATAGCCTGGATAGGGGAGGTATGCACTTCCAGTATGCTCCCATCTTTTTCCCCAATCGAATAAATTAGCAGCTGTTTCCCACTCAAATTCAGTTGGTAAACGCATGCCTTTCCATTCTGCGAAAGCATAGGCTTCATAAAAGCTGATATGCATTAAAGGAGCATCTTTATTGATAGGTTTTAAACCGGCTAAAGTATAGTAATGCCAATTTCCTTCTATTTTATGCCAGTATAATGGAGCGGAAATCTCAGTTTCTTCTAACCACGCTCTGGCATCAGAATGCCAGTATTCATGCTTTTCATAGCCTTTGGCTTCAATAAATTCAGCATATTCGCCATTAGTAACTAGTCGATTGCTGATTTTTGCACCTTCCAAATGCACCTCATGGTAGTTGTGTTCATTGTCAAAGGAAAACCCCTTTCCTTCAAACCCAATTTTATAATTTCCTTTATTGATTTGTACCCAATCGTGCTCCCAATCTTCCGTGAAATATTCTTCAAAGTCTTTGTCATAAGCTGGGAAAAGTGGATTGTGTCCTAAAATATATTTGATGTCGTAGAAAAGTAATTCCTGATGCTGTTGTTCGTGGTTAAAACCGATCTCCAGAATATTTTTCATCTCATCTGTAATGATATGAGATAGTAATTCCCCAACGGCTACATCTACATATTTTCTGTATTGATAAATTTCCTCCACGGTAGGTCGGGTCATGTTTCCTCTGTTGGGGCGCAACATTCTTTCGCCTGCGCTCACGTAATAGCTATTGAAAAGGAATGCGAATTGAGGATGAAATTCTCTGTAATCTTTAGAAAATTCTTTTAGTAAAAAAGTTTCGAAAAACCAGGTGGTATGTGCCAAATGCCACTTAGGCGGACTTACATCCGATATAGGCTGAGCAACATAATCCTCTGTCGCTAAAGGTTCGCAAAGGCTTTCAGTTGTTTTTCTAATTTCTTGGTAACGATTAAGATAATTTTCCATAGAAACTTTAAACTAGTAAAATATGCTTCAAAATGGGAGAAAAATAATTAATTTCCTCGGATAAAGACTACTAATTGAAATCTGAGCGATTTAATAGTATTAACTAGTGGTATAAGGATTAGTTTAAATAGAAAGGTGATTTCATCCTAAATTATACTGAGAAGCTTGCCCTTTTGTTCTCAAAGTATAAAAGAGTGGTAAAAAAAAAGCGAATTTGAAAAAGCAGGTTTATGACTTACTTATTTGAATGCCACTAACTACATAAAATGGTTAAATTTAGGACAAGTTACATTATCATGAATATCTCTTATGCGTACTCTGTAATTGATCATAAACTCATGCGTACCATTTGAAGCATTTCTGATTGCTGAAGTTGTCCAGTCGTATGAATAGCTAAAATGAAATGACTCGTTTAGTTTAAAGTCTATATAGGATACTACAGCATCAATATTTCTGTAGGATACTCCAACGTTTAATAGGTCATAAAAGAGAAAACTAGCATTAATGTCAAAATTAAGCGGAGCACCTTCTTGCCCTCTTATTAAGGCAGATGGCTGGAAATACAAGGTTTTCTCGAGATTCATGGGTAGCATAAAACCTCCATTTAAATAATAGTATCTAGCTGACCTTACTTCACTAATAGCATTTTCAATGTTCAGGTTTCCATAGCCGTTGTTCAACAAGAAAGGGACTGAAAAGCCAGCGAAGAATTTTTTGTTATAAAAGTATGCACCCGTGCCAAAGTTAGGTTTTAGACTATTGAAGCTAGCAAAAGAATTATCTCCTACGTCATCCAAATTAAGATCTTTAAAATCGGATGCTAGTATATTCACCCCAGCCTGAAAACCCAGAGCTAGCTTACCTTTAGGAGTCTTTATTATGAAGGAGTAACTCCCGTATATATTTTGACTAGCATAACTCCCAATTCTGTCATCATTAATCAAAAGACCGACACCCATTCTCTCCTTCATAAGAGAGGTATGTGCACTGAAAAATAGTGTTTTAGGTGATCCATCAAAATTCACCCATTGATTTCTATACATTGCAGAAGCACTTAACTGAACATGACTTCCAGCGTATGCCGGATTTAGCACAAGACCGTTGAAAATATATTGTGAATAAATTGGGTATTGCTGAGCCTTCAGTGTTCCTCCTAATAGAAATAAGGAGATTATGATATATAAAGACTTGTTTTTTAGATAGTTGCTGCGCATTTATTTTATTTTACGATTTCTAAATAACCATTTTTCGGTTTTGAACCGTCATTTTTATCTATTACATAAAAATAGGTGCCGTCTGGTAGGGATTCTCCCATTACATTAATTCCCCTATTAGAAATTCCATCGAATTTAACATTATTATTGTCATACCCAATAGCCTCATACACTAAAGTACCTGCTCTATTGTAAATCTTCACAATATTATTAGGATATTGACCAATGCATGCAATTTTGAAAAAGCTATTTGAAGCATCACCATTTCTCGAAATCCCATTAAATGCTTGAATATCTGATAAAATAGTTATATCCTCTTCCACCACACAGTCGTTTCTGGTTTCTATAATTACTGTGTAAACTCCTGCAGCCACACCATCTAAATTGGGGCCAATAGCTACTCTAGTACCAAAGCTATCGTACCATTCAATTCTAGTAACTTCTTCAGCAAGATCATCAAGGAAAACTACTGCAGAACCGTTATTTTCTCCACAAATCGAACTTACTGTTTCATATGTGAATTCAGGATAGACTAAATCTTCTGAGATACTTGCAGTAATAGGATCTGAAAGACATCCAGTTCGTAAGTCAGTAGCTATTACAGTATATTCTCCCTCACCTAAATCAATTATTCTATCTCCAGTTCCGAATAGGCTTCCATTTGTATTGGTACCTCTATACCATTCAAATAAAAAGTTGCCAGTATTTCCATTTACATCCACTCTCAGTTCTCCGTTGTCTATTTGACAATTTGTATCATTTGAGACCACCTCAATGGCTGGATCTTCCACGGCCGGAATTTCTTCAGAAATGGTAATCGTTTCATCACTAAAACATTGAGTTAAATCATTAATTGCTCTCACTGTATAACTTACATCTCTCATGCCTGAAAAATCAGGGCCAAGATGAATGATAGTTCCTGAAGCTGATGCGCCTTCGTACCATTCAAATGTATATCCTACAAATCCACCATCAACTCTTGCTTTAGCGGCACCATTTGCTAGTCTTTCATCACAGACCGTAAGTGGTGCTACTTGTTCTAAGGTTAGCGGAGGATTTATTTGTCCATTTTCAATCGTGACGGTGGCGGTTACTTCACAAAAAGTGTCCGTATTGTCTGTGGCAACCACAGTGTACTCTCCAACTGGTAGATTATTGACTTCTTTGCTTGTTCCTACAGTATTTCCATTAACGTTTGTCCATAGATAGGAATAACTACCTCCTGAAGTTACAGTTGCGAAAACTGATCCATTCGGGGAATCACAATTTGTAAGCGGAGTAGCCGATGCCGAAATATTCAAAGAATTGATTTCAGTTACTAATTCATAGGTTTCTACATAAACACAATTTGAGATGCTATCTCTAATGGCTACAGTATAGACATCTGCAGAAAGATTTAAATATTCAGGACCGGTATGTGCTACAGCAGAAGTAGTATCGGGTCCATCGTACCAGTTATAAGAGAATGTCGTATTAGGAGCACTTGCGTTGACTCTCAAAAAACCAAATTCATCTCCAGGTGACTGCAATGCACATCTTTCAGGATTTTTGAACTCCAAAGAAATAGTAGGCTCAACAATATCAGTTTCAATTGAAAATTCTATTAAGGCAGTTTCGCACTCGCTATCAATATTTCTCGCACGAACAAAATAAGTCCCTTCAGGCAAGCCAACAATTGAATCGGAAGTATTTGGTGAACCCGCATTTGGTAAGATGTCCATATTGGCATTATACCATTCGAAAGTAAAATCATTAATATCGGCAGCAACCCCATTTTCAAATACATTATTGATGGTTACTTCACTATTGGTAGTGTCACATCTTGTGATTGCTGTGATATCAATTTCTGCGTTTGGAATAGAAACAATGACAGGATTATCGTTGATACTGAAAGTTCTTAAAGTGGAGCATTGAGTAGAATCATTGAAAACTTCAACTGTGTAGCTTCCACCAATTAAACTGTCTGCACGCTCTCCATTTACCCCAGCAGTACTTCCAATTGTAGTACCTAGTGGTGTACTAGTATCAGTTCCCTCATACCAGTTGAAAGTGTATAAGGAAGGTGATGCTTGATTATCAATACTGATTTCTATAGATCCATTGGCTGAAGTAATGTCACAATTAGTATTTGGCTGAGTTACAGCGTCTGTTATCACAGGGTCTGATACTTCCAATTCAATTTCTATATCCAATAAATAAACCGAACAACCCGAAAAATCCGAAAAGGCTTCCACTATGTAAGTGCCTTGTCCAAGATTTGAAAATATTGGCGGATCAGTTCCTGCTAAAGTATCTACTGCTATATAATCACCATTATTTTCTCTAAATAAATATAATTGGTAATCTGATAATGTTGTTGTACCTGATGGAGTGACTTCAACCTCAATGCTTCCATCGAAGGGAACACAAGTGGTAGCATTTTGATAGCTAATTGAATCTAATTGATGAGCACCAATAAATGGAAGGTTAAATACTTTTTGATTAGAACATTCATTATCTAAATCTGTTGCTACTACTGTATAGAGTCCTGTAAATAGGTTGCTTGCAGTAGCTACTGTAACCCCATTGTCTGATTGAAATGGACTTCCAGTAATCGTGGTACCTTCATACCATTCGATTAAGAAACCGGAAACGTTATTAGGAGAATTCACTTCTACTTCTAATACTCCATTATCTTGATCGCAGGCAGTTGGGATGCTGAGCACATTTTCTTCTTGTTCAATAGTTACAGTAGCTTGATCTATCACCTCTATTGTGACCGCATCAGTCAAGCAGTTTCTTGTATTATGGAAGGCCTGCATTGTATAAAATCCTGGCTCTAAGTTTTCAATTATATTTCCAGTTACATCAAAGTCAGTAGAAGATTTTACTTGATCTCCTTTATACCAGAAAAATGTATAATCTGCAATATTATCTAAATCGACTGATGCTTCAACTCTTCCATTTAATGGGGAACAAGTAGTGACTGGATCTGCTGTAGCACTTGCAACTGGCTGAATAATATTATTATTTATAGTAATTCGATCTGTAACTGAACAGCCTGTAGCATCTTCTGTAACCCTTACTGTATATTCGCCAGCTGATAAATCGTTTACTGTTAATCCACTACCCACTTGGGTACCAGTCGTTCCTGCCCCTGCAAACCACACAATAGTGTGGTCTGCTGGACTTCCAACAATAGTAACGCTCACGCTACCATTTGGCAGGCTTGCATCACATGAAGTATTAGAAGTAGCAGAAACAGCATCGATTTCCGGATTAACGGTTTGGTTAACGGTGACTGGAACAGGAGTTGATTCACAACTGGAGGTGTTATTAGTAGCTACGACCGTGTATGTTCCTTGAGGTAGATTATTTACTGTACTGCCAGTGAAATCTGCTGTAGGTTTTACAGAATTTCCAATGAACCAATCAAAAGTGAATCCTGCAGTTGCTCCACCTACTGTGGCAGAAACGCTGCCAGAATTAGTTTGGGAACAAACAATATCTGTAGCAGTTGCATTAACTATAGGGATGTCTCTGTTGTCCGGTACTTCTATTGAAGTAATCGTTTGACATCCTGTGGCTTTTTCCATAACAAGTACAGTGTATGCGCCAGATTCTAAGTTGTTGGCTACGTGGCTATTGCTTATTTCTAAACCACCACCCACGGAGTTTCCAACATACCACTCATAAGTGAAATTCCCAACGGGTTCACCTCCATTCACGGCTACAGTTAATTTACCATTCGGGTTGTCACAGTCATCATTTCCTCTATCAACGGTTATGTCAGCATTAATTGTTCTGACACTATCAGAAATCACTACTTGGACTGTATCAGAAGAACAACCAGCTAATTTATCAGCAGCATAAACAGTATATGTACCGGCCGCTAGCCCTGTATAAATAGAACCAGTATAATCAGGAGTATCATCTACAGTAGTTCCATTAAACCAGAAAAAATCATAGTCTGCTGTGATCTCTGAGCCACCTACCAATCGGAAGACTCTTGCAGAGCCATTCGGTGGAACCGTACCAGCTGCACAAGTAATATTGTTTGTTGTTTCCGTAGATAATATAAATGGTTCTGGGTTTACTTCTGCTGAAATAATATTATTGACATAATCACATTCTAAAAAATTGGAATTAGGTAAACTAATTGGAGCAGGCGTGGATGTGCCATTATCATTTAAAACAGCATAAAGTGTAAATTGGCCTCCTGTTCCATTTATTGTCAAATTCGCTGCATTTCCAACATCACCTACTGTAAAATTATTTAAGGTAATAAAAACAGTATTGAGCTTATTTGTTCCTGCAACTAATGGATCTCCATCATAAAAAGTTATAGGAACATTTCCAGTTAGTGGGACATCCCCTATGTTTTCGTATTCGAAACTTACTGTAAAATCCTTATCAGGACAATTAGGAGGAGTTATTGAGAAGGATGTTTCAATAATATTTAAATCAGGGGAGGCGAAAGTAGGACATCCGTCTGAACTTAAAAAAGGCGATTGATTTAAAAAGCTGTTCAAAGGACGACTAGGGCCGGTAGTACAAATCCCAGTTGAAAAGACTGCTTGATGCTTTTGCTGAATTCTTGGAACGGTCAAATCATCATTGATATTAACATTGAAATAAGCATGCTGATTCCATACCCTTCTTGCAGGTACCCAAGGTTCAGCACCAGATTTATAAATTCTTACTTCTGCCGGAGCATCTAGGCTAAGGTTTCTGCCTGGCGTACCTACTCTATGGTCTTCAGTTACGCATACCACACAAATTTCTGTGGAGCCGTCTGCATCCACATCGGCTACTATAGGATATTCCACGGAAGTTCTTGAACGACAATGTTTGGGAGGGTTTATGGTACCATCTTTCCCGTTGAGGATATAAAGGTAATCTTCATCTCTATACACCACCTCTGATTGTCCATCACCATTAAAATCAAATAAGGTACAGCCCGTAATACCTGAGGTTTCTTCATTTACAAGTGTCTTCCAAAATAGATTCCAATTTTCATCTAGAGCATAGAGATACTTCCCAGATACGAATGCAGCATTTAATTGGCCATCCCCATCTAAATCTGCAATGTTTACTCTTCCCGTACCTTGTCTCCAACCAAATTCATAACCAGCTTCAGCAAAAGGATCACTGAAAGTTTTTACGGTATTGTTGAATACATCCCAAAAGAAAACGGTTGTCACATTAGAAGAATTTGCACCCGATACAATTACGTCTAAGTTTCCATCTAGATTGAAGTCTGCAATGGAGGTGGTAGAGTTCTGAGGTTGTTGCCCACCAGATTTAGTTTGGTAAGGGGCAGGCATTGTGGCAAGTAAAGTTAATGAACCAGCATCTTCTGTTCTATCTCCTAAATTAACACCATAAATCCTATTTCCAATCACCAATTCTAGGTCGGAATCTCCCACTATGTCCACTGCAACAGGACCTCCTGGTATATTTTTCCAGTTGGCCGTAGTGGTTTCTACTATTCGTGTGCCGTTAATAGGGTCTCTGATTTCGTCCTTATAATACATTTCAGCTTGCCCATCACCATCAAAATCAGCGAAGCTTAGAAATACTGGATCTTGATACAAGCGCTCCGAAGCCCAAATAGGATTTAATTCACAATCAAAAGATCTGATATTGTAATTATTACCACTATTGACATTTACTACGAATACTTCACCGCAATTATCATCTTGAAGGTTGACCATTGCAGCATTATTATAATAGGGGTTATTTGTTGTTCTTTCATGTTTGACAGTAGCAGAATCACCATTTAAAAGAAAAATTTTGTCATCATATCGATTGGTCGTCAAGATTTCAGGGATTCCATCTCTGTCTAAATCACCAATTGCTATTCTACTCAAAGCAGTAGTTACATCGTCACGAGATGTTGGTCCTAATTCTAGTTCAAAAACTGGAAACTCCTCTGGTTCTGCTTCGCAAGAGGCATCGTTTCCTAAATAGAAACCGTCACAAGCTGCAGTATCCGTACAATCGCCATCAAAACAGTCAACAAATCCGTCACCATCATTGTCGATTCCATCATCACATATTTCTTGAGCAATGGATAAACTTAGCGATGCCAGACTAAAAATAAAGAGGAGTAAAATTTGTTTCATAATTTAAAATCTTTAGTTCAACATACTTCATAGGTTTCAATTGAAATGCATGATAGTAAAATAATAAATTCTAGGTTAGGCTATAAGTAAATAATATCCACACGTGTAATGAATTCGACCAAATTGATCTAAAAGTAGATGAATAACACCTTTTTATCTACAAAAATATAAGTATTTACGATTAAATTAACTGAATAGCCTAACTAATCTTATGCAAGATATTAAAAATGACAGTTTTAACTATTATAGTAATTAATGCATTGGCTTATTTATTTTCGTAATATAATTTCTTCTCTTTCTTGCCTTTATTAATGATGTCAAATACGTAAGCCACTGAGACTTGGATTCCTTGAATACTGGCATTTAAATTATCTCTATAGGCAATAACGCTTGCGAAAGTTCCTTCTGAAGAAGACATGTTACTGTGTCCCCATTCATAGCGAAAATCAATCATTAAGGATTGGCCAGGCGCAGGCTCCAAAACTATACCCGCAGATGCAATTAAGCCCACTTGTACTTTATTGTACTCGTTAATATAGAGTCCTTCAAACTCTGGACTAGCCGGTATTTTTTCAAATATCACTCTATATTCAAGCTCATCAATGCTTGTTTCCAATAACTCTACCGTACTTAAACGACCGTTTCCTCCTAACCAAAAATTCACATTTGGTCCAGCCCCGATATACCATTTAAATGTTTTTCCACCTATTGCCTGTAGAAAATCCACCTTATATACGATAGGAGTATTAAGAAAATGATATTTTGCATGATTACTCAATACAGGATCAGTTATGCCAGTAACGTTCTTTCCACTTTGAGAATACATAATGTCCAACTGTATTAAAAACCTTTTCTTCACTTTGTAGGCAGCGGTGATTCCAGCGCTCCATCCAAAGAAAGGGCTTTTTTCATAATCTTCAGATGCAAAATCTTCATAATTCATCCAATTATATCTAGCACCTGACTTTGCTCCTAATAGGATTTGAGCATTAGAACTGGAGTAACTTAATATAAGTAGGAATGTAATGAAAAATGCTTTTGTTAAGGCTTTCAAAATTTATGATGGTTAATTTTATTTATAAATTCAATTCTATACATAAACTGGGAATATTCCAATTTTAACATTAACTAAATGTATTTATAATTCTTTGATTATTTGTCAAATAATAACTTAAATTTGATTGACGTTATATCATTATTTTAATTTGTATTTAATACTTTACTATTTTGTTGTATAATTGTCTATTCTATATTTAACTGCAATTTAACATCAAAATTTGGAGAATAAATTCACCCTATTTTATGCTTAGGTATTTATTTGCGTTATTTTTTTTATTATCCATCAGCGATTCTTTGACTGTAGCGCAGAATATGCCTGTTTATAATCATTTTTATTCTACACCCTATCTATATAATCCAGCAGAAGCAGCAGCGTATTCTTTCCGAAATGTTTCATTGAACCACCGTCAGCAATGGAGAGGAGTAGAGGGAGCACCAGTTGTGACTACTTTAACTTTTGAATCCCCTTTTGATTATAAAAAATATGGTTTAGGCGTTACGCTGAACAATTATAATAGGGGACTTTTATCAACTACTGATTTTTTAGCAACTTATTCGTACTATGTGGACATAACCAAAACTGCTACTGTACATTTTGGGATTTCAGGAGGGCTGACAGCAAGCAGTATTGATTTGTCTCAGATTTCAGACCTAAGTGACCCCGCAATATCAACATATCTTGAGAATAATCTTCAACCAATTTCTAATGTTGGCTTAAAGCTTGAAACGGCTAGTGGTATTAATTTTGGAGCCTCTTTGCCTAGTTTATTTAATCCTGTTTATAACAATACTCAAAATTTTGAATCCTTTGAGTTTTCGCCTTTTGGAGATATCACATTAATGGCGTATTACAAGAAAAGAATAGATTACAAATTTGTAACGAGATATAATGGAAGATATAAAAAGCGTGTAAGGCTTGAAAACGTCTACTCTCCATTTCAAATTTATGCACTATATCACTACTCTGAATTAGTTGGTCAGAGACTAGAGTTGCTTAGTACTTTGAATTTTAATGAACTTTTCTGGCTGGGAGCTTCTTACAGACTTAATTACGGCATGTCTGGGATTGTAGGGTTCAAAATGAAGCAGTTAGAATTCAGCTATGCATACGAACCCTCTAGTAAATTAGTGGAAGGAGTTGCTAATGGCTCTCATGAGATTCAACTAAAGTTTGTAATAGGCGATAAAATTAAAAAGCTAGTTGAAAGACCTAAATTAAAACCTCTGACAAGAACAGAAGAAAGAGCACCAAGATTCTCAAGCCAAGATGTACAACACGGAGGAGACGAGAATCAGGTTCAGCAAAAGAAATACTATGTAGTTGTGAAAGAATTTAAGGACTTTAATTCAGCCGATCAATTGGTTAAAAAGTTGAAAAAGGATGAAGACATAACTGCTGATATATTCTTTAATCAGAAAAACGGAATTTATTATGTTTATATTTATGAGACCTTCTCAAGAAGAGATGCATATAAAGATAAAAAGGCGGCAGAGGAATTATTAAACTTCAAAAATATTCAAGTAATTGTAGTTGATGTTAATTAGTGTGATTTAAATAGGTAGTTATGTGTTAATATGATGAAATTTTTACCTACATATCTGTTCTTTATTGGGTTAGTGTTTTTCGCTAATCAGAGCTTCGGGCAAACCTCATATATTGAGTCTGTAAATCCTAAAAATGGATACTCAGGTCAAATCATTAATATAAGTGGGGTCGGTTTGGCTGGTGCAGATAAAGTGTTTTTTGGTAGTGTAGAAGGAAAAATCATAAATGTTGAAGATCAACTAATCGAGGCCGAGGTGCCTGCTGGTACCACTTACGATAATATAACCGTTTTAAAATCCTCAACTAGACTTTCTTATAGTGGAGAGCATTTTTTGTTAAGTTATGGTGGCGAGCAAGGTGTATCAAGTTCCGATTTTGATGACCAAGTCGATGTTTTTGCTGATGATGGGCTTTATGATGTTACACTTAGCGATCTTGATGGAGATGGAAAAAATGATATAATTGGAGCGAACTCTAAATCTAATTCGGCTACCATATTGAGAAACCTAAGCACCCCTTCTAACTTAAGCTTTGATCAAAGAAATATTGGGATTGGTGCTCCGACTTTAAATATCACTGCTGGAGACCTGAATGGAGATGGCAAACCTGATGTGGTGTTTTCTGAAGCTGGTGATGGCAACAGGCTTATTATTTTAGGTAATAATAGTTCACCAGGAAGCTTAAACTTCTCAATTCAAACGATCACTCTAGAGGGCTCTTCCACTAAGCGAGTAGTAATAAAAGACTTGGATCTTGATGGAAAACCAGATCTAGTAGTTTCTGATCAAGTAAATAATAGAATTTTAATTATTAAGAATACTTCTTCAGCAGGAACACTATCTTTTAGCCCAGAAATTATAGAACTCACTGTTGAAAATGCAGTAAGTACTGCAGGTTTAGATGTGGAAGACCTAAATGGTGATGGTAAGCCGGAAATTATAACACATCAATTTCAAACGGATGCAGGAGGGTTTTTTATTGCGACTAATCAAAGCAGTCCTGGAAATTTTTCCTTTACTGATTTTAATAAGTATAGTACACCTGGCACCTTGATTAATCTCAAAGTAGGAGACATAAATCAGGATAATAAACCAGATATTGTAGCTACACTGTTTTTAAGCTCTTCCGTTGCGGTTTTCAATAATGAAACTACGGACACCGGGAATGTGCCTCAATTTGGGTCTGCTCAAAATTTAGCGACTGACGTTAGACCATGGGGTTTAGATTTTGGTGATATGGATGGTGATGGAATTAAGGATATTGTAGTAGCGACTGTTGGCACTGATAAAACAATCAATATTTTAAATAATGACGGCACCGGTGGATTGAATTATTCAAAAGTATCAATTCCAGTTACCTATATCAATAGAAATATAAAGATTGGCGATATTGATGGAGATAGTAAACCAGACATCGTTTTTACTAGTGTGGATGATGACAATAATCAAATTACAGCATCAAATATCTCTATACTAAGGAATAATCAATGCATCATACCCGTGATAACACCGGAAGGGCCTATCAATGCCTGTGAAGGAAATCCAGTAAGACTAGAAACCCAAAATATAGAGGGGTTAACCTTTGAATGGTTTCAAGACGGAACTTCAGTAAAAACAGGTACAGAAAATTTCATCGAATTGAATGATGTTTCAGCTACTGGAAGCTATACGGTTTCAATAATTTCTGATGGAGGAAGCTGCCAAGAAATATCCGAAGCAATTGAGGTAAATATTATTTCAGAAGGTGCTTTGCCTAGCGCTACGATTAGCTCAAATGATCCTATCTGTAATGGAGGTATACTCACCTTGAACTCATCAGATGTTGGCGCAACAGATTACAAATGGCGTGGTCCACAAGGTTATACTGCTGAAGGTATTACTGTAGAAGTTGATGATTTTGATGTAGACAAAGCGGGTCGTTATTACCTGGATGTTTATTCTGGAGATTGTATTATTGAAACCACAAGTATAGTAGTAGAGGTGATTCCATCACCGAACTTCTCTGTTGAGCAATCAGGTGCAGGGACTTATTGTGAAGGTGAATCTGTGACACTTAATGTAAGCCCCAGTGAAAATGGTTTTGGCTTTCAGTGGTATAGAGGTACATCTACTATATCAGGAGCAACCTCTGCAACGTATAATCCAACTACAGATGGTGACTATTATGTAGAAATTACGGATCAAGTAAATACAGGCTGTCCTAAGATTTATTCTGACACTTTACAGGTTGCATTTTTAGAGACTCCAGAGGTTTATTATGATCTACCTTCTAGCGCTTGTGTTGGAATTCCTGTTTCCTTTACTAATGATGCAGTGGTAGCAGATGAATCACTCGCTGAGTATAGATGGGATTTTGGTGACGGAAATTTTTCATCAGAAGGAAACCCTACTCACACTTATAATACCGCAGGAACGTATGTGGTAAACTTAGAGATTTCTTATGATGGAATAACAAACTGTTCAGCAGATTTATCAAAACAGTTTATTGTTAATGGGGAATTAAATTTGACTTTAAACTCAACAACAAGTTCTCTTTGTGAAGGAGATAGTGCAGTACTATCTTTAGATAATACATATGAATCGTATGCATGGGATACTGGGGAAACGACTCCAACTATAACTGTAAATGAAGGAGGAACTTATTCAGTTTCTGTGGTTGATGAGAATGGATGCGAAGGATCTTCTGAAATCTCAATACAGACATTGCCAATTCCTGATGTTTCTTTAGATGCTTCTAGCACTGCGATTAATGCAGGTGATACGGTGACCTTATCTGCCTCAGGGCTGCTTGATTATATATGGTATGCCGATTCCACTGAATTAGAATTAACGGATGATCAAATTGAGTATGCCCCAACTAATACAACTACCATCAGAGTGGAGGGTCAAGATGAAAATGGTTGTTTCGGTAGTGCAGAAATTCTTTTAAATGTTGAGGAGACCAATATAGGAGATAGAATTGAACCCATGAAGTTTTTTTCTCCGAATGGGGATGCTATTGCGCAATTTTGGAGAATTGAAAATATTGAGGATTTAACGCAATGTGCAGTGGAGATTTACGATAAACAAGGGAATAAGATTTTGGAAGCTAAGCCTTACAATAATGATTGGGACGGCCAAATAAATGGCAGGCCAGTACCTGATGGTGTATATTATTATGTGATAAGATGTGACGACACCGGAATTGTAAAATCAGGAAGTATTACTTTATTAAGATAGTAGCAATAATTTGTTCGTGTCTTCTAATTGTAAAATGTGTATTGAGTTCGTTAAATGAAAAAACCGTATGAGGATTTCCCACACGGTTTCTGATTAGTATCTTAATAGCTTATTCTATTTCTACATCTTCAACATTTTTGAAGACAATTTCATCATTCTCCATTTCTACTAGCACTGTGCTGTCATTACTGATCTCGCCAGCCAGAATTTGTTTAGAAAGTTGGTTCAGAATAGTACGCTGCATTACTCTTTTTAATGGTCTGGCGCCAAATTGAGGATCGTATCCTACTCTTCCCAAGTAATCGAGCACATCATTGGTGGCATCTATTTGAACACCATTTTCTTTTAAGCGCTTCTGAACTTCCTTCCACTGAATGCTTACAATTTGTCTTAAAATTTCTTCATTCAAGGGTTCGAACATGATGGTTTCATCAATTCTATTTAGAAATTCTGGCTTCACCGAACGCTTCAATAATTCAAACACTTCATTTCGGGTTTGATCCATGATTTCGGCTTTCTTCCATTCATCTCCCATATAATTCTCAGGGCTTAGGCGCTCTTGAATTAAGCTGGAGCCAATGTTTGTGGTCATGATGATAATAGTATTTTTGAAATTCGCCAATCGCCCTTTATTATCAGTCAATCGACCATCATCCAAAACTTGCAGCAGGATGTTAAAGGTGTCCGGATGTGCTTTTTCAATTTCATCTAACAGGATTACTGAATACGGTTTTCTACGAACCGCTTCTGTTAACTGACCACCTTCATCATAACCTACGTAGCCTGGAGGCGCACCTACCAATCGGCTGACTGCATGTCTTTCCTGATATTCGGACATATCGATTCTGACCATCGCATTTTCGTCATTGAATAAATATTCAGCCAATGCTTTTGCTAGTTCCGTTTTACCTACGCCAGTTGTACCCATGAAAATGAAGGATCCAATCGGCTTGCGAGGGTCTTGCAATCCTGCTCGGCTTCTTCTTACAGCATCAGATAAAGCACCAATGGCTTCTCTTTGCCCTGCTACTCTTTTGCCTAATTCCTTTTCAAGATGCAAGAGTTTTTCTCTATCACTTTGTAGCATTTTGCTAACTGGAATTCCAGTCCAACGAGCCACTACGTCTGCAATTTCTTCTGCTCCTACTTCCTCTTTTAGCAAAGTATGGCTGGAATTCTGCATCTCCACCATCTTGCTTTGGAACTCATTTAGCTTGGCTTCTGCTTCGGTTAATTTACCGTATCGGATTTCAGCTACTTTTCCAAAATCACCCGAACGCTCAGCTTGCTCAGCTTCCAGTTTTAGCTTGTCAATATGTTCTTTCTGCTTTTGGATGCCTTGAATAACTTCTTTCTCGCCTTGCCATTTAGCTTTTAAATCCTGTCTTTTTTCATTCAGATCAGCTAAGTCTTTATTGACTAAGTTTTCTTTATCTTTATTTTTTTCACGCCTCATGGCTTCTCGCTCAATTTCCAACTGCATGATTCTTCTGTTGAGCTCATCAAGTTCTTCTGGAAGAGAGTCTATTTCAATTCGCATCTTGGAAGCGGCTTCATCCATTAAGTCAATGGCTTTATCTGGTAAAAACCTATCAGATATATACCGGCTAGATAATTCTACAGCAGAAATTACAGCATCATCTTTTATGCGCACACCATGGTGAACTTCGTATTTATCTTTGATTCCTCTTAAGATGGAAATAGCATCCTCTTGAGAAGGTTCATCCACTATTACAGATTGGAATCTTCTTTCTAGTGCTTTGTCTTTTTCAATATGTTTCTGATACTCTTTTAAAGTAGTAGCACCTATCGCATGTAATTCTCCTCTAGCCAGCGCAGGCTTCAATAAATTTGCGGCATCCATGGCACCTTCTCCACCACCGGCTCCAATCAAAGTGTGGATCTCATCTATGAATAAAATAATTTGTCCATCAGAATCGGTTACTTCTTTGATTACTGATTTTAATCTTTCCTCAAACTCTCCTTTGTATTTGGCACCGGCAACCAAAAGCCCCATATCTAGAGAAATAAGGATTTTCTCTTTCAAGTTTTCAGGTACATCACCATCTACAATTCTCTGTGCCATTCCTTCCACTATGGCAGTTTTACCAACTCCTGGTTCTCCTAACAGAATAGGATTGTTTTTAGTCCTTCTGGATAATATTTGCAAAACCCTCCTGATTTCCTCATCTCTACCTATAACTGGATCAATTTTTCCCGCTTTGGCTTGCTCGTTCAGGTTAATACTATAGCGCTCTAATGATCGGTATTTAGATTCTGCGTTTTGGTCTTTAACGGAGTCTCCGCCCCTTAATTCTTTAATGGCTTTGATCAAGTCTTTTTCTGAATAACCTGCATCTTTTAATAAATTGGATGCTTTGTCTCCTGTTTTTAAGATACCTAAGATTAAATGCTCAATGGCAACATAATCATCCTTGAATTCTTTCAGGAATTTCTTGGCTTCCGTCATCGACTTATGAGCATCATTGGATAAATAAGGTTGTGCCCCACTTACTTTAGGATAGCTCTCTACCAATTCATTCAATTTAGTTTCTAACTGAGCTTTATTAATGTTGAGTTTCTTATTTACAAAAGAGAGAACATTCTCATCCGTTTGCTGAATGGCTTTCAATAAATGGCCGGTTTCAATAGCCTGCTGACCATTTCCCAGCGCAATCTCAGCAGCTTTTTGAATAGCTTCCTGCGATTTTATGGTATATTCGTTTAAATTCATTTTTGTAAGTTTTTGATTTTACTATACTCTGTATTTAACAATTCTTTTACCAAGCACTAAAAGCTGACTTATTGACTTATTTCAAAGTTTAATTTCATTTATTTAAGACTTTTTGTCATTATTCTTTGCTTTACTGAAGTTTTTTGTACTGATTTTTTACTTTATTTAACGAAAAAAAAGTCACTTGAGGTCATAGTTTTGGCTAGAGGTAAAGGGAATATCAGTTAAACTTAAATTGATGTCTTTAGTCGGTGTTTTAAATTGAATTATTTCAATACCTTTATAATGATTTTAATTTATCAGTAATATTTTAATGCGTCAAATGAGGTTTATACGTCCCTTAGTGTCTCTAATGTTATTTAGCCAAGTCCTAATGGCTCAAAGCGGAGATGTTGTTCTTAATCATTTTGAAGTGCCATTGCCTCCTCAAGATTATCTTTATCAGGATATGGATATTGACTCGCAGGGTAGGTTATTAGTGGCTTATAAAAAAGGGGTTTTACAATTTGATGGCAATTCCTGGGTAAAGGTAAAAGTGAATAGTAGCCCTATTAAGTTTTTAGAAGTACATAATAAAAATATCTTGTTAGCTAAAGATGGGATTTATGAAATAGTAGAAGATCAATTTCACAGTAATAAATTAGTACTACTTTATCAAACACCATTGTTATCTCCTATTGTTGATTTAGTGTTTTATGGAAACCAATATTATTTGTTGGCGAATGAACAGATAACTGCTTTTAGTGAGGAATTTGAAAAGCTCAATACTTTTGAATCTAAATTAGGCTTTAAAGATGTTTTTGTTTGGAATGAGAAATTATATGCCTTTGAAGATAATTACTTAGTCGAGAATGTTGAAGGAACATGGGTAGATTTAAATCTATTTGCCCCTGAAAATAGTGATTTTGTTTTTTCTGTAAAAGGTTCAAAGCAATTATATTTTTCATATGACAATGGAGACTTTTACTCTTTTGATGGGCAAGAATTTAGCCCTTATTCATCCGCTCTAAATGAGTATTTAAGGGAGAACTACCCCATTTCAGGTAAATATTTTGATGGTAAAATTATTATTTCCACTTTAATTGGTGGAGTGGTTTTAGTAGATGAAAATTCTGGCAATATCATCTCCACCATTCAAAATTACAATGGATTGCCAACTAACGAGGTCAATGCCATAACCATGGATCATCAAAAAGGCTTATGGCTTGCTCACCCTTATGGATTGTCGCGTGCTGCTTTAAATATTCCACTAAAAGATTTTCAGTTCTATCCTGGATTGGAGGGCTTGCCAGAAACCACTGTTTTAAGTGGTGATACTTTGTGGGTTGGCACTACTGAAGGCTTGTTTTTCTTGAAGGAAGTTAAAGATTATGAAACCCTCCAGAAAAAGATGATTCAAAAGGTCAAAATAAATCGCTCAAATGAATCTACTTTAAAAAATGGGGATGAGGATAATGGTTTTTTACAAAACTTATTTAGCTCTCAAGATGATTCTGAAGAGCAAAAGTTTATTGATGAAGAGCTAAAAAAATTCCGAAAGATCTATAGGAATGATGGGATTCGCTTCAGAGCATTAAGGGAAAAATTGGAAGAAAAGGAACGGCAATTAAAGGACTCTTTACAAAAGCATGCGCAAAGCGCATCAAAATCTAAGCAAAGTAGGTCGCAAAATATTAAGCCAAAATACAAATCGGTAGTAAAAACCATAGATATTTCACGTTTAAAATCTATCAAATTTGAATTTCAAAAAGTTAAGTCCGTTGCTCCACATGTAGAGTCTTTGCTAGAAACAGAAAAAGGGTTAATTGCTAGAAGTAATACTGGACTCTATTTAGTTAAGGGGGGAGAAGGAGTAAAAATCTCAGATCTAAGAATGACAAAGAAAATGCTTTTTGATACTGAGAAGCAATGGTTATGGTTAAGCAATAGAGATGGATTGTTTACTGTAGATTTAAGTGACAAAGATTTTAATCTGCAGAAACATTCTGAAAATAAATTCCATGACCTGCTGATTCAAGAAGGTCAATTGTCAGCAGTTGGTGAAAATATTTTAGAAATTTTTGCTATAAAGTCTGATGGTTTGGAGCCGATAAACAAGATAAATATTAATAATAGTTTTTCAGAGGAGATGCTATTGTTCTATGAAGCAGGAAAAGTGAAGTTACTAAGATCCGATGGTATTTTAGCTTTAGATAATGCAGGGCGCAAATTAGAATTTGATACACTATTCAGAAAGCCTCTAAAGTATTTTTTGAAGGATCAGAATGAAGATATTTGGCTTTTGACTAGTGCGGATGAATGGATGTCACTACAAAATAAAATTCCATTGCAATTAAAAGATTGGATACATATAGTCCCCTCTATTAAAAGTCTTTATAAACCAAATGACACAACAGTCTATTTGGTGACGAACCAGCGAATTGTCAGATGGAAATACTCACAAGAAAAGGAATATCCTTTACCTAAGACTTTTATTGATGGCGTGATGGTTGAAAATGAGTGGTTGCTTGATACTGAGGTTGTCAAAATGGAACATGGTCAAAATAATTTGAAAATCATCTTGAGTACACCAGAATACTTGTTTAAAGATGATGTAGAATATCAATATTATGTAAAAGGGCTAATGGATGATTGGTCAAGTTGGTCTTCTATTCGGGAAATAGATTTCCCTTATATTCCAACGGGAGATTATTTATTGGAAATCAGGGCTAAAACTTTTTTACATGATAATGTAAGAAGTTTTGATTTTAAATTTGAAGTCTTACCACCTTACTGGCAGACTTGGTGGTTTTATATGTTGGAGATAGGGTTTTTCAGCATCTTAATATTAATATCTATCAAGTTAAATACTACCAACCAGAGCTCTTATTTAACCAAAACCTTCACATTCTTAACCCTAATTCTTTTTCTAGAATTTATTGCAACTATTTTTGAAAATAATTTAGAGGGGTATTTAGATGATTCACCTGTTTATACTTTCGTGATCAATGTAATATTGGCACTTTCAATATCCCCAATTGAGAAGGGCGTAAATAAAGTTTTGGTCACTATCAATTCTGCCAGATCCAAAGAATTGATCACTAAAATGCGGGCAAATCAAAAAGAAAATAATAAAAATGAGTAGAGTAAAAATTGAAGAGCCAGTAGAATATGTTTTTAAAGCTAGCATTAAAACAAGGATCACCGATTTAAATTATGGAGGACATGTTGGCAATGATCGGATATTTGCTTTTATGCATGATGCACGTGTTCAATTTTTCAGGTCATTAGGCTACGAAAGTGAATTAGATTTCGAAGGCTTGGGCAATATACAAACGGATGCTGCAATTTCTTACAAGGCAGAAGTTTTTGCTCACGAAGATATTGAAATTGCAATAGGGGTTAAGGACATTAATAAATATGGTTGTGACTTCGTTTATAGATTTATGAAATCAGATGGAAGTTTAGCTGCATTAGGGAAGACGGGAATTGTTTTCTTCGATTATGAAAAAAGGAAAATCGCTTCTATTCCTCAGTCTTTCTTAGATAAAATAAAGTAGCCAGGAGTTTACCTGACTACATTTACTCCACCCCTTTGTTCATAAGTTCTGCTGTTAGCATCAGTACTTCTGAAGTTGATGATATAAGCATACATTCCTGGAGGAACCGCGACTCCACCTAAATCTGTGGCATCCCATTCAAAGTTTTTATCATTAGATTCATAAACAATTGTCCCCCATCTATTAAAAATAATGATTTGAAATTCTCCTACATATTCATTAGCAAATACTCTAAAAACCCTATTTGCAGCAATTGAACTATTAGGTTTAATTGCATCAGGTGCAAAAACTTTAGGCTGGCAATCTTCTAAAACAGTTGTGGTAATATTAAACTCACAACCCGAAGCAGTTAATCTAACGCTGTATTCACCAGGTTCATTTGCGACAATTCTTCTATTATTGGAAGTGCTACCATCCGGAAGAGTCCAAGTATAAGTGCCAAAAGAACCCGGGTCTAAGGTAACCGTCCGTTCTGATTCCACCCCTGTTGGGCAAATGAAATAAGTGTCTTGAATTTGCGGTTGAAAAACTTCTTGTACAGTCAAATCTCGCCTAATGATTACTGGGTCACATCCGCCAGGACCATTGTCATTTACTGTGAATGTGTAGGTGCTGCTTTCTGTAATGTTCCATTCTAAGGTATTAGAAGTAGGATCCACAGTAGGGATATTGGTTCCTTGTGCATTTGTTAAAGAATAATTGAAGTTCCCGCTACCTCCGCTAATGCTTCCTATTAGCAGTATGGTTCCATCTTCGCAATTTGTTTCACTGGTTAAGCTTGCTTCTACGGCAGTATAGACATTATCCACAGTAACAGATAATTCTGCTGCACAACTAATGTTGCCTCTCGGATTTACAGTCACAGAGTAGGTGCCAGATTGATTGACCGTGATGCTTTGCCCTTGAGCTCCATTACTCCAATTGAAAGTATAGTCTGCTGGATCTTGTCCATCTAATATTGCAGTTAATTGATTTCCTCCATCACAATCTACCTGGTTTTCAATTTCCAATATACTAGCTTGTGGACTTAATTGAACATTAACAGTTGCATTGCTAGGACATAAACTTCCTTCTGTAGCTACAATATCGTACACTCCACTACCAACAGCATTAGGGTCAGCAGGAGTAGGGGTGATACTGAAAGTAGCATTTGGATTTAAGTCTTGTAAATAAGCTAATAAATCATAATCGGTTCCACAACCAAATACATTTTCATCTGGATTGAATGGGACGGAATCATTAAGTGCAATGCCAAAAGAGTCTACAGCTAAGCACAAACCTGCAGAGTTATCTGTTATTGAAATACTGTAGCTTCCCTCGCTCAATCCGTTCACTTGAAAGTTGCTTGATGATGCTGTTCCATTATCAATAGAATTATTGTTTTGATCAAAAATTTCCCATGTGAGATCTAGGGTAAATGAACCAGACACTAGTACATCGACAGTCTGATTACTAGGATCGCAAGTTGGGTTAATTTGATTTGCTACAGCAGTAAAGTCAGTATTTGTCAGAGGAACCGTTTCCACGGTCGTACAGCCAGATAAATTGTCAGTTACGGTAATGTTGTAAGTGCCAGCTTCAAGGTTGTTGGCAGACATTTGATTTTCAGGTACTGTAGTTGGACCTGACCAACTCACGGTATAATCACCTGAGCCGCCAGAAATGTTAGTAATTTCTAATGAGCCATTATTACTCCCACAACTTGGAGGAGTAACAATATTAGTCGAAACGGTAGGGTTGCCATTCACAATTACCTCAATTTCATCCTCTGCAAAACAACTTGGGTCAAGTGGATCTGGAATTTCTACTCTGATTAAAAATGTTCCAGCTGTACTTGTATTGACATCAAAATTCTGACCACTGGCAGATTGCTGAATATCATCCACAAACCAACGGTATTCGCTTGCATTTCCACTTGCATTTAATCTTAGCTGCTCGTCTTGACAAACGGCTCTATCGCCTCCTAAATCAGCTTCATAAGGAGGGCCTACAAATATTTCAGCTGTTGAAACGCAACCATTTATACTGGTAATAGTCACGTTGTAGATGCCTGTTTCTGTAATTTCTATGGTTTGAGTTGTTTCGCCCGTATTCCATAAATAAGTATGACCAGGTTCATCTACTATATCTTCTCCTAAGGTTAAAGTACTACCACAAAAGTTTCTTGGGCTAATGACATTGCTAACATCTGGGCTTGGGAAGATTTCAAAATTCTCCACTAATAGTTCATCATATCCACATTCATTAGTAATTCGTAATGCCGCCTCGTAAACTCCTGGCTCGAGATCAATATCTAAGGTATCATTTTGATTATTTGAAGTATATACACTGCTACTACTGTCTGCAGGAGTAATGGTCCAATTAAACTGATCGAAATTTGTTTTACCCGTAGCTCCTAAAATGATAGGTTCAGAAGAACAATTAGCAGTTACACTTATGCTTGGTTCTTGCTGTGGAGTTGAAAGATTTTGAACGAAATTAGGTAATCCTAATCGGCTGTTTCTTCCTGCTAAATCGAAAGCTTGTAAAGTACTGGCTAAATTACTGCCGTTTTCGGGTGCAAATCTTTGGTCTGGTGATCCAATAGTATAAACATTGGGACTATTGTTTGCAGCAATATATAATTGTCCATTTGGACCTGTTTGAATAGCCCCAGCCTCAAAATCTAAGTCTGCTACGGTAACGCTATCTGGATTCTCAATCTCATCAATAGTGTAATTATCATTTACTGGGATTTGCAGTAAAACTGAATTAGCACCATTATTGATTGTGGCATAGAGAAGATCAGCACTTGGAGAAAATTCAATTCCATACACTTCTCCTCCAAAATTGACGTCCAATAATGCTTCTTCCCAGTTGTTCAGGCTATCCCGTCTTATGAAATCAATAAAAGCACCCCCGGAGTTATAGGCTTGGGCAACTTTGTCCCCTCCAGCTGCATATTTTAAATATCCAGTAGCAGATGAGTTGGATAAGTAGTCGCTTCCTTGTGAAATGTACTCAGCTGCATTTATCCCTTCAACATTTACAGGATAAAATCTGTAGCTATTACTTCCCAATTCATGGGTCAAAACATTGGTGTTTTCATTACCCTGCGCAGCTACTTTTTCAGTACTTCTGCTGTATATTTTTCTGTTTTTCAATACTACATCCCCTAAGCCACCATTAAGTTTCAAGTCCACTAATGCATAGGAAAAATTGCTAGTATCTGAACTTATGTCTTGATTTAAGAATAGATAATATAAAGAAGGGTCACTTCCATGAGCTACTGCAATTACGCCTTGTGAAGCAGCTGGATCACCACCTAAATCAGTCCCATTTGCCATTACATTGTGTTCCGAATCCCAAATCACATCTCCATTTGTATAAAATAGGAGATCTCCATTGTCATCTGAAACAGTGGTACAGCCCTCTTCAGCTTGAATATTCCCATCCGTGACCGCAACTGGGCCACCTTGATTATTAAAATCTATTCCAGCTCCATCTCCAAAATACCAATAATTAGATTTTTGTTTTTCTTCTTCGAATAATGTTAATTCAAAACTAGCCGTTACCGTACAATTACCTACAGTAACAGCAGCAGAATAAACTCCAGATTCTAAAAAGGTAGCTGTTCCATCACCATTATCAGTGAATTTCTGAGGGTCAGGATTTATCCATACTACTTGATCGGGCTCTGAACCATCGCCAAGTGTAGGGCCGTAATTTTCTAAAGGAAGCTGACAAACTGTAGTATCCTGAAGTTGTACTTCTGAATCAAATTGTTCAACTGTTACTAAAGCAGAATCAACAAAGAAATTTCCACCAGCATTTACGGTTAAAATGACATTATAGCTTCCCGCTTGCTCATATATGAAATTAGGACTTATCGCATTTGAAGACTGGCCATTGCCGAAATCCCATTCTAAAGAAGTGATATCAGCGAATTCACTGTAGTCGGCAAAAAATGACACAGGATTGTTTTGACAAATCGATTGATTAAGTGTAGTCGTGTACCAATCAAAAGATATTTCACCATCAATCAGAGCAGGAGGAGCAATCGTAGGAAAATTACCTGCCGATCCAAATGATTGCATGTTGAACAAGTCCCATTGAATATTTAAGGAATCAGGAATAGAGTCAGTTTGAGAAATTCTGCTTAAAAATTCTTCCGCTCCATTGTTATACAAGTAATATAAATTTCCATCGGGGCCGTTCTGTAAAGCTTTAATCTCTGTAACTGTTCTATCTAACACATTTTCAGAAGTTGCGCTATCCAAATTAAGTTGGATCAATCGACTTTCTGAAGTAACAGTGTTATTCCTGCTATAATATAAATTCCTGCCCCCAACTGACCATTCAACATCTGTGATAAGTTGATTTACAAAACCTGTATTTTCTAGAATGTTTTCATTTTGAAAAAGGGGAGTAGTGGGGTCGGCTAAATTTAATTCCAGTAAAACCAGATTCTTAGGGTTAGTATTGACATTGGCAGATGTTAAGGCTAGAGTAAGAGTGTCACTCATTGAGTTTCTTACGGATACATTGCTGAGTGCGTAGTCAATAGAGAATTCGTGAGATGCTGTGCTAATTAATGAGCCATTATTTTGAACTTGTACTAACTCCAAAGAATTATTTTCTTGAAAGAGCAAGAAATAATTATCTCCAAGTTTAAATGAGTTTATGTAATCTGATAAAGAAGAAAACCCTGTTCCTTGAGCTGATGCAGTAACTTCTCCAAAATCTCCTATAGACAAATCTACACTTAAAAATCTGAGCTCATTTGACCCATCAATGATGTAGATGTAATAGATGTCGTCATTCGGATTTGATGAAGGGACTATCGCTGCTGGATGACGCAATGAATTATTTCCTCCGATTACATTTCCTCCAGGCAAGATTTGGTGATTTTTGCCGTATACATTATCACCGTCCGTATAAAAAAGAAGTTGCCCATCAACCCCATTTGCAGCTACAGCTGCGCCTCCGTTTCCAAAAGGGGTAGCTTGATTTTGAATTAAATTAGTATTTCTATCTGCATTTCGGTCAAATTGAATAGCAGCATTATTGTTTCCAAAATACCAAAAAGATTCTGAAAAATCTTGCGCTTGCGTATTACTAGCTAAAATGGCTAAAAAAAGGAAGAAACTTCTAAATAATTTATTGCTCATACAGTTGCGTGTTGTCAATAGTTTATTCTTAACGTAATTTGATGTCGATTAATTTTCTTTATCAGAAAATATATTATTTACGTATTAGTTACGTTTACTTAATTAAACCGAAATTTAAAAATAAATAGATTAAAGACGGGAATAATTTACTGTTTTTCAATTTTTTAAAAGAATTAATTAAAATATTTATTGTGAATATCCCTCTTTCTGACTTATTTCATATCTTTCGGTAAATTTGAATATAATTTGTGTTGTGGGTAAACTAATTAATAGTCAAAAATTTCTCGTATTTTCAATATTGATTTTGTTTTTAATTTCATTTGATGAGGTTAAAGCGCAAGATCCTCAGTTCTCGCAGTTTTATGCGGCTCCATTATATTTGAATCCAGCATTTGCAGGAAACACACAGATGAGTAGGGCAGGAATTAACTACCGAAATCAATGGCCAAGTATAAATGCTAATTTCACCACTTACTCAGCTTATTTTGATCATTATTTTGATATGATCTCAAGCGGTGTCGGATTGATTATTTCCAGGGATGAGGAAGGAATTGTAGGACTGAGATCCACATCTGTAGGAGCCCAATATGCATACCAGTTGCGTTTGAGTGAGAATTTAACCTTCAGGCCAGGAGTGCAGGCTGCTGTTTACAATAGGAATTTAGATTTTAGCAGATTAACCTTTGGTGATCAGTGGGATCCTGAAACACAATCTTTCCAAAACCCAACAGGAGAAGCGCCTACTGGGGAAAGTAAAACATTTTTTGATTTGTCCTTTGGTGGCGTACTTTATTCCGAAAACTTCTGGTTTGGATATTCAGTATTTCATTTGAATCAACCTAATCAATCTATAGTAGGTGATGAAAGTAGACTACCCATGAAACATTCATTTCATGCAGGCTACAAAATCCCGTTGAAAACAGGATATAAGAAAGGATTCACAAGAAGTGGAGATGAAAGAAGTATTACCCCTACTGCACAATATAAAATGCAAGGAGGTTTTCAACAACTTGACCTAGGAATTTATAGCACTTTGGAACCAATGGTTGCAGGATTATGGTATAGAGGTATTCCTTTTCAAACTCCAAATGGTTTTTCTGCCTCAGAGTCCTTAGTTTTGTTATTGGGTTATGCTTATGAAAAAATATCTGTAGGCTATAGTTTTGACTACACATTGTCTGATTTAGGAATCCGCAGTGGTGGTGCCCATGAAATTTCCATTTCCTATGTTCTATCACTTACCGATCCTCGCAGACCACCTGCAGATAAATTAAGAATACCTTGTCCTAAATTTTAAACTTAGAAATGATATTTACCGCAGATCAATTTTTTACGATCATTATTGTGATTGTAGTGGCTGACTATGCCATTAATACTGTAATTGATATTTTAAATCTTAAAAAATCAAGTGCTAAGTTGCCTGAAGATTTGAAAGAGATTTATGATGAAGAGAAATATCTTAAAGCAGTAAAATATCAAAAAGCCAATACTAAATTCGGACTTTTGAGTGGCTTTTCTAGTGTCCTTATTATGTTCTTGGTATTGTATTTTGGCATTTTGGGAGAGTTGGATTCTTGGATAAGAGTTCGATTTGATTCTGTTGTTACCCAAACCTTAGCTTTTTTTGGGATTGTATACATTATCAATGATATATGGAATATTCCCTGGCAATGGTATTCTACCTTTACTATTGAAGAGAAGTTTGGATTCAATAAGTTAACTCCGGCCTTGTTTTGGAAGGATAAATTGAAAGGTTATTTGTTAACAGCATTATTGGGTGGGATTTTACTAAGTGTATTAATTCTACTGATAATGTGGCTTGGTCAGTCTTTCTGGTGGATTTTTTGGCTAGTAATCGTTTTGTTTATGATCGGTGCTAATTTCTTCTATACAAGCTGGATATTGCCTCTTTTCAATAAATTAACGCCACTTGAAGATGGGACATTAAGAGAAAAAATATTACAGTATGGAAAATCTGTAAATTTCCCGATAGAGAATATTTACATCATGGATGGCTCTAAACGTTCTTCTAAAGCGAATGCCTTTTTTTCTGGCTTTGGGAAGCGAAAGAAGATTGTGTTGTTTGATACACTATTGGAAAAGCATACCGATGAAGAACTAGTAGCAATCTTAGCGCATGAGGTTGGGCATTATAAAAAGAAACACACTATTTCCGGAATGATTAGTGGTGTTGTGCAGACAGGAGCGATGCTGTTGATCATGTCTTACATGATATTTAATCCTAATTTAAGCATTGCATTGGGTGCTGAACAACTAAGTTTTCCTGTGAATTTCATAGCATTTGGAATAATTTACACACCAGTAAGTATGATTTTATCACTGTTTTCCAACTTCATTAGTCGAAAACATGAGTTTCAGGCAGATAAATTTGCGGCAAATACTTACAATGGAGAAGAGCTTCAAAATGCACTTAAAAAGCTCTCTATTGATAGCTTAAGTAATTTAAAGCCACATAAACTGTATGTGATCTTTCATTACTCACATCCACCTTTGCTTCAAAGATTGCAGGCTATCGATAAGCACAAGTAAAGATTGCATTTTTTTTAAAGAAAAAATATATCTTTATGCTTTAATAGTACCAAAACCACTTTAAAAGGTTATATTTCTCTTGAATAAACAAGAGAAGAATATCTTCGTTATTCTTAGGTATCTTTGAAAGCTATGAAATTAATACTAAATAAAAGCCATAATATCATGAAAAAATCACTTGTTTTTCTATTCTGCATGCTCATCTCATCAGTGGTCTATGCTCAACAGAATAAAATAGATGACTTAATCTATAGAGGTGAGAATCTTTTCAAAATTAAAAACTACGAAGGTGCAGTAAAATCACTTTCTGAAGCTGTGGAGCTAGGAGCAAATGAGCCTTATGTGAATTATATGTTAGGGGTTTCTTATCTTAACATGCCCAACGCAACAGATCAGTTAAAAGCATCACCCATTTTTGAAAAGCTTGAGAAGCAGGGCAATTTTGAACAGATTCCAGATGAAGTTTATTATTACATGGCTCAAGCATTTCATAAGGATTTGAAGTTGCAAAAGGCAACAGAGTACTATGATAAGTATCTCAAGACCTTAGGTGGTAATGATGCTAAATTAAGAGCAGAGGTCGAATTGGAAAAGGCGAAAAGTGAAAATGCTAAGCGTTTACTAAGTCAAAAGAAGGACATTAACATTCAAAGAATGGCTCCTCCGATCAATTCTGAATTTACGGAATATAATCCAGTTGTTTCGGCTGATCAATCAGTTATGGCTTTTACTTCTCTAAGGCCAAACGCTAGGACGGGAAGAGCAGCAGAAGAGGTTTACATTACTTATAAAAGTTCAGGCGATTGGGGAGAGCCTTCTAAAATTGAAATTAGAACTGATGAAAATGTTGGTACTGCTGGAATATCTCCTGATGGTCAGCAGATGTTGGTATTTATAGGTTCTGGAAATAGAGGGAATTTATTTATGATGAAAAAGGATGGTAAGGGCTGGAGCCAACCATCTGCAATAGAAGGCTTAAATTCACGGGATTTAGAAAGTACTGGTTCTATTACTCCTGACGGGAAGAAAATTTATTTCGCAAGTAATCGACCAGGAGGATTTGGCGGAATGGATATTTGGGTAGCAGAAAAACTAGCAAACGGTAATTGGGGCAATATTGAAAACCTAGGAGCCGAAGTTAATTCAAAATATGATGAAGATGCTCCCTTCATTCACCCCGATATGAAGACCTTATATTATACTTCCAATGGTGAAAAGTCAATGGGCGGTAGAGATATTTTCAAAACCAATGTGCTAGGAGGGAAGTGGACAACGCCTGAAAATATGGGATATCCAATTAATACTCCGCTCAATGATAATTATTTCACTTTGTCAGCGGACGGAAGTAAAGGGTATTTTTCATCTGATAGAGAAGGGGGTTATGGAGGACAGGATATCTATATTTTCGATATGCCTGAGAAATATGCTAATATTCCACTAACCATGCTAAAAGGGAAAATTACTGCCGGTGAGGACGAGCAGCCTGTTCCTACTAAAATTAAATTAGTAGACAATGAAAATAACACCAAAGTGGATTATGTATATGATCCTGATCCTAAAACAGGGAACTATTTGATAATTCTGCCTCCAGGCAAGAACTACGATTTGATTATTGAATCAGAAGGGTACTTACCCTATACTTTAAATATTAATGTGCCTAATCAAACCTACTTCTATGAGCTCTATCAAAAGATTAATTTAAAGTTAATCAAGCAGTTTGATGTAGTGGTTGGGCAAGAAGTATCCGTTAATAATGCTTTTTATGATACTAAACAAGGTGGGGACTCCTATACTCCAAGGCAAGCTAATGAGGCCATGTTAGTACAAGGGGATAGCTTGGATGTTTATGATATGATGGATGCTATTATTGCCGCTGAGGATACCGCTGCTTTCAATTACATGATGGAATTAATGTATAAAGTAAATCCCATTGAGGATGTTGATTTCAGTGAGAATGAGGATGAAATGGAAATTGCTAGTAGAACTTATTATTATGATGAGAGCGATACCACTACTTTGAAAAGTAGAGTTGTGGAAGGCGAAACCATTTATTCCTTACCTACTATGTATGTTACTGAAGAAGCTGAAAAGCAGAAGAAAGAAAAGGAACAAAAGCCAAAAGCTAACTACGATAAATCATTGTTAGAACCTGTATATAAAATATATTTTGATGTAGGAGCTTCCGAATTTGATGCTAAATACAATGAACAATTGCAGGAGATTTATCAGAAAATTAAAGGTAATGAGCAGTTAGGTATACAAATTTCAGGTTACGCATCTGCAGAAGGTGATCCTGAATTTAACAGGAAGTTATCTAATAAAAGAGCTATAGAGGTGGTAAACTTCTTTAATTACAAAGGAATAGTAAGAAGGAGGATTATTGCAAAAGGATATGGTTCTACAAGAGCAGATACTAAGGATGCAGCTGAAAATAGGAGAGTTGAAGTTCAAATTGTAGATTTGAATAATATAGATCGATAAATTATTTAAAATACTTCAAGACATAGGCTATCCATTTGGGTAGCCTTTTTTATTGATTATGTTTTTTGAAAAGGATTTGTTAAACAAGTGCTTATAGTTTGCCTATAAAAAATTCGTTTTTCTTCTTACCTGTCCTATCTTTGAATGATTTTAAAAAGTGCCTGTTGGGTAACTTTACAAAAAAGAGTTGGAAGAAACCACTATTCAGTATTGTACAGCAATTTTTTGTAATATTTGATTTTGAAATTATATAATAGATTTTACTATGGGAAAAGACGATATGGAAAAACCTGTTTATACCAAACCGACCAATAAAGGGAAAAACGAATTATTAGCTCAGAAAAATGAGGCCGCCTTAAAGGGTGGAGGTGAAGACCGAATTGAAGCTCAACATAAAAAAGGAAAATTAACAGCAAGAGAAAGGATTGACCTTTTGATGGACGAAGGTTCATTTGAAGAGATTGGCAAATTTGTAATGCACCGTTGCAAGGATTTTGGACTGGAAAAGCAGCATTATCCTGGAGATGGAGTAGTGACTGGATACGGAACCGTATCTGGGAGATTAACTTATGTGTTTTCCCAAGATTTCACAGTATTTGGAGGCTCCTTATCCGAAACCCATGCAGAGAAGATCGTGAAGATTATGGAAATGGCTATGAAAAATGGCGCTCCATTAATTGGGTTGAATGATTCGGGTGGTGCCAGAATTCAGGAAGGCGTAGTTTCATTAGGTGGATATGCTGATATTTTTTATAGAAATGTAAGAGCTTCGGGTGTTATACCTCAAATTTCTGCAATAATGGGGCCATGTGCTGGAGGAGCCGTATATTCACCAGCCATGACGGATTTCATTATGATGGTGGAAAACACAAGCTATATGTTTGTAACAGGTCCTAATGTTGTGAAAACCGTAACCCAAGAAAATGTAACTTCTGAAGAATTAGGTGGAGCTAGTACGCACAGTACCAAAAGTGGTGTTACGCATTTCTCTTGTGCAAATGAATTGGAATGTATTAACAATGTAAAAAGGTTATTGAGTTATGTACCTCAAAACTGTGAAGATCCTGTTCCTTCAGTTCCCTACGAATTGAAGGATGATGAAAGCAGGGGGGAATTAAATGATATCATTCCTGATAATCCTAATCAGCCTTATGATATGCGTGAGGTTATAGAAGGGACTGTAGATGCTGGCAGTTTTTTTGAAGTACATAAGAATTATGCAGAAAACATAGTGGTAGGCTTTGCTCACTTAGCAGGTAGAAGTATAGGGATAGTGGGTAATCAGCCGGCTTCTTTAGCTGGGGTATTGGACAATGATGCTAGTAAAAAAGCGGCTCGTTTTGTCCGCTTCTGTGATAGTTTCAATATTCCATTATTAGTATTTGAAGATGTTCCTGGCTTCCTTCCTGGCACTGACCAAGAATGGAATGGAATTATTTCTAACGGAGCTAAGTTGCTTTATGCATTTAGTGAAGCTACAGTTCCAAGAGTAACTGTGATTACAAGAAAAGCTTATGGGGGTGCTTATGATGTAATGAACTCTAAACACATTGGTGCTGATATGAATTATGCTTGGCCTACAGCTGAAATCGCAGTGATGGGCGCTAAAGGTGCAGCCGAAATTATATTCCGTAAGGAGATTGCCGCTGCAGACGATAAAGAAGCAAAGCTTGCCGAAAAGGTAGAGGAATATACTGAAAAGTTTGCCAATCCATATAGAGCAGCTCATAGGGGTTATATCGATGAAGTGATCCTTCCTTCTAATACAAGGAAAAAGCTAATCAAAGCATTTTCCATGTTGGAAAATAAGGTGGATACCCTGCCGAAGAAAAAGCATGGAAATATTCCATTGTAAAATTTAGAGCCTCCTTTCGGAGGCTTTTTTCTTTCCAAGTATTTTTTAAACGTAACATCAGTTACAGTATTCTGAACAGCTTTTGTCTTATCTTCGTTATAGAAGCCAAATAAGAGAAATGGAATACATCGATATATTTATCACCTCCTTTAAAGACTATGCCCGATATGTGGGGAATGAAGTTTTCAACCTGCATTGGGGTAATTATTTGTATTGGTTAATCGGCATTTCAATTTTCTTTTATACTTTGGAATTAACGATGCCTTGGAGAAAGGACCAACCCAAAATCAGAAAAGACTTTTGGTTGGATGCTTTTTATATGTTTTTCAATTTTTTCTTATTTTCATTGGTAGGCTACTATGCTATCTCCAATGTATTTGTAGAGCTTTTCAATGACTTTTTAGGCTTATTTGGAATAGAAAACCTAGTCGCTATTGAAATCAATACCTGGCCAGTCTGGGCACAGCTATTGACATTATTTATCCTTCGGGATTTCATCCACTGGAATGTGCATAGATTATTACATAGGGTGCCTACCTTATGGGAGTTCCACAAAGTTCATCATTCTGTAGAGCAAATGGGATTTGCTGCGCACCTAAGATTCCATTGGATGGAAACCATCGTTTACAGAACCATAGAATATATTCCTTTAGCCATGATAGGTTTTGGAATACAGGAATTCTTATTGGTGCATTTATTTGCATTGGCAATTGGTCATTTTAACCATTCAAACATCCGTGTTCCTTTAGGGCCTTTCAAGTATATTTTCAATAATCCGCAAATGCATATTTGGCATCATGCTAAACATATTCCTTCTAAAACAGGGGTTAATTTCGGAATTTCTTTAAGCATCTGGGATTATATTTTTGGGACGAATTATATTCCTAAAGATGGAAGAGATGAAAAATTGGGCTTTGATGATATGGATCAGTTTCCATCAGAATTGAAGGATCAGTTGATTTATGGCTTTAAGCGTAGAAAGGAAAAGTAAAAATAATTTATTAATTCCTTGATTTTATATTGCGCAATTAAGTGCAATTCCGTAACATTGCAATCCGAAAAACAGACAGCCAGTCGGTTGTGTATTTTCAGGGCCTATAGCTCAGCTGGTTAGAGCACTTGACTCATAATCAAGTGGTCCCTGGTTCGAGTCCAGGTGGGCCCACTTTCAGTATTAATCTGAACACAAAAAGCCTTAAATCTTACGATTTAGGGCTTTTTTGTTTTAAAGACGACAGCCAGCTAGAATATTTTTTGAGTCTTATAAGAGAAATTATTTAATGAAAGAATTTAAATGGTGAGAATAAACAAAACTCAACTTTTACAATTGTAATCCTTCATAGAGTTCACAGGCAACTTACTTCCAGCGTCTTTAACCCTCTTGATAAAATTATCGCAATCGGTTTCAGACATAATATTTTTCGTTTTGGCTTCACAAAGGAAATCCATAGTAGTCAAATAATCTAGTTCATGCATTTTGCAATAACTTGCAATGTCTCTTAGATTACTGCTTGCCAAGATATCTTTAGTTTTACGAACAACAGCAAGGCAAGCAGCCTCTCCGTCTCCCTTAAACATTACCTTCTTTATATGCATATACTCTTTCCTTATTTCGTGATTCTCCTCTGGAAAATCAATCTTTTCAATAAGTTTGAATCTCAATAAATTATCTACTTCAGCTTTTTTATTTCTAAATTTTGATAGTTCATCGTAAACTTTATCAAGTATCTTTATTTTATTTTTAAAAATTGTGGGCAATAGAGTTATCGCTCCACCAGTAATAAAATGTGAAACGACATCCGCATCGATGAGTATTATTTTTTTACTCTTCACTGTTCTCGAGAGCTTCTATTTCACTACTATTCATCCCTAAATCAAGTAATAATGAATAATAATGGCTTTGCGAAATAATTTCTTTATCAAAAAGGTCTCTAGCTAAACTACCATAGTCACCAATTACTTCATGATGATTTCCGTCTTCATATAACTTAGTGGAATATCCATATCCAATAGCTCCCTTTTTTACATTTGGTCTAAGCTGCTCAAGTTTATCAAAACTAATGATTTTCAGTTCCTTTAATCTATACAATAAAGCAGCTCTGGAGCATGAGAAATAGTGCTCAATTTTTAAGAGTGTACCTAATTTGATTTTATCTTTACTTAATTCGTTATCAGGTATGAGTGATTTTATACCATTTTCAGGCAATAACAAATGAGCTGCAAACAAGTCAGCATTATACTCTTCCTTATCTTTTCTTTTAAATTCTCCAGCTATACATACCATTGAACTAAAATTCTCTTGAATAAATAAGTGATACAACTCATGACAAATGGTAAAATGCTGATGCCCTAATGTTTTGCTACTATTAATTAAAACGAATCGTTTGGTCTGAGCGTCTTTATCAATTTTTAAAGCCATACCTGATATTCCGTCTCCTAATGGCTTGAACACAGTCAAAACATCTAGCTTATGTAGTAAACTCTTCAGTCTAATACTATCGTTACTACCAAAGCCATGATGATTTCTAAAATCATTTGCCTTTTTCTCAAGAATAAGCGGGTTCATTGACTGCGGCTTTTTTCATGGCTAAATAATTAAGAACAATTTTTCTAAAATCAGCTATTTGCTCAAGATCCTCTTTACCTAAAGAATCAGCTCTAAATGCCAATGCTACTTTGGCGTCATTGTGCTCAGGATCACTTTCATACAAATCGAATTCATCTATACCAAAAAGCTTAGCAGCCTTTTCAATTAGCTTTACTGGCATGGTTCTTTTACCATTTTCATAGTAACTAATTTCCTCTCTATTAATACTTAAATAATCCGCTAATTGCACTTGTGACAATCCTAGACTTTCCCTATACCTCTTCAAGTTGAGTCCAATTAATTTATTCTGATCCATAAGTTTATCCAGTCGATTACTTGTTACAAAGTAACATTAAATTTTTCGTACTTCAAATATTGTAACACGAATTCAACTCAATTTAGTTCTCTTCAAATTATTTAAAAAGGTAATAAGTTATTCATTTTCAGCTGTTGAAGTACCAATCAAATCGAGAGCGTTGTGAAGCAAAACGCGTTCGTACTACTCGTCATAAATTTCGAAAATGCCCGCTGGCAAACGTGTCACTTGTGTCTTTAACCTGTACACAAATACAACCAACAGCTTATAAAGTGTAAAGCTTCAGTTGTTCAGCAGGCCGCTCACCAGCTCAGTAAATGGCTTAATTTTGTATAGTTTTATATCCTTTTAAGCATCCATTTGTAGTTAAAGCCTAATTAATTATATTTAAATTCCATAACCAAACGAAATCACATAATCATTGACTATTCCCAACTTATGACAAAGTATTTTTTATTTTCAATCGTAAGCTTTTCTTTACTCTACACAAGTTGCACAGAAAATTCTAATCAATCTGAAGAGGAATCAATCTCAGAAACCTCCCTGTCATATGTTGAAAAAGATACCTCTTTTGTATTAAAGCAATTCGACCCCAACCAAATATGGCCTTTTAAAAGTAATGATAAATGGGGGTATAAAAATAATGAAGATGAATTCGTAATCAGACCTATATTTGATGGTTGTGGCTTTTTCTCAAAGGGTTTTGCCTGGGTGAAAGAAAATGAAACTTATAAAATCATAAATAATAAAGGAGATTATATTGATAAATCTGCAAGTTTTGACGCTGTAGGAAAAACCAAAGCCGGTATAATACCCACAAAAAAGGGAAAATTATGGGGAGCTGTTGATACGACAGCTAATCAAATCATAGAGTATAATTATGAAGAAATAAAGATACTGGATAGCAATTTAGTATTAATTAAGAAAAACAGAAGCTGGGGTCTTATAAACAGAGTGGGGGAGGAAGTCTGTCTTCCCGTGTACGATAGAGAAATTGTTTTCGAAGATGGTCTTGCCATTGTTACAAGGAACTATCGTGATGTAGGAATTATTAATAAATCAGGAAAAGAAATTGTTAAATGCCAGTACGAAGATGTAGCGATAATTAATGATTCAACCTTTCGAATTGCCGTAAAAAGTAATCGCAGCCAAAATAGCTACGGCCTAATTGTAAATGAGAAGATTAAGTATCCTGCAGAATATAAACGAATAGCCTCTTTCCAAGACAGTCTACTGGTGCTAACGAAAGATAGCATTTCCGGTATCCTGAACATGAAGGGAGATACCATAATGAATTTCAAGTATTCCGATCTCAAACCCGGAAACACCAACATACTAGCTGCCGAGGCAAATAAAAAATGGGGGTATATCAATATTGATAGCGATACTATAATCGATTTCAAATTTGATGAAGCTGACCCATTTAGAGGTGACCTAGCAATAGTATATAATGGTCCAACAGATCGCTATACATCAAAACCTACTAACAGTGCTTTGATTAATTTCAAAGGGGATATAATACTTCCCTTTGAAACAAGAAAATTAAAATTCTTATCTGCCAATCTGTTGATGAGGTATAAATACAATTACAATATTAATCTTTACAAGAAAGATGGAGCCCCAATCGATTCTATTTACTACGACAGTCAGCAGTTCAATTCACCGGAAGATCCCATAACAGGCTACCTGGAAGATGAGATTGAATTTTACAAATTCACAAACGGCTTTGCCATTATTGGACATAAGGGCAGAATGGGAATGGTAAATGAAAAAGGCGACATTGTGATCCCATTAAAATACCATCACCTGGAACCCATGAATGAATATGGTTATACAAAAGCTCAGTATCTGGATAAATACGGAATTGTAGACAGCGAAGGAAATGAGATTGTACCGATAGGATACGAACACATTGGTTACGATGATGAAAACGATTTATTCTTTCTACAGAAAGAGGATGACAGTAGAGACTATGGAGACAGATTAGTAAATGAAGGCTACTGGAATTATGAAGGCGAATTATTGAGCAACTCTCCTCTAAAATCACCAAAGGTTTACGATTTAAAAGAGCAGATAGGCAAAATAAGGCAAGCTTACAACAACATTGAAAGTGAAGCTAAGCAGTCAAATTTCTCTACATTCAAACTAGAGAAGGGTAATATCGAAATGAAAAAAAGCTATAATAAAATAATCGTAAACGATAGCGCTAAAGGAATCCAATACGAAAATTTTTATAATTCAAGCCTCAATAAATACGGTCCTTTTTTCATTTTTAAAGTAGAAGGTGAAAAAGAAAACAGGTACTATTATCAGCATGGTAGGATTATTAGGTGGTTAGATAAAGATAAAAAGGACAGATTAATTTCAGATGCGATATACTCTCCCGAGCATGATGAACATGTGCGAGCAAGAAGGTTTAAGTCAAAGGGAGAGAATAAAGAATTAACAGAAAAATATGGATTAGATACTGTCAGGAATAAAATTGACAGTTTATGCACCTTTATTAACGAAAACATTGCTAAAGGCATCTATAAAAAAGGGGATACCAAAAGTAGATCGATGGGCGAATACCAAAGGTTAGAGGAGGTTTATATAGATTCACTGCAAAATGTGATGTATAAGCTTGATGCAGGTTCTGATGAGGGCGGTAGTGCGAAGGAAGAAGAATTTTATTTTAACGGTGAATTAATCCGGAAATACTCCGATAAAAATTACTTTGATAATTCGGACAATGTACCAGATGCTCAGTGGGTTTCAGGGCAATATGCAGTCACAAAATACTACAATAATGGAAACTTAATTTTCACTGAGAAAACAGAGAATGGAGTAATGACAATCAAAAAGAATTAAGTCCCAAATACTTGTAATTGGTTGACTGTGTAACTACCTCGACCTTATCTTATACAAGTCAATGACTTTGTAAGGTTTTGGTTGAAATATAAGCGCTGGGTGGGGATCCAGCGCTTTTTTAATTTTACAATTATAAATATTTAGCCCTACATGAAATTAAACTTTAATATAAAACACGATTTATCTCTCCTAGCCCTCTTCATCACCTTTGGAGTTTTAAACTTACTTCCGCATTCATTAAAATCGCAATCAATTGAATTTAAATCAGTAGAGTTCCCCAATGACTCCCATATTCCAATAGCAGTAGGTACAAATGAAAAATTGATCGAAACTATTAATGAAACCATTAGAAATGAATTTAATATCAGTAGCCTAGATCCTGAAAAAGTTGAAAATTTCAATTGGGTTAGTTTATTTCACGATATAGTGGTTGCAGAAGATGTAGCAAAAATTGCTTTTAGTGGAGAATTAGAGACAAACACCATATACTATATTGATAGAGAATTCTTTGTAGATCTCGAAACTGGAAAATTAATCGATCCTACATTTATTCCATTTCATCAGTTGTTTAAGGCAGATTCTTATTTTAATTTTTTAGAAAAATATTGGTTAACAGGGATCAAAGAAACAATAAAGGAATTTGAAAAATGTGCAGGAAAAGGTTCCTTACCTTATTGTAGCTTTTATGATATACAGTATGGCCCCACAGACAATAACACTATTTTGCTTTCATTGAATGATGATGACTGTGTACCAAGAGTAATTCAGGCATGCACTCCTTCCTATTCAAACAGTATACTGTTTGATAGTCTAAAGAATAATCTCAATGATTATGGAAGACAGGTTCTTATTGATGATCAATACTTGTCAATGAACCGAATTGAGAAGTTAGCATATTCACATAAAACACTTTCCTTAGCTCCAAAAAACATATTTATTACAGGGAAAATCGATAACAAATACGCTTTTAAAATGGGGCTTCAGATTAAGAAAGACAATACGATTTCAGGTAGCTACTATTACGATAGCAACAAAGTTGCACTTCAATTAAATGGCTACATTAATGATGGAGAAATATATCTCAAGGAAAGTCATGATGGAAAAATCACGGGGAGTTTCAAATTTAAAATTTCAAAAAACTATAGCTCAGACGCCATAAATTATAACGGTAAATATTTAACAGGCAATTGGTCCTCTCCAGATAAATCTAAAACTTATACCATAGATTTTGAGGATTTGATAGCAGATAAAATAGCCAACAATTACTAATGATAAATACTATAAATTCAGATATAGCTGCTAAAGTGCTTGGCTATAACCTCTGTAATTGAGCCCCGCTGGCTTCCCAGCTTATGCCCAAACATTTCTCTCCAAAACCTCTTAAAATCACATCATTTTTAACTAAGTTTAATTTATCAACTAAAGTAAGTATCAAAACCATAAAGAAAGTGCACCAGATCTGCAGTAAATGCTATAGCCAATAATTAATGATATAAGTATGAAACGAACCATATTAATTTTATTAATCTTTCCACTGTATTTATATAGCCAAGATAAAGCTATAATTAATGATCCAGACGGCTACACAAATGTCCGGAATCAACCTGCCGGTAATGTCATCGATAAAATATATGAATATGAAATTTTTACTGTGCAGTCAAAAGAGGGGAGCTGGTGGTCAGTTAAGCTATTTAATGGTACGACTGGATATGTTCACAGTAGCAGAGTGGAAATAATAGATGTTAATAATTGTTCCTGGTGTTGGGAACCGAATTTACATATACCAACTGCAAAAGGAGCGATTCTGGCAACAGGTTACCGTCCTGAACGCCTCAGTAAAAATAAATACGTAGTTTCAGAAACTAGAATTGGCTTGACCAATGAGGATCAAAAACTAATCGAAGTTAGAGCCGCTGATCACGCAAACATAGTGATTAGAGAGGATGAAATTATGATTGAATCATTGGTTTGGTTGCCTAAAGACGATAGTTGGAAGATGGGTTTTTTACCACTTAAGAAATTCATTATATCAAGAAATGAGCCCTTAGATTTAAAAGAATCGATGGTTTTATCTCCAGCATGTCAATCCTCTGAAGTATTGCAAAAATTCCTGTCCGAATATGTTGAGAACCCACCCTCAAATGCTGGTGAATTTGAAGGAGCAATGTATAAACTTTTTATGGCAGCATTAGCAGGTTACCCAGAAGCCAAAGAGAAGCTTAAAAATCACGATTTTGTTCTTGATGGTTATCTTCAAATTGACCACAGTAAATTATTAAAATATCTTTCCTATTACGAAGAAAATAAATAGGCCATAACATCAAGTAAAGTTGTGGCAAATATGAAGTTTACCATTTACTTCACGCAAAAGTGTCTGCTTATACCAAATCAGTAACCACTCTTTATATTTATGAGACAATTCACAACCGTATTTTTGATCATTTTTATCTCAGCTCATTCATTTGCTCAGGGAAAGTGGTCAATCGATCATGAAATAATATTTGACAGATATATAGTTTACGAAGGAGCTATAAATAAAAAATACCCAATCATTATGAGGCTTGAAGAATCCAGTGAAGCTTGTACCAATATGGTAAGTAAATGGACTCCAAGATTAGTTTATGGTTGGTATATGTATAAAAAAATTGGCAAGAAAATCCCCTTAGTGGGATCCGTTTGTTATACAGACCAATGTGAAATCTCTAAAAAACTATTCGTTCCATCCGACCCAATCAATTATTCATTCACTGGTGAATGTCAAATAAATGAGTTCAAAGAACAGTTTATTCAGCAGAAAGGCCATCAAGACTTTTTGTGGAAGCAAAAAGATGGAGATACCTATCCTGTCCGAATAAATGTAAAACATGAATATAGCTGGAAAACGACTGCAATATTGAAGTTTCAAATAAATGACTTGTCCATCTCAGAAATCAATTTAACTCAACTATCAAAAAACGATTATATAGAGGGAATAAAAATAATTTCACAAAAAAGGGTTTCTGGTAAGTTTCATATATTGCTTCAGTATTATCATCAATCAAATCCAGGTTCGTATGGACATGGATCTTGTGGTGCTGGCTTAGAAGAATATGCTGCTCATTTAACTATAAATGAAAGGTTTGAAATTGAATCTTTTGACAAACTTTTATATATAAGTTGTATCAATAGCATTTTTGAAATTAAAGCTCCATACAATGTAGAAAAGCCAGAGCTTGGTCTAATCACTAAAGAATAAATATAAACCTCTTTGAAAATATTTACTATTCATTAGGCTAAGCCCAGCATTCAACCTGATGGCGCAAACTTCCCAACTTGTGCCCAATCATTTCTCTCCAGACCCCTTAAATTAAAGTCTTTTTTAACTAAGTTTATGTTAGAAAGAACACTTGAACACAAAACTGCAGTCCAGTCAAATCCACCTTTGAGAAGCTTTAGCATTTCGTTGGTGGTAATTAAAATTCACTGTTATGAAAACTTTTCTACCTTTTCTAATTGTCATGTTATCAATCTTAGGTTGCGGGAAAAAGCCAGAGAAAGCTGCCCACGAGGTTATCAATAATAACATTGAAAAAGAAGTTCTTGTTCAAGAAAAGGCCAGTATAGAAGTAAAAAAAGAACCTAAACTGGAAATCTATCACCCAAAAAATATTGATAGCTTAAAAATAAATGAAATCAATAGTTATCAAGATTCACTTTTAAAGGTAAGGGATAGTTTTTATCTAATAGAAAAAGACCATCAGGATTTTGAATGCTTTAAGACGGACTCTATCTATTTTACTGAAAAGAAAAATATAATCTTAAATATATCTCGTTTTGGGTGTTTAGATGAAGAAAGTTTAGTTACCAAAGTATATTCAGAAAATGAATTGGTCTATTTTAGTGAAACGAAACTAGGTGACCTAATAATGCTAGAAAAAAAAGTAATTTATTTTAACGAGCGAAAACCAATACTTATAACAAATTATGAATATGATGTTGATTGGACAAACAGAGTTATTATAGATTCAACTACTAAATATTTGAAACCTGAGAATTTGAAAAAGCTACAGTATCAGAGTGACAGCTTTACTGCTACGATTTTTTCAGAAATTGATTCCCTTCAGGATTACAGGTCTAATACAAGCGATTCGCTTGTCATTTATAAGGATACTGTATCGTATGAGCAAAGTTCAATAACTTACATTATGGATTCTATCAGTTATAATAAATTGGTTAAATGAACTACCGCCACCACCACAATATACCTTATACAGGGTAAGGCATTAAAATAAAATTGTGTTCATTTAATTTAGCTTGATACGGCTATAAAAGAAAGTACCTCGAAACCTGGTACCAAACTAAATGCTTCACGTCTTAATCCTATAATACATTCTCCGATTGCCCATTCCCCCACCATGCACATTGCCTAATTTCCCTACATCCAGTGCTCACTCCAAAAAATTAGCCAAAGCCCATGGCTCCCACAGCCGAAAGCCTTTAATTTCCCTAAAGGGTAAATCAAAGGCCCTCAGATAACCTTCCGCACTTACCCGCACAATCCTTCCCTCATAGCTTTTGCTTTTTTTCTGTTAAGCAGATAAAGAGGTAAAAAAGCAAAAGGAAGCGGTCTTTTTGGCTCCCAAGCCAAAAAGTTGTTGTTTGATATACCAGCCGCACTGCCAGGCACTATGGTGTGCTGCACTTGGGCTGCGGCAAAGGGTCTCGCCAGCATTGGCTTCAGGCTTTAAATAATTGTTGATTTATAAGGTTTTTAAAGCCAAAAGCCAACCCCTTCGGGGCAAGTGCTGTCATGCCCCTTGCAGCTTAGCCCAAGTGCATCACGGCAACCTACCTGGTCTGTTCCTTTAAAATTCCGTAAACTCCATTTAAAAGTAACATCCCCCGGTTGCCAGTGTTAGGCTCGCCTGCGGGCGCCCCCGGGCTTCGGCTTGTCATGGTTTTTCAAAAAAAGCTGTTAGAATTTAATATTTAAACGGCTACAGCTTTTTTAACTAAAAACCACGCCAAGCCTTGCTCGCTCCGTTACTCTCCGCTCATAGCTAGCCCCCGTTTCCTTCGGTCACTCTCGGTCTACCACCCGGGGTCGCACTCGCAGACGGCTCGACACACAGCGGATTGCAAACCATTCCGTAAACTCCATTATTTGCAACCGCTCTTCCTGCGTTCACCCTCCCACATCTGCCCGCATGGGTGCCTTGATCAAACTGTTGTGCTAATACGATAGGACAGCATTCCACATCCATTCCCAAATTCCCCACCACCCGTTTAAGGTGCGGCTTTAGGCCGCATTGAGTTTGCCCCAGGAATTTGGACGCTCTTAATTTCCTGATTCAGATAAATATCTTTTCAAAAATAAAATAAAAGAGGAAAGCAAGTTAGGGTTGAATTGCTTTTCGGCCGCAAGTCCAAGCCTTTCAGGTTTTTTAAAAAATCTCCTCCGCTCACCAGCGGAAGTATTTTCCAAAAAAGACTTGCCCCCGAAGCGATTCACCCTAAAAGAAAAGCTTTCTCTTTTCTTTTTTTTTCTTTTTTTTCTTTTCTCTTTTGAAAATATTTCCCTGTGGTGTGTAGGTTATTCGATAGGTATTTTTCTATAGATACAGATCTGTAATTTATTTTTAACAATAATTATAAATAGTTTTTCCTATAATAGCACTCTAATTGAGTTATCATTACCTTTTTAAAACAATAGAAAGTGTAGGAGTATATAAAACATCTTTCAATACAATTTTTCGAAAATGCGCTACCTAATTTTATCAATAACTATCATCCTGTTATTATCAATCTATATACTGTCAATCATAAGAATAAAGTATGTTCTTAGACATTTTATTTCCAATTTTTCTACTTTAATGAGAAAAAGAAGATCGGGATTTTCAGTAAAAAAAAGAGTGAACTTGTTAATTAAAGAAAGCGATTTAAACTATGAAAACAAACACGTTGAAACTCTAATCAGATTAGAATATGCTCAGATAATAGTTTCAATACTGTTTTTTATTTTTGCCTTTGTCAGTATGTATTTATTTATGGAAAGATAAATATATTCAGAGGAGGTAGCTTTCCAAAGCTAAGTTTCTGCCATAATGCTCAAGTTCTAAAACAGCTCTTTAACGGCTTTTCTGCGACTCGACAGTGAAAAAATCAATCCAAACATAGTGAAATTTACAGGCATGCGGATGAGAAAGATGCAAGAGTTCGCTTTGCCGGCTACAAAAAAAATCTCCTCCGCTTACTAGCGGAAGTATTTTTTATGTGCCGCTCTTGCATCTATCTCACCGGTCCTGTGTGGATGCGCACTATGTTTAAATTAATTTTTAGAGTGCGCATCGCCAGCCGGTGGTTGGTGGCGTACATTCGTCTTCGTCCAGCGTTTAGTTTAACGCGGTTTCGTGTTCAGTCTGAAGGTTATTATTTCCTTCGGTTTTTGTGGTTTGAGATTAATTTATCGCCATTGCCGTTTTAGTTTTATTGCCTGGTGGGTTTAGCCTGCCAGGTTTTTATTTTTTTGTTAATTCCCCTGAAGATTGGACATAAAAAAACCGTAGCTAAAAACTACGGTTACTTGTGTAAAAATAGAAAGCCACAAGGGACGTTTTATTTAATGGTACAATACTCTTATTTTTTCGGTGCTTCCACACCCATAGCTGTCATTACACCTTCTGCATTTTGTGCACCTAAAATCTCAATCTTTGCTAATCCTGCATTAAACTCTTGTAGCTCATCGGATGTAAATGAAATGTCATTCGCTCCGATATTTTCTTTTAAATGTATAATATTCGAAGTTCCAGGAATTGGAACTACCCAAGGCTTTTGTGCTTGCAACCAGGCCAATGTTATTTGAGAGGCTGTAGCGTCTTTCTTTAGACCCCATTCCTGAATGTAATATAACATTTCAAGATTTTGAGGTATATTTTCAGGTGTTATTCTTGGTAAAATAGCGCGGAAATCACCTTCTGAAAATCTCGAGTTTTCATTGATAGCATCTGCAAAAAAGCCATAACCTAATGGACACCAAGGGACAAAACCAATACCTAGCTCTTCGCACAGCGGCAACACTTCGGCTTCTGGATTCCGCGTCCATGGAGAGTATTCATTCTGAATAGCAGTTAATGGTTGAACAGCATGCGCCCTGCGAACAGTCTTCAAACCTGGTTCAGAAAGCCCCCAATGCCTGATTTTTCCTTCTCTCATTAAATCCTGGATGGTACCTGCTACATCTTCGATAGGCACATTTGGATCAACCCGATGTTGATAGGACAAGTCGATATAATCTGTCCTTAATCTTTTGAGTGAGCCTTCCACTGACTTGCGAATGGTTTTAGGCCGGCTGTCTATCCCTCTTCTTTGACCGGTATCGGGATCTACATCAAATCCAAATTTAGTCGCTAACACCACGTCCTTTCTAAATGGCGCCACTGCTTCTCCAACTTGTTTTTCATTAATAAAAGGCCCATATACTTCTGCTGTATCAAATAATGTAATTCCCATTTCATAGGCTTCTCGGTAAATTCGATTCACATTAGCCTGTTCACGTGGTCCTCCAGTATAAAAGCCAACAACAGAAAGTCCGCCCAAGCCTTGAGCTGACACTTCCAGAGACCCTAGCTTTCTTTTACCCTTTTTGAGTGGATGATGCTTTTTTTCATTAAGAATACGTGGCTTATTGGCAGTTTCCCCTGAAAAAGGTGAAAGTGCCAGTCCTGCACCAGCCAAAATAGAAGTAGTTAAAAAATTTCGTCTATTGAAGTCTTTGTTTTTTACTTCGGAATCGTTTTCTCTATTTTTATTATTTTCCATGACTTTAAATTTTATATGTCTATTTTACTTTTTCCGAGACATTTGATATTTATCCCAGATATTAAATAACTACACTCTATACAGTTTACTTACTGATTTAGCACTCAATTTGAAAGATGAAATACAAATCACAATAAACTTTAAAAGTTGTTCAACGGTATCAAGCTTTCCTTTTTAGGGGTTGCCATTTTAAGTACGTTCCCGAACGCCACAACCACTCTAGTGGACCGTATAAAAAATACTTCAACCATATTCTGCTTAATAGAATTTGGAGAACAAAAATGATGATGCCGAGTACAAATAATTCTGTGGCACCCCAACTACTGAATACACACCCAAAAGCCCAAGCAGAAAACAAAATGGCTCCAATAACCCCTTGCATTTCATAATTAGTCAGTGCCATTCGACCATAAGGAGATAATACGTCAAGATATTTGCTAAAACTGCTGGTATTATACAGAATAATAAATCCCATCCCCAAAGCAGCTGAGAAAAATACTAAATTGAGATCTCCCAAAGTTTTAACCACCAACATCATCGCAGGTATATATTCATCACCCGGTCTCATTAATGACCGCACTTCTACAGCAGGCAAGAGGCTTTCAATCCAATTCACGAAAAAGGAAGCAACTGCAAAACTGACAAACATGAATAGGTTCCGTCTTTTTCTTTCCCCCACAGTCTCAAAAAAGCGGATTCTACCCACAACCAATCCTAATATAAACAAGGCAAAAGTAACATAGCCTCGCCCATACATACCAAATTGATAATTCAGCTTCCCTTCAAATCTTTCAGCATAATTGTGCTTTACAGAATTAATAAAAGAGGGGTTTTGGATATGCGGTGGAATTTCCCTTGCTTCAGGAGAACCGCTTTCAGTTGGGTTTTCTGCAGTTTGCTCTTTCAGATTACTATTATGAATGCTAGACTGGATAGCTCGAGGCGTTCCAATTAGCAGAAGAGCAGCCACCAGTAGTAAACTCCAGTTTCTCAGAGAATAAAGAGGGATCAATAACAGTCCAAAAACGGCATATATGGAAATGATTTCAATACTGTAAAATGAATGGCCAACTACTCCAATCAGTAACAAAATGAACATCCTCCATATAAATCGCTTTCTAAAATCTACCCCTTTCTTGGCTGCCCTGTCCATCTGAATAAAAAAACTGAGTCCGAAAAGAAAAGCAAAAATATTGATAAACCTGCCCATAATCAGGTTGCTGCCAATCCATTGAATCACTTTATCCATTTCCGGAAAGCGAGATTGAGCTTGATCAACTGAAACTTCAAATATTCCGAAATTTTGCAACATATGCATCAGAATAACACCCAGAAGGGCAAAACCCCTTAATGCATCTAGGACTGTAATTCGTTTTAAAGGTTGGGTTAATGTGGTGGGTTGACTTACATTTTTCATTTTGATACACTATTTTTATATAACAAATGTAGTGTCCTCAATTCATCTCTTACTTATACAGACTACAGCTTAACCTACCAATTTTACTGTTATACTACTTCATGATCTGAAGGCTTTCTAGCCAATCCTTCACTTCACCTTTTACTTCCTTGCGTTTTTCACCCTCCATCACAAAATAGATTCCGTCTCTTTCTACTCCACCTTTGGTCGAATAGCCTTCCAGAATAGTACTCTCAGGACAAAGCTCCTTTACGGTATTAAAACTACTTCCAACTCCATACCCAGCATTGGTATTAAATGGGATGACTGTTTTACCACTAAGATCATATTTGGTCAAAAAGCTTTTCATTGGTGGAGGTAATTGCATATCCCAAGTAGGAAAGCCAATGAAAATAATATCATACCGTTGAATATTTTCGATTTCCGTTTTAAGAGGCGGTAAGTATCCTGTTTCATTTTCTTGGTCTACTTGCGCTACTATTTCATCATAATCTTCCGGATAAGGGGTTTTCAACTCCAATTCAACAATTTCCCCACCTACTTCCTCATAAATCATCTTGGCAACAGCCTGAGTATTATTCGTTCTGCTTAGGTACACTATTAGCACATCATCAGACTTATTTGCTTCATTCACGCTCTTATTATCTTTAGCCTGGCTGCAAGCACTAATAGGTATAATGAATAAAATACCGACCAAGAAATAATTAAGAAATTGCATTACACTATAGTTATTGATCCTAGTCACTTCAATTATTTACCACTATCGCCACCCAAGAGTTTTGTAAAGGAGAGTGCGCTCAGCTTCCAATTTCCATCTTCTTTCACATATACCTCAGTCACTTCGAAAGGGTTGGTGACTTCATTTCCACCGACTACAGCTAAAAGTGTGATGTTATTCAATAGAATGGCGGTGTTGCCCATTACATTAACCGATACTTCTTTGACATCTGCTTTCTTATACCAAATACCCCCACTTTCAATCACACTAAGTTCCTTCTCCTTGCCCCAGCTTCCTCCCATGTGGACGAAGACTGATTGCTCATGAAATAAATCATCCAGTTGACCTACATTTTTATCCGCCATCCAATCCCATTTCTTTTTGGATAAATCCATGATTTCCTTTTCTACATTTTTTGTATTGGATATAGTCAATTCAATACTATTAAATTCTTCCTCCTTTACCGGTTCAAGCCATTCTGTAGGTTCATTACCTGTAATGGCAAGGTAAGTAACACCTGTGTTAGGGGTGGCCGCATGCCAATGCGCTACTCCAGCTGCGCAGTGCACTACATCTCCTTTTTTTACAGTTTGCACTTGCTTTCCTCTTTCCTGATAAAAACCGATGCCTTCAGTGATAATTAATTGCTGTCCGGCAGGATGCTTGTGCCAATCGAGTTTTGCTCCTTTAGCAAATACAGCTTGTACGATACTATAATCAAAGGTTTTATCAGCATCACTTACATGATAGAGCCAAACATCCCCAGTGTGGTGTACATTAGGTGCTTTTTCTCCTTTGGGAAATGTTGAATCATCTTGCGCATTCAATTGCCTGCAAAGCAATAAACTGAATAGAATAGCGGAATAACTTATATACTTTTTCATCATAACAATATTTATATTTCAATTCGTAATGTATTAATACTTAATCAAGTCCTTTTTCTTGTAGCCAATTGAACATAAGTTCGGCAATCTTTTCATTGTTTAAATCTGACATAGGGAAGTGGCTATTCCCTTTAATTCCAATATCTGGCAAATATATCAGGGTCACATCACCGCCATGTTTATTGACTGCATTGCTCCATGTCTTAGCCATAGCCAATGCTGCCCTCCATTGCTCTTGTCCTGGATATTTCACAGGCTCAGTTGGAATATAATCACCGTAATAAATAATAATCGGGATTTGTGTTAATTTCTTGAAATCCGACATGGGAACCCCTCTGGCACTTAACTTTCCACCAACATATGAAATGGGGTCTGGTATTTCATTTTCAGGAAAAACAAAATTACTGCCCGGCTCATAGGAGACAATGCCTTTTATATTATCATTTTGAAGTGCGGTTAACCATCCCTGACCTCCACTATGCGAATGAGTTACCAATATGCCAGCACCAATTTTATCAAATAATGCGGTTACTGCATTGATGTTAACTTCTATGTCGAGCGGGCCAGTATCTGGTGTAATCTGTCTGTAAAAATGGTTTAAAGCCAGTGAATCTTGAGGAAACTGGCTTCCTTTGAAAAACTCATTATCAATTCCCAACCGGAAAATCCCAAACCAGAGCTGATCATCAGGTTTGGCTGTAATAGTAGTGGGTTCTGTACTTCTCCCTGCTTTTCCTCTCCTCGGTTGATCAATTAAATAAACAGGAAACTGCTTTCTTAGAAAAATATTCTGAAAACCTTCTCTGCCATCTGGGGTAGTCTCCCAGGTTTTAGCTGATTGCCCGTAACCATGCCAAAATATCAGTGGCAGCTTACGTTTATCTTGTGGGATTTGATAGAATACATAAGCGTGATCACCATGCAAAGTCTGTCCTTCTGAAGCTTGATTGGAAGGATTAAAATAACCATGATTTATTGGGTCAAAGGTGCCTGAAGCTTTTACAATTTCACCACCGACCATAAAACTACCTTGTTCCTCAATAATTAAGGGTTGCTTTTGTGCATGACTTGGAAAAACGATCATCATCAGAACCACAGCAAGAAAAGCAAAGAATGAAATGTTATTTTGATAGTGCATAGTATCCTTTTTGGTTAACAAGCATAATTTACATAATTAATTAAGAAAATTTTGTTCGTCAATCATTAGCCAAGTCCTTAACTTCAATTATCAATGACAGCTACTACAAATTTGAACCTCTTCTTAATGAGATTACTTATACAATCTACTGCTATTCTTACCAATTTTACGGATTCAGCAATTGAGGCGCAGGAATTAAAAAAGTATTGTATTAGTTTTGATAAAAAGTAGTTGTTATGGACGAGATACAAAAATTTGAAACTGTTAGCCAATACAATGCATACAACAATCATGAAACACTACACCCTCTGGTTACAGTAGTGGATTTTTCAAAGGCTGATCCAAGGTATCTTAAAAAAACATATTTCGGCCTGTATCTTGTACTCTTGAAAGAGGTAAATTGTGGAGATCTAAGATATGGAAAACAAACTTACGATTATCAGGAAGGCACTTTGATATTCGTTGCACCGGGGCAGGTCATTTCAATTGATAATAACAACCAACTCTATCATCCCAAAGGACATGGAATTGCCTTCCATCCAGATCTTATCAAGGGCACTTCACTGGGCAAACACATTGATCTCTATTCATTTTTTAGCTATAATGTAAATGAAGCCCTGCATGTTTCTGAACGCGAGCGAAAAATGGTCATGGATTGTTTTTCCAAAATCAGCTATGAACTAGAGATGAATGTTGACAATCACAGCAAGAAATTAATTACCTCTAATATTGAATTGCTCTTAAATTATTGCGATAGGTTTTATGACCGCCAGTTCATTACCCGTGACAATGTGCATAAAGGAATTTTGGAAAGGTTTGAAACTTTACTGAATGCTTACTTTTCTTCTGACAAACCCGAAACTATTGGCTTGCCTTCTGTAGCTTATTGTGCTGATGAACTCAACCTATCATCAAACTATTTTGGTGATTTGATTAAAAGGGAAACTGGTAAATCTGCTCATGAGTTTATTCAACTAAAATTAATTACAGTAGCAAAGGAAAGAATATTTGATCCTAATAAATCCCTTAGCCAAATTGCTTTCGACCTGGGCTTTAAATACCCACAACATTTTACTCGCGTTTTTAAACAGCATGTAGGCGTATCTCCAAAAGAATATCGGAATTTGAATTAACCCTAATTCGATTAAAAACAAAAAACCGTAGCTATGAACTACGGCCTTTCTTCTTGATTTTCTTGACCACCCATTTCATGGCCAAGGACATACAAAAACTAACTAATGCTCCTACAGCTGCCAGAATACAAGTTTTGATGATATCAGCACTTTGCAAATTGACCAGCACCGTAAGGATTGTTCCCCCAGCTGTGCCTGCCTTACCGTGGACTTGCATCTCCCTTGTTTTTGACCTCAGGCAGTGGAGGAATTTTGACCTCATTATCCACTGTCACCTGACTTACTGCAGTCAGGACACTGGCACCAACGGTCAAATATCCTGCAACGGTGATCAAGCCAGCTGGCAATGTGATGGGCGCTCCTAAAAGAGCGCCTCCAGCAGCAGCCAATATCAGACCGACTGTCCGCAATTTTCTAAACAACTTTGGAGTGGGCTTTTTAACTCGTTCTAAAATATTCATAGCTGATTTCTCTTTAATAGTGATGTAAATATGATTTTGCTTCTCTTGAGCCTCTTCAAAGACTTCCAAAAGCCTGTCCATGGCTTCACTCGATCGGATTCCTTTTCCTATTCCTGTTAGCTCCGAGACTGGTGCAATACAGCCTTCCAATTCTGTCCTAGCATCATTCGCAGGATGGATTAAAATCCAACTTCTTCCAGGAACACTTTTCAATATCAGATGAAATCCCCTCTCATGGGTAATCCTTTTTTCAAGTAGGTATTTACCTTCTGGGATACAACTAATAAAAGGCTGATTCTCCTTCCACGGAAGTTCAATAGTATGGCAGATTTTTTCACTGCCATACCTCAAGCTCCCATTGGTTCCGCTGGACCTATAATTTCGAATAAGTTCAAAACTCATTTCCAAATTCTATAAAGGTCCGGGAATAGTATTGTCAATCTCTACCAAGGCAAGAGCATTGTACGCACCGTTTTTAAGCGGGTACATTGTCCCGTTTACTTCCTGCAGGAATTCCACCCCAAAAAGTAAAAAGATTGGAAAATCTCCTGTTGTAGGAACCGTAGCGGTCAAGTTGATAGCTGATTCCGATTGAGGACCAATAGCAATATCACTGCTTTCATCAGTGTCCAAGTCGAACGATTCACCTTCAAAGTCCACTTTACTTGCAGCTACAATCAAGCGCATATGGGTAGCCCCTCCAGGAGCAGCAAAAGTATTCTGAGGAATAAACCCCGGAATGTTTACCGTTGCCTCACCACTTGCACGATCAATGGCAGCCGAAAAAGGCGCATACATGGTTGCATTAAGCTTTCCGTTTTGATTAAACTCAAAACCCTTCAGCAGCTCAACATCACCTTCACTAGCCGTTCTTTGTCCTCTATCGTTGGATGTATCGCTTTTCACGACCTTGACCATTTCTCTGGTCATTCGGCTGGCCACTCTACCATCAGCCGCCTTCAAGAGTAGAGGTCGAACAGAAGTTCTCAAAAGCCTTCCAGCTTTTCCAGCCCTCCCGAATTCAGCGCCATTTTCCCGAGTCCTCTGGAAAGCAGGGTCATTCTTCATACGCTCTTTGTCAATTCCGCCTTTTTCCCTGGCCAAGTAGCCATCTTTCGTTTTGTAGAAAGACAGATCCCCGATCTTGCCTTTCAGTTTGATTATACCTTTTTGTCTTGCCATAATTGATAAATATATTTGATGAGTCACCAAAGTATTTCTCAAATGAGCGTTTGTCAAAAACTGACTTCCGATAAAGGTTGTGTTGTCTTAATTGGCAATTATTGTCGCTAAAGCTTTCAAGAAATTGGCTATATTAGTGTATAGCATCCTTATGGATAAAGTATAGATAAAGTATGAAGTCATGATATTGAAAAGAACCGTCATATATCCAAAGGACATACAGCGCATCACGGGTAAGAGCGAACGCACTGGAAGACGAATATTAGAACGTATAAGAGAACAAAAAGGAAAAGAGAAGCATCAGCTGATCACCGTTTCCGAGTTCGCAGATTACACCGGAATAGATGCTGAAACAGTCCAAGAATACCTCACCGATTAAGCCAAATTTTTAGGTTCTAATCCAGAAATTTTCCCGCCTTTTATTCATAAAATTTGCCCTTTTTTGCGTATATTTAGTATAACAAAGAAACGTTCTTTGGCAGTTTTAGCTTCAAAAAGAGCCGATATTTGGTGACAAAAACGATTAAATTTTTAGTGCCCTATTCGTGCCCTTTTAAACCATACAAATCATAAGTAACTGAATATCAGTTTTAAATAAGGTTTTAGTGTGGTCCAGGTGGGCCCACTTTCAGAATTTATCTGAACACAAAAAGCCTTAAATCTTATGATTTAGGGCTTTTTTGTGTCATTAGCCGAAATCCTCCTCAACCGCTACAGCCATTTCACAACCAGTGGAATGATTACCCCTGCCGCCACAAACCTTAATCCTGATGAACTTGAAAACCTTTACTGAAACAGAGTGAGGTCTCGGATGATAGAAATGTTTAATCTGATACCATTTAATTCAAAAGACAAAATGTTCTGATGAGATTAAACATTCATAAGTGCAATAACAAATAAAAAACACGCATAAATGTTTAATTTGATTGCATTTTATTTTACAGATAAAAGAATTTAATGCAATAATTAACACTTTGCTTTCATCTTGTATTGCCAATAAAGTAAAGAAATGTACTTTTATTGCTAACTAAAGTAATAATGTTTACTATTTAAGATAACCATATGCAGAATTATGTACGAAAAGAAATATTTAAACTAGCAACTCTTCCATTATTACTGCTCTTTGCATGTAAATCAAATTTGAATAATGATATCATTAATGTAGGATGGGTCAATGAAAACGGTAGAACAGCCTGTTATTGGATCGGAAACGAAAGGGTAGATTTGGTTAATAGTTCAGAAGGAGCAGCTTACTTAACTGATTTACAATTTAAAGATTCCGTTTTTTATTCATGTGGCACTTATTCTAATGGCGAGCGATTAAATGGTTTTTTTGCTATTAACGATAGTATAATTTATCTGGATGGAAAGGTTAAAAGCGAAATTCATTCTATAAAGGTTGTTGATGATACAGTTCTTTTAGTTGGTTTTTTTAACAGTAAACCTGCTTTTTGGAAAAATGGAAATAGGATCCTCCTTGAGAATTCTGACGATTACTCAGTTGAATCAATGTACACTTTCAACAAAAACGTCTTTATTTCTGGATATAACCGTATAGAAAAATCTGTATGTTTTTGGGTAAATGGTGTTAGAGTCGACCTTAATGACGGTAGAAAGACATATGAAACAGCAAATAATATTTTTGTAGACGAGTATGATACTTTGATAGCAGGTAGTTTTATTAAAGGAGAATTACTTGACAAAGCTTGCTTTTGGAAAAACGGTAAAAGAATCGATTTAGCAAAAAACTTAAACCTTTATTCATACGCAAATTCAATTTATAAAGATAATAATGATATATATGTTGCAGGGTATTTTGGCAAAATAGACCCTAATTCTTCAACTTATAAAAAAGTAAGACAGGCATGTTACTGGAAAAATGGTGAACTTCACACCTTAGAGTCAGAAAATTCAATTGCAAAATCAATAATGGTAAAAAATGGGAGAGTTGTAATTGGAGGATTTACGAGAACCAAAAATAAGACTACTCCTTGTTATTGGATAAATGGGAAGAAATATGACTTAGAACCTTGGCTTATAGGCTATGAAGGCTTATCAAACTCGTTATCTATAATTTCTAAGAAGTATAATGAGTAATAAAGCCAATAAGGATCCTAAACTATAGGTAAAACTCCAAGAATTAATGTAATTTAAATAGCAAACAAAATTATCATTAAGTAAAATTGGTAGATGACTGGCAGGATTACCAGTTAATTTAAATGAAACTTCAAACACAATACATCTTTATAATACTTTCTTTTCTTGCTGCATGCACCACTTCAGCCGAAAAAACAACTGAGCTTAACGATCCAATCTTTCGAGAATGTGATTCCTTAATTGAAAAGGCAAGCTTGGATTTTGAAAACGGGATAAGGGATTATACAATAATGGGAACAGTCTACGCCACCGAATTTGAGATGTTCTATTTTGAATACATGAAAGAGCATCATGACGTAACCATAAAAGCAAGTTGTGTAATTGACTTCCCTAGAGAATGTTACCAGTCAGCAATGAACTCACTAATCGAAAAAGAATTAGGCGAGGATATAATAGAAAAAACTAGAAAGGCAGCGAAGGAAGAATTTTAAATTGAAGAAGCTCCTACAACCTCGACCAGAAGCTAGCAGATTCAAGCCTAACTAAAGCCACTAACTTAACCAATCATAAACGCCTAACCCTTCCTTCAGCTACACCTGGATAAAATGCGTTTGACGATTTTCATCCGTGCAATTTGGTGCAAATTCAAATCCTACCTCCTCAGCATCTCAATCTCCTTCTCCTTGGGAGAGGGACTAAGGATAAGGCCTAATTTCCTTCCCTTTCGGGGTAGGACTAAGGATAGCTTGCCAGCCTTTGGCAGTGGGATGCCACCATATCCGAAACTCTCCATAGCACAAAAAAGATTTACAACCCTAATTACAGCCTATTCAAAACCTGCTTTTGGCATTCAAATCAAAATTCATCTATACCTGTGACCAATTCTTTCCAAATAAAAACAAGATTGAATTCACAATCGTTGATACAGGAATAGATTTTAAACAGAAAGTGAATACCAGATTCGGAAGCAATCTCTCTTAAGTACAAGCACTCAAGTGGGCAGTACAAGCTTGATGCAGGTTCTGATGAGGGTGGTAGTGCGAAGGAAGAAAAGTTCTATTTTAACGGTGAATTAATCCGGAAATACTCCCATAAAAATTACTATAACAATTCAGATAATGTACCTGATGCTCAGTGGGTATCTGGTCAATATACAGTAACGAAATACTACAATAATGGAAACTTAATTTTCACCGAGAAAGAAGAGAAAGGTGTAATGACGCTTTCAAAAAACTAACAGCAGGAATAGGGAAATTTTTTCAGCAATGTTTGATATTTCTTAGTCTTTCAAGTAATCTTATAATCCAATCCAAATGAAAACTCTCAGAAAAATATTTAAGTGCACACTATATTTTTTGCTGGTTCCTGCTTCTTACATAGTAGTTTCTTTGACGTTAAGTGCTATCACAATTGAAAGAAATAAAAGTGATGAAGTCCCTGATAAAACCATTTATTTAGCTTCAAATGGTGTTCATTTAGATATTGTCCTTCCTAAGGAGGGTATAGAATCAAAATTACTATCTCATTTAAGACACAAACCAAATGAGAATTATTTGGCTTTTGGATGGGGAGATAAAGAATTCTACTTGAATACCCCAACTTGGAACGATTTAACCTTAAACACCGCATTTAAGGCGGTTTTCTTTAAAGGTTCTGCCTTAATCCACGTCACTCGTTATCAGAATAAACAAAGCCACTGGATTAAAATTGAAATAACAGAATCTGAACTAAGGAAATTGAATAACTATTTGTATGAAACCTTCGAATTAAATAATAATGAAGAGAAAATTCTACTTAAGCGCCAAGGATATACCACAAGAGACGATTTTTATAAAGCAAAAGGCAGTTTTTCTTTTTACAAAACCTGCAACTCTTGGGTAAATACAGGGTTTAAAAGTAGTGGGATGAAATCATGTTTGTGGACTCCCTTCGATTTCGGATTAATGAATAAGTATAAGTGAATGAATTTAGAGATGCACTTATAGGCATGTATTAACTCCAGTCATTTCCAATTACTTTTTAAGTGTTGCATAGTTTTGAGCTAGAATCTCGATAAAAAATCTGTTTTAGTCTTTAATAAACTCGCGTTAATCGAATATGATTTAATTATGAAAACCATGAGTCCTAATATTGGGTAGAAAATAAATGTGTACTGGGCTCATCAACCTAAAATTATGTACACTTCCTTATCATCCATCATTTTAATTTATACTGTTAAAATGATAAGTTATGAAGATTTTATTGGTTGAAGATAATGAGATAGATGTTGTACTTACTAAATCTTATTTGGATGATGTTTATGCTGATTTACAGCTAGATGTTGTAAATAATGGAGCTGATGCTATTGATTTCTTACTACAGCAACAAGAGTTCTCTCATTGTGAGGAACCTGATATAGTGCTCTTAGATTTAAATTTACCAAAAATTGATGGTTTAGAGGTTTTGCAAGTGGTGAAAAATACACAAGGTAAAAAGCATATTCCCATCATCATTTTAACTACATCGGTTTTAACCGCAGATAAAAATTTTGCTCTGCAAAATGGTGCTTTAGCATATTGGGAAAAGCCATTAGACATAGCTTTATTGAAAAATATCCTTTATAATAATAGTATTTTAATTGAGGATTGATTTTGTTGCTTTATGAAATCTCAAATTTTATGAAGGCGGCTACACTAGCAGAAATCAAAAAAGAATTACAGCATAAATCTGAAGAAGAGCTCTTATCCTATTGTTTGAGTTTATCCCGATTTAAGAAAGAAAACAAAGAGCTTTTGACCTATTTACTGTTTGAAGCTTCAGATGAGGAAGGGTATATCCAATCAGTGAAAAATGAAATAGATTTACAATTCTCTGAAATCAACAATCAAAATTACTATTGGATGAAAAAGACCATCCGAAAGGTGTTGAGACATACCAGAAAATATATCCGGTATTCAAAAAAGAAAACAACTGAACTAGAATTACTGATTTACTTTTGTCACAAAATGCTTTTATTAAGGCCTTCAATTAAAGAAAACACCGTTTTAATCAATTTGTATAATAGATTGGTCATATCAATCCGCAAAACTATAGCCAAAATGGAGGAAGACTTGCAGTATGATTACAATCTAAAACTAGAGGAGGTTTTAGGTGAAAAAGCATTGTAAATTTTTGATCTGTTTAATTCATGAAAAACAATGCTTTATTTTTTAATAATCTTCATTATCCTTCCTAGTTCATCTCCTACGGTGATGTAGTAAACCCCTTCTTCTAAATTAGTCAAATCTACTTCCTGACTGTCTTGAGCTTTAATCATAAAAGTTTTTACAGTTGCCCCGTTAGAAGAAACAATTGCAGCTTTCTGCTCTGGCCCTGTATAACCTCTCAAATACAATATTCCAGTCGTAGGGTTTGGATATAGATTAAGATCAAAAACAGCATTATCATTTGCTAAAACAGTAATAATCTCAAAATCTACTATCCCTCCTTCATTTAGGTATACATTAATACTCAATTCAATTATTTGCTCATCGAATGGTAATTTGAAAGAAGTAGCCCCTTGTTCAAGTCCAGGGATATCAATATAAAACTCGTAATTACCTCGAGGTATTTCTTCCATGCTAAAAGCACCCGATTCCTCAGTAACCGCGTCACTCACTATTTCTTTAGAGGCTTCATCTAAAAGGTAAATTATTAATTCACTAATCCCTTCCCCACTTTCCAACTCACCTATTGAAAGTCTAGCATTCATCTGCTCTTCTGACTTTATTACTTGTCCGTTAATTTGACCATTTCCATTTGATTCTCCCTTTTTGGTTTTCATCTTCATACTTAAGTCCAAATTACTATTGATGCTAAGTATTGATGCATCTTTGTTAAAACGGGTGCTAGCATAATAAGTAGGTGAGATGTCCGATGTAGTATTACCTCTTGGTATCACTTGTAAGATATAATTACCAGGAGCGACATTGCTGAATTTCAAATCTCCGTCTGTGAATGGCTTTCTTTCATAAAGTCCTCCATTTATATCAAACAGTTTTGCTAGCCCATCATCAAGTGGACTATCATCAGACCTTAAAACATTAATTGAAAGATCATATGTACCTAGCACTGTCACTGTCTTTACAACTTCTGTGCTATTTATGGTATCATTCCCTGTTTGATAAGCTTTTACATCAACTACCGATCCATTAGTGAATACTAATTCATTATCTAGGATACTAGCTGAACCACTTTCTACTGTAAATTGAACAGCTAACCCACTCGAAGATGAGGCTACTAATGGGAAGGGTGATTGGTCCAGAGATAATGTGTCAGGTAGATTGAAGGTAATGGTTTGGTCTTCCTTAATTATCCGTGCTTTAGTCACAGCTACTTCCCATTCCTGAGTGGTACTACCATCTTGAGCGGTAACAGTATATTGAACTGCTTCTGTGAAATCTCTACTTACATTTGTATCTGGAGATATAGAAGCACCTTCTGAAATTTCTATTTCCGGAGTTAAACTGGTAACATCCGATAAGCCCTCTACCTCAACTTCTATTTTATGATTTGAAGTATCAATAATTGCAGCTGATGTCGATGTGGCTAAATTAAAACTAACGATATCGGTTGCTGTATTTAGTTTGGAGAAAATTTCAGAGGTAAGATTTACACTACAGTCTGAAATTGTATCTGTGAGCTGTATAGCATAAAATCCTTCACTTAAGCTATCTATTATTATTTCTTCTGAACCTGCATTTACAAATCTATTGAAAGTATCATTTACAAGGATTTCATAAACACGATTTGGTTTGCTCACTTTAATTGATATTAAGCCATTGGCTATAGTGCCAAAATCTTTATCCTCAGTCTTCAATATATTTGCAGTAAAAGAAGCTGAATCAACCACTGTTATGGTTTCTGCCTTGGACAAACAATTTGTATTTAAATTCAAAGCCTGTACTGTATAATTACCAGCAGTTAGGCTGTCAAGTATTGGCCCCTTTTCAGAAAAATCTGTTTGATTCTTTACTTCTGAACCTTGATACCAATAAAAAGTATAATCGTTTTTAGTATCGATATCAACATCTACTTCAATTCTTCCATTATCAGGAGAACAAGTGGTAACTGGATCCGCTGTTAGTACAATAGAAGGAGTAATCGTATTATTATTTATCGTGACAACATCTGTTATGAAGCAAGCTGTTCTAACATCGGTTACTTTAACAGTGTAATCACCTGCCGCTAAACTATCAAGCAAATATCCATTTCCTATGGAGGTATTTGTAGTGTTTGTATCTGAATACCATTCAATTAAATAATCAGAAGAATCACCTTGAATAGCAACCGAAACACTCCCAGTGGGTGAAAGCACATCACACGAACTATTATCAGTACTAAATAGCTGTGTTATAGTGGGACTAGCAGTTTGGTTAATTTCAACAGTCGCTAATGCAGATTCACATAGAGTACTTGAATTAATAGCAATAACTGAATAAACTCCTTGGGGCAGGTTATTGATAGTATCACCTGTAAAATCTACTTCTGCTTTTTCACTACTACCCAAAAACCATTTAAAAGTATAACCAGAAGTTGAATCACCTACATTCACCATTACACTTCCTGAATTTTCATCTGAGCATATTACATCTGTTGCACTTGCAGAGGCTGTAGGGATTATTTTATCATCAGGTACTTCAATACTTTGTATTGTTTGACAACCTGTTGCTTTCTCTGTAATTAGTACAGTGTGAACACCCGATTCTAAGTTATCGGCTTCGTGGCTATCACTTATTTTCAAACCACTACCCACAGTATTCCCAACATACCATTCATAAGTGAAATTCCCAACGGGTTCACCTCCATTCACGGCTACAGTTAATTTACCATTCGGGTTGTCACAGTCATCATTTCCTCTATCAACAGTTATGTCAGCAGTAATTGTTCTGACACTATCAGAAATCACTACTTGGACTGTATCCGAGGAACAACCAGCCAATTTATCAGCTGCAAAAACAGTATAAGTTCCTGCACTTAATCCTGAATAGACGGAACCCGTATAATCCGGTGTGTCATCAACGGTTGTTCCGTTAAACCAAAAGAAATCATAATCAGCAGTCACCTCTGTTCCACCGACTAATCTAAATACTCTAGCGTCACCATTTGGAGGAACACTTCCTGCCGAGCAAGTTATATTCTTGTTAATTTCTGTTGAAAGAGCAAAAGGAATAGGCTTCACTTCAGCAGAAACCATGTTGTTACTATAATCACATTCCAGGAAATTTGAATTAGGAAAACTTATAGGTGTTGGTGTAGTAGAACCATTGTCGTTCAATACTACATAAAGGGTAAATTGGGCACCCGTACCATTCACCAATAGGTTATCGGCTGATTCAACATTCCCTACCGCAAAATTACTAACGGAAATATTTTCTGTATTCAACTTATTGGTTCCAGCAACTAAAGGGTCGCCATCATAAAAAGTGACTGGTATACTACCTGATAATGGAACATCCCCAATGTTTTCGAAATCGAAACTTACAGTAAAATTGTTATCGGGACAAACTGGTGCTGTTACGGAAAAAGACGATTCGATAAGATTTAATTCTGGCGCTGCATAAGCATAACAACCATCAGAAGTAAGAAAGGGTGCTTGATTTAGAAAGTTATTTAATGGGCGGTTGGGGCCAGGTGTACAAACACCAGTAGAAAATACGGTCTGATGTTTTTGCTGATTTCTTGGAACGGTCAAATCATCATTGATATTAACATTGAAATAAGCATGCTGATTCCATACCCTTCTTGCAGGTACCCAAGGTGCAGCACCGGATTTATAAATTCGTACTTCTGCCGGAGCATCTAGGCTAAGATTTCTGCCTGGCGTACTTACTTGATGGTCTTCAGTAACGCATACCACACAAATTTCCGTGGAGCCATCCGCATCCACATCGGCTACTATAGGATACTCCGTCATTGTTCTTGAACGGCAATGTTTGAGAGGGTTTATGGTACCATCTTTCCCATTGAGAATATATAAATAATCTTCATCTCTGTAAACTACTTCTGATTGACCATCACCATTAAAATCAAATAAGGTTGCTCCTGTGATTCCTGAAGTTTCTTCATTTACTTCTGTTCTCCAAAACAATTGCCAATTTTCATCTAATGCATAAAGATATTTTCCCGAGACAAATGCAGCATTTAATTGACCATCCCCATCTAAATCGGCAATATTTACTCTTCCTGTACCTTGTCTCCAACCAAATTCATAACCAGCTTCAGCAAAAGGGTCACTGAAAGTTTTTACAGTATTGTTGAATACATCCCAAAAGAATACGGTTGTCACATTGGAAGAATTTGCACCCGTTACAATTACGTCTAAATTACCATCCAAATTATAGTCTGCGATAGAGGTTGTAGAGTTCTGGGGTTGCTGTCCACCTGATTTAGTTTGGTAAGGGGCAGGCATTGTAGCAAGTAAAGTTAATGTACCAGCACCTTCTGTTCTATCTCCTAAATTCACACTATAAATATTATTCCCAATAATCAATTCTAAGTCCTCATCACCTAGTATATCCACTGCAACAGGCCCACCTGGGATTTCATTCCAGTTAGTACCGGAGGTTTCTACAATAATTGTCCCTGTACTTGGATCTCTAATTACATCTTTATAATACATTTCTGCTTGACCATCACGGTCGAAATCTGCAAAGCTTAGAAAATTAGGATCCTGATTTAGACGCTCTGAAGTCCAAATAGGATTTAGTTCACAATCAAAAGAGCTGATATTGTAATTATCAACACTGTTGACATTTACTATAAATACTTCTCCGCAATTATCATCTTGAAGATTGACCATTGCGGCATTAGTAAAAGAGGGGTTATTTGTTGTTCTTTCATATTTAACAGTAGCATCATCACCATTTAAAAGAAAAATTTTGTCATCATATTGATTGGTTGTCAAAATTTCAGGAATTCCATCTCTATCTAAATCCCCTAAGGCCATACTACTCAATGAAGTTGTTACATCGTTACGAGATTTTGTTCCTAATGCTAGCTCAAAAACTGGAAATTCTGATGGTTCTGCTTGGCATGAGGCATCATTACCCATGTAAAAGCCATCACAAGCTGCATCTGACACACAATCTCCATCAAAACAGTCGATGAAGCCATCGCCATCATTGTCAATGCCATCATCGCAAATTTCTTGAGCGTTGCTAAAATTATAGGATATGAACGAAAGGACTAAAAATGTTATTAATTTTTTCAATGCAATTATATTTTAAAGGATAATATGAGGTAGAGATTTTGATAATTGGTAATGTGCTAATTGTCAAGTATTATATATACAAAGGTAGTTCAATTTTTAGTTAGAAAAAAGGATTGTTTAATTGTAAGTAGGGTATAATGCTATATGTTACCTATACCTTGAAATACGGGTTTGAAAGTGGTTTTTCCATGAGAATTTACAATCCTGCATTTTATTTTTTTTGTAATTTATTTATAACAAGTATTATTAAAGCAGTTAGAAATTGGTTGATTATCTCCAACACTACTTGTCAAGAATTAATACCGACTATCATAAATTTATTGGACTATTAGTATAAATAGAGTTCAGTTCTTTCTTTTGCAACAAACATTAATATGCGATCAGTAATTTTTATTTTTATTCTGTTTTTTTTTCAAAATGCTGGTTTTTCCTTTCAACAAAGTACTTACACAGTTTCGGGTGTAATTATTGATGCTAATACGAAGGAATCAGTAGTTGGAGCTTCCATTTCTTGGGATGATGGAACGGAAGGAGTAATTGCTGACGTAAACGGAAGGTTTTCTTTCCTTTTAGAAAAAGGAACATATACTATTAAGTTTTCTGCTGTTGGTAAAAAAACTATTGAAAAAAGGGTTGAAGTTACTCGGAATGTTGAGTTGAAAATTCAGATGGAAGAGGATGTTAAGCAATTGTCTGAGATTACGGTCAGGGCCAAAGGTGAGGTTTCAAATTTGAAATCGGCATCAATGGGGATTGAGCGATTATCCATTAAATCTATCAAAAAAATTCCTCCCATGATGGGAGAAGTTGATGTAATTAAAAGCATCATTACATTACCAGGCATAAGCTCCGTTGGAGAAGGCGCTGGAGGCATAAATGTTAGAGGAGGTTCTGTTGGGCAAAATTTAGTGTTGTTGGATGGAGCACCTATATATTTTACTTCACATTTATTTGGTTTCTTTTCAGTTTTTAATCAAGATGTAGTTGAGGGTGTAACGCTCTACAAAGGAAGTATTCCTGCCCGATATGGTGGTAGAATTTCGTCAGTACTTGCTGTTGAAACGCAAGATCCTATTAAAGATTCTTTGATAGTTAGTGGTGGAGTTGGATTGATTTCTAGCAGGCTTACTTTACAAACTCCAATTATTAAGGATAAATTGGGAGTCATGGTTTCTGGTCGCAGCACCTATTCAGATTGGTTATTAAAATCGACTAATAACCCACAGATTGAAAATAGCAGTGCATCCTTTTATGATCTAAACTCTAAAATTAGCTGGAGATCGGGAAATAGGAGCAGGTTTAGTTTTTCTGCCTACCACGGTGCTGATAAATTTGCTTTTTCCCCGGACACAACTTATAGATACGGTAATAGTTCATCAACACTTATGCATCAATATGAAGTAAACGAGATTTTTAATGTTACAAGTTTGATTTCCTATGCTAATAATTTCTCCAATGTGATCGGTAGCTTTAGTAATCAAGATTTTTTATTAGAAATCGGAAGTGAAAGCAAAGCTGCAAAAGTTTATATGGGAGCTGATTTAGCAAGACATTATTTTGAATGGGGAGCGGAATTGAACCAATATGAATTAAACCCTGGTCAATTGAAACCAACTAATGCTGAATCAATAATTAATAAAAAAGAGCTTGAATTGGATTACGGAAGAGAATGGGGCTTTTTTGTAGAGGATGATATCGATATTGTTAAATTTAAATTTATCATTGGAATGAGATACAGTCTATTTCATAAATTAGGACCTTTTACAACTCATACTTATCAAGAGGGTAGAACCAAATCTCCTCAGAGTATCACCGATACCAAAATATATAGTAAAAACGAAAAAATTGTTACTTATGGTGGTTTTGAGCCTAGATTCTCATTGAATTATGAAATAAGTGAAGTTCAATCCATCAAAATTGGCTACCAAAGAACTAGGCAATACATGCATCTGATAGCTAATAATGCAGCTGTGGTCCCAACAGATATATATAAATTAAGTAATCGACATATTCAACCACAGATTGGTGATCAGATTTCTTTGGGCTTCTTCCAAAATTTTAAAAATGGCGGGTTTGAAACATCTATGGAGGTTTATTATAAAAACATAGAAAATTCAATTGACTATAAAGAAGGAGCTAATTTGCTTTTGAATGAATTTTTAGAATCGGAAATAGTAAACGGTAGGGGATATTCGTATGGCGCTGAACTGTCGATTAATAAAACTAAAGGAGATTTAACAGGAAGATTGAGTTATACTTATTCTCGTTCTCTTTTTCAACCTGACGGTAGATTTGAAGAGGAAAATATCAACAACGGAAATCCGTACCCGGCTTATTTTGATAAACCACACGATTTAACTTCTATATTATCCTATCAATTATCCGATGATTGGACTTTAAGCGGTAATTTCACATATAGCACTGGACGACCTGTAAGTATTCCTATCAGTAAATATGAGGTAGGAGCCATAGCAGTGGCGGAATTTTCTGAAAGAAATCAATATAGAATACCTGATTATCATAGGCTGGATTTAGCATTGACTTATGATCCACAAAGCACTAATAAGCAATTAAGAAGTAGTTGGACTTTTGGTCTTTATAATGTTTATGGCAGGAAAAATCCTTTTTCAGTTTTTTTCAGAGATCAGAATGGAGCTCCACCACAAGCTTATCGCTTGTCCATCTTAGGAATACCATTTCCTTCTGTTACTTATAATTTCAGTTTTTAGTATGAAGTTTCTTAAATTAATTGGTTTTCTTTTTTTTCTCAGTGGCTGTATTGATCCATTAGATATTGAAGTTGAAGATAAAAATGGTCGTTTAGTTGTGATCGCTGAAATTACTAATCTGAACGAATCCTACAATGTAACCTTACAAAGAACTGCTGATTACGAAACATTAGTAAACCCAAAAGAAACCGGTGCCAAAGTTAGTGTTTTTGATGAGCAGGGAAATGAATATTCTTTTATCGAAAGAAAAGCAGGCAAGTATTGGTCTTGCCCCTCTGAGTTTATAGGAGAAGTGGGCAAGGATTACGTATTGAGAATTGAAACTATGGATGGTAGTATTTATGAATCTGATGTAGAAACACTTTTACCTACAGGCCAAGTCGATTCAGTTTATTATGTGAAGAGCTCCAGGGAAAGAGAGGTAAACGGGGATACATATATTGAAAAAGGGGTGAAAATTTATAGTAATTTCCGAGATAATGAGGAAAAGGAATTTTTCAGAATCGATTGGCAAGGAACTTATAAATTTCGTTCAGCACCTATGGATAATAATAATCGATATTGCTGGAATACAGAATTTTCAAAATTTGATATCAAACTTCATGATGATCAGTTCACAAATAACAGTTTGATTACGGATTATCAAATTACTTTTCTACCCGATGGATTGCGGTTTACTGAAGACTATAGTTTTCAAGTACAATTGAAAACTATGAATCAAGGTGCTTACCAATTTTGGGATCTAATTAAGCAGCAATTTGAAAATGATGGTTCAATATTTAGTGCGCTGCCCGCTCAGATAGAGAGTAACATCAATTCAATAACAAACCCAAAAGAGAAAGTTTTAGGTTATTTTATTGTTTCAGGAGTGAGTACCAAAAGAATTCGAATTCCTGCTTCTGCCTTGACTGGAATAAACGAGGCAGCACTATCTTGTAATCAATTTAGACCCTCTGACCCGCTTCCAGAATATTGCTATGATTGTGCAAAATATCAAAACAGTACTAGTGAAAGGCCCTCTTTTTGGTGAAATATTGTAGCTATTTGAGATTAGCTTTAATCTTCTTTGCGGTATTTTCTAGCGCTTCTTGAGATGGATTTAATTTCCCTTTGCTGAAATTTATATCATCCATAGAGTTCATTGGTACCAAGTGAACATGCACATGAGGTACTTCAAGGCCAATTACTGCAACGCCAACTCTTGTGCATTTGATTGATTTGTCTATAGCCTTTGCTACTTTCTTGGCAAATAAATGCAATCCTGAAAGGACATCATCTTCTAAATCAAAAATATAGTCAGTTTCTTGTTTAGGAACCACTAAGACATGACCTTCTACCAATGGGTTAATATCCAAAAAAGCAATATAGTTATCATTTTCAGCCACTATATGCCCTGGTATCTCTCTATTAATGATTTTTGTGAAAATACTTGCCATAATATTGATGATTTATAAAGAGCCGATTAAAATTTTCGGCTCTTTCAATAATTACATACTAATATCTAAAATTTCAAATTCCATTTTACCGGCAGGAGCATCAACTTCAGCGATTTCTCCTACTTTTTTACCCATAATTCCTTTTCCAATAGGCGATTTGATAGAGATTTTCCCTTCTTTCAAATTTGCTTCTTCTTCAGAAACCATGGTATAAGTCACTTCCATTCCATTCTTTTTATTCTTAATCTTGGCTTTTGTTAATAGGCCAACCTTGGAAGTGTCCACATCGGATTCCTTGATAACCCTTGCATTTGCCACAACGGTTTCCAATTTATTTATTTTCATTTCAAGTAAACCTTGAGCCTCTTTAGCAGCATCATATTCTGCATTCTCGCTTAAGTCTCCTTTGTCCCTGGCTTCGGCTATGTCAGCTGAAGCTTTTGGTCTTTCCACGGTTTTTAAATGATGGAGTTCTTCCTTCATTTTTCTTAAACCCTCTTCTGTGTAGTATGATACTTTACTCATCGTTATTAAAAATTGAGATTTCTATAAAATAAAAAACGGCACAGTTTTGCATGAGCCGTCTATCTTGTTTCTGAATATTTATACAAATATATGAGAATTATATATTGAAAACAAGATGGAGGAGCTAACGTTCTATTTACCTAAAAGTTCTGGGTATTTCTCTTTTATCTCGTTTTTGATGTCTTCATCTAGCTCGGCTAAATAAAGCGTTTTTACGTTTTTAAGCTGATCTGCTGTAATTCCTTCTGCTCCTTTTAAGTTAGCTTTATAAAGGCTAGCTTCATCAAATGTTGCACCAGTAAGGTGGCAATTACTTAAATCCGCTTCCATTAAATAAGCATTGGAGAAATCAGATTTAATAAGAAAAGCATTTCGAAAGTTAGCTTTAATTAGAAAGGCATCTTTAAAATTGGCTCCGCTTGCGAAAGCTCCTTCAAAATTAGCTTGGTTCATCTTAGCATTTTCAAAATTAGTCTGGTTAGCCCTAGTGCCCGAAAAATTACATTCTATTGCATTTGCATGACTAAAGTTTGAGGAGTTTAAATTTGAGCCAGTTAAATCTACATGACTCATATTGGTTTTTGTCATGTGACAGTTTACCAAATTGATTTCGGTGATTTTGTGTCGGTTCAGTCTTTTTATGTTACCAACAGTTCGAAATGCGGCTTCTTCCGATTCCCATTGACGGAAGTCATCAATTTCATCTTTATACATTCTGATTCGGAGCTGTTTCTCACCATTGGCATTTAACCAATAAATAAGAATACCAATTATGGCAATATCAAAGAGCATACCGTGGGCTTCCGCCATTACCTCTTTGAAAAAATCTCGAAAATTATCCAAATAATACGGCAAACTAAATCCTAAAACCAAGATGGTCAGAAAAAATAAAACTATGAATGAAGTTAAAATTGGCTTCTCAATAGTCTCTTTTATTTTTTCTTCAATTTTTTCTTTAAGTTCTTTTTTGCTCATTGCGATAAATTCCTCAGTGAAATCAGTTCCTAATTTATATTTATTTTATGAGTTTTTAATATGGAAATCTATAATTAATCTCTTTTTTCGACCAATAATTTAATTTTTTGGCTTAATACTTTATTTATTTTTTCATAGGATTCAAATGACCAGCCTGCCACATGCGGAGTTAGTATTACTTCTTTTAATTTTGTAAGTTCTTGAAATACAGCTAAATCATCATTTTTTAATGAGTTGATTTTTTCATTTTCCAGCACATCTAGTGCAGCCCCCTTTATTTCTCCAGCTTTTAATAATTTCAATAAATCTTTTAAGATTAATACTTCTCCTCTTGATGTATTGATGATGTAATCCAGTTTTTTAAATCTTGCTAAGTATTCATAATTAAGGAGTCCTTTATTTTTTGAATTCATGGGGATATGTATACTCAGAATTTGAGTTTCTGCATACAATTTCTCTAAACTTACTTCTTGGACAAAATCATTGGAAAAGCCCGTTTTTTCAGCATCAAAAGCTAAGATTTTACATCCAAAGCTACTTAACCTTTTAGCAAAAGCTGCTCCCATATTTCCATACCCCAATAAACCAACGGTTTTGCCCATCAATTCAACTCCTCTATTGCCTTCTCTGTCCCATTTTCCACTTCTAACTTCTAGGTCGGCTGTATTAATTTTGTTGAAAAGAGTTAGTAACATTCCCATTGCATGTTCTGCCAATGCATCTCTATTTCCTTCAGGTGCATTAATGAGCTCTATATTTCTTTTCTTCAGCTCTTCTACCTCAACATTATCAACTCCAGCTCCAGCGCGGGCTACAAAAACTAGTTTCTTAGCGTTTTTCAATAATTCAGCATCGATATATGTTTTACTTCTCACTATTAATCCTTCATAATTTTCAACTATGGGAATTATTTCCTCTCGCTTTATTTTTGGCATATAATCTACTGCTAAGTTGAGTTCATTCAACAAAGGCGTAATACTTTCATGCATTTCATCAATAACAAGGACTTTCATTTTGATTTTATATGGGATCTAATAATTAATTTCACTAATACATGTTAATCACTTCTGAATATCAGGCGGATACAGTGTGTTATCGTGTAATTGCCTTATAGGTTCATTTTAAATTAGGAAATGAGCCACAGTAAAATATACAAGTAAGCCTAATAAATCATTAGCGGTGGTGATAAATGGTCCAGCGGCCAGGGCAGGATTAATTCCTAATTTATCTAACACCAAAGGAGTCACAGTGCCCATAAATGATGCTAGTAAAACTACATTAAACAATGCAATAGAAACTACTATTGCTAATCTTATATCCTGACCTAATATAAGGTTCATTCCCATCACAATTCCAGCAATCACGGCTCCATTCAAAATAGCGACTGCCAATACTTTTAATATTCTTTTTAGAAATGAATCATCAAAAACTGATTTGCTAGCCAAACTTTGCAAAACAATGGAGGAAGATTGAATCCCAACATTTCCGCCTGTTGCTGTAATTAAAGGAATGAAAAACGCCATGGCAGGAACCAATAAAATATCATCTTCAAATACTCCTATAAATTGCGCCCCTAACAATCCGCCAAACATGCCAATAATAAGCCAGGGTAGTCGGGCTCGCGTTAACATCCATACACTATCGTCTTCTTCAACATCCTCGGATATACCAGCCATCATCTGTCTTTCCTCTTCGGCTAATTCAGTAATTACATCCACAATATCATCAATGGTAATTCGCCCCATTAATTTTCCTTGAACATTTACTACTGGCACAGCATCCAAATCGTATTTCCTCATGACTTCGGCTACATCAACTTCATCCATGTAAGTCTCAACAGAAATAACATCATCATCATAGAGGTCCTTTACTTTTAAGTGGTCATCAGCTAAGATGATTCTCTTTAAAGAAACTCTACCTAACAAGATGTTTTGGTCGTCCACTACATATACTGAATAAATTTTCTCAACATTCTCTGCCTGTCTTCTGATTTCTTCAATGCACTGATTGATAGACCAGTTAACGTTGGCTTTAATTAGCTCTTTTGCCATCAAACCACCCGCTACGTCTTCTTCGTAGCGTAAAAGGTCTAATATGTTTTTAGCTTTTTCTTTATTCTCCAAAGAAGCAATTACTTCTTCTCTGTCTTTTAAAGGTAATTCATTTATGATATCCACCGCATCATCTGAATCTAATTCATTCAGCATGGCGGCAATCTCTGTAGTATTAAATTCCTTTAAATATTTTGAACGAACATCCTCATCTAAATCATTTATAACTTCAGCACTGACCTCATTTTCCAATACATCCAATACATAGCGAGATTCCTCGGTATCGAATTCCAAAAGAATAGTGGAGATATCGGCAGGATTCGTTTCATCAAGTGTATTTTTTATAAACTGCTCATCCTGCTCGAAAATGGCAGTTTGCAATTTCTCCAAATACTCTTTTGAAAGCTCAAATTGGTCAATATGTTCTTTTTCCTCAAGATTCTCCATTGGCAATATGGTTTGTCAATTCTACAAAATCATTAACGGTCAGTTGCTCGGCTCGTTTATCCAACAAATCTAATGACTTTATTTCATCAGATAAATTGAAAGTCTTTAAAGCATTTCTTAAAGTTTTTCTTCTGTTATTAAAGCCTTGTTTCACTACTCTGAAAAATAACTTTTCATCGCAATCTAAAGTTTGAGTTTCATTTCTTTTCAGTCGTAAAACAGCGGAAGTTACTTTTGGTGGAGGATTAAATACGTTAGGCGGAACAGAGAAAAGGTATTCAACCTCATAAAAAGCCTGAAGCAATACACTCAAAATCCCATAAGTTTTACTGCCTTCTTTTGCAGCTATTCGCTCCGCAACTTCCTTCTGAATCATCCCCACCACTTCCGGAATTTGATTTCTATATTCTAATACCTTAAAAAATATTTGTGAGGAAATATTGTATGGGAAATTCCCTATAATTCCGAAAGCTTCTTTATAATAATGACCCAAATCTATTCTTAAGAAGTCTTCTTTTATGATTTTTTCTTTATAGTCAGGATATTGATTTTGAAGGTAGTCCACTGATTCTTGGTCAACATCCATAAATAGAAGTTCATATTCAGCTCTATCGATTAAAAAATTACTAAGCACACCAGTGCCTGGCCCAATTTCTAAAAGATGTTGGTATTTTTTATGCCCACTAAGGCTTTCTACTATTTTTTGGGCAATATTTTGGTCTTTTAAAAAGTGTTGCCCTAAATGTTTTTTCGCTCGAACTCCCTTCATTTTTCAAAGCAGATAAAAAAAAACTAAATTGCACAGAATTTAATCATAATTATTTTAAAATTCGACTTCAAGCGCTTATTTAAGATATGGAAGAACTTACTAAACCAACTATAGCCATTACCATCGGAGATGTGAATAGTATTTCACCTGAAGTGATTATTAAATCTTTGGAAGACCCGAGAATTATAAAAATGATGACTCCAGTGGTTTACGGTTCTGGAAAAATTCTTTCTTACTACAGGAAAGCATTAAATATTCGAGATTTCAATTATTTTCAATTGAAAAAATTGGAAGAGTTAAGCGATAAAAAACTTAATGTACTGAACCTGTGGGAAGAAACGGTGAATATCACCATGGGGCAATCATCTGAAGAAGCTGGGAAATATGCTTTCATTAGTATAAAAAAAGCGGTGGAAGATGCAATGGAAGGTAAGGTGGATGCAATTGTGACAGCTCCAATAAATAAGCATAACATACAGTCTGAGGATTTCAAATTTGCAGGACATACTGAATATCTAGCGCAGCAGGCAGGAGTAAAAGATAGCTTGATGCTTTTAGTAGATGGAGATTTAAGAGTTGGGGTAGTTACTGGTCATATTCCAATTAAAGAAGTGAGCGAAAAAATTACTGCAGAAAAGATAGATAGTAAGCTGGATGTATTAGAAAAATCTTTAAAGCATGATTTCGGAATTAAGAAACCAAGAATTGCAGTCTTAGGACTGAATCCGCATGCTGGTGATGGAGGAGTGATTGGAAATGAAGAGGAAGAAATGATTAAGCCATTAATTGAAAAAAGAAAAGAAAAAGGGAAGTTGGTTTTTGGGCCTTTTCCGGCAGATGGATTCTTCGGGAATCAGCAATATAAAAATTTTGATGCCGTATTGGCAATGTATCATGATCAGGGTTTGATTCCATTTAAAACGCTGGCTTTTTCAAATGGTGTAAATTTCACGGCAGGTCTTCCTTTTGTAAGGACTTCCCCAGATCATGGAACAGCTTATGATTTAACAGGAAAAGGCTTAGCAGATGAAACTTCTATGCGTCAAGCCTTGTTCTTGGCAATCGATATCATAAAGAATAGAAAAGAATATTCTTAAAGCAGTTTAGTAATATCAAATAATATTTTTATCTTTGCGCTCTTAATTCAGATGGGATGGAAAAGTTGAAGGATTTCGACATTCAGGTTTATAAGCTTGGAAACAAGCAGCATGAATATGAATTTGCAGTAAATTCAGCCTTTTTCAGTGAGTTTGAAGGTGAATTGGTAGAAAGTGGAGAAGTAAAAATTCATGTTCTATTAGATAAAAGAGAAAATCTAATGGAGCTAGATTTGAATTTCTCAGGCTACGTTGACTTAATTAGTGATAGAAGCTTAGAGCCTTTTCAATATCCTATAGAAATCAACAAAAAGTTGTTGTATAAATATGGGGAAGAGGAGCAAGAGTTGGAAGAAGATGTAATGGTCATCACAAAAAACACTCAAGTGATTAATGTGGGGCATTTCATTTATGAAACCATTGCTTTGCAAATACCTTTGAAAAAATTGCATCCTGATGAGATTGAGGAAGATGAGGAACATAATGAATATGTGTATATAGATGATGCTGAAGAAGAGCTGGAGGAAGAGGAAGAAAGCATTGACCCAAGATGGGCAGCATTAAAAAATTTGAATAAAAAGAAATAAGAATTAAAATTTAGAATAAAATGGCGCATCCTAAGAGAAAAATATCCAGAACCAGAAGAGATAAAAGAAGGACTCACAAAAAAGGAACGGCAAAATTATTGGCGATTTGTCCTACTACAGGCGAGGCGCATTTGCCACATAGAGCTTTCTGGCATGAAGGTAAACTTTACTACAAAGGAAATGTAGTAATGGAAAAAGAAGTATTGGCTTAATTCAGTCAATTCAAATTGTTAAAGCTTTGCTGTCAAGCAAAGCTTTTTTTATGTGACAATGTTTTTAGAAAAAAAATAATGGTTTTAGCATTCTATGATGTTTAAATTTGATTTTTCTAAAAATATCACTTATTGATTATTGCCTAATCAAGCATTTCTTAAGAATTTGTCGGGCTTCAAATCAATATTACATATATTAGCAGCTGAATAGCCAAAGAAACTACAATCAAAACATGACTAAAATAACCGCAGCTATTACCGGAGTTCATGGGTGGGTGCCTGATTATGTGTTGACCAACAAAGAGTTGGAAACAATGGTGGAAACCAATGATGAATGGATTACATCCCGTACCGGCATAAAAGAAAGAAGAATTCTGAAAGGTGAAAATCAAGGAACTTCAGTAATAGGAACACAAGCTGTAAAAGGATTGCTTGAAAAAACAGGAAATAAAGCAGAAGATATTGATCTTTTGATTTGCGCTACTACAACTCCTGATATGCTTTTTCCTGCAACAGCAAACGTTATCAGTAATAATGTTGGTGCAGTTAATGCTTTTAGCTACGATTTACAAGCCGCATGTTCAGGTTTTATTTTTGCATTATCCACAGCTTCTCAGTTTATTGAAACAGGTAAATACAAAAAAGTAATTGTGGTTGGAGCCGATAAAATGTCTTCAATTATTGATTACGAGGATCGCCAAACTTGCATCATCTTTGGTGATGGGGGAGGAGCAGTGTTGCTAGAGCCTGATACCGAGGGTTATGGTATTAAAGATTCGATTTTACATACAGACGGTTCTGGCGAGCAATTTCTTCACATGAAAGCAGGCGGAAGCAGAAAGCCAGCATCCCCCGAGACCTTAATAGCCAAGGAACATTACGTTTACCAAGAAGGAAGTCAGGTTTTTAAATTTGCCGTTACTAATATGGCTGAAGTAGCCGCTGATATTATGGCAAAAAATAATTTAGTTTCTGATGATGTAGCTTGGTTAGTTCCTCATCAAGCTAATAAAAGAATTATAGATGCCACAGCAAAACGTATGGGAGTCAGTTCTGATAAGGTTATGCTTAATATTCATAAATATGGAAATACTACAAGCGGAACCATTCCTTTATGTTTATGGGAGTATGAAAAGCAAATGAAAAAAGGAGACAATATAATATTGGCTGCTTTTGGTGGTGGTTTTACTTGGGGTTCCGTTTATATAAAATGGGCTTACGATTCTAAATAATTTTATTAAATTAAAGTTAACAATATATATGGCAGATACTTCTGATTTTAAAAATGGTCTTTGCATAGAATATAACAATGATTTATTCACAATTGTTGAATTTCAGCATGTGAAACCAGGCAAAGGCCCAGCTTTTGTAAGAACAAAACTAAAAAGTCTTACTACAGGAAAAGTTCTGGATAATACATTTAGTGCTGGGCATAAAGTAACTACAGCAAGAATAGAAAGAAGACCACATCAGTTTTTATATAAAGATGACATAGGAATGCACTTTATGGATACTGATACTTTTGAACAAATTTCTATTCCAGACGAAGTAATTGATAATGCAGATTTATATAAGGAAGGACAGGAAGTGGATATTTTAATCCATGCGGAAACTGAAAAACCTTTAAGTTGTGAGTTGCCTCCATTTGTAGAAATGAAAGTGACTTATACAGAGCCTGGTATAAAGGGCGATACGGCTACTAATGCAACTAAACCAGCAACTGTAGAAACTGGAGCAGAAATAAAAGTGCCATTATTCATCGATCAGGATGAGATTATTAAAGTAGATACAAGAACCCGTTCTTATGCCGAAAGGGTGAAAAAATAAATTGTAATATAAAAATTTTGACTTTTAACTAAACCAACAGCTATGAAAGCGAAAGAGATTCAAGACCTAATTGATTTTATTTCTAAATCCGGATTGGATGAAGTAAATATTGAAACTGAAGAATTTAAAATTAAAGTTAAAAAGAACACGGAAGCGAAAGTTGTTCAAGCAGCAGCTCCTGCACCACAACCTGCAGCAGCTCCAGCTCCTGCACCAAGTCCAGCACCAGCAGCACAGGCGCCAAGTACTGGGGGAGAAGATAAAGCAGCTGCTTCTGATGACGATAAGTATGTTGCCATAAAATCTCCAATGATTGGCACATTCTACAGAACTCCTAATCCTGACAATCCTCCTTTCGTAAACGTTGGAGACTCAGTTAAAGCTGGAGATACTGTTTGTATTGTAGAAGCAATGAAATTATTCAATGAAATTGAATCAGATGTTTCGGGTAAGATTGTGAAGATTTTGGTAGATAATGCAACTCCAGTTGAATACGATCAACCACTATTCTTAGTGGATCCTTCTTGATAATTATAGAAGTCAAGAGTTATTCTTAATGTGTCATTAAAATACAGAAATCGTGTTTAAAAAGATATTAATTGCCAATAGAGGTGAAATTGCTTTGCGAATTATTAGAACTTGCAAAGAAATGGGAATCAGTACAGTGGCGGTTTATTCAACAGCAGATAAAGATAGTTTGCATGTTCGTTTTGCTGATGAAGCCGTTTGTATCGGTCCTGCTGCGAGTAAAGATTCGTATCTAAATATTCCAAATATTATTTCTGCTGCGGAAATTACCAATGCAGATGCTATTCACCCAGGTTATGGATTTTTATCCGAAAATGCTGAATTTTCTAAGGTTTGTGGTGAATATGGTATAAAATTCATCGGAGCTGACCCTGAAATGATTAGTAAAATGGGGGATAAAGCTACAGCCAAAGCTACTATGAAAGCTGCTGGTGTACCTACCATTCCTGGTTCTGAAGGCCTATTGGAATCCATTGATGAGGGTAAGAAAATTGCCAAAGATATGGGCTATCCTGTAATATTGAAAGCTACCGCTGGTGGTGGAGGTAAAGGGATGCGAATTGTAAATAATGAAGAAGAGTTTAAAAAAGCTTGGGATTCAGCCCGTCAGGAAGCTGGTGCATCTTTTGGAAATGAAGGACTTTATTTAGAAAAATTTGTTGAAGAGCCTCGTCACGTTGAAATCCAAATAGTTGGAGATAAAAACGGTAGAGCGTGTCACCTTTCTGAAAGAGATTGTTCTATTCAAAGAAGACATCAAAAATTAATTGAGGAAACTCCTTGTCCAGTAATGACGGATGAATTGCGTGATGCAATGGGTAAAGCTGCCATTGCTGGGGCTGAAGCTGTTGGATATGAAGGTGCTGGTACTATTGAATTCCTATTGGATAAGCATAATAATTTCTATTTTATGGAGATGAATACGCGTATCCAAGTGGAGCATCCAATCACTGAGGAGGTAACTGATTTTGATTTGATTAAAGAACAAATCAAAGTAGCTGCGGGAATTACCATTTCTGGTGAGAATTATTTCCCACACCTTTGTGCAATGGAGTGTAGAATTAATGCGGAGGATCCTGCTAATGGTTTTAGACCAAGCCCAGGAAAAATCACAAACTTACATTTGCCAGGTGGCCACGGTGTAAGGGTTGATAGTCATGTTTATGCAGGCTATACTATTCCTCCATTTTACGATTCTATGATTGCTAAATTGATTGTTTCTGGGCAAACTAGAGAGGAAGTAATGGTGAGAATGAAAAGGGCATTAGAAGAATTTGTAATTGAAGGAGTGAAAACAACCATTCCTTTCCATATTGAAATGATGGATAATGAGATATTTAAATCTGGTAATTTCACTACCAAGTTTTTGGATGATTATGATTTCACTAAATTGAAAAGTAAGAAATAATAAAAACTTAATTTATATGACAAAGCAAGCCGGAATATTTACTATAATATGTTTCCTGCTTGCTTTTTCTGTTTCAGGGCAAGATTCCACTTTCACTAAATTTGCTGGTATTAGCTTTGGAAGTAGTATCCCAAAGACCGATTTAGAACCTACCTATAAAAAACCTGGTATTCAACTTTCGGCCTATTTACAATTCATTCCAAATCGTTGGTTAAATGTTGGTTTATGGTTTAGTAGTGGAGAAGTGATGTCTGAAAACAGAGAGGTGCGTTTTTTTGATCAAACTGAATTTCAGATAAATGATTTTGCCAGAACAACTTACCAATCATTACATGTTGAGCCCAGTTTTCATTTTTTGAAAAAGCCTAATTATTCATTGTATCTCTCTCAAGGTTTTGGATTTATGCGATTTGCTGTTTATGATAGAGATAATAATGATTTGATAAATCAACTAGATAGCCGTGCTCCAGGAGAAGAGTATTCTAATTTTACAGTGCTATTGCCCACAACTTTGAATGTATTCTACTTTTTTCCTAATGATTTTGGGCTTCATGTTAGAACTGGTTTTTTGAATCCTCAAACCGATTATTTAGATAATATATCGAATTTTGGAAATCCTGATAATAATGACAATTTATTTATACTTCAACTGTCAATTATAAAACGTTTTAAGCTTAAAAATTCAGAATATGAAAAATAGTCTAGCGCTTGTTTTAATTGGTTTAATGTTATTTTCTTGTCAAAAAAATAAGGAGAGTAAAGAAATTAAAAGAATTGATAGGCCCGAATCTAGTATTTTAAAAGGTGTTTTTATCCCTGAAGGTAAAGATGTTTTCTATACCTCAGGTTTAGTAAGCGAAGTATTAAATCCCAATGCTGGTGTTGGTGATATGTCAAAATATGGTAATACCTACCAGCAAAGTATTGGTGCCTTAAAAAGAATAAAAGAAACCTTAGAAGCAGAAGGCTATAATATGGAAGATGTATTCTTCCTAAGAGTATATTTAGCGCCTGATGAAACTGGAGAGATAGATTGGGATGCTTGGTTTAAAGCTTATGGAGAATATTTTAATAATGAGGATAATCCAAATAAAGTTGCGCGTTCAACTATTGGAGTATATAAATTAGCTCGACCTGAATTGTTAGTAGAAATTGAAGCTGTGGCAGCAAAGTGATTTAACGTAATCTTCTTTGATTTCTTTCGTAAAGCACCTGCATAATCCCATCTTTAAGTCCACTATCTGGAACAATTATGCTGAGTGATTTTGACCATGCCATAGCATTAATATAAATATCCAAGGCGGGAATGATGACATCAGCTCTATCGGGGTTCAATTGCAATTTATTGATCCTTTCTTCCATGTCAAAACCCTTAATATATTCCTGAATTTCTTTCACTTTTTTTAAACTAATAGGTTTACCTGCTTTTTTACCAGCTAAATCTTTCACTTTATTTATGTTTCCACCAGTGCCAATTGCATGGATTTTAACTGATTTCTTTATTACATTTTTTTCAATCCAATTCCTCATTTCGTCCCACATATAATGTGAGTTATCAGTTTCCAAATGCCTTACTGAGCCAATTTTGAATGATTTAGATAATAGTTTTTCATTATTTTGGTAGAAATTGAATTCAGTGCTTCCTCCTCCTACGTCAATATGCAGATATGCCTTTTCATCCATATAAGGGAAAATGGCTTTATTAATCATATTAGCTTCCTGATCACCATCTATAATGTCAATTTCTAAATCTAACTCTGCTTTTACTTGGTCAATTAAGTATCTTCCATTTTCAGCCTCTCGCATAGCAGAAGTGGCGCAGCCCATATAATCATCTACTTCATATAAGTCTATGAGAATTTTAAAGGCTTGCATTAACTTTAAGAATTTAACTTTGGATTGTTCGCTTATTCTACCTGTAGTAAAAACATCTTGCCCTAATCTTAAAGGAAAACGAACATATTCAAGCCTTTTGAACGTAATATTTCCTTGGTAAAGCGTTATTCTGGTTAATTGTATTCTGATGGCATTGGAACCAATGTCAATAGCAGCTAATTTTAACATACTCAAAAAAACAAAAAATGAATTGATTTGTAACTATAATACAAAACAAAAAACATTTAATAGTGATGAGCTTTATGTTTTTGAAAATTATTTGGATAAAGTCTATCCTTTATGATATATTCTAAAAAAATATTTATATTTGTTATTGGAAGAATTTTATGAAGAAACTCCTAGTCATATCGATTTTATTATTTCTAGCGCAAGATATCATTGCGCAAAGTTTCTATTCCAATAGAATAAATAGACGTTGGTTAGCTACAGGAGGCCTTGGATATGCACGTTCATTAGGTGATTTGACCAATCCAGGTTCATATTTTGACACAAAATTTAATGTTGTTGGAGGATTACAATATCGATTTACGAACAGAGTTCAAGCTGGTGTAAATCTTATGGCATTTCAACTTTCTGGAGATGACCAAGATATAGATCCTGAATTGAATACAAGGTCAAGGGGTTTGTCATTTGTATCGAATAATTTAGAATTAAGCGCAACCGCCACTGTTTCACTTTTCCCTACCCCCACTAGGTTTACTCAGCGTAAAATGATAAATCCTTACGCAACAGTTGGAGTAGGATTATTATTATTTGATCCTAGAGCTGAAGTACCTGAATATTTACGAAATCAAACAGGAGATACATTGAGAGCTGTTCCTAGGGCTGGAGAAATGGTTTCCTTAAGGCAGTATCAAACTGAAAGACCTAATACTTATGGGCGCTTTGCATTTGTTATACCAGTAGGAGCAGGAGTTAGAGTTAAAGTTACCGATTTCATGGATGTTTCTGCTGAGGTTAGTAATAGAATTACTTTTACCGATTATTTAGATGATGTCAGTGGTAGAGGGTATCCAGATTTGGATCAATTCGATTGGCAAAATAGTGATCAAGAAGCAATTGCTGCGGCCTTATCAGATCCAACTGGTAAAGGAGAAATAAGGGGTAATCCTGATAGTGATGATTATTATTTAATATTTAATATTAAAGCAGAATTTTATATTCAAGGAGAATTGCTAAATAGGATATTTAGTCCTGGAGGTAAACGATATAATATTAAACCAAAAAGAGGCCGGAGAGGCGGTGGTCTTTTTAACAAAAGAAGATTTTAATGAAAAGGCTGGTTTTGCTCCAGCCTTTTTTAGTTATAAGTGTACTACTGGTAGATTTATATGAATCTAAAATCATAGCCAACCATTATGCTTCCAGCATCTGATGCTGTGTTCCACCTTAAGTCAAATCTATCCTTGTAATTTTAATACCTACTTTGTTTTGACTGTACCTATCCACAGTTGAATTACTATATTCTATATCTAAAAAAGAGGTTATATATTTTCTTTTTTGCTAAAATCTCTGTTTAGTTTATTGGGGTTCTTCCTATTTAAGGATTTGTATTTTACTTTGTTTGTTTTTTTTGGCGGTTAAATTTCAAAAGTAGGTAAATCATTTTCAAGGTTCACTTATATTGAATCTAATCTTTAAAAAATAAAATTCGAGCTTCGTCAAAATATTGTCATGGGTTAAGAATACAATTAGTAACTTGCAGTTTTTAGTGAATTCTTACTGGGAAGGAGAAAAAATAGGGATTAAAAGGAAGCTAAAATAATAGATTAAAGATAATGCCTTCCAGTTTAAGATGTATTAAATGCGCTAATCTATAAAACTATAAATGAAAGTAGCTATAATAAAATATAATGCTGGTAATATTAAATCTGTATTATTGGCATTAAAACGATTAGGTATAGAAGGGAATTTAACGGATAATCCTGATGAGATTTTAGCAGCAGACCGTGTAATCTTTCCTGGTCAGGGAGAGGCAAAATCAGCTATGAAATACTTGAAGGAAAGAGGATTAGATAAAGTGATTCAATCTATAGAAAATCCTTTTTTAGGTATTTGTTTGGGATTACAGTTGCTGTGTAGTCATTCTGAAGAGGGAGATACAGAATGTTTAGGGATTTTTGATGCTAAAGTGAAGAAGTTTCCCAGTAAATTAAAAGTACCTCACATGGGTTGGAATACTGGAAGTATATCGGATGATGTTATTTTTCAAGGAATAAAATCACCTGCATATTTCTATTTTGTACATTCCTATTATGCTGAAATTTGTGATCAAACAATTTCACAAACGGAATATATGTTGCCATTCAGTAATGTATTAAAAAAAGATAATTTCTATGCGATTCAGCCACATCCCGAAAAAAGTGCAGAAGCAGGAGAACAATTTTTGAAGAACTTTTTATTCGAATTATAATATTATGCATATAATACCAGCCATTGATATCATAGATGGAAAATGTGTTCGCCTTACCAAAGGGGATTATAACCAGAAAACAGAATACAATGATCATCCACTAGCAGTTGCTAAAGAATTTGAAGCAGCTGGAATCCAGAGATTACACTTGGTGGATTTAGATGGTGCTAAAGCAAAAAAGGTAGTGAATTTGGAGGTGCTTAAATCCATTTCCGAGAATACTAATTTAACTATTGACTTTGGCGGTGGAGTTCAAAGTACTGAAGATTTAAAAGCAGTATTTGATGCTGGTGCAAATCAGATAACCGGAGGAAGCATAGCCGTGAAAAACGAGCCTCTATTTACTGAATGGATAGAAGAATTCGGGGGTGAAAAAATCATATTGGGCGCAGATGTGAAAGGTGAGCACATTGCTATTCATGGATGGCAAGAAAGTTCTGAAAGGCATATTTTTGATTTCTTAGAGCATTATCTTAAAAAAGGATTAAAATATGTGATTTGCACAGATGTTTCGAAAGATGGAGCTTTAGAAGGCACTTCTAATGAACTTTATCAACATATTTTGGATAGATTTCCTGAGGTGCAATTAATAGCCAGCGGTGGAGTAAGTAACATAAAAGACTTACAAATTTTGGAAGAGATGAAGGTTTACGGTGCTATCGTTGGTAAAGCTATTTATGAAAAGAGAATAAACTTATCAGATTTAAAGCAGTTCCAATAATATGCTTACAAAAAGAATAATTCCTTGTTTGGATATCAAAAATGGTCGCACCGTCAAAGGGGTAAATTTTTTAGAGTTGAGAGATGCTGGTGATCCAGTTGAATTAGCTAAAATTTATGCAGAGGAAGGAGCAGACGAGTTAGTGTTTTTGGACATTACCGCCACTAATGAGAAAAGAAAGACATTGATAGAGTTAGTGGAAAAAGTAGCAGAAGCTATCAATATACCCTTTACAGTTGGAGGGGGAATTAGTACAGTAGAGGATGTTTCAGTGCTTTTAGGAGCTGGAGCAGATAAAGTATCTATTAATTCAGCAGCCGTTCGAAATCCGCAAATCATCAAAGAAATGGCGGATGAATTCGGCTCTCAATGCATAGTGGTGGCAGTAGATTCCAGAAAGGTAGGGGATAAAAATATAGTTCACACCCACGGTGGTTCAAAACCTACTAAGTTAGAAACTGAAGCTTGGATTCAACAAGCTGTTGACTTAGGTGCAGGTGAAATTCTATTAACCTCAATGGACCACGATGGAACTAAAGCTGGTTTTGCCGATGAATTATTATCTAAAATCTCATACTTGGTGAATGTTCCCGTGATTGCTTCAGGCGGGGCAGGGAATATGCAACATTTTTGTGATACCTTTACAAATGGAAAATCCGATGCTGCTTTAGCTGCCAGCATATTTCATTTCAAAGAAATTGGAATTCCGGAATTAAAAACATTTTTAAAGAGTAAAAATATACCTACAAGAATCTAATGTTTAGATTTTAATATTATTAGTTATGCAAAAACCCGATTTTTCAAAAGGTGAAAATGGTTTGCTACCAGCCATCATTCAAGATTCTATAACAGGCAAAGTCTTAATGCTGGGCTACATGAATGAAGAGGCATTGGAAAAAACCCAAACAACTGGAAAAGTAACGTTTTATAGCAGATCAAAGCAAAGACTGTGGACAAAAGGAGAATCTTCATCAAACTTCCTGCACTTAGTAGATATTGTTTTGGATTGTGATCAGGATACTTTTTTAATTAAAGCCAAACCCGATGGGCCTACTTGCCACACTGGCGCAGATACTTGCTGGGATGAGAAAAATGAGAGCATTGGTTTCATTAATCAATTGGAAGAAGTGATTGAAGAACGTAAGAATGGAGAGGATGAAAAGTCTTATGTGAAAAGCTTATTCGATAAAGGCATTAATAAAATTGCTCAAAAAGTGGGAGAAGAGGCTGTGGAAGTAGTGATTGAAGCTAAGGATGACAGTGAAGAGTTATTTCTAAATGAATCAGCTGATTTATTATTTCACTATTTAATTCTATTACAAGCTAAAGGATATAAATTACAGGATGTAGTGAAAATATTGGAAGGCAGGCATCGTTAAAAGAGAAAAATAAGCGGGTATGAAAATCAGTTGTTTACGTATATTTTTGCTATTGTTTTCGCTTTCGTTTTTTTCTTGTGAAGAGGATAAATTGAATTCTGCCGAATGTGATGGAAACCTATTTTGTACTAAAGAATTCAGAACCATCTCACTTGAAATTACTAACCAAGAAGGTAATCCAATAGTATTAGATGATTTCTACACCTTTTATGATTCTAGGAAAAAATTTGAATATGAGTTAAATGATATTCAAAAAAGGCAGGGAATATATCCTGTACTTACTGATGCCGAAATGGATGAGGTAGAGAAAGAAGGAACTACTTTGATTTTTGTAGGAGAAAAAGATGGTCGAAATATTGTGGAACATCAAATGGTGATTGGACATGATTGCTGTCATGTTATTTTAATTGAAGGAGAAAGTAAAATTGTAATTGAAGGATAATGAAAAATCTATTGATGTTATTTTGTTTTATTTCAATGGCAGCTACTTGTCAGGATAATAATTCTGGTGCTAAGAATAAGAAAGAAAATCCGTGTGATCCGGATATTATGTGTACTATGGAATTCCGAATTATTAACTTAGAAATTACTGATAATGAAGGGAAAGTAATTGTACTAGATGATTTTTATAGTGAAATAGATGGAGAGAAAATTGAAATTCCAGATGATGTTTATGAATCTAAGAATGGCATTTACCCAGTAGCTACTGATGGGCAAATGGATGTATTAGATTTTGATGGAAATGAAGTGATTTTCTATGGTATAATCAATGGTGAAACTGTAGTGGAGCATAAAATGAAAATAGGTAAAGATTGTTGCCATATTCTGCATATAGAAGGTGAAAAGAAAATCACAATCACTCTTTAACTATAAAATTCTGCAATTTCATTCAATCCTTTTCTATCCAGCTTAGGCACATAAGTCTCCTCCGCAGGATAACCAACTGGTAATAATAAAAAGGGTCTTTCATTTTTTGGTCTTTCCAGAATTTCAGATAAAAAATTCATTGGACTGGGCGTATGCGTTAGGGTAGCCAAACCCGCTTGGTGGATGGCGGAAATTAAAAATCCACAAGCTATTCCGACTGATTCATTTACATAATAATTGGTTTTCTTTTGTCCTTCTTCCTCATCATAGATTTTTTTAAATACCACTATGATATAGGGGACAGTTTCCAAAAATGGTTTTTCCCAATCCGTGCCAATGGGTTCCAAATCTTTTAACCATTGATCGCTCATCCGATTTTGATAACTTTCATATTCCTCTTTTTCTGCTGCTTCCCGTATTTTCTTTTTTAAGTCAGGATTAGAAATGACACAGAAAGTCCAAGGCTGTTTATGTGCACCTGAAGGAGCAGTTGCTGCTGTTTTTACAATGTTTTCTATTATTTCTTTTGGGATGGATTTACTAGAAAATTCACGGACAGACCTTCTTTTGTTCATGGATAAATAAAATTCCTCACTTCTCACTTTCAATGTTTCAATAGCTGCATTATCAAATTTTAATTGAATATGAGGGTGACCTTTTATTACTTTTTCCATTATAGTTGCATTTGTTTCAAAGCTTTCTCCACATCTTCAGGGGTATCAATTCCTACTGTTTCTATAGGAGTAATTGCGGTTCTTATTCTGTAACCGTTTTCTATCCATCGCAATTGCTCTAAAGATTCGGCTAGCTCCAAAGGTGTAGGGGAAAGGGTGACAAGTTTAGCAAGTATATCAACCCTGTAGGCATAAATCCCAATATGCTTATAGTGTTGATGGCTCTTCATCCAATCTTCGGTTGGGATGTTTCTCATGTGAGGAATAGGAGATCGAGAGAAATATAAGGCTAATCCGCTGTCCGCTTTGAGGGCTTTAATAACATTTGGGTTTTGAAGGTCTTCTATATCATCTATATTTTTAATCAGAGTCGCAATTTCAGTCTTTCTATTAAGAATACTAGCTAATAAATCAATTTGCTTTGGGTCAATAAAAGGTTCGTCACCTTGGATATTGATTACAAAATCATAACTATCATTTACTAATTTTAGAGCTTCATGACATCTTTCTGTTCCATTTTTGTGATCGGGACTAGTCATATATACTTCGTGCCCCAATTCTTTTACGTGTTCAAAAATACGGTCATCATCAGTGGCTACTACCACTTTCTTCAGTGCACTACTTTTTTTGCATTGTTCTACGACTCTTTGAATCATGCTTTTGCCTCCAATATCAACTAAAGGCTTTCCAGGAAATCGGGTTGAGCCATATCTGGCTGGGATAATTCCAATTATGTCCATATTTTCTTAGTTTTCAGCTTTTTTCACCTTTAAGCTTGTGCCACTTTCATCTACTACCACTATTTTTTCTCCTTGATCTAAATATTCTCCTCTTGTATTAGCATCATATAGTTCCCCGTCTATTTCAACTTTTCCGCTAGGTCGAAGAACTGAAAAAACGGTTCCTGTTTTACCCACTAAACCAGCTTTAATAAATCTTGAAGAATAGCCTTCTGTTTTGGCTTGAACTCCTTGTAGTGCTACTTTTTTGAAGAAATTACTATTAGTTAATCGCACTCCTCCAATAAACATCAAAATTATGCTTCCAAACAAACCTGTTAATGTAGTAAGCAGTGCTCTTGTGATGTTTTCACTCGGTACAAATTCAAAATCAAACATTTCGTTATTCAGCATCATAAATACCAAAGAACCTAAAGTCAGAATTAAACCTAGTATTCCAAATATACCAAAGCCGGGGATAACAAATACTTCAATGGCTATTAACACTAGTCCAATTACAAAAGCTAAAATCTCCCAATTTTCTGCTAATCCATTCAAATAATAGGGTACTAAATAAAGAACCAATGCTATGATGGATGCCATAATAGGAAAACCCACTCCAGGGGTTTGCAACTCAAAATATATTCCTCCTATAATAATGAGGATTAAAATTCCACTAATAAACGGGTTGATAAAGAACGAAATGATGGATTCAGTACCGCTTACTTCATAGCGATGTACTTTTGAGCTATCTAAATTTAAGTAAGTTAATAATTCAGTGGTGTTGTTAAATTCTCCTTCGCAAAATCCATGCTTTATGGCCTCGGAGGTTGAAAAGGTTATAACTTCCCCAGCTTTGGTGATGCCTTCTATCTCAATTTTCTCATCCACCATGGCTTCTGCAATTCTAGGGTCTCTGCCTGAAGCTTCAGCAGTTGATCTCATAATAGACCTCATATATGATTGATATTTATCTGGAGCAGCCTCACCAGTTTGATTTACTACAGTTGCAGCGCCTATGCTACCTCCAGGTGCCATATATATGCTGTCACATGCAATGGAAATTAATGCACCAGCTGAAGCTGCATTGTTATCAATAAAAACGTAAACAGGAATATCTAAATTTAGAAGGGCTGAACGAATTTCATCAGCATCATAAAGAGCACCTCCATAAGTATTCATCTCAATTAAAATATGTGAGGAATTCCTTTCTTTTGCTTCTTGAAGTGCTAATTCAACATATCTATTGGTTCTGACATCAATCTGATCCTTAATTTCCATTATGAAGACTTCCTGCTTTACATCCGTTGAATCAGCAAAAATTGAGAATTGAATTATTCCCAGTAGTAATAAAATAAAAGCTACTCTTTTCATGTGCATTCGTGATTCCTCATTTGCAATATGGAACTTCAATTTAAATTGATCTCTTTACTTCCTTTTATTTTCTTCATGATATAGCTGATTTTATAAAATCAATATCAGGATAAAAATTATGGATCAATTTAAGGTAATAGTAGTTAAGCTACAATATTATGCAATGACATTTTAAATATTTTCTATGAAGTTAAATTAATGAACGATTTATATTGATATTTCTCTTTGCTTTTTCTTCGAAAACCGATCCTGAAAAGCCTTTTTTAACAAAAAAGAATTAAATTTATTTTAAACAGCTGTTTTTATAATTCGTTAATTGAAATCACGTTTTCTTTAATGATTTGAGAATTAAAATTCAGTTTTATTTTACTTATCATTACATAATAACCATTTTTGTAAAGCAATCGAATACCCTAAAAGCATGAAGATAAAATCCTTATTCATCTGTCTATTTTTCGTTTTCACTTCCTTAATTTCTGCAAATGCTGCCGTTATTGATTCTGTAGGTATTAAAGTTATAGATGGAGAAAAATATATCATACATAAATTAGAACCAAAGGAAACACTTTACTCATTAGGAAAGCGCTATCACGTTTCTGTGGCTGAAATACAAGAGGTGAATCCGCAAGAGAAAGATGGGTATAAAATAGATCAAATAGGTCGTGTGCTTTTAATTCCATTTAAGGAAGAAGAGTTTGTTTCGTCTACTGACATAAGCCCTCAACAGAGCAATGCTAAGCAACATACAGTTGAGGCTGGAGAAACCATTTACTCAATTTCAAAACAATATAATGTTAGTCAAGAAGACATTAAGAAATGGAATGACTTGCAATCGAGTACTTTAAATATTGGACAGAAATTATGGGTGAGTAATCCTTCTCGATTCCCATCAGGTACAAAGGCTGCTGACAAGAATGTAAAAACTGAAAGTAGAAATAAGATTACACATATTGTAGATTTAGGAGAAACCATTTACAGTATTTCTAAGCAATATGATGTTAAACAGAGCGATATTATTGAATTGAATGGTTTAAAAGATAATAATATTGCTGTTGGTCAGAAATTGATTATTAAAGCTGGAAAACAGGAGAAAGTAATTGCTGAAGTAGCGAAAACTAAGCCGGACGAGCAGAAAAGAGAGGTTAAATCTTTTCATAATGCCAAAAAAGGAGAGACTTATGATATAGTGGCTGAAATGTACGGTTTGAAAAAAGCAAAACTGAAGAAATGGAATAATTTCAAAGAACCATTTGTAGGAGGAGAGGTTATTAAAATTGTGCCGCCAGTTACAGAGACAGAAAATACTGCAAATCCTGTTTCAGAAACTGGAACAGTTGAGGTTGATGAATCAAGAATACATACTGTTGAGTCTGGGGAAACATTATACAGCTTGTCTGAAAAGTACGGTGTAGAAGTGGAGGATTTGAGAAATTGGAATAGCTTAAGTAATTACAAACTGAGTTTAGGTCAGAAATTATACATACAGAATCCTGATGCTTTGATGGCAGATGTTGAAGTTGATGAGCAGAAAAAAGAGCAAGTAGTTTTTGAGGAGCCTAAAACAGAAATATCTGAAAATCCTCAAAAACAAGATACTAAAGCCTATTTTTCTGTTGACGAGGAGGATATGCCTAAAATTGATAAGATCAAGGAAAAAGGAGTGGCAGAAGTTATTGAAGGATCAGAAGGCACTGAAAAATATTTAGCTTTGCATAGAACTGCTAAGATTGGCACCATCATGCAAGTGAGAAATGATTTGAATGATCAAATTGTTTTTGTGAGGGTCTTAGGGAAATTGCCTAATACTGGAGTTGATGAAAAAGTGATTATCAGAATCTCCAAAAAAGCATTTGAAAAGCTAGGTGGAGTGGATTATAAATTCCCAGTTGAAATCAGTTATCTTCCGCTGAAAGATTAAGAATGAAGGATTTGGAGGAAGTAAAATCCTTATTGGATGAAAAATATAATCTGTATAATCGTCCTGATTTCATTGCAGATGATCCAGTCAGCATACCACATTTATTTAAGAAAAAGCAGGATATAGAAATTTCTGCTTTTTTTGCTTCCATTTTAGCTTGGGGACAGAGAAAAACCATTATTAATAAATGCAAAGAGTTGATGGGGATGATGGGCAACAGTCCCCATGAATTTATCTTAAACCATTCTGAAAATGACTTGAAAGACTTGATGCATTTCAAGCATAGGACTTTCAACGATATTGACACCCTTTATTTTATTCATTTCTTTAAAGAATTTTATCAAAAGCATGATAGTTTAGAGGAGGCTTTCCTGTTAGGCAGATCATCTGAGAACGGATTCATGAAAGAAAGCCTGATTGCTTTTCATCAATTCTTTTTTGCATCAGAATTAGCCCCTCAAAGAACCCGAAAACACATCGCCACACCTGAAAGAAAATCAGCTTGCAAAAGAATCAACATGTTCTTGCGCTGGATGGTAAGGCAAGATGATAGAGGCGTAGATTTTGGAATCTGGCAGAAGATAAAACCCGCAGATTTAATTTGCCCTTGTGATTTACACGTTGATCGAGTAGCTAGAAAACTAGGCTTAATTCAAAGAAAGCAAACCGATTGGCAAACTGCAGAGGAGTTGACCCAAGCCTTGAGAAAAATGGATCCTAATGACCCTGTGAAATATGATTTTGCGCTTTTTGGGCTGGGGATTATGGAAGGATACGGGAGATAATTACGAATTGGGAATTTTGGAATTACGAATTTCTTTTGGTTAGTATGCTAAGAGTACTGGGTGAACTGAATTAGGTAATAAGTATTAAGTTTTAGGTTTTAAGTAAAAAAAATCTACCGCTTGCGTCTTATCAGGGGTAATTTCTTGTTCCTTTGAAACATTTACTACTAGTAAATTAAGAGATAGGTTCTATATTCAAACTGAAATCACTTTTTCCGTTTTCCAACAGACTCAACCTTACTTTTAATTTCCTGATTAGCAGTAATAGTCTTCAGTTCATCGCCTTTTTTTAATTTCTGTCCCATTATACTTTTACCGTTCAGGCTAGTGTAGGAATAACCTTTTTTGAAAACTGTATCGGGATTTATTAATTCGAGTGTTTTTTGGTAAATCTCTAATTTCTGATGCGTGTTTTGGAAGCTTTTTCGAATATCATATTGCATTTTCTGCTGATAACGGCTCAATTGATTTTCAGCTTTGTTGAAATGCTTTTTCAAGGCATAGCGCATTGAATGTTTTCGGTCATTGAGCTTATGTTGCTCTCTTTCCACTTTTTGGTTGAGGTAAGCCAATATGTTATTGGTAGCCAAATTGAGTTTTTCCTCATAAATCCTCATGCCTCTAATCAAAAATTCAGCTACTGCAGTGGGAGTTTTTAATTTGGTATGTGCCACTAGGTCACAAATGGTTTCATCTCTTTCATGACCAATTCCTGTAAAAACTGGTATAGGAAATTGCGCAATATGAGCGGCTAATTCGTAATCGTCAAAGCAATCCAAATCAACTTGAGCACCACCACCTCGAATTAAAACCACTGCATCAAAATTTTCCATCTGCTCATGGATTTGATGTAGTGAGGAGATAATGGTTTGTGCTGCCTTATCTCCCTGCATAGTGGCTACAAATAACTGGGTCTGTAATTTATATTCATAATTGTTGTCTAAGATTTGATTCATAAAATCACCATAACCCGCTGCAGATTCAGCACTGATAATGGCAATGCGCTGAGGAACCATAGGCAGAGGATGGCTTTTGTTCATTTCAAAAACGCCATCCTCTTTCAGTTGGGCAATAATTTCTTGCTTCTTTCTGGCTCTTTCGCCCAAAGTAAAATTGGGGTCAATATCTTTTACATTTAGGCTTAAGCCATATACTTCATGAAATTGTACCTGAATATTTGCCAAAACAGTCATTCCAGCTTTTAGGCTTTCCCCAGTGATGGATTGAAACCAAGCGCTTATGCTTCTATAGCTGTATGACCAAATGGTTGCTCTGCTTTTGGATAACAGTTGATTACTTTCTTCATCTTTTTCAACAAATTCCAAATAGCAATGTCCGTTGCGGGCTTCTCTTAACTCACCTATTTCTGCCACGACCCAATAGGAAGGTTCCAACTGAGTATTAAGCGTATCTTTAATTAATAAATTGAGGTCTGTAAGAGAAATGTGCTGCATTAGGGTTGCACGTTTTGGATATTTTTAACTACATCTTTTATGATGAAAAAAAGCACTACGGCAAAGCTGACTATAGAAAACCAGAACATAAAACGTTTATTTGCATAAGGAACTTCTTCATCACTTTCTTTATCGGCAAAAAGCCAGCCGTAGAATTTCTCTATGGTTTTACGCATTACAATTCTTTTAAAAATTCTAAAAATCCTGCGTTTTTACCTTTTGGCCTCACGATCATCAAAGGTATATCATTATCTAACTGGATTAGCCTTTCCGCAATACTTCCTAGGAAGAAAGCTGTTGTTGCGGTACGTCCTTTTGCTCCAATAATGATAGCGTTTGCGTTAATTTCATGTGCTTTATCAATCATATCAGTTGTCACATCTTCATTGGTATCCTGAGAGTAAACAGCTTTTAGTTTAATGCCTTTGGTATCAATTGAGTTTATGAATTTTTTATAGCTTTTAACTGCATTTTTTTTCATTACCTCGGTGAATTCTTCGAAAGTTTTTCCAGTATAGTGATATCCTGTTGGTACTGTAAACACATTTTGAACAGTAATTTCAGTAGAATTATCATTAAGTTGGGCAATATTAATAGCTTCTTCTAATGCCAATTTAGAATGCTCTGAGAAATCACTTGGTACCAATATTTTATCCATTTTTGGAGTGGTTCCTTCAGGAATAATCAAAAGACTACATGCGGCACGTCTTGCCAATCTTTGAGAAAGTGCACCGCTTTGTTCAGCTTTTTCCCTTCGACCCATGACGATTAAATCGATGTCTTTTTCTTTGGTGAATTTTAAAATGCTATCAGCAATTTTACCTGTCACTACATTAAAATGGAAATTGGCTTTATGCTTACCAGAAATGAATTTTTCAAACTTCTGTTCCATTTCATTTTTTCTTTCCTTGATGACATTATCGACCATGTCAGGAAATTCTTTCAATACATCTTTAGGTATATGAAGGTTTTTAATAACATTCACAAAATGAACATCTTCCACAGCTGAAGCTTTTGCCAAAAAGTCAGCAAATTCTACCATGGTTTTGTCTAAATCACTTAAATCTAATCCTATTATTACTTTTTTAATTGGGTACATAAGGGTATAATCTGAATTCGGTTACAAAGGTACAAACACTAATTTCCAAACTAATTAAAAATCAAAATAAAAATTATTCATCATCTTGCTTTTGCTCTTCTTCAAATGGCTTCATAGAATCCTCGTCATAAAACTTTTGGAGTTTTCGTTTTAATTTGAAGTAACGAATTAAGCCATATATTATCATCAGAAAACTAATTCCAAAAGATAGATAAGCTAGCCATTGTATATTTTGCAGGCTTTCCATTTTTAAGAAGGCAATTCCACCTAGAATTAAATATAGGCTAGTTCTAATGTAAGCGAATAATGTCCTCTCATTTGCCAAGGTGGTTCTTTCTAAGGCTAAAAAGTCTCTTAAGATGATTTTCTCCCTGTTTTTGTAATCAGGGACTATTTTAGGCATTCTTAGTTTTCTCATTACATTAAAAAGTTGAGCTCAATTAAATTACTTTACTCGTTTTATTGATTTATCGCTAATTATTTTACTTATTTTTATGAAAATTGTTCATTTTTATTAGCATTGACAAAAATAAAACGAATTCTTAGCCATGTCTTTTTTTCTAAAAGTAGTTACTAAAGCTTTTCTATTCTCTTCTCTAATTTTTTTTACGCATAATTCGGCCGCACAGTTTGGCATAGGTGATGCCCTTAAAAATAAAGCTGAAAAGTTAGTGAAAGATAAATTGAAGGAAAAAACTGAGGAAAAACGTGAAAGTTACGATACTCTATCTTTTAATTATGCGATCGCCTTTCTGGATAAGACTGAGTCTTTTGAGAATCAACAAAAGGGTGAGGGGCTTATTAAGACAGCTAATTTCCTGTTGAGGGATGATGAGCCCCAAACAGATTTGGAAGTAGCAAGAGATATTTATGATTTTGGTCGACTTAATTATAATATAGGCAATCAATTTTTGGCTGAAACAAATTTGAAATTGGCAAAATTAAAATATGAACAAATTTCAGCCACAAATGAACCCAATTATCTGAAAACTATAGGGCTTTTAGGGCTGTTATATAGCGATATGGGTCGATTCACAAAAGCTGAGGAATTTACTCAGACAGCATTAGATGGATGGGATGAGCTTCAAGGCAAAAATAGTATTGGTTATCTGGCTGAGTTAAATAATCATGCTGTTTTGCAAATTAATTTAGGCAACTACCTACAAGCAGAAAAAATCATAAAGCAATTAGGGGATAACCTCAATGCGGAAAAGGAGAATGAAATGTTGCCGTATGCTATTTATTTAAATAATGAAGCCATTTTGAATCAATATATGGGTAGGGCAGATGAAGCTTTGGGCTTGTTGGAGGATTGCACCGAAATCGCAAAAGAAAGCTTAACAGAAAAAAATAGCACATATCTGCAGTTTTTGACCAACAAAGCAATACTAGAACAAGAAAATGGTAATTTAAAAACCGCAGAAAATACATTTCAGGAAGTATTAGATTTACAAGAAAGCAGGTTAAAGTTGAATGCTAAAAATGACCCCGATTATGCCCACATGAAATCGAATATTGCAGCACTTTATGTTGAAAAAGGAGAATATGAAAAAGCTGAGGAGGCATTACAATTAGCATTGGAGATTTACCAAGACAAATTTGGTGAGGAGCATCTAACTACTTCGGGAACTCAAGCGGATTTAGGCAACCTCTACCGCTTTTTAGGAGAGAATGAAAAAGCTGAACCATTATTGCAGTCAGCACTTTATACTCGAGAAAGAAAATTATCTAAAACACATCCGAAGGTGGTCAAGAGCCAAGAAGATCTAGCACTGTGGTTCTGGGCTAACGGTCAAATAGAGTCAGCTACAAGTTATTTTAAACGGGTGATGGGTACCAGTCAGGAATTTATAAAGGATTACTTTCCAGCTCTTAGTGAAGCAGAAAAAACAAAATATTGGGAGCAGCTTAAGCCTCGCTTTTTCAGGTTCTATAATTTTGCCTTGGAAAATTATAATGAATATCCTGAATTACTAGAAGATTTTATGCGCTATAGGTTATCCACTAAAGGGGTATTATTAAGTTCATCCACTGCTTTGAGAAATGCAATCTTTAGTCAAAATGATGAGGAATTGACTAGACTATATGAGCAATGGATAGATCAAAAACAGCAATTGGCTAACGCATATGCCTTGAGTGAGGAGGAAATTAAAGAGCAAAATCTAAATGTAGATTCTCTGGATAATGCCGCTAATCAAACCGAAAAGGATTTATCTGTAAAATCAGATGCCTTTTCGACTGCATATGAAGATAGGAATACCGATTACAAGGCTATTCTTAGCCAATTAAAGTCTGGTCAGGTGATGATTGAAATTGTGCAATATCCGATTTATGATAAGCAACTAACATCGGATAACGCTTATGCCTATTTGATTTTGAAGAAAGGGGCAGAAAAACCTAGCGTAATTATTAACAAGGAAGGAAACCTTTTGGAAAACCGATACTATTCTTATTACAATAATGTTATCAATCAAAAAATGAAAGATGATTATTCCTATGCCCAATATTGGAAGAGCATGGAAAATGAAATTGGGGATGCTAGCAGGATTTATATCTCTCCAGATGGTATTTACAATCAGGTTAATATGAATACGCTTCAGCAACCAAATGGAAAATATTTGATTCAGGATCATGATATTCGTTATGTCGGACATCCTAATGATATTTTATATGAGAGATTAGCTCAATCTGCTGGGCAACAAACAGCCTTCTTAATGGGAGACCCTAATTTCAATAGTCAAAACATTGCGCAGCTCCCTGGAACAAAAAAGGAAATTGAAGATATTTCAAAATACCTCTCGCCCTCGATGACCATGCAGAAGTATTTGAATAGTGAAGCCAATGAGTCCAATTTAAAACAGGTCAAGTCTCCAAAATATCTGCATTTGGCAAGTCACGGTTACTTTCTAGAGGATAAACAAGCAAACCATAATTTGTTTGGCGTACAGTTACAATACATCAGACAAAATCCATTATTGCGTTCGGGTCTACTTTTGGCTGGTGCTGGAAAGGAAGAAAGCTCAGGAAGTTCACAATCATTTAATCAGAGTGATAATGGTTTTTTCTCAGCCTATGAAGCCATAAACCTCAACTTGAATAATACTGAAATGGTAGTGCTTTCCGCCTGTGAAACCGGGAAAGGAGATATAAAAGCAGGAGAAGGCGTTTATGGACTACAAAGAGCATTTATTGTAGCCGGTGCTGAATCATTGGTGATGAGTTTATGGAAAGTAGATGATACTGCTACCCAGAAATTGATGTCAGGATTTTATAAAGAAAATGTTCAAGGGAAAGCCATTCCAGATGCTTTTCGTTCTGCCCAATTAGCCATGTTGAGTGAGTATCAACATCCATATTATTGGGGAGCGTTTATCATGTTTAGTAGGTGATTTTTATTGCATGCTTACTCGCTTATCTCTTCTCTTTCTGAGAAAAAGCGAACTACATTATCAGGGATCTTTTGGAGCAAGATGCTTATTGATTTTCCATTTTAAAAATTCATAATTGATTTCTTCTATTTTAGAGCTGCGCTTAGTTCCAAAGTAACCAGGCTTAACATATTCAATTTCTTGCATGTCATTTAGGAATAAAGTGTAAGGTGCTCCTATTAAAGAGGATTCTTCAAGAATCCTTTCAGATAAGAACAAAAGTGGGACAGGTAAGCGCATAAAATCTTTCTTATTCCTGTATAGGGTATAAAAATCATCTTCTTTTTGAAGGCTCCATTCTCTATTTTGTTTGTCCACTCTCATAATAACCAATATGGAATCCTTTAAATAGGGTTGCTCTGAAATAATTCTTTCTAGCTCATCAAGCTCTTTTTTACAATATCTGCAGTCTGAAGACCAATAAAACAGTATTTTTTGAGAATACTCTTCAAAGTTTTGCACTGGTTTACGATCTAGATTTGTTCCCGTATATAAATAAGTTTTAAAGTTTAGGCCCTCTTCTAAAATCTCACCAGTTTCCGACTTACTAAGTTCATCAAATTCCAGTAGAATTTCTTCTTTACTCTTGTCTTGAGAAATAGCATGATTTAATGTTGTGAATGCTAGCAATACTAATAGATAAGTTCGTTTCATTTTATTGGATAATTCAAAAACTAAAGTAGTAATTTTTTATTTGTGTAAAAAGCTTATTCATAAGTTGCTTAAAAAAAGCTTGATTCTATTATTTTTGGCATCTTTGTATTTATAAAAAGATCTTACTCAGTCAATGTTGAAATTTTTCCAATTCATATATACCATTTGGGCGCTACTCATTTTCCATGTCTTTATGATTATCCTTTTTCCGGTGTTTTTAATTCCACCCATGATCCATAAAAAAGGAATACATCTAAGCTTCAGGGCGATTCGATTGTGGTCATTACTTTTTAGTACTTTTAACCGTATCATTTATAAAATTAAAGGGAAGGAACATTTCAATAAAAAAGAAAATTATGTGGTCATTTCCAATCATACATCCTTTTTAGATACACCTGCCATTGCGCAAGCTATTGACGCTCCTTTTAAGGCCTTGGCTAAAAAAGAATTGACCAAAATCCCAATTTTTGGATTTTTGATCAAAATGATAACCGAAGTAGTGGATCGATCAAATCCTACAAGCAGACAGAAAAGTAAGGAGCGATTAAATGAAGTTTTACAAAGTGAATCTTCTATTTTAGTTTTTCCTGAAGGCACCATGAACCGAACAGATCAGCCCTTACAACGATTTTATGACGGAGCTTTTCGAATTGCTATTGATGCGCAAGCTCCAATTTTACCCATAGTCATAAAAGATGCAGCCAAATTGATGAAACCTAGTAGTTTTTTAATGAAACCCGGCAAAGTGCATGTTCAAATTTTACCCTCTATATCAACGGAAGGATTGACCCAAAAAGACCTTCCGAAATTGAAAGAAGAGGTGATGGAGAAGATGCAGGAGGAGTTGCTCTAACAGCCAGAGATTTCCAGCATTTATTCATTATTGGCACTATCAAGATAAAATCGTAATTTGGTAAAAACTAAAACACCGAATTATGAAGAACTTACTTAAAGGGCTGGCATTATTTTTCATAGTATTAATTCCATTTAAATCCTTGGCTCAATCAGATTGTAATCCTTATTTCTTATTGGAAGAAGGCAGGAAATGGACTTTAGCTAATTATAACGCCAAAGACAAATATCAAGGAAAGCAAAGCTATGAAGTTTTGTCTCTTGAAGAAGAGTCAGATGGCAAACTCATTGCCAATGTAATGCTCATTTCTTATGACAAAAAGGATAAGGTGGTAATGGAGAAAGAAGTGGAGTTTACATGCAAAGATGGTGTGGTAGAATTGGACATGTCCAAGTATATTCCTGATGAAACTATGGAAGGTTTTAAGAATATGGATGTTGAAATGGAATTTGATGCCATCACCATTCCTGAAAATTTGGAGGCAGGTCAATATTTGGAAGATGGTGGTGTAAGCGTGACGATTGCAGGTCCTATGCAAATGAATATGGAAATCAAAATTCAAGACAGAAAAGTAATGGCGAAAGAGAGTATTGAAGTACCAGCCGGAACCTATGATGCTTGGAAAATTAATTCAATTGTGAAATTGGATATGATGATGACCCGAGAAACCAAAAATGTGGAATGGATTGCTAAGAATGTAGGGGTTGTTAGAAGTGAACAGTATGATAAAAAAGGAAAGTTAAGTAGCTATACTGTTTTAACTGAAATCAATTAGTTTATTTTCATGAAACACATCATGGCTTTTCTGATATCATAGAGTAGGCTTTCGATAAATTCTATTATATTGAAATCCTTAAAGCTGTCTGTTTATTCAATTTATTAAATATGAACAATAAATTTTTATTAGTCCTTTTAGTATCATTCTTATTTGCCAATAGTAGTTTAGCTCAATATCCTGAAATTCTGAGTTTAGAGGATCAGGCTAAATTGGAAGACGAAATTCTGAAAGAAAGATTTGAAACTGTTTTACCTGAAATAATGGGGCGATCAGGTATCGATATGTGGGTCATTATTTCAAGTGAATATAATGAAGATCCTGTTATCAAAACCATGTTACCGTCCACATGGATGGCCGCCCGAAGAACTACGATGTTGTTGATATATCAGCCTGAAAAAGGAGCAAAACTGCAGGCTCATGCTGTGGCTAGATATGATGTTGGAGAAATTTTTAAGAGGGCTTGGAATCCTGATGAACAGCCAGACCAGTGGAAAAGATTAGCGGCACTCATCGCAGAGAAGAATCCTAAAAAGATTGGCTTGAACATGTCCAAAGACTTTTCACATGCCGATGGCCTGGTAAAATCGGAATATGACTTGCTGATGAATGCTTTGTCAAAATCACAACAGAAAAAAGTAGTATCAGCAGAGAAATTAGCTGTGGGTTGGTTGGAAACCAGAACAGAGCGAGAGCGTGTTATTTATGAGCAATTATGCAATATTGCCCACAAAATTATAGCGAAGGGATTTTCATTGGAAGCCATCACACCTGGCGTTAGCACTACCGATGATTTGGTTTGGTGGTATCGGCAAGAAATCAATAGTCTTGGTCTAAAGACTTGGTTCCACCCTACTGTGGATGTGCAAAGAGCTGATCCTGAGAATTTTGATCATTTGAGGAGTTTCAGTAAAAGACCTGACCAGCAGATTATTCAGCCAGGTGATTTATTGCATGTAGATTTTGGCATCACCTATTTGAGATTAAATACCGATACACAACAGCATGCTTATGTTTTAAAGCCCGGAGAGGAAAGAATCCCAACTTATTTGGTCAAGGCTTTTGAGGAGGGTAAAAAAGTGCAAGATCATTTGACTAATCAATTCAAAACAGGCCGAACAGGGAATGAGATGCTGTTATCAGCATTGGAGGAGGCTAAAGAAGCTGGTTTGAAACCTACTATCTATACACATCCTATCGGCTATCATGGTCATGCCGCTGGACCTACAATCGGAATGTGGGATTCTCAGGGTGGAGTCCCAGGAAGCGGTGATTATCCATTATATCCAAATACAGCTTATTCCATTGAATTGAATGCAGCGGTTTTCATCCAAGAATGGAATAAGGAAATCCGCATCATGCTGGAAGAAGAAGCTTTCTTTGATGGGGAAGAAATATATTATATTGATGGAAGACAAGAAGAGATTTATGCCATTTCGAGATGAAATTTAGGTGGTAATGAAGAGGTCCAAGCGAGACGCTTGAACCAGTTGCCTTTTTACTACAGATATCTAGCTCAAGCGTCTCGCTTGGGCTTTTTCTTTCTTAAATAGTCTTAATCCTAACCTTTTTCTTCTTTAATCTACTGTTATCTAAAGATTTCACTATGCTTTTAGCTTTTTCAGCATTAACCGCCACGAAAGCACAATCCAATTTTAATTCAATTACGCCTATATCTTCTTTTTGCAGTTTGCCTTCCTTCATAAACAAACCTGCGATATCTCCTTTAGATATTTTATCTTTTCTACCCCCAGAAATAAAAAGCGTTTGAAAAGCGATGGCATCAGTCTTTGTATTTCCAATTTCTTGAATAGAAATATATTCTTCATTGATAAAATTAGGTAGCTTCTCTTCCGATCCTTCTAAAACATAAGCCACCCCTGCTTGATGCATGCGGGCAGTCCTTCCATTTCTATGAGTGAATTCTTCCGCTTTAATAGGTAAATGATAATGGATAATAAATTTGATTTCAGGGATATCAAGACCTCTGGCTGCTAAATCAGTAGCTAACAACAAATGATAGCTTCCATTTCTGAATTTAATAAGAGCTCTTTCCCGGTCTTTTTGCTCTAATCCGCCATAGAAACAGCCATGCGGAATTTTCAATCCACCTAAATGTTCGCTGACCCTTTCAATGCTATCTTTAAAGTTACAAAAGATAATACCTGGTTGCCCCTCTAATTTCTGGACTAATTGCCCTAAAGTTTCAAGCTTATCCTTTTCAGGGGATTTAATAATTTTGACTGAGAGTTTATTGATCTTTTCATCCAAATAATTTAAGTAAAAAGGATCACGTAAACCTAAGAATTCAGGTATTCTATTAGGTTCAGTAGCAGAAGTCAAAATCTTCTTTCTCAATTGGGGAAGCTCCCAAACGATGGCTTTCATTTCTTTTTCAAAACCTATTTCAAGAGACTTATCAAATTCATCTAGTACTAAAGTATGGATGTTCTTGACAGCAAAACTTTCTCTTTCAATATGATCCGCTATTCTGCCCGGTGTACCAATCAGAATTGCTGGCGGATGCTGTAAATCGATTTTATCTTTAGCTCCTGCCCTACCTCCATAAATAGCATTCGTTTTGTATCCACTGCCCAATTCCCTCACTACTTGTTCAATTTGCAATGCCAATTCACGAGAAGGAACAATGATCAAAACTTGAATCTCTTTGCATTCTGGGTCTAATGATTCAATAATGGGCAGTAAAAATGCCAATGTTTTGCCGCTTCCTGTCGGAGAGAGCAAGATTGTATCTTCAGAAGTTTTGAGAACTTGCAAGGCCTCTTTTTGCATAGGATTCAAGCCCTTGACTCCTAATTTAGCCAACATTTCGGCCTGAGATTTGATTTTTTGAACCATGATGCAAAGCTAAGGAAATTAAGTTTGATATTGATAGTGTTATTAAACCTCTATGTAAAAGGGAATCATGATCAAAAATGAATAACTTTACATTTCATTTTATAGCACACCCCTTTATGTCTTTTGCATCATTTAATTTACCTATTGCACTTTCCAACGTTCTATCAAAACAGAATATTAAAAGCCCCTTTCCTATTCAGCAAGAAGTTATTCCGCTGGCTATGGATGGGAAAGATGTTCTAGGCATTGCCAAAACGGGCTCAGGAAAAACCTTAGCCTATGTTTTACCCATTTTAACAAAACTCAATTTTTTTCCAGAAGCAAGAAATCGTCAGCCGCAGGTTTTAATCTTGGTACCAACTCGTGAATTGTCACAGCAGGTATTGGAGGTCTTTAAACTTTTTGTGGATACGAATCGAAATCATAGCAAAACCATGGCAGTTTTTGGAGGAACTTCCGTGAATCCACAAATGCAGGGAATGGGAGAAGTGAAGATATTGGTTGCGACACCTGGCCGACTTTTGGATTTAGTTTCATCCAATGCTTTAAAGTTGAGTAGCTTACAGCTTTTGGTGATTGATGAGGCGGATAAGATATTGAATGCAAACTTTAAGAAAGAGTTAGATGAAATTTTGAAGATCATTCCAGGGACTGCTCAGAAGCTATTGTTTTCAGCTACTTTAAGTCCTGATGTTCAAAAATTGAAACAACTATACCTTAACAAACCCTCTATCATTCATATCGAGCAAAAAGAAGAAAAAGTTGAATTGATAAAGCAATCCGCATATGCAGTAGAAGCCAATCAAAAGGGCCCCTTGCTTAGATATTTAATAAAATCAAAAGACCTAAAACAGGTAATGGTTTTCACTTCTTCGATTACAAGTGCTAATAAAGTAGCCGATAAATTGCGAAAGAATGGGATAGATGCGTTAGCTGTTCATAGTAAAAAAAGTCAGCATGCCAGAAATCAAGCCTTATCGGATTTTAGAGATGGGAAAGTTAATGTTTTGGTCACTACAGATCTGCTATCTAGAGGTATAGACATTGAATACTTACCGTTCGTGATCAATTATGAACTCCCCCGTTCGCCTAAAGATTTTGTGCATAGAATAGGTAGAACAGGAAGAGCCAAACATGCAGGTGAAGCGATCTCCTTGATTTCTAAAGAAGAATCACATCACTTTGAAGTTATACAAAAGAAAATCAACTATAAAATTACGCTAACAGAGATAGAAAACATCAACCTTCACGGTTATTGACCCTTTTTTGCCTATGGGGCAAGCGAAATCTTATTTTTAAAAGATATTATATTTTTTATGTATCTTTAATGATATGGACAATACCCAAAAAGATATGATTTGCGTTTATAGCGATACTGAATTAAATATTAATAGGCTCAGAGCTGAATTGGCTAAAATTGGTATTTCTTCTTTGGTAAAAAATGAATTTCAATCAGGAGTAATTGCCGGATTTGGAGCTCCTGTGAATGCTGTTGATTTATATGTTAATGCTAGTGAGTCGGAAGAAGCATTAGCAATAATTCAAGATTTGAATTCATAAAGCTTGGATCAAAACCTTAAAAATAAAGTGATTGAATAAAAACCTGCTAAAAAATGAACATCTAAGAGACGTCACTTTGAGTGTGATATTCGGATTGCTTTCAACGCTTTTAGGTCTTGTCAAATTTAATATACCAGGCTTCACAGCTGCCATTAGCAGTTTGAATGAAATCCCTCTTTTGATAAGTGTTTTGTATGTTGGCAACCCTTTTTATCTCATTATTGCTGTTGTTATTTCAGCTTTACCCACACCTGAACAAGGATCTATTTATTCGACCATATTGATGCATGCCGGAGGCTTAGCTTTCTTTGGTGCGTTTTATCATTTAGTTATAAAGCAGTATTCAGGCTATTTAATTAAAACCATAGCGCTATGCGTTTTAGGAATTTCTATCTATTACGCAGCATTCTTAGTCCCTATTTTTATCATCACAAATCAGCTTTTAGGATTAAATGAGACTCCATTCATTCCTTTTTATATCGAATTAAGTCAATCGCTTCATTTCGAATTTATCACTTCTTTACTTGTCGTCACCTTATTCATGGTTCAATTTAATTATAGCAAAAAGTTAAAGAAATATTCCACAGGGCTTGAAGGAATAGTAAAAGAACGAACAGAGGAACTAAGAACGACTGTGGAAGAATTAAACAGAAGTAATCAAGAACTAACTTCCTTGAATGATGGACTAGATTTGATGGTGAAAAACAGAACTGCTGAATTGGAGGAAAGAAATTACCAGCTTACAGAGTACGCATTTATTAATTCTCATCTTCTACGAGCTCCATTAGCTAGGGTTTTGGGCTTAACTGACCTCATTAGAATGGAAAGTACGGATCCGAAGACCAAAGATCTAATGGAAAAGTTATTTAATTCCTGCGAAGAATTAGATGAAATTATAAAATTAATGAGTAACCAACTATCAGATGGTAGCATTCTAAGTTCAAACCAAAAAGAGGAGTTGAAAAATAGAATTAATGAGATTATAGCTCAACGCGATAATTTAAATTAAACCACTTCAAAGCCTCACGACTTATTAACCATTGTAGATGAAGCTTGAGCAGTTGGGAATACTAAAACATCTGCTAAATTCACATGTGCTGGTCTAGTAGCCATAAACAAAATCAAATCTGCAATATCTTCTGCTTTCAAAGCATCAAAGCCCTCATAAACTGTTTTGCTGCGATCCTCATCTCCCTTGAATCGCACCAAGGAAAATTCTGTCTCCACTAATCCAGGAGCAACTTGCGAAACTTTAATTCCATATTTATTCAAATCCATCCGCATTGAACTATTTAAAGCATCCACTGCATGCTTGGAAGCACAATAGACATTGCCGTTAGGATAAGCTTCTTTCCCAGCGACAGAACCTATATTAATGATGTGCCCTGCCTTTTGAGCAACCATTTTTTCAATAATTGGCTGAGAAACATATAACAATCCTTTCACATTGATATCAATCATAGCTTCCCAATCTTCCATATTGCCATTTTCGATTGAAGCCAGACCATGTGCGTTTCCTGCATTGTTTACTAAAAGATCGATATTCTCCCAGTCTTTGGGTAGGCTTTCGATAGCCTTCAAAACAGCTTTTTGGTCACGTACATCAAAATTCAGTGTATGAATTTCCGTATATTTTTCTAACTCGTTTTTTAATTCAACTAGTCTTTCTTGCCTTCTACCTGTTGCAATTATCCTAAATCCGTTTTGACCTAAAAGTAAAGCAGTGGCTTGACCAATACCTGATGTTGCGCCTGTTATAAATGCTGTTTTTTTCATAGTTTTTCTTTTATCACTTTAATTCTCTCACAGAATGCACAGAAGGTCACAGAAAGAATTTTAAATTATGATTTATTTGAGTTTAAATAGATACATTAAATTATCATTTAGTGTTTTACGGAGTTTAGCATCTAACTCGCCAATTTCACCAAGGATTAAATTTTTATGGAGAGTGACAATTTTGGACAATCTCAAAACAGATGTTTTTTTCAATCCATTAATACTAGATGGTTCAAGTAGAATGTCTGACTTTTCCGTCCAATTGAGTTGTGTAGAAATAAAAGCTAAAATGATATCTGATTCTTTATTTACTAAAATTATTGCTGGACGTATTTTGCTGCCTTTTAGATCAGTAAAAGGAAATGGAACCAAGACAATTTTGCCTTTTTTCATTTATACTTAATTTTCAGATCTTCTACTGTATATAAATCTTCTTCCTCTTCCAGAAAGTGATAGGTTTGAGATTGATTTGCTAATTGAGTCAAGCCATTTTGCAGCGTATCTTCTTCATACTTTTTCAGAATGTAGCTGGCAAAATCTTTGACTTCTTGGATTTTTTCGTCAGACATTTTATCTAAAATATCAACTGTGTCTTGAATTAAATTAGCTTTTTCCATTTGTTTTATTGTTAATGGGTTATGAAATATATAAACAAAATCATAAGAATGAAAATTCGATTAAGTAGGCTTTAATTAGCTTAATTAATAATCCTCACCAAGCTTTCGTTATCCACTAGTTTTGAAACGTTGAAGTTAACTAATAAGCCTAATTTTTTGTCTGATAATTTGAGGTAGGAAAGTAGTTGTTTTTTATGGACATTATGTAGAAATTCTACTGATTTGATTTCTATTATAATATTATTCTCAACTATTATATCAATTCTATAGCCTAGTTCTAATTTTGTGCCTTTGTATATAACGGGTAAACCTACCTGACTTCTTGCCTTTAATCCCATTTGATGTAATTCGAACATTAGAGTGGCTTCATACACATGTTCTAATAATCCTGGCTCTAGTTCTTTAAATACGGTATATATGGCACCTTTTATTTGGTAGGTCAAGTCGTTTAAACTCATTGGGGTTGGTTTTAAGGTTGAAATTAATTTAAGGGAATGAAGGAACTAGAATCTTGAGAAATGAAATCTACTCTATGGGATTGCTCACAGAAGAACACATTAAATCTGAGCTTGTCAACCTGGCAACATGTAAACTTGTTAACCTATTTTTTAACTCTACTAGGATTATCGTTGATGAAGGCTTTCCAACTTTTAGGGCCACTAGCTGTTTTTCCTCCTTGGAAGTGATGACAGACTGCCACTCCTAATGCATCTGTTGCATCTAATAGTTTAGGAATTTCCTTTATGCCTAATAAAGTTTTTAGCATTTCAGCGACTTGCTCTTTGGAGGCGTTACCATTACCCGTAACAGACTGCTTTACTTTTTTGGGTGCGTATTCCGAGATGGGTAAATCTAACCTTAGAGCAGCTGCCATAGCCACTCCTTGAGCCCTTCCCAATTTCAACATGGATTGTATGTTTTTACCATAAAAGGGTGCTTCCAAAGCAACTTCATCTGGAGCATAATCTTCAATTAAGCTCGTTACACGATCAAAGATTTTACGTAATTTAATTTCGTGATTAGCGTATTTTGATAAGTGAATTACACCGTATTGAAGCATAGACATTTTATTGCCTGTTATTTGAATAACCCCATATCCCATAACCGAAGTACCTGGATCAAGCCCTAAAATGATTTTGTCTTTAGGCATATGTTTTTTAATCTCTTTATTGCTATTTGCTTGTAAGTCCTCTTGTGTTTTGCTCACAGAAACCCCAGAATTACACAGAAAGTGGAATTAATCTATCAATCTTATATCAATCTATTATTTCCACTTTTTCCACCAATTTATTTCAACTCTTCAAAAACTTGACAACACGATAACTTGCAAACCTGATAACCTAGTGCGCCTCACTCCAATTATCAGCTATACCAACCCCGATTTCCATAGGAACATCTAATTCCATGGCATTTTTCATGAGGTCTACTACTTTATCTTTGAGCTTATCAATTTCGTCTTTATGTGCATCGAAAATCAATTCATCATGCACCTGCATAATCATTTTGGATTTTAAATTTTCCTTTTCCATCCATTTATGAATATTGATCATGGCAATTTTTATCATATCTGCAGCACTTCCTTGTATTGGAGCATTTATAGCATTTCTCTCTGCATATCCTCTAATGGTCTGATTTCTAGAATTAATATCTCTTAACCACCTTTTTCTTCCCAAAATAGTCGTTACGTATTCGTTAGCTCTTGCATCTTCTTTGACTTTTTCCATATAATCATGTACCCTAGGAAACTCTTTAAAGTATGCCTTGATAATATCGGAAGCCTCTGTTCTTGAAATATTGAGGTTTTGAGCTAATCCAAATGCTGATATTCCATAAATGATTCCGAAGTTTACTTCCTTAGCTTTTCTCCTCATTCCAGGATCCACATCATCTAAATCTACTCCAAATACCTTGGCGGCAGTAGTAGCATGAATATCTCTACCATTTTTAAAGGCTTCCATCATGGCTTCATCTTGTGAGAATGCTGCCATAATGCGTAATTCTATTTGAGAATAATCGGCAGCCATCAGTTGATAATTTTCATCTCTAGGAACAAAAGCTTTTCTAATCAATCGACCTTTTTCCGTGCGGATGGGGATATTTTGTAAGTTTGGATTATTGGAACTTAATCTACCAGTAGCAGCAACCGCTTGGCGATAATCCGTGTGAACTCTTCCATCCTTTTTACTGATCAATTTTGGAAGAGCATCTACATAGGTCGATTTCAATTTTTGATACTCTCTGAATTCTAAAATCTTATCCGCTATTTCATGTTCATTGGCTAGTTTAGATAATATTTCCTCTCCAGTAGCGTATTGTCCTGTTTTGGTCTTCTTAGGTTTATCAACCAGTTTCATTTTATCGAAAAGAATCTCGCCCAATTGCTTTGGTGAGGCTATATTGAATTCCTGACCTGCTAGTTCAAAAATCTTCTCCTGTGCCTCTAAAGCAGCGGTTTCTAATTCTTTTGACATCTTTGAAAGCGCATCTTTGTCAATTTTAACTCCTTCATACTCCATTTCAGCCAAAACGTAGGAAAGTGGCTCTTCCACATCATGAAGCAAACTTTCAAGATTGTTTTCTTTGATTTCCTTTTCTAAAATATGCTTTAATTGTAAGGTGATATCGGCATCCTCCCCAGCATATTCTACAACATCCTCCACTGGAACATCTCGCATATTTCCCTGCTTAACTCCTTTTTTACCAATTAGATCGGTAATGGAAACTGGACTGTAGTTCAAGTAATTCTCAGCCATTACATCCATATTATGACGCGTTTCAGGATCCAAAAGATAATGAGCCAGCATTGTATCAAACATCTTACCTTGCACTCTGACACCATAATTTCGCATTACCTGAATGTCATATTTCAGATTTTGTCCAATTTTCGTGATGTCTTCATTCTCTAACACTTCCTTGAATTCATCAGCTATTTTTTGAGCTTCTTTTTGATCCGCTGGAAATGGAACATAATAAGCTTCACCCGCTACATAAGAGAAAGCTAACCCAACTAATTCTGCATCAGTGGGTTCCAAATCAGTGGTTTCAGTATCAAAACAAAATTCATCCTGAATGGACAAATAAGTTATTAAATCCTCCCTTAATTCAGGTGTATCAATTAAATGATATTGATGCTTTGTATTAGCTAAGGTTCTTCTTTCTTCTGGCTCTTCTTCTTTTTGTGCTGCTTCTTCTGGTGTATCTGTAAACATAGACATTTGAGCAGGGTCAACCTTAGCCGAAGATTTGGATGGAGCACTTGGCTCTTCTCCCAACACCCGTTTCATGATGGTCCTGAACTCCAGTTCCTCAAATAATTCCCGTAGAGCTTCTTCATTTGGTTCATCCAAAACCAATTTATCAGGCTCATAAGCCAGAGGTACGTCTACTTTTATTGTAGCTAGTTTCTTTGAAAGCAGAGCCTGTTCTTTATTGGCTTCCACTTTCTCTTTCATCTTTCCTTTAAGTTCATCAGTGTGTTCCAGCAGTCCTTCCACTGAACCATATTGCTTTAAGAATTTTATAGCAGTTTTAGCTCCAACACCCGGGATTCCTGGAATATTATCCACTGCGTCACCTTGTAAACCCAAAATATCGATTACTTGCTCAACTCTGTCTATATCAAATTTCTTTTTAACTTCCTCAACACCTAGTACATCTACTCCATTACCCATAAACGCAGGTTTGTAAAGGAATACATTTTCAGTAACCATTTGAGCATAATCCTTATCGGGCGTCATCATATAAACCTTAAAACCATCTTCACCTGCTTGCTTGGCTATCGTACCGATAATATCATCTGCTTCAAACCCATCCATAATCAAGACAGGAATATTAAATGCCTCCACTATTTTCTTCACATAAGGAATAGCTACACGGATATCCTCTGGCTGCTCTTCTCTTTGTGCTTTGTAAGCAGGGAATTCTTCATGGCGAAATGTTGGAGCTGATGTGTCAAAGGCTACACCAATATGTGTTGGTTTCTCCTTCTTCAATATTTCTAAGAGGCTGTTGGTAAAGCCTAAAGCAGCGCCAGTATTCATCCCTTTTGAATTGATTCTTGGGGTTTTGCTAAAAGCAAAGTGCGCACGGTAAATTAGCGCCATTGCATCAAGAAGGAATAATTTTTTATCTGATTCGGGTGTATTGCTCATTTGTAATTTGATTCTGAAGTTAAACAGATTTTAAAGGTAGAAAATCTTTAGGCTTTTTGGAATGTTGAAGTCTTTTTAAAATTGTAAATTGTCTGCTATTAAATTTTAAAATAAGTATGAAAAAAATAATTCATCTGATTGTTATCGTATTATTTCTATTTAGTTGTTCTGCACAAACTCAAACGGGACTTGAACCTCATGAAGGAAAAGTTGAGGTAGAAGGTGGAGAGATTTGGTATAAAGTAATGGGGGAAGGAGAGGGGATTCCGATTCTAACATTGCATGGTGGGCCTGGTGGAACCCATCGTTATTTTTATCAATTGAGTCCTCAAACAGATAAAAGATCATTAATATTATTTGATCAGTTAGGAGGCGGTAGATCCGATTATCATAATGATACTACTTTGATGACTGTAGATCATTTTGTGGAGCAGGTAAAAACATTAAAGGACAGTTTAGGTTTGGAGGAATTTTATCTGCTAGGCCATTCTTGGGGAGGTGCATTGGCGGTAGAGTATTACCTAAAATACCCAGGGGGAATTAAAGGAATGATATTGAGTAGCCCCTTGATCAGTACTCCTAGATGGGAAGCAGATGCAGACACTTTAATCAAAACACTACCCGAAGATATGCAAGCAATTATTAAGAATGCAAATGAAACAGGTGAATATGATTCAGAAGAGTATCAAAAAGCAGATGCCTATTATTGGAGTCGGTTTGGTTTAAGAACTGCTAAAAATGAGCATCCTCTAGATTCTGTTGAAGTTACGGGGAATGGAATAATTTATAATTATATGTGGGGTCCAAGTGAATTTAGGTGTACAGGAACATTGAAAGATTTTGACAGAACTGAAAGTATGAGGAAAATTTCTGTACCTACACTTTTTGTAACTGGCGAATATGATGAAGCTCGTCCGCAGACTGTCCAATCTTTCAGTGACAAAGTTCCTAATTCAGAATTTGAGATTATAGAAGGCGCAGGGCACTCAACTTTAAATGATAATCAGGAAGGATATAATAAAATTTTAAAAGAATTTTTGAAAGAGTAGAAAATGTCCTGAGTTTATACTCAGGACAGAAAATTTGTTTATTAATCAGCTATTTTTAAAGTTAGAACTGGTCTTTTAGAATGGTTTACCACATCCTCAGCAATACTTCCACTAAGTAAATGCATCAAACCTTTTCTACCGTGTGTGCCCATGGCAATCAAATCAATATTGTTGTCTTTAGCAAATTCTAAAATTCCTTCTTCTTCGTTTATGCCATTATGAATATGCTTCTCAGCCTCCAAGCCATTATTTTTCATATATTCATCCATTCGCTTGTAGGTGGTAGTTGATGATTCGAAATTATTCGGAGTATTTATTTTTAGAAGGTGAATCTTAGCATAAGATAAATGTGCAATTTCTTTCATCTTAGCTGCTAATTCTTTGTCATCACTCTTCAACGAAGTGGCAAAAACAACATTGTCAATGTTAGCTAAACTTATTTCTTCTTTTAAGGTCAGAACAGGGCATTTAGCATTTCTTACTACTTTCTCGGCATTAGAACCAATTAAAATTTCATCTACTCCACTACTACCGCTTGTTCCCATTACTACTAATTCAGGCTCATATTCATTGATGATGCTAGAAATATTGTAATAGGTATTTCCAGCTTTTAATTCGGTCTTTAGATTAACATCTTCTAAAAGCTCATCATTTCTAAGTTCTTTCAATTTTTTCTTGCCTTGTTCAATCATTTTCATCACGAAAACACCTTCCATTCCATCAACATTAGTTGCTTCTCCCATAGTATTAAAGGAAGTTTGGCCTGGAATTTCTACAACATGCAAGAGTGTTAATTCAGCATCCGTTTTTTTTGCAATCTCTGCAGCTAATTTCAATGCGTATTTAGCTTGATCTGAAAAGTCGGTTGGAACCAATATTTTTTTCATAGTGATATAGTTTTCGATTATTGTTCAATTAAATATACGAATCTTATGCTAAAATGATGGGGAAAGTACTATAAAATATGGTATTACAAGTCTAAAATTGAAATGCCAAATAAAACTACAAATAGTAAAGTAGAAAGTGCCAAATGTTTTAATTGTGGGTCATATTCAATTGAGTTCTTTGCTTTATAAATTTTAATAAGATGGATTACAAATAAGGCAAAAGCAGGAAATAAATTAAAAATGCTTTTTATTTCTTCGTTCATGAATAAAAATACAATTGAAGCCAGACATCCTAGAGTTATTAGAATGGTATGATAAATGATTGCTTTACCTTCCCCAATTCTTACTGGGACGCTATTTTTTCCAGCAGACTTATCTGATTTGATATCTCTTATGTTATTGATATTCAAAACCCCTGTGGCAAACAATCCACAGCTAGCGGCAGGTAGTAAAATTAGGGGCTCAAGACTTCCAGCATGTAGAAAATAGGTACCGCAAACGCCAACTAGACCGAAAAAAATAAAAACTGAAATATCGCCCAATCCACTGTATCCATATGGTCTTTTTCCATTGGTATAAGCAATAGCTGCCGCAATAGCAGCTAGGCCCAGGCCTAGAAAAACATAAAAAGCAGTGCTGCCAATCCCAACTGAAAAATGTAAAAGTATAATACCACTTACAAAAGATAAGATAGCAAAAACGATAATGGAATTGAACATGGCTTTAGAAGAAATACTGCCTCTTTGCACACTGCGTTGAGGCCCTTCTCTTTCTGCACTGTCTGCGCCATGTACACTATCTCCATAGTCATTCGCCAAATTGGAAAGGATTTGTAAGAATAGGGTAGTGGTCAAACTTAAAATACAGACTGATAGACTGAAGTTCCCATAAAAAGCAGCTAAGAAACTGCCCATTCCAATACAAGACAGGGCTAAGGGTAAAGTTCTTAGCCTAAAGGCTTCTAACCAATTTTTAAGCATACTTATAGTTTTTCAGCTATCTCGCCGGGGTTTACTGATGATGGGTAAAAACTAATTTCTTTCCCATCACCTGAAACTAAATATTTACAGAAATTCCAAGTCGGTTCTTTGCCAGTTTCCTCTTTTAAGAATTTAAAAAGCGGATGCTGATTTTTTCCTACTACTTCCATTTTAGAAAACATAGGGAAAGTTACACCATAATTCTTCTCACAGAATTGAGCAATTTGTTGATCGCTACCCGGCTCTTGTCCACCAAAGTTATTGGCAGGAAAACCTAAAATGGTTACTTGATTACCGAAATTTTCATGCAATTCTTGCAAATCGGCATATTGAGGAGTGTAGCCACACTCACTTGCCGTATTTACTATTAATAAGTTTTTGCCTTCATAATCCGAGAAATCTATCATTTCCCCTTCTAAGGACTGTATTTGAAAATCATATATACTCATAGCTTTTTCTGTTTCATTTGAGTTTGTGAAAATAGATAAATTCAGCAGAAGAAACAGAAAAGAAAATAGAATGTTCATTATTGAAGAGTTTAAGATGATAGATTTAAGATTATAGACTCACTATTTAATTGCACAAGCTCTGAATAAAATCCTTTGCTTTTTCTTTATATACATCTTTAATTTCACCTAATTTGATATCGACAATTTAGTGATTCTACATCTTCGTAGGAGCTTCTGCTCCTAGTAAATTCATCGACTTTTCAATGGTTTCTGCTACTATTCTTGAAAACCCTATTCGAAATGCCAGTGCATCTTTATCTGATTCATTGAAAATGGAAACCTCTGAATAGAATTTATTGTAAGCCTTAGCTACTTCATAAACATAATTTGCTATGATTGAAGGGGCATATCCATTCGCAGCCTCCTCTATTTTGTTAGGGAAGTCAATGATCAATTGAAGCACATTGTTTTCAGTTGGCTCTAGTGAACTTAAACTCTCACTAACTTGAGGTTCAATACCTAATTGCTCTGCTTTTCGTAAAATCGCACAGATTCTAGCGTGCACATATTGAATAAAAGGGCCTGTATTTCCTTGGAAATCAATGGATTCTTCAGGGTTGAACATCATTCTTTTTACCGGATCTACTTTTAATAGATAATATTTCAAAGCACCTAGCCCTAACTGACGGTATAGTTCTTGAGCTTCTGCTTCATTAAACCCATCAATTTTGCCCAATTCATCCGTTCGGCTTTTAGCAGTGGCAAACATATCTTCCATCAAATCATCTGCATCTACCACAGTACCCTCTCTGGATTTCATTTTACCTGTTGGTAAATCTACCATACCGTAAGATAAATGGTAGCAATTTTCTGCCCATTTATAGCCTAATTTAGCTAAAATAATGAAGAGTACTTTAAAATGATATTCTTGCTCATTTCCTACTGTATAGATTTGTTGTTCAATTTTAGGAAAATCTCTATAGCGCAAAATGGCAGTTCCAATATCTTGCGTCATATAAACAGAAGTTCCGTCTTTTCTGAGCAATAATTTCTCATCCAAGCCATCTTCTGTCAAATCAATCCAAACAGAACCATCTTCCTTTTTATAAGCTAAGCCTTCTTCTACTGCGCGTAGTACTTCTTCTTTCCCTAATGAGAAAGTTTGGGATTCGTAATATAACTTATCAAAATCTACGCCCATGGTTTTGTATGTATTTTCAAAACCTTTATAAACCCATCCGTTCATCTTTTCCCAAAGGGCATAAGTTTCAGGCTCTTTTTGCTCCCATTTCAGCAACATTTCCTGTGCTTCTTTCATAATTGGAGCTTCTTTCTCAGCTTCTTCTTTAGTCTTCCCAGCCTCTACCAACTCAGCAATCTGAGCTTTATATTTTTGATCGAAAATCACATAGTATTTCCCCACCAATTTATCACCTTTCATTCCACTTGATTCAGGTGTTTCACCTTCACCAAATTTCTGCCATGCCACCATGGATTTACAGATGTGAATCCCTCTGTCGTTAATAATTTGAACTTTATGGACTTTATTTCCATTAGCTTTTAGAATTTGGGCAACGGAATAGCCCAAAAAATTATTTCTTAAATGGCCTAAGTGCAAGGGTTTATTGGTATTGGGAGAGGAATACTCTACCATTACTTCCCTTCCAGTTTCTGCTTTGAATCCGAAATTAGGAGTATTCAAAATATCAGAAGCAATTTGCAACCATACCTTATCAGCAAATACAATATTTAAAAAGCCTTTCACCACATTAAACCCACTTACCAATTCAGAATTCTCTTGCATGAATTCACCTATAGCCTTAGCGGTCTGTTCTGGGCTTAATTTTGAAAAGCGTCCTAATGGAAAGCAAACTAAGGTATGGCTTCCTTCGAATTCTTTTCTTGTTGGCTGAATTTGAATAAGGTTTTCATCCAAATCTTGTTCAAATAGAGATTTGAATGCTTTTAAGGATAGTGATTTAAGTTCTTCTGTTAAATTTAACATGATAGAGAATTATTTAATAGATAGTGAATTGAATGATTAAGCTTTGGGTAAAAATACTTCTGCCATCATGCACCTGGCACTTCCACCACCTAAGGCTTCAATAGTATCCAATGAGCTACTTATAATTTCGCAATATTTTTCAATTCTTTTAACCTGTTCTTCATTCAACGACTGATGCGCAGCGGCTGACATCACTAAATAAGGCTTTCCGTCAGTACCATTTACTTGCAGCATATTTCCTGCAAAGTGGTGCTTTTGCTTTTCGCTTATTTCAATTACTTCTTTACCACTATTATGTAAACTTTCAATAACGGTTTTTCTTTCTTCTTTATCATCAATAGATTTTGCGCAGAGAATAGCAAAATCATTGGCAATACACATCATTACATTGGTGTGGTAGATAGGCAATCTTTTGCCATCCACAGTTTGATTTGCTGTAAATTTTATGGCTTTATAGCCAAATTTATCACAGAACTCATCTAGAACCTTTTCATCTGTTCTGAGCGAAATTGCTATATAGACTAACCTGTTTGGACGGTCTAAGATCATACTGCCAGTACCTTCCAAAAAGCGATCTTCGGCTTCATGATGTGAAAAATCTATAATCTCACTTATTTTCAGACCTTCCTTAGTTTGAAGCTTTTCCAAAATATCTGGCCTCCGCTCTAGTCTTCTGTTAGGAGCATACATAGGATATAAACCTACT